>SBGU01000005.1 GCA_006226495.1 Alphaproteobacteria bacterium
ATCAGGGTTGCCCCCATTGTCCAATATTCCCCACTGCTGCCTCCCGTAGGAGTCTGGGCCGTGTCTCAGTCCCAGTGTGGCTGATCATCCTCTCAAACCAGCTATAGATCGTCGCCTTGGTGAGCCTTTACCTCACCAACTAGCTAATCTAACGCGGGCCAATCTTTCGGCGATAAATCTTTCCCCCTCAGGGCGTATACGGTATTAGCCATCGTTTCCAATGGTTGTTCCGTACCAAAAGGCATGTTCCCACGTGTTACTCACCCGTCCGCCACTCCATCCACTCCGAAGAGTCTCAGGCGTTCGACTTGCATGTGTTAGGCGTGCCGCCAGCGTTCGTTCTGAGCCAGGATCAAACTCTCAAGTTGATCTAAGGAACCAGATGGTTCCTAAAAACCATCATCCTTCACACAACATGAAAATCTCCATCGCATCATCGCTGATGCGCTCAAGAATTCACTGACATACGTATCTCTACGTACATTCCGATACCCTCGCGGGTATCGTCGAGATCCAGACAATGATCACCAGACCACCGTCCACATCTCCCTTCCATTCTACAATGTCAAAGAGCGAAAAAGTGCCTGACTGGAAGAACCAGTCTTTCAAGACCCCTATCTTGTCAGGCTGTTTACCGGACCGGACTTTCGTCAGCGTGCGGCAGGGCGATCTGTATATGGTGGGTGACCCCACCGTGTCAAGAGCCATGTTTCAGACCCTTCAGACCTAGACAACGTTGCGGCATTCCTGTCGGACTGTAGACCCCGGAGGCCCCGTCCGTCAGAGCAGCGCGCCCCGTCGGTGAAGCGGTTTCTAGTGATCTGGCCGGATAAACGCAAGCGCTTTTTTAGGAGTTTTTCATTTTTTTGACAGAAGATCGCCAGGTCCCGCGGAAACACTGGGTTTCGGCCCCGGAATAGCCGCAAAGGCCTGCGAAACAGCTTTGGATATGCGGCAGACATGTTGCCCTATATATATAAAGACTGTATTCCTATAAAAAACAGGTCCGCACCGGGAATCGCCGGTCCGGACCTTCATTGAATCGGGGAAGGAAACAATGCGTCACTGGGTACAGATTCGCGACAGAATCCTGAACAGGGAAACCTGGAAACTGCTGGCACGCCGTCTGGCGCGCCTGGTTCGTGCCAGTGAGTCGCCTGCGGGCTTTGCCGGCATGGCCGCGAGTGCCCTTGTTCTTGTCCTGCTGTTGAACATGGGCGGTGACGAACCCCCTGCCCCGACCGACGCCGACATTTCCGAATCCTATGCCGGCATGCCGGTCGAGGATGCCGCCCCCGGCGAGAACCCGGCCGCCCATGATATCGATATCGCCGAACAGGTGGCCGATGCGCCTGCCGTGCCCGCAGGGCCCGAAATCCTGAAGCTGAAACGCGGCCAGACCCTGAGCCAGCTTCTGGACCGGGCCGGGCTGTCCGCCCGCAGCGCCAATGCCGCCGTGCATGAACTGGCCAAGGTGACCAACCTTCGCCACCTGCGCGCCGGACAGGCGATCCGGCTGACCCGCGCCGCCGACGACAGCGCCAGCATCCACCGGCTGAGCCTGAGGGACGCCTTTGATGCCCGTGCCGTGGTGATGGCCGGCTCTGACGGCTACACCGCCAGCCGCGAAGCCATCCCGACCGTGGCGCTGACCCGGCTGGTGGAAGGCGAGATCAGTGACAATCTTTATATGTCGGGCAAACGCGCCGGCCTGCCGGACAAGGTGATTGTCGAACTGATCCGGCTGATGAGCTTCGATATCGACTTCGAGCGCGACATCCGCGAAGGCGACCGATTCCAGGTCTATTTTGAACGCAGCTACGCACCGTCGCTCGATGAAACCGACGAGGGCCGCATCCTGCAAGTGAAACTGGAGCTCAAGCGCGGCGGATTCGAAGCCACCTGGTTCGAGGACGAACCGGGCCATGGCGACTATTTCGACAGCGATGGCAAAAGTGCGCGCCGGGCCCTGATGAAAACCCCGCTGGATGTTGCGGTCATTACATCGAGCTACGGGTCGCGCAAGCATCCGGTGCTGGGTTATACCCGCATGCACAAGGGTGTCGACTTCCGCGCGCCCACCGGCACGCCGATCATGGCCGCCGGCGACGGCGTGGTCGAACGGGCGAGCCGCTATGGCAGTTACGGCAATTATGTGCGCATCCGGCACAATGGCAGCTATTCCACGGCCTATGCGCACCTGAGCAAATATGCCAAGGGCATCCGGGCCGGCGCGCGCGTGCGCCAGGGCCAGGTGATCGGCTATTCTGGCGCCACGGGCCGGGTGAGCGCCGCCCACCTGCATTATGAAGTGCTGGTGGACGGCAAGCAGGCCAATCCCATGACCCTGAAGCTGCCCAGCGGCAAGACCCTGAAGGGACAGGTGCTGACCGCCTTCCTGAACACACGTGAAGCCACGGTGGCAGATATTGCGCGAATCCAGTGGAGCGAGCGCGTGATGCTGGCCAACAGCCTGCCGGAGCAGGCGGAGCAGGCGGAATCCGCGGCCGCCGAAAGCGGCCTTGACGCCCCGAAGGCGGAAAGTAACCTGTCCGTACAACCATAGGGCCGGCCGTTCCGGCCCCGGCCGGGGGTCACAAACCCGCCCCCGCCCGACCAGATGACGGGGGAGCCCATGCCTGCATACAATGTTTCAGCCTTGATCAAACCGGCCGGCATCGGCTTTGCCCTTGCCCTTGTGACCACCCTGGGCGCATCGGCCGACGGCCTGGCCGCGCCGCAGGCCGATCTGCAAAGCTTTCGGGCCTGCGCCGGCATAGCGAAAGACGCCGAGCGCCTTGCCTGTTATGACAAGGCCGCAGCCGCCTTCGATTTCGACACCGCCAAAAAGCGCCTCTCGGAAGCTGCGGCGCTCAAGAAGGAAGCCGAGGCCCTGAAAGCGGAAGCTGCCGCACGCAAGGCCGAAGCTGCGCGCCTGAAAGCCGAAGCCGATGCCCGCGCAGCCGAGGAGGCCCGCGAGAAAGCCGAGCTGGAAGCGCGCAAGACTGAAGATTTCGGCAAGGTCGACAGCGAGGTCAAAACGGTCGACCGCATAGAATCGGAAATCGTCAGCCTGAAAAAGCCGACACCGGGCAGCACCCAGGGCATGATTCTCGGCCTCAAGAACGGCCAGATCTGGTACCAGGTCGACACCAAGCGTACCGGCACCGTGCGCGAGGGCATGATCGTGCATATCGAAGCGAGCCCGTTTGGCGGTTATCTGCTGACCGTGGACAAGACCAACCGTTCGTTCCGTGTGAAACGCATCCAGTAGGCCGCAGCCGTCCGCAACCCGGGCCGCGGGCACCAGAATAACAGTCAAAGGGAAGGCCCGCAGGTCCTTCCCTTTTTCATTGGGCCTGCGCCCCCGCAACCGCCGGCAGGGGTGCCTGATCCCGCGTCCCGTCCATAGGTCATCCGGCCTAAACGATCGGTCGCCAGACGACATGATTATCTACTAGCGGACCCGCCTAATGGCCTGAGAGAACTAAACTTTCAGGGGAGCCGGGATTGTTGGAACACAGGCCTAAAAGCCCCGGAAAACAGCAGTTTATCATGTGAAACTATATCTGTGGCGCAAAAGTCACACCATTCGTTTAATCCAAAAGGCAATAACGCCCAAAGATTAAACTTTTCTGTCACGCCGGGACAGAATCTGGCTAGACCTTATGTGCGGTTAAAATTTCCGCAAATTCCGAGTGCTTGGAAAGCAATAAAATAGAAGAGGAAACGCAGAGTGTCTAAGGAACTCATGAAACTGCGTCGCTCGGCCCTGATGGGCAGCGCTGCAACCCTTCTCGCCAGCTTCGCGCTGGGTGCAGGGGCAACCGGTGTGGCTGCACAAGATGCAGACACCACCAGCATTCAAGTAGAAGAAGTTGTCGTTACCGGTTCGCGTATCGTCCGGAAAGACCTCCAGAGCGCGAGCCCGCTGCAGATCACCTCGGCCGCCGACGTGAAACTGTCCGGTTTCACCCGCGTCGAAGACATGATGAACAGCCTGCCGCAGATCGAAGCTGCACAGAACTCGTTCCTGTCGAACGGTGCTTCGGGTAGCGCCAGCCTTGACCTTCGTGGTATGGGCCCGAACCGTACCCTGGTTCTCGTAAACGGCCGTCGCCTCCAGCCCGGTGGCATCATCCAGGCTCCGGATATCAACCAGATCCCGGCTGCCCTTGTTGAGCGTGCCGAAGTTATCACCGGTGGTGCATCGGCTACCTACGGTGCCGACGCCGTGGCCGGCGTTGTCAACTTCGTGATGAAGGACGACTTCGAAGGTATCGAAATCAACGCAGGTATCTCCGGTTACCAGCACAACAACAGCAACGACTATATCCAGGGCCTCCTGGACAACCGCAACTTCGAGTATCCCTCGGGTTCGAGCGGCATCGATGGTGTTGCCTACAACATCGACATCGCCATGGGCGGTGAATTCGCTGACGGCAAAGGTCACGCAACCGTTTACGCCACCTGGCGGAAAAACGAAGCGTTCCTGCAAGCCGAACGCGACTATTCGTCGTGCGCCCTGAACGCTGCCGGCACCTCGTGCGGTGGCTCGGGTAACGCGGCTGTTGCCAACTTCTATCTCGGCGCTTTCAACGACATCGACTTCGCAAACCGCTGGACGATCGATTCGAACAGCAACTTCGTTGACGGTTCGTCGAACGTATACAACTACGCTCCGATCAACCACTTCATGCGTCCTGACGAGCGTTACACCTTCGGTGCGTTCGTGGACTATGAGCTGAACGACTATGTGAAGCCGTACCTCGAAGTCATGTACATGCGTGACCGTACTGACGCGCAGATCGCCGAATCGGGCACGTTCTTCGCCGAGCAGTATAACCTCGACTACGAAACCTCGCTTCTGAACGACGCTCAGCGCCAGTGGCTGACCGACACCTACGGCGTAGGCCCGGGTGAACAGTTCAGCGTTTACATCGGCAAGCGTAACGTCGAAGGCGGCCCGCGCGCCAACCTGCTGCAACACAATGCGTTCCGCATCGTAGCCGGTACCAAGGGCAACCTGACCGACACCTGGTCGTATGACGCATCGGTAATGTACGGTTCGACCTCCTTCGGTTCGACCTACATCAACGACTTCTTCGGCCCGAACATCGTCGAAGCCCTGAACAACGAAGCCTACCACGTGTTCACCTATGGTGGTGTAACCCAGGAAGAAGCGCAGGGCCTGACCGGTACTGCAATTCTTGAAGGTATCACCAAAGAATATATCGCCAACGCTTACGTGACCGGCGATATCGGTGTAACCGTTCCGTCGGCTTCCGACCCGATCCAGCTCGTGTTCGGTGTTGAATACCGTAAAGAAGTTTACGAACTGAACGCCGACACCGTCTTCCAGGAAGGCCAACTGCTTGGCCAGGGTGGTCCGACCCCGTCGATCGAAGGTTCCTACAATGTGAAGGAAGTCTTCGGTGAAGCCAGCATTCCGCTGGTTCAGGACGCCCCGGGCATCCAGAACCTGACCCTGGAACTCGCTGGTCGTTACTCCGACTACAACACCTCGGGTGGCAACGAGACCTACAAAGCCGGCCTGACGTGGGACCCGACCGATCGCGTCAAGGTCGTTGCGTCGTACAACCGTGCTGTTCGTGCTCCGAACGTGAACGAGCTGTTCTCGTCGCAAAGCGAAGGCCTGTGGGGCGGTACCGATCCCTGCTCGGGCGCTAACCCGACCTACAGCCTGGCACAGTGCGCCAACACCGGCGTGACGGCTGCTCAGTACGGCACCATCACTGCCAGCCCGGCCAGCCAGTACAATGGTATCTTCGGTGGTAACCCGAACCTGGACCCGGAAAAAGCAAACTCCTGGTCGGTAGGCGTTCTCGTCAACCCGGTTGACGATCTGCGCATCCGTGTCGACCTCTGGGACATCAAGATGACCGACGCTATCGGCATCATCAACCCGCAGGTTGTGATCCAGCAGTGTGCGGAAACCGGCGAGGCTTCCTTCTGTGACCTGATCCACCGTGGTAACGGCGGCACCCTGTGGCTTGGTACTTCGGGCTATATCGAAGGCACCAACACCAACACCGGTGGCCAGCACCTGCGTGGTATCGACGTTTCGTCCGATTACTCGACCGAAGCGTTCGGTGGCACCGTGACCGCGAAACTTCAGGGCACCTACATGCTCAAGAAGGAAATCGATCCGGTTGGTGGCCTGGAAGGCGACGAGTATGATTGCGTTGACGATTATACCTCGAACAACTGCTTCCCGCAGCCGGTATGGCGTCACACGCTGAGCCTGGCATATGACAGCGATAGCTTCTGGTCCGTGACCGCAAAATGGCGCTACTTCGGCAGCGTTAACGGTCTGGAAAACGGCGGTATCGACGACCATATTGCTGCTCAGTCCTACTTCGACCTGAAAGGTGCGTTCGACGTAACCGAGAATGTCGGCCTGCTGGTTGGTGTGAACAACGTGTTCGACAAGGAGCCGCCGCTGATCGGTGCGAACTACTCCACGAACGCCAACACCTTCGCTGGTTACTACGACACTCTGGGTCGTTACCTGCACGCCAGCATCACGGTAGCCTTCTAATCCAGGCTATCTGGCAAAAGACACGGAAGCGGCGGGAATTTCCCGCCGCTTTCTTTTTTGGGACACAATGCAGGCAACAGCCATTGTGGCATGGTGCTAGGCGCAGGCGCCGGCATTTGCTATCTGTCTCAAGACACACGACAACCGCCAATCCAGGGGGCAACCCGCGTGACCGACCCGACCATGTTCCAGCAGCAGTTTCGTGCCGCCCAGACCCTGCACCGCCAGGGCCGGCTCAGGGACGCCGAAGCCGCCTACAAGGCGCTGCTGGCATATGTGCCGGCGCGGGAAACCGTGCTCAGGGCCATGGTCCAACTGTATCTGGACGCCGGCCATGCAGGCCCCGCCATCAATGTGCTGACGGCGCTGACCGATATCGCGCCCGGCAACCCCGCCTATCCGGACACGCTGGCGGGCCTATATGGCGAAACCGGGCAAATCGCGGAAGCCATCACGACCTATCGCGCGCTCCTGGCCCGGCACGCCGACCTTGGCAACAGTTGGTACAATCTGGCGCGGCTTGAAAAACGGGACGGTCAGTTCGAAACGGCCCTCGCCTCCTATGACCGGGCGCTGGCCGCCGGCATCGAGGGGCCCGAAGAAGTGCATCTGAACCGGGGCATCATCTATGCCGACTGCCTGATGCGCCCGGTCGAGGCGGAGCGGGAACTGCAGGCGGCGCTCGCACACAATCCGGCCTATGTGCCGGCGCTCCTCAATCTCGCAAACCTGCAGGAAGAACGGGCTGACCGCGACGCTGCACTGGCAACATATGAAAAGATTCTGGCCACAGCGCCCGGCTGCCACGAAGCGCTCGCACGCTATGCCAACCTCAAGGGGGCACATGATACAGACGACCCGCTGATCGGGCGGCTGAAACAGGCCCTCGACCGCAGCGATGTGGCGCCGGACGACCGGACGAGCCTGGAATTCGCGCTCGGCAAGCTTTTCAATGACACCGGCCACCATGATTCGGCGTTCGGGCATTATGCCCGCGCCAACGCCCTGAGCCGCGCTGCCGGCGCGACCTACGACCGGGCGGCACAGGAGCGGCAGACCAACAGCCTGATCGAAACCTTCTCGTCCGCCTGGTTCCAGGCCCTTGAGCCCGTATCCGACGCCGCGCCGGTGTTCCTGTGCGGCATGTTCCGATCAGGCTCCACCCTTGCGGAACAGGTGCTGGGCAGCCACCCTTTGGTTACACCGGGCGGTGAACTGGACTTCTGGGTGCAGACTGTCGCACGCGAGCTTTCGCCCTTCCCCGACGCTGTGCGGTCGCTGGACAGCGCGGCGCGGCGCATGCTGGCAGAACGGTACACGCAAATGATCAGCCGGCTCTATCCGGACGCCGGCATCGTGACCGACAAGCGCCCGGACAATTTCCTCTATATCGGCCTGATCAAATCGCTGTTCCCCAAGGCCCGCATCGTCCATACGCGGCGCGATGCGCTCGACAATTGCCTGTCGGTCTTTTTCCTGCATCTGGGGCACAGCATGGGCTATGCGACCGACCTTCTGGACGCCGGGCATTTCTATCTGGAGCAGGAACGCCTGATGGCACACTGGAAGGCCCTGTTCCCGGATACCATACATACCCTGGACTATGATTCCCTGGTGGCAGACCCCAGGCCCGAAATCGAACGCCTGCTCGCGTTCCTGGGCCTTCAGTGGGAGGACCGCTGCCTCGACTTCCATACGCTTGGCAATGTGGTCAAGACCGCCAGCTACTGGCAGGTGCGCAAACCGCTTTATAAAAGTGCTTCGGGTCGCTGGCGGCACTATGAGCGCCAGATTGCCCCCCTGAAGGCCTATCTGGCCAAACACCGGTCTTAGGCGATGGGCACGAAATCGAAGGCAATGGTGATGCGCGGTTCTGCCGACGTGAAGGGAATGGTGCCGTGCCACATGTAGGACGGAAACAGCACCAGGGTACCGACCTTCGGTTCTACAACCCGTGCTGGCGCAAGGTTTAGGCCCATTTCCGCAGGTGGTACGCCGAACTGGATATATCCGTCGGCTGTATTGCCGTGCCCGACTTCGGGCGGCAGCGCGATATAGAGGGCGGAACTGAACCAGCCTTCCGGGTGGAAATGGTTGGTATGGAAGCCCTGCGACCTGAGCCGGACCGACCAGGCCCCCTTGTAGGCAAAACCCTGTTGGCGGCGTCCCCAGAAGGGGTGGCCCGGTTCGTCAGGGAAATCGGCCAGCACATCCTTGATGGCTGCATCGATCTGGCCCCTGAGCGCCTGCAGCAGCGCATTTTTGCGCCGGAACAGGAAGCCGTTGGTCTGGGTCCCGCCCCTGAGGGTCTGATCGAGCGGATGTGCCTCGGTACGGTGCAACTGTTCAAGCTCGCCCCGCACGGCGGCGAAAAATTCTGCCGTGTCGGCATAGCCTGCAGGCGGCTCCACGGTCACGGGCCGGACCATGCGGTCATAGTCCAGCAGCCAGCGGGCACGGGTGTCGCCTGTCATTTCCCAGGCTGTGCCCCTGAAGGCCCAGGCGCGCTGGTCATAAGGATCGCGCGCGATCGCGAATTCACACAAGGCATCGGCACGTTCCGGCATACCGGTCTTGATCAGGTGCTCGGCAAACGCAAGCCGGGGCGGCACGCCTTCCGTGTCCGCCTGCAGCAATTGTTCGAAACTGGTGGTCGCGCTCGAAGCCTGGCCAAGCGCCGACAGCGCGACAGCTTCGGCAAGCTTAAGGCGCGGGATAATGGCACAATGTTTCTGGGCCCGCCCCAGACCATCGAGGACATCCTCGAAACGGCCTTCATGGGCCAGGAGATCGAGATAACAGCCCCACAGGTGCGGCTCCGCCGGCTTTTCCGCAATCGCCTGCCGCAGACGCGCCAGATGATCGCCTTCCTGGCCGGTCTCCCAACGAAATTTCGCCCTGATATAATGGGTTTGCGGGTCGTGCGGGAAACGCCCGACCGCGTCGTCATGCACCTTCAGCGCTTTGTCCGCTTCCTGGCTTTCATAATAACATTCAGCGAGATTGCGATAGATTTCCGGCAGGTGCAGGCCGTTCATGCGCGCCTTTTCGTAAGCCACGGCCGCAGGCGCAAAGGCCCCGGCATCCCGCAACAGATCGGCGTAGGCGGCCCAGAGCCGGCCATGCGCGGGCGCGTGCCCGAGCCCGGTGCGGAAGGCTTCCTGCGCAGCAGCCAGGTTGCCGGCTTTTGCTTCGGCAAGCCCCAGGGCTTCCCAGGCGGTCGGCATGGCAGGTGCGAGCCGGACCAGTTGTCGGGCCGCCAATACGGCTTCCGGCGCGTCGCCAACATCCATGAGGGTCAGGGCCAGATTATACCAGCCATTGATGAAACCGGCGTCGATGGCCAATGCCTGGCGGTAAAGGCCGATGGCCTCGTCCCCGTGGCCAAGCGATCCAAGCATCTGGCCAAAATTGCCAAGGACCGCAGGCTGGCGCGGCGCGGCCGCGAGGCTGGCCCTGAACAGGCTTTCGGCTTCGGCAAAGGCACCGCGGCCACGGGCGGCCATGGCGAGGAGATGCAGCGCATCCGGCTGTTTCGGATCGGTCGTCAGGACCTGGCGGCACAGGGCTTCGCCTTCCGCGGTTCGGCCCGCCTGCAACAGCGTCATCGCCTGCCCCAGTCGGGCCGCAAGGGCCGATGCCGTCATGTCTGTTTCTCCCCGTCGCTCACTTACCTGCTTGTAGCCCACGCCCGGACACTTGGTCCAGCCCCGCAGGATAAAGCAGACGGCCCCATACGCGGCACCGACCAAAACTATTTTCCGAAACCGGGGGTTTTCTTGGAAAACTTTATCTAAAACTTTGGTTTAGTTACATTTGTGCAACAGTCCATGCCAATATTAATCTTATGTTAATCTTGCCCTTTACTCCCGCGCACAGGGATTACACGCTATACGGACAACTAGGGTCTAGACGGCTGTCGGGGCTGGCAGTCGTTGTCGTAAAACTCTTGGGAGGAGTAAACCTATGAATAGCTCAGAGCTATTGAAGCGCCGGCTGGCTGCCGGGTCCGCTTCAATGCTGATCGCTGCTATGGGGCTGATGGCAGCACCTGCCGCAGCTCAGGACGCACAGACACAATGCGCGGCCGACCAGGTTATCGGTGAAGATGGGAAATGTGTTGACGAAGCTTCCGTCGAGGAAGTGATCGTAACCGGCTCCCGCATTCGCCGCAGCGAATTCACCAGCGCAAAACCGATCCAGATCCTGTCTGGCGAAACGTCGCGTGAACTCGGCCTGTTCGATACCGCACAAATCCTGCAAAGCTCGAACCAGAGCACGGGTCTGCAGATCGACAACACCTTCGGTGGTTTCGTTCTCGACAACGGCCCCGGCGCCTCGACCATCGGCCTGCGCGGCTTGGACCCCGAGCGGACGCTGGTTCTTCTGAACGGTCGCCGTATCGCCCCCGCGGGTGTGGGTGGCGCGCCTGTTGCGCCTGACCTTAACCTGATCCCCTCGATCATGGTTGACCGTATCGACCTGCTGCTGGACGGCGCCTCGACCATTTATGGTTCGGACGCTATCGCCGGTGTGGCCAACGTTATCCTGAAGAAGGACGTTGAAGGTTTTGATGCGGAACTCAGCTACAACGTTCCTGTTTCGGGCGGCGGTGAAGAACTGTCGGCCGGCCTGATGTGGGGCATCAAGTCCGACAAGGGCTCGTTTGTGATCGGTGCCGAATTCTATGACCGCAAGGCACAGAGCATGGGCGAAAACCCGTTCATGGGCGACTGCGAAGGCTTCTATTATGAAGACCGCAAGGGCAATATCCTGACCGGCAACCGGACCGTTGGCCCGGAAGAGTCGGATTACATGAACTGCGACATCTATCCGCTCACGAACCGTATGTCGATTCCGGTATTCTGGGGCAGCGTATACTATACACCCGGCTTCTCGAACACCGGTTATCCGGGCTTCACCGACGGTATTCCGAACTTCTCCGAATCGGGCGTCGCGCTTGACTATACCGACTATTACGGTTCCGAATATCAACTGGTCCCGCACTGGGTGGCGGTTGACTCGGACGGCGACGGTGTCATCGATGCCGGCATCCCCGACCTTGACGGCAACGGCCTGAAGGACTTCGACTTCCAGAACCCGCTCTATAACTGGCAGCGGTCGGCCTATGCCAACTCGGGCGACTTCTACTCGGCGCTCCGCCGTGTCAGCGTTGTTGCGAACGGCGAATACAACCTACAGGACGACAACGACACGACCTTCTTCTTCGAAGGCCTGTATGCCACCCGGAAGAGCGACATCTTCAACCCGGGCGCACAGATTTTCGAAATCGTGCCGGAAGACAACCCCTACAACCCCTGTAACCCGGACTCCGAACTGGGTACCGGTGTCGACTGTCTGGGCGTGATCGGCTTCCCGATCGGCGCCACCTATGTACAGCCGATCATCAACATCCGGGGCGACCGCGACTATTATGACGTCAGCGTCTATCAGTATCGCCTGATGGGTGGCGTTCGCGGCAACATCGGTTCGTGGGACAAGCTGGGTGCCGGTGGCTGGAACTATGAAGTTTATGCTTCCTACAGCTACTCGCATGGTACCGACAGCCGCCAGGGCATCAGCGAGCCGCGCCTCCTGCAGTCGCTGGACGCCGAAGTTGATGGCAATGGCAATGTCGTCTGCCGCGACACTTCGGATGGCTGTGTGGCCGTGAACCTGTTCGGTTCCAACATCATGGCTGAAGGTGGTGGCACCCTGACGGACGCGGAAGCCAATTTCCTGTTCGTCGACCGCCGCATGGAAACCACGGTTGAACAGACCATGGTCAGCGGTTCGCTGCAGGGCGATCTGTTCCGCCTGCCGTGGAACGATGCCACTGTGCCGATCGTGTTCGGTTACGAGTTCCGCCGCGACAGCATCGCCTCGAACCCGAACGACGTAACTGCCGAAGGCCTTCTGTGGGGCTATTACTCCGACCTGGGCGCCGATGGTTCGCGTGACCTGCACGAGTTCTTCACCGAGACCGAAATCCCGCTGCTGCGCGGCGTGAAGATGGCCGAAGAACTGACGATCTCCGCGTCCGCACGCTGGACCGACGAAAGCTACTATTCGCCGGCCTCCACCTACAACGTGAACGGCGTGTATCGTCCGGTATCCTACCTGACCTTCCGCGGCAGCTATGGCACGTCCTACCGCGCGCCGAACCTGCGTGAGCGCTTCCTGAACGGCACCACGGGCTTCCAGACCCTGTCTGACCCCTGTGTGGTTCCGGATTCGGCACGCGACGGTGATCCGACCGATCCGACGGCACCCGATACCTACAACGCGTCGCAAGACACCCGTCTGCAGCGTGTTCTGGATGCGTGCCGTGCCAGCGGTGTAGATCCGACCGCACTGGGTCTCGACCCCGACTATATCAACCGTTATTCGGTTGAGGTCAGCACCGGTGGTTCGGAAACCCTGACCGAAGAGCGTTCGACCGCCTATACCTATGGTATCGTCTTCGAACAGCCCTTCAGCGACAAGTTCGACCTGCGGTTCGCCGCGACCTACTATTCGGTCGACATCAAGGACGGCGTCAGCTCGCCGAGCGCCGCGTTCATGGTTGCCCGTTGTTACGACAACGTGGAATTCCCGAACGCAACCAGCGCTTTCTGTGACCGTATTGACCGTGGTTCCGATGGCCGTATCTCGGCTCTCGATGCTTCGTTCATCAACATCGGTCAGGAAACCTCGAAGGGTTGGGACTTCAACATCTATTACCAACAGGACTTCGAAGTCGCGAGCAAGACCCTGGGTGTGAGCCTCGACCTGCGTGCGATGAACCTGCGTGAACAGGTTTACTCGATCCTGGACGACACCACCGACTATGCCGGCTGGACCTTCGCACCGCACTGGCGCGCGACGGCTACCCTGCAACTGCGGTATGACGACTTCGGCTTCAACTGGAACACCCGTTGGATCGAAGGCGGCAAGGACGGCGCTGCCGGTTCCTACCTCGCAAACGGTGCACCGTGTAAAGGTACGGGCGTAGATTGCCGTCCGGTCAACTACACCACCAACTACAATGTCCACAACGCGTCGCTGACCTGGAACAACGGTGATTTCCGTGTTGCTGTCGGTGTCCGCAACGTGTTCAACCAGTCCCCGCCCAAAGTTGACGGCGCTGGTGTCCTGAGCGTTCGGAACGTCCCGATCGGTGTCGGTTACGACCTGTTCGGCCGCTCCGTGTTCATGACGGTTGGCAAAACCTTCTGATAAGCTTCCGGGCGGGGCCACACGTGGCCCTGCCCGACCATTCCAGGCTCCGGGAGGTCAAAACATCTCTTGGGGCCTGTTCTTTTAGGGAGGACCGGCATAGGCTCATGCCGGGTGACCAAGTTCAGTCAGGGGTGACTTACAATGTTCTTCAAACAGTTCACGAAAAGTGCGGCGCTGGTCCTGGGGCTGATGGCACCAATGCTGCCGACGCCGGCGACGGCGGCGCAGGAAGCCAGTGTCGAAGACACTTTGCCCATCGACAAGTTTGCCATGCTGCCGGTGATCCAGCAGGTCAGCGTGTCGCCGGACGGCAAGCATATGGGTGTCATGCGCGCCCAGAACAAAGACGGCAATTATATCATCGAAATCTACAAGACGTCGGACCTCAAGAAACGTCCGGTCCGTCTTGGCTCGGGCAAGATGGAATTCACCGGGTTCATCTGGGCAAACAATGAACGCCTGCTGGTCAACTTCCGCCAGAATATCCAGGCCGGCAAGGACAACTACTGGGCGTCGCGCTGGGCCAGCATGGGTGTGGACGGCAAGGGCCGCTGGGAATATCTGCCCGAGACCTCCTCGCTCAGCATCATCGATATCCTGCCGGACAACCCGGACGAGATCCTGATCAGCTACGACATGAACGATAACTATATCGACGATGTCGCCCGCTTCAACGTCAACACCGGCCGCACCGTGACCGTGATCCGCGGCAGCGACAAGATGAGCGGCTTCTACACCGACCGCGAGGGTGAAGTGCGGGGTGCCGGCGGTTTTGATGTCGGCGAAAAATCGATCAAATATTATCTACGCGGCAAGGGCGAGACCAACTGGAAGCTGGTCAAGACCGTGCATTCCGATTCCGAGACCCGCGAAGATTTCGATATCCTTGGCTTTTCCTCCACCAACGGCGACGAAGTGTATGTGCGCGCCAACCAGGGAGAAGACAAGTCGGGCATCTATGTTCTGAACATCAAGACCGGCGAATATTCCGAACGCCTGTTCGGCCTGGCGTCGGTCGATGCCGGTGGCATCATCATGACGAACAAACCCGGTGACCGCGGTCGCCTGATCGGCTTTTCCTACACGACCGATGAAGCCAAACGCTACCTGTTCGATGAACAGGAAGCAGCGCTTCAGAAGGCACTTGAGGGTCAGTTCCCCGGCAAACGTGTGGTCATGACCAGCCGGTCCGACGACGACAATGCCATCGTGATCTTCACCACGAGCGACAAGGACCCCGGCACCTATTATCTTCTGAAGGACAAGTCCCGTCTCGATTTCCTGGGCACGGAATTTCCGCTCCTGACCGCAGACATGCTGCCGGACCGGACCTATACCAAATTCAAGGCGCGCGACGGCATGGAAATCCCGGCCTATATCACCAAGCCGAAAGGCGATGGCCCCTGGCCGGCCGTGGTGATGCCGCACGGCGGCCCCTGGTCTCGCGATACCGGCGGTTATGACGAATGGGCAGCCGTGCTGGCGAACCATGGTTATGTGGTCATCCAGCCCCAGTTCCGGGGCTCGCAAGGTTTCGGCCTTGCCCTTTGGAAAGCCGGCGATGCCAAATGGGGCCTCGAGATGCAGGACGATGTCGATGATGCGGCCATGCATCTGGTCGAGCTTGGTTATGCCACCAAGGACCATCTGGCCATCTTCGGCTGGAGCTATGGCGGCTATTCGGCGTTCGCGGGTTCAATGCGCGACAACAACATCTACCAGTGCGCCATTGCTGGTGCCGGTGTCGCCGACCTGAAACGCCTGAACGCAGGCCTGCATGACAACCTGTTCCTGCGCAAGCTGCAACGCCCGACCATCAAGGGCGTATCGCCGCTTGACCAGGTCGAAAAGGTGAATGTGCCGATCATGGTCGTTCATGGCGATATCGATCAGCGTGTGCCGGTCAGCCACAGCCGCGACTTTGTTTCCAGGCTGGAAAAACTGGGCAAAGACTATCGTTATGTGGAACTGGAAGGGGCGGATCACTTCTACAACACCCTGTACCTGCGCCACAAACGCTCGCTTTACACCAACCTCCTGGATTGGCTGGACAATCACTGCGGCAATAACTAGGCCACAGCACTAGACAAGAAAAAGCCGGGGGCGACCCCGGCTTTTTTGTTTTCAGGCAGGCGCGGGCCCGTCAGGCGGCGGCAGCCTTGCTGTCCGACACCTTGAGGCTGAGCGCCCCGTCCCCGGCTGCAACCTCGACCGTGTCGCCGGGTTTCACCTCGCCTTTCAGGATCAGTTCCGCCAGCGGGTCCTGCAGGTGTTTCTGCACCGTGCGTTTCAGCGGCCGGGCACCATAGACCGGGTCGTATCCGGCCTCCGCGAGCCAGGCGCGGGCACTTTCGTCCAGTTCGATCGCGATCTTGCGGTCGGTCAGCAGTTTCTTCAGGCGGGCGACCTGGATATCGACAATGCCTGCCATGTGGCTGCGAGCCAGGCGGTGGAACAGGATCACCTCGTCCAGCCGGTTCAGGAACTCGGGCCGGAACGCGCCTTTGACCACATCCATCACCTGGTCATAGACATCCTCGACCGGCTCATCGTCCTTGAGGCCGGCGATCAGGTGCGAACCCAGGTTCGAGGTCAGGATGATGATGGTATTGGTGAAATCCACCGTGCGGCCCTGCCCGTCTGTCAGGCGGCCATCGTCCAGCACCTGCAACAGCACGTTGAAGACATCCGGGTGCGCTTTCTCCACTTCGTCGAACAGCACCACCTGATAGGGCCGCCGCCGCACGGCTTCGGTCAGCACACCGCCTTCCTCGTAACCGACATAACCCGGCGGCGCACCGATGAGGCGCGATACCGCGTGTTTTTCCATGAACTCGGACATGTCGATCCGCACCATGGCCGTGTCGTCGTTGAACAGGAACGCAGCCAGGGCTTTCGTCAGCTCGGTCTTGCCGACACCGGTGGGGCCCAGGAACAGGAAACTGCCCATCGGGCGGTTCGGGTCCTGCAGGCCCGCACGGGCGCGGCGCACGGAGGCCGACACGGCTTCGAGCGCTTCACGCTGGCCGATCACCCGTTTGCCCAGTTCGTCTTCCATTTTCAGGAGCTTGTCGCGTTCACCTTCCAGCATCTTGTCAACCGGCACACCGGTCCAGCGCGAGACAACACCCGCGATATCCTGGTCCGTTACCTCTTCGCGCAGAAGCTGGTCGCCACCGGCTTTCGCAGCCTCCGACAGCCGGCGCTCGAGGTCCGGGATCGTGCCGTGCTGGATTTCGCCGGCCCGGGCATAATCGCCCCGGCGCTGGGCTTGCTCAAGCTGGATACGCGCCTGGTCCAACTGCTCCTTAAGCTGTTGTTCCCCCGCAATTTTATCCTTCTCGGCCTGCCAGCGTGCGGTCAGTTCCGCCGAAAGCTGTTCCAGGTCCGCCAGTTCCTTTTCAAGGTCGACAAGGCGTGCTTTCGAGCCTTCGTCCTTTTCCTTTTTCATCGCCTCGCGTTCGATCTTGAGCTGGATGATACGGCGGTCCAGTTCGTCGATTTCCTCGGGCTTCGATTCGGTTTCCATTCTGAGGCGCGACGCCGCTTCATCCATCAGGTCGATGGCCTTGTCGGGCAGGAAACGGTCGGTGATATAGCGGTTCGAAAGTGTTGCAGCCGCAACAAGTGCACCATCCGTGATGCGCACGCCGTGGTGCAGCTCGTACTTTTCCTTCAGGCCGCGCAGGATCGAGATCGTATCCTCGACCGTGGGTTCGCCCACAAACACCGGCTGGAAACGACGCTCGAGCGCGGCATCCTTTTCGACATACTTGCGGTATTCATTCAGGGTGGTGGCACCGATACAGTGCAATTCACCGCGCGCAAGTGCGGGTTTCAACAGGTTGGAGGCATCCATGGCGCCGTCGGTCTTGCCGGCACCCACCAGGGTGTGCATTTCGTCGATGAACAGGATCACGTCGCCTTCGCCATGCGCCACTTCCTGCAGCACACCCTTGAGGCGTTCCTCAAATTCACCACGATATTTGGCGCCCGCGATCAGCGCCCCCATGTCGAGCGACATGATCCGTTTATACTTCAGGCTGTCCGGCACATCGCCATTGGCGATGCGCAGCGCCAGGCCCTCGGCAATGGCGGTCTTGCCGACACCGGGTTCGCCGATCAGCACCGGATTGTTCTTGGTCCGGCGCGACAGTACCTGCACGGTGCGGCGGATTTCCTCGTCCCGGCCGATGACTGGGTCAAGCTTGCCGTCGCGGGCACGCTGGGTCAGGTCCTGGGCGAAACGTTTCAGGGCGTCATAGGCGTCTTCGGCAGACTGGCTGTCGGCGGTGCGGCCCTTGCGGATGTCGTTAATGGCCTTGTTCAGCCCCTCAGGCGACAGGCCGGCCTTGGCCAAAATCTTTGCGCTTTCGGCCTTCGGGGTCAAAAGAAGCGCCAGCAGCAGCCGTTCGGCGGTGACATATTTGTCGCCGGCCTTGTTGGCCACCTCTTCAGCTTTGGCAAAAACCTGCGCAGTCGCGGGGTCCAGATGCAACTGGCCGGCGCCCGAGCCTTCCACCTTCGGCAGTTTGCCAAGGGCATCTTCGACCAGCTTGTGGGCTTCTTCAGGGCGGCCACCGGCGGCGCGAATAAGGTTCGCGGCCAGGCCTTCCCGGTCGTCCAGCAGTACCTTCAGGATATGTTCGGGCGTAAAACGCTGATGCCCTTCACGGAGGGCAAGACCTTGCGCAGACTGGATAAAGCCGCGCGTGCGGTCGGTATATTGTTCGATATTCATGTGTCATCAACCCCATGATTGCGCCTGCCCTTCCAGGAAGCGGCAGACAGATACGGTACACGCGAATGCCCTTCCGAGGCGCATTCGCCTCTCTTGATGTGGGGATCATAACAGAATGCTCAAGGGCGTCCCGTGACGAAAGTCAAAATGCCCATGCTGCCGACAGACAAAAAAGCCGCCCGAGGGGCGGCTTCTTCAAATTCTGTTCTGCGATACGACAGCGATCAGGCCGCTTCGCCGTCCTGCGGGGCCGGGGCCTCTGCGGCGGCAGGTGCCTCGCCTGCATCTGCATCCTTGCGCACACGCGGGCTGCGGCGCGGGCTGGCACTGCGGGTGCGGCGCGGCTTCTGTTCGCCTTCCGGCGCCGGTGTGCCCTGCAGGTCCAGTTCCGGGTGAACTTCGGTCGGCTGTTCCTGGTTGGCCATGTCGTTGCGCTGCTGGCCGTCGCCACCATTATTCTGGTTGCCACGCCCCCCGCGACGGCCACCCCGGCTGCGGCGATTGCGCTGCGGCTGGTTGTTGTCGTCGTCCGACTGGTCGTTGTCCGACGCGGCCCCCTGGTCCTGCTGGTCGTCCGAACCGCCGGTGTTGCCGTCGACATCGATGTCGTTTGCATCATCGTCGTCGGACCAGCTTTCGCCCGGGCCGCGCATGTCGTTCAGAACACGCTGATAATGGTCTGCGAACTGGTAATAATATTCGGCCATCACACGGTCGCCGGCCTGTTTGGCCTCGCGTGCCTGGTTCTTGTATTTTTCCAGAAGCTGTTTGGGGTTGCCGCGCACCTTGTTTTCGGAGCGCATATTGCCCGGATTGCCGCCCTTCATGCTACCGCCCTTGTTGCGGGACGATGTGCGGGCACGCTGTTTACGCGCGTTTTGAGCTTGTTTCATGCGGAATAAGTACCAACAATGTTGCGAAATCAAATGGCAGTCCTCGACTGCCAACCTTCCGAGATCGATAACCGATATTTTTCGGAAATATGTTTGCGGGCCGCTGCGAGAATAACGCGCCTATGGCTTTGCCCGTGAACCCAGTCACCCTAGCGCCATACATTCGGCATTCCAAGCAGGAAATTGACAATTATGATGTTTTTTTACCGGCGACGATGCGCTCTATGCCGCCGAGATCGCGGCTTTTGGTGATGTCGCCAAAACCTGCGGCAGCAAAAATCGCAGCGACATCGTCCGCCTGCCCGACGCCCAGTTCAACCGCCAGCAGGCCACCAGAGGCAAGATAGCCCGGCGCCTGTTCCGCGATCAGCCGGTAGGGTGCCAACCCGTCGGGGCCACCGTCCAGCGCGCTTGCGGGCTCATGGTCGCGCACGTCGCGCATCAGGCCCGCCAAGTCCGGGCTGGGGATATAGGGCGGGTTCGATACGACGACATCGAAGCCACCTGCTGGTGCCACGACGGCTGAAAACCAGTCGCTTTCCAGGAACTGCACCCGCGCTGACAGGCCCAGAGCAGCAGCATTTTCCCGCGCCAGCGCCACCGCGCCGGGGCTCAGGTCAACGCCCACGCCTTGCACACAGCCATCTTCATGCAACAGGCTGAGGAGGATACAGCCGGTGCCGGTGCCAAGGTCGAGGATATGCCGGGGCGCCACCGCCCGGTTCAGCACGGTCTCAACCAGGGTCTCGGTATCGGGACGCGGGATCAGGGTGTCGGGCGACACCTTGAACGACAGGCTCCAGAACTCGCGTTCACCGGTGATATAGGCCACCGGCTCGCCGCCTTCGCGCCGCCTGATGAAGGCCTCGAAAGCTTCAGCTTCTGCGTCAGTCAGCAGCCTGTCCTGCCGGCTCAGCATATTGAGGCGGGACATGCCCAGCACATGGGAAAGCAGCACTTCGGTATCCAGCCGGGCAGTGTCGTGACCCGCTGCCACCAGGCGGCCGGTGGCAGTTTTGAGAATGGGCGCTATGGCGCGCTCGCTCAAAAACCGGCTTCCATGGCCGACAGTTTCAGCGCCTGGTCTTCAGCGATCAGCGCGTCGATCACTTCCGTCAGCCCCTCGCCCGCCAGCACCTGTTCAAGCTTGTGCAACGTCAGGCCGATACGGTGGTCGGTCACCCGGCCTTGCGGGAAATTATAGGTGCGGATGCGTTCCGACCGGTCGCCCGAACCGACCTGCGCCTTGCGGCTTTCGGCACGTTCGGAGGCGGCCTTGTCGCGTTCCAGCTCATACAGCCGGGCGCGCAGGATTTTCATGGCCTTGTCCCGGTTCTTGTGCTGCGATTTTTCGCTTTGCGTGACTACGATGCCGGTGGGCAGGTGGGTGATGCGCACCGCAGAATCGGTGGTGTTGACGTGCTGGCCGCCGGCACCGGACGACCGCATGGTATCGATGCGGATATCGCTGTCCTTGATGTCGATATCCACGTCTTCGGCTTCCGGCAGCACAGCGACGGTGGCGGCACTGGTGTGAATGCGCCCGCCCGATTCCGTGACCGGCACCCGCTGCACCCGGTGCACGCCGCTTTCGAACTTCAGCTTGGCAAACACGCCCTTGCCGGACACGTTGGCCATGACCTCCTTGAAGCCGCCCACTTCGGCGGGCGAGGCCGAGATCATTTCCATGCGCCAGCCCTGGGTGTCGGCATAACGTTCATACATGCGGTACAGGTCGCCCGCGAACAGGGCCGCCTCGTCGCCACCCGTGCCGGCACGAATTTCAAGGATGGCCGAACGTTCATCCGCCGCGTCCTTGGGCAGCAGTTGCACCGAAAGCGCATGTTCTGCGTCCGGCAGTTTTTCCTTCAGCTCGTGCAATTCATCCTGCGCCAGTTCGCGCATTTCCGGGTCGCCGCCCGGGCCGGCCATCTGCTCCAGGTCCTTCAGTTCCTGGCGCATGGCCATGACCGCATTCACGGCATCGACCACGGGGCCCAGATCGGCATATTCGCGGCTCAGCTTCACGAACTCCTCGTTCGAGAATTTGTCGGGCGTGCCAAGCGCATGGCCCAGATAGTCATGGCGTTCCAGAATCTGGTTCAGCCGTTCTTCGGAAATTGCCGCCATGCGCCTAGTCCTTTACCGCGGCGACAAGCGCATCAAACGCCAGCGACTGCTGTTCGCCGCTGTCCAGGTCCTTCAGGACGGCTGTGCCCGCGGCCACATCATCATCCCCGATGATGACGGCATAGCGCGCGTTGGCCTTGACGGCCCGGGTCAGGCGCTTGCCGATGTTGCCACTGCGGTCTGCGGTGACCATATGGCCGGCGGCACGCAGGTCTTCCGCCAGGCTGAAAGCCTTCAGCATGCCGGCGTCGCCCATCGGCACCATGATAATGGGACGTTTCACATCCGTAACGATATTCGACAGCATGGCCAGACGTTCGATACCACCGGCCCAGCCGATACCGGCCACCGACGGGCCGCCCAGCTTTTCAATCAGGCCGTCATAGCGGCCACCGGCCAGCACGGTACCCTGCGCACCCAGTTCGGTGGTGATGAATTCAAACGCAGTGTGGGTGTAATAATCCAGGCCGCGCACCAGGCGTTCGTTGTGGTCGAACGGCACACCAACGGCACTCAGGCCCTTGCACACGGTTTCGAAAAACTGGCGCGAATGGTCGTTCAGGTAGGCCGACATGGCAGGCGCGTTCGCGACCAGCGCCTTGTCGCCTTCGTCCTTGCTGTCGAGGATGCGCAAGGGGTTGGTGGTCAGGCGGCGCTGGCTGTCTTCCGAGAGCTGGTCCTTGAAACCTTCAAAATAGCTGACCAGTGCGTCGCGGTATGCCATGCGGCTTTCGACATCACCCAGGGTATTGAGGTTCAGCACCACCTTGTCGCCAAGACCAAGTGCCTTCAGAAGCGACCAGGCCAGCGCGATCATGTCGACATCAAATTCAGGCGTATCGGGGCCCAGAAGTTCGGCGTTGATCTGGTGGAACTGGCGGTAGCGGCCTTTCTGCGGGCGTTCGTAACGGAACACCGGGCCCCAGCTCATCAGCCGGCATGGCAGGTTCTGCTGCATGCCGTTCGAGATGAAGGCGCGGCAGACACCGGCGGTAAACTCGGGCCTGAGGGTGATTTCCTCGCCGCCCCGGTCCTCGAACGTATACATTTCCTTCGAGACAACGTCGGAGGCTTCACCGAGCGGGCGTTTGAACACTTCGGTAAATTCGAAGATCGGCGTGGCCAGTTCCTCGAAGCCATAGGTGGTGGCGACGCGGCGGAAGGTTTCCACCACCGCGGTCATGGCCTTGGCTTCATCGCCATAGATATCGCGCGTGCCCCGCGCTGGTTGCAGTTTGGACACGGGAAATTCCTTTGTAACTAAGCTAATGAGCGTGGGCTGCCACGGGTTCCTTGGCGGCCGCATCGGCGCTTGCCGCTTCGATTTCTGCAGCCTTTTTCTCGACCAGATCGACAATATGGTCGACCAGTTTGTCGTCGGTGATCTTGTGGTCGGTCATGCCCGACAGATAGACCATATGGTTGCCGTTGCCGCCACCGGTGAGGCCGATATCGGTTTCGCGGGCTTCGCCGGGGCCGTTTACGACACAGCCGATGATCGACAGGCTCATGGGCGTATGGATATGGGCGAGGCGTTCCTCAAGGGTTTCCACGGTCTTGATGACCGGGAAGGCCTGCCGCGCGCAGGACGGGCACGAGACGATGCGCACACCGCGGTGGCGAAGGCCAAGCGACTTCAGGATTTCAAAACCGGCTTTGACTTCCTCGACCGGATCGGCGGACAGGGACACGCGGATGGTGTCGCCAATACCCGCCCAGAGAAGCGAGCCGATGCCGATGGCGGATTTGACGGTGCCGCCGCGCAAGCCACCGGCTTCGGTGATGCCGAGGTGCAGCGGGTAGTCGCAGGCGTCGGCCAGGCCCTGGTAGGCGGCGACAGCCAGGAACACATCAGACGCCTTCACGCTGATCTTGAAATCGAAAAAGTCGTTGTCTTCCAGGATGCGGGCGTGTTCGAGCGCGCTTTCAACCAGCGCCTCGGGGCACGGCTCCGCATATTTTTCCAGAAGATGACGTTCCAAGGAACCCGCGTTCACGCCAATGCGCATCGAGCAGCCGTTGGCCTTGGCCGCGCGCACCACCTCACGCACCCGTTCGGCCGAGCCGATGTTGCCGGGGTTGATGCGCAGGCAGGCGGCGCCGGCGTCAGCAGCTTCGAGCGCGCGTTTATAATGGAAGTGGATGTCTGCGACGATGGGCACACCGGCTTCGCGGCAGATTTCCGGCATCGCGGCGGTCGATTCCTCATCGGGACAGGAAACCCGCACGATGTCGGCGCCGGCGGCGACCGAGGCATGGATCTGTTCGATCGTGGCCCTGGCGTCGGATGTCAGGGTGTTGGTCATGGTCTGCACAGCGATTGGCGCGTCGCCACCCACAGGCACGTTGCCCACCATCACTTGGCGGGATTTGCGTCTGATTACATCTCTCCAGGGGCGAATGCTCATCGCGGCACCATATCCTCAACGTCCGACCTTACGGTTGGCGTTATACATGAGGAAACACCCCGCCGAAAGCAAGGAATTTCCCCATAATGATCAGATTGTGCCGGTGGCGGCAATGCCTAGCGCGAACCGGCCTGTGCGGCGTCAGCCTTCTCGCCGGTGCTGAACTGCTGGCCTTTGCCCAGGCGCACGTCCGAAAGCACTTCGCCGCGGTTGCCCAGAAGGCGGGCTTCACCAAGGCCGACCGACACCAACAGGCCGCCGGCGTTGCTGGTGGTCAGCAAGAGGTCGCCTTCATGCTGCGGGCGGTAGGTCTGGCCCTGACGCAGGATACCGGACCAAAGCTCGCTGCCGTCGGTGTTGGCAAGGCGCACCCAGGCGTCTTCCGTGGCTTCGAGCCGGATATCGTTTTCGCGGCCCATGGCGGGCTTGCCGCCCGACGAAGCGTGCGCAGCCGGCATGAACAGGGAGCGCGGCTCGCGGAATTCGCTGGTGTCTTCAGCCGGCAGCGGCAGGGCCGTGGCTTCGGCGGTTGCTGTCGCAGCCGCGGGTGCAGTCGCGGGCGCGCCGGTCTCGGCAAGCTCGCCCCGTGGCAACATGGCTTTCACGGCTGCCAGTTGGGCTTTTTCGACCGCAACATCGGACAGCGGCGCGGTCACCGGCGTGGTGATGCCCAGGCTGGCAAGATTGCCCCCCAGCATGAACCAGCATACCGACACGCCGACAAGACCGGCAACCGGCGACAGCCAGCCGGGCATGCCACGGCGGCGCGGGATCGCGGCCTCGATGGATTGCAGGTCGATTTTCGGTGCCTGGGCAACGCCCAGTTCTTCCTTGAAGGCCGCCACAGCGCTGTCGCTGTCCAGCGCCAGCATGCGGGCATAGGCCCGGACGAAGCCGACAGAAAAAGCCGCTTCGGGCAGGCGGTCCAGATGGCCGTCTTCAATATCCCGAAGGTAGCTGCTTCTGACGCAGATTTCCCTGGCAACCGATTCGATGGTGATACCCCGCGCTTCCCGCGCGGTTTTCAGCATGTCGCCAACTGATGCGATTTGTTCTGTCATAATAATACCGTCCCCTGCCTGATCGTCGCCTGAACAAGCAGAATCCAACGCTGTTTCCAGCATCGGGTCCCAATTAATGGGCCGTCTTCTTAAGGGTTACCCCCGGCCTCTCGAGCACCACATTCTACCTTCCGGGCTACCCCGCATTGCCGGTTGGGAATGTGGATGTGACCTAGCGGTATTATGTAATCGTGTCTATTAGGCCACACGTAAGTCAAAAAACATTTAACAGGCCGAGTCAATTGGAAATAATTTTTAATGTTAATTGCCTGTAAAACCGGGCAAGCGCTTGGCACCGAAAGGCTATTTTCAGACTTTGATATTGTGATCGCGGGCAAAACTTATGAATGAGTCGCGAATCGAATGCTCGGGCGAAGACAGGTTCGAGAGCAAAAATCCGCGTAATTTTTCCAGTTCGACCGAGCGAATCATGCGTTTTACCGGCCCGACGGACGTCGGCGAAATGCTGAGCCGGCGCAATCCGAGCGCGATCAGCGCCATGGCTTCGACCGGGCGGCCGCCCATTTCGCCACACAGGGTAACGGGCACATTCGCCTCGCCGCAGGCATCGATGATCATCTTCAGGAACTTCAGCACCGGCGGCGCCAGAAGGTCGTAACGGTCGGCCAGGCGCGGGTTCGACCGGTCGCAGGCGAAGAAAAACTGCATCAGGTCGTTGGTGCCGATCGACAGGAAATCCACTTCCTTCACAAGAAGGTCCATCTGCCAGCTCAA
Source organism: Alphaproteobacteria bacterium (assembly GCA_006226495.1). Lineage (GTDB taxonomy): Bacteria > Pseudomonadota > Alphaproteobacteria > Sphingomonadales > Kordiimonadaceae > Kordiimonas. The sequence continues at coordinate 25,752 of SBGU01000005.1, forward strand.
GGACGGGACCTCAAGCATGCAGCCGACCTTGATGTCCCTGGGCGGCACCCGGTCGTGCAGCTTCAAGCGGTCGACTTCCTTCTGCAGGATCTTCTTGCAGCGCTTCAGTTCCGACACATCCGCGATCATGGGGAACATGACATGCAAGGTCCGGCCCGCCGCGGCATAAAGAAGCGCGCGCAACTGATAACGAAGCAGCGCCGGGCGATCGAGCGCAATGCGGATCGCGCGCCAGCCCATGGCCGGGTTTTCTTCCTCGTCGCGCGGCAGGAACGGTACCGGCTTGTCGCCGCCGATATCGAGCGTGCGGAACACCACCGGCCGGTCGCCCGCGGCATCCAGTGCCGCCGAATAAATCTTGGTCTGTTCGTCCACCTTCGGCAGTGCCGGCGACACCATGAACTGGAATTCGGTCCGGAACAGGCCGATGCCCACGGCGCCTGTGCTGTCGAGGCTGGGCAGGTCGACCAGAAGACCCGCATTCATGAACAGGTCGATCTTGTGCCCGTCCCGGGTTTCGGCCGGCAGGTCGCGTTCGGCGGCATATTCCGCCAGCCGCTTTTCCTGCAGCGCCAGGGTGGTGCGGTAGGTTTCGATAACATCGTCGCCCGGCCGCACATAGGCGCGCGCACTGGCGGTATCGACAATGACATGTTCACCGGGGCGCACATGGGACAGAAGCCCCTGCACCCGCCCAAGCACCGGCACACCCATGGCACGCGCGATGATGGTGACATGCGCGGTGGAGGAGCCTTCTTCGAGCACAATGCCCTTCAGGAAGCGCCGGTCGTAATCCATCAGTTCAGCCGGGCCGATGGTGCGGGCAATGATCACCGCATCTTCGGTCAGCTTGGTTTTGTGGTTTTCGCGGTCGCCCTGGATGATGCGGATCAGCCGGATGGCCAGGTCTTCGAAGTCTGCGATGCGTTCCCTGAGGTACGGATCGCGTATCTTCTGCATGCGGGCGCGGTTTTCCTGCTGCACCCGGTCGACCGCCGCCTCGGCGGTCAGGCCCGAAAGCACGGCATCGCGCATCTTGTCCTGCCAGCCCTGGTCGTAGGCGAACATGCGGTAGGTCTCCAGCACCTCGCGGTGTTCGCCGCCGTGCGCGAGGTCCGGATGTTCCAGCATCTGTTCAAGCTGCAGGCGCATTTCGGCGATGGCGTCCTCGAGCCTGATCTGTTCGGCATCGATATCGTCGGCAACCGTGCGGGTAACCTGGATCTGCGGCTGGCGATAGACGGCGACACCGGCACCGATCCCGTTCGCGAGCGCAAGGCCGTCCAGGGTAATGGGTTCGCCCGTCGCGGCTGAATCCTCGGTCAGTTCCTCGGGCGCCACCAGTTCGCCGGAGCCGACCAGTTCCGCAATCACCATCGAAATGGTCTGCAGGACCTCGACTTCCTCGGGGCTGTAGCGCCGGGGCGTGACGTTCTGGACAACAAGTACACCGGCCACCCGGCCCGTGCGCAAAATCGGCACCGCCAGGAAGCTGTGGTAAAGTTCTTCCCCCGTTTCAGGGCGATAGACAAAGCGCGGGTGCTGCGGTGCTTCCGACAGATTGAGCGGCAGGCCGCGTTCGGCCACAAGGCCGACCAGGCCCTGCCCCGGCAGGAAACGGGTCTGGTGCACGGCTTCGGCCTTCAGGCCTTCTGTCGCGAAAAGTTCGAGGATACCGCCGGCGCGCGTCAGGTAGATCGAGCACACTTCGGCGACCATATTCTGGGCAATCACGCGCACAACACGGTTGAGTCGGTCCTGCGCACGGCCACCGCTGGCCATAACGCTGTGCAGTCGCCTCAACAACAGCCGTGGTTGACTGACATGGTCAGGCAATGAATCCCCCTTCAGTTTGCCTGCCGGCCAGAAGCCGGCGGGTGGCGCACCACCCGTTTACGTGTCAGGCGCGCTTGGCGCCCCCCAGATGCTCGCACGCCTGTTGTACGAGCTCCTGGATGATATGGGCAGTCGGTTCCACTTTTTTAACCATGCCCACACTTTGTCCGGCCATGACGGACCCGGTTTCGACGTCGCCATCGACCACGGCCCGCCTGAGCGCACCACCCCAGAAATGTTCGATAGCCATCTGGGCATCGTCCTGGGTCAGTTCGCCTGCATGGAATTTGGCAACAACTTCGCGCTGCGTCTCCATAAATTTTTCGGTGCCCTCATTTTTCAGGGCACGGACTGGGATAACCGGGAAGCGCGGGTCGATCTGCACACTGGCGACCGCATCGCGGGCGCTGGCACGGATGAAGGCTTTCTTGAAATTCTCGTGTGCGACACATTCTTCGGCCACCACGAAGCGGGTGCCCAGTTGCACGCCGGATGCGCCCATTTCCAGATAGGCGGCAATTGCGTCGCCCCGGCCAATACCGCCGGCCACAAACACCGGCACGTCCTGGATGACCGGCAGGATTTCCTGCGCGAGCACACTGGTAGACACGGGGCCAATGTGGCCGCCGGCTTCCATACCTTCGATGATGATGGCGTCGGCACCCGAACGCACCAGCTTCTTGGCCAGGGTCGCGGTGGGCGCAAAGCACATCAGCCTGGCGCCAAAATCCTTGATGGCGGCAATGGCGTCGCCAGGCGGCAGGCCACCGGCCAGCACCACATGGCTGACCTTCTGGTCGCGGCACACCGCGATCAGGTCCATCAGGCGCGGATGCAGGGTGATCAGGTTCACGCCAAACGGCTTGTCGGTCATGCCGCGTGTCGCCTCGATCTCCGCCGACAGCAGTTCGGGGGTCATGCCGCCACAGGCAACCACGCCAAAACCACCGGCATTCGAGATGGCGGAAACCAGATGCCGTTCCGACACCCAGGTCATGGCCCCGCCCAGAATGGCATAGTCGCTGCCCAGAAAGTCTGTACCGCGCTGCCACAGCTCCTGAAGCCGTGCCAAACCCTGATGCATCATAGGCCTGTCCTCATGTTTGTCGGTTGGCCCGGTCTCAGGCGCGCGCGGGCGCGTCGAGGCCATAAGCCGTGTGCAGGGCACGAACCGCCAGTTCGGTATATTCCGCGTCGATGATCACGCTGACCTTGATCTCGGACGTGGAGATAACCTGGATGTTGATGCCTTTGTCGGCAAGCGTGTCGAACATGGTGCGGGCAACACCGGCATGGCTGCGCATGCCAACGCCGACCACCGACACCTTCACCACGTCACCGGTATACACCAGGTCGCGGAAGCGCAGGTCTTTCTTGTTGCCTTCCAGTATCTTGACCGCACGGCGCAGGTCATCCTCGGGCACCGTGAAGGTCACGTCGGTCGAACGGCCATCTTCGGATGCCGACTGCACGATCATATCGACATTGATGTTTTCGTCCGCCAGCGGGCCGAACACATGCGACACCTGGCCCGGACGGTCTTCAAGGCCGACAACGGTAATTTTAGCTTCACCGCGGGAATATGCGATCCCGCTGACGACTTCCTGTTCCACGATCTCATCCTCACCAACAACCAGCGTTCCGGGCTTGTCCTCGAAGGAGGACAGAACCTGCGTGCGCACGCCATGTTTCATGGCCAGTGCAACAGAACGCGTCTGCAATACCTTTGCACCCAGGGACGCCATTTCCAGCATCTCTTCATAGGTGATCTTGTCCAGTTTGCGTGCCTTGGGCACGATCCGCGGGTCGGTGGTATAGACCCCGTCCACGTCGGTATAAATGTCGCAGCGCTCTGCCTTCAGGGCCGCGGCCAGTGCAACCGCAGACGTATCCGAACCGCCGCGGCCAAGCGTGGTGATGCGGTTGTCGTCGGCAATACCCTGGAAACCGGCGCACACAGCCACACGACCGCCCTTGAGGCAGGCTTCGAGGGCTGCGGTATCGATATCCTCGATCCGGGCGGCACCATGCACATTGTTGGTCTTCATGCCGAACTGCCAGCCCAGGAACGAACGTGCCTGCACGCCCATTTCCTGCAGGCAGATGGCCAGAAGACCGGCGGTAATCTGTTCGCCCGACGCCACCACGGTATCATATTCGCGGGCATCATGCAGGGGCGCGGCCTTGCGGCAATAGTCGACAAGCTGGTTGGTTACACCCGCCATTGCGGATACCACCACCACGATCTCGTGACCTTCCTCAACCGCCTTTTTCACGCGCGTCGCCACGTTGCGGATGCGATCGATATCGCCCACAGACGTGCCGCCGAACTTTTTCACTATGCGTGCCATATAAACATCCTGGCCGTTTTAGGTTTCCGGTCTGTCAAAGTGACGCAAGGCCTTGCCCATATGGCCAAGCCTGCGTATTGAAGGACAGCGCGATACTGTTTACTGGGTGCCCCGCCCGCACGCAAGGGCCGAGAGGGGCAATTCATGCGCAAAAAGTTTGCGTCGGACAAAAGAAATGCTGAACGAAACCACTGGCACAGCCACCGGAACCACTGTTGATGAGAATGAAGTGGCGTTTTTCGCCCGCATTGCCGACAGTTGGTGGGACCCCTATGGCCCGTTCAAGCCGCTGCACCTGTTGAACCCGACCCGGCTTCAGTATATCCGCGAGCAGGCGGTGGCGCACTTCGGCCTGGACGGCACGAGCCTGAAACCGCTGGCGGGCCTCAGGCTTCTGGATATCGGCTGCGGCGGCGGCCTGATTTCCGAACCCATGGCGCGCCTGGGTGCCACCGTGGTCAGCGTCGATGCGTCCGAGAAGAATATCCGCGTTGCGTCCCTGCATGCCGAACAGTCCGGCCTTGATATCGATTTCCGCAATACGACCGCCGAAGCGCTCGCCGAAGCCGGCGAAAAATTCGACCTGATCATCAATATGGAAGTGGTCGAACATGTGGCGGATGTGGAAGCCTATCTGGCAGCCTGCCGCGCGCTCACCAAAGAGGACGGCCTGATGCTGATGAGCACGATCAACCGCACCGCCAAGGCCTTCCTGTTCGCCATCGTCGGCGCCGAATATGTGCTTCGCTGGCTGCCCAAGGGCGCGCACGACTGGAACAAGTTCCTGAAACCGGCCGAACTGGCGAAAGCCCTGAAAAAAGCCGGCTATGATGCGGGCGCACCCACTGGCTTTGTCTTCAACCCGATCAGCCAGAAATGGCGCCTGTCGGAAACGGACACGGACGTGAATTACGCCATGGCCGCCAAGGCCTAGTCGTCCGTCAGAGGCTTGGCGCGCCGGCGCTGCGCCACCGCCATCCAGACACAGGCAACGACCAGCACCAGGGTTGTCACAACGCTGTTTTCCGGCCCCATTGCCCCGCCGGTCAACCAATCGGGCGCGCCATCGGCGCCGCTGAGGTCAACCACAAGGGGCGTGATTTCCACAGCCACACCCGTTGTCGGCAACCCGTACCAGGTGATGAACAACCAGTTCCATGCGGCGTGCCAGCCGCATGCACCCCAGATGGTGCGCTGCCGCACGACCAGGAGGCTCAGGAAAATCGCAAAGCTCATGGTCATGGCAAAAAAGATCGCGCCATCAGGCCAGGTCAGGCTGTCGTTGTCCACATGCATGAGCGTGAAAAGAGAGGCGTTGGCCAGGATGCCGGGCCACAGACCGAACCGGGCGGCAACCCGTTCGAACATCCAGCCCCGGAACAGGATTTCCTCGACGCCGGACTGTATGCAAAACGCGAGCATCAGCAGGATGATCGGCCCAAAACTGGCATCCAGCAGGCGATGCCCCGCCACCGGGTTATAGCCGCCGACCGCCCACACCCCAAGTACCGAAACTGTACCCATCAGAAGCCCGACAAAATATCCGGTGCCGCCATGGCGCCAAGCCCGGCCACCGAAAATCATGCCAACGCTTTCGAGCCCGCGCCCCTCGAAATACCGCACCCATAAAAGGACCGCCGCAAGGCCACCCGCAAAAGTTACGCCCAGAAAATAAAGAAGGTGCGGATAGACATCGAGATTCTGTTTGGTGATGAGCCCACCCCAAAGGGCGGGTAACACGGTCAACAACTGACCGGCGGTCAGCAGCACATAAAGCAGCACCGGCAAGGCCAGCAGCCATGTGCGCCGCTTGCCGGCGCCGACCGTCCCGAAGATATTTTCCTGCATGTTTTCGTGTCTCCACCGCGTGGCCCGGCCTTTCCGGATTCCGGTTGGCCGAACGTCGCACATCTTCTCAAGGGCATATATCAGGATATTGCGGTTTTGCATGCGAGCGCTTAGCGTCAGCCAGAGAGGGCGGAGAACAGGTATCGTGAACAGGCACAGCGGCAAGATTGACAGCACGATCCTGTTGTCCGCCAACGCGACACTTGGGGAACGGAATGACCTGTTCAGCGACGTTGCCACGGCGCGCTGGGCCATCGGACGCAACAGCGTGGTGTATGAAAAAACCGACAGCCACACCCTGAGCCTGTATCTGAACGGGGGTGAAACAAGCTGCCGGGCTGATCGCGCCGGGCACTATGGTGGTACCGGCAAGCTGTGCCTGATGCCACAGGGACACCGGTCGGACTGGCGCATCGGTGGCGCCATCGATTTTGCCCATGTCTATTTCACCGACAAGCTGCTGAAACAGCATGCGGTGTTGCACAGGGACTGCGATGCCCGCCTCGTTGAACTGATCGACGCCGTCTATTCGGACGATGCCATTCTGCGCCGCAGAATGCTGGATTTCAGCGCTGCCTATGCAGCGGGCACAGACGGGGTGATCCTGGCGGAACAATGTCTTGCCGGCCTTCTGGACCATCTGGTGGCCCACTATAATGCGTTTCGGCTTCGCGCCCGCCCCTTGTCCGGCGGATTGTCGCCCAGGCATCGCCATCTGGTGCTGGCAGCAATCGAGGCCGACTTGGCGGAAAAACTGACAATTGCTCGGCTGGCAGAGCTTGTCGGTCTCAGCCCCTATCATTTTGCGCGCATGTTCAAGATCAGCTTCGGCACGGGGCCGGCGCAGTTCATTCTGCGCATGCGGCTTGAGCGCGTTAAGCGCCTGCTGGCAACGAACCTTTCACTGGCCGATGTCGGCGCGGCGGCCGGATTTTCACAGCAGAGCCACATGACCACCCATTTCAGCAAACTTACAGGGCTGACCCCGGCGCGCTATCGCCGCGCCCTGGCCTGAGGTTCGGGACATAGAGGAAAAGAAATCAGGCGTTGGTGCGGCGGGCAATCGGCAGCGGCAGCACGTCGATACCTTCTTCCATCAGGGCCCGGGTTTCTTCCGATGTGGTTTCGCCGTAAATGCCGCGTTCTTCGGTTTCGCCATAATGGATCTTGCGGGCTTCATCGGCAAAACGGTTGCCGACATAGTCGCAGTTTTCTTCCACATGGGCGCGCATGCGTTCCATGATCGCCTGAACTTCGCCGGCCATTTCGGCCAGGCGCGCATCGCCGGTGCTGTGCATCACACTTTTCGGTGTGTCACGGCGGGGTTCGGGTTTGGTATTGCCTTTAGCGGCCACATTGGGCGCCATCGGCGCCTTTGAAATTTCGATCGAGCCACAATAGGGGCATTCGACCGCACCCGAGACACATTGTTCCTCGTAGGCGGCGGAGGACCGGAACCAGGCTTCAAAGCGGTGGTCGTGCGGGCATTTCAGGTCGAAAACAATCATGACAGTTTCAGGCTTGTGGTTTCAAAGGGACGGCCATGTCCAAGGGACGGTATGGTTTGCCGTGCTTTGGCGACAAGGTCAAGGTCGATGTCCAGCATCATAACACCACCGGCCTCGCCACCGTCAGCAATAATTTCGCCCCAGGGGCTGACCGCAAGGCTGTGGCCATAGGTCCGGCGCCCCGTGGCATGCAAACCGCCCTGCGCCGCTGCCAGCACAAACGACCCGGTCTCAATAGCGCGGGCGCGCAACAGCGCATGCCAGTGGGCTTCGCCCGTCGGTTTGGTGAAGGCGGCTGGTACCAGCAGGATATTGGCCCCTGCCATGGCAAGGCTGCGATACAGATACGGGAACCGAAGGTCGTAACAGATACTGAGGCCAAGGGTGCCGAACGGGGTTTCCACGGTCACGGCCTTCTCACCCGCATTATAAAGCGCGGATTCCCGGTAGGCTTCGCCGTTGCCGAGGTCGACATCGAACAGATGTATCTTGTCGTAGCGTGCCTTGATGGCGCCATCCGGCCCGATGACAAACGCCCGGTTCGCCAAGCGGCCTTCAGCGACCTTGGTGATCAGGGACCCGATATGCAGCCAGATGCCCAGCTCTGCCGCCAACGCACAGAAGGCCTTCAGGCCCGGATCGTCGCCTTCAAAGAAGGTGTTCTCCAGCACACGCTGGCGGTTCATTTCCATCAGGTGCGTGGTCTCGGGGGTGCTGATGAAGGTCGCGCCCTGTGCCGCCGTATCGCGCACCAGTGCATCCACGGCGGCAATATTGTCCGCCATGACATTACTGCTGGTGAGCCCGATGAGCGCGGCACGAACCATGGGATCAGCGCGCCAGCAAGGGCGCCAGGCCGCCCCGGGCATCCAGCGCATAAAGATCGTCGCAACCACCGATATGCTGGTCGCCGATCCAGATTTGCGGCACGGTGTTGCGGCCGGCTTTTTCGCGCATTTCGGCGCGTGCTTTCGGGTTCATATCGACCAGGATTTCACGGAAGGCGGCGCCACGCTGTTTCAACAGCGCCTTGGCGCGGAAACAGTAGGGGCACATGTTCGAACTATAAATCACTACGTCAGCCACGGCTGGCTCCTTTTTCACACAGCTTCCCTATGTAAGGCAGGGGCCCCAAAAAGAAAAGGGCCGCCCGGGGCATGGCAGGCATCACTGGAACGGTTGGCTGACCCGCGCGAACGCCAGCACACCAACCGATCGTGCGCCCGCGCGTTTGAGAATGCGGGCACAGGCGCCGGCCGTGGCGCCCGTGGTTAATACGTCATCCACCAACACAATGGATTTGCCGGCAATGGCCGCCTTGCCCGCGTCGGTGACAGCAAAAGCCCCGGCCACGTTGGTCGCGCGCGCCTTGCGGCTGAGCGGCCCCTGGCTGGGCGTGGCTTTCCGGCGCACCAGGCTGAAGGCATCGTGCGGCACGCCGGACAGGCGCCCGATTTCTGCCGCAAGCAATTGCGATTGGTTGAAGCGCCGCCGGAACAGCCGGCGCGGATGCAGGGGCACGGGCATCAAGAGGTCCAGCGTGCCGGCAAACTCGTGCAGGCGCGACGCCATCATGCGCGCGAGTACGGGTACCGCTGCGCCTTCGCCGCCATGTTTCAGGGTCAGGACCAGCCGCTTGCCCAGTTCGTCATACTGCACGGCGGCACGCGCCCAATCGAAATCGGGTGGGTTCGCAAGGCAGGCACCACAGCGCATGCCATCGCCTTCCATGTCGCCGCCATATTCGAAGGGCATGCCGCAGCCAATGCAGAAGGGTGCGGCAATGGGCTTCAGGCCGCCCCAGCAGGGCGCACACAGGTGGCCATGTTCCAGGATGCGCGTACCGCAAACGGCACAGCGCGGCGGCAGCAGAAAATCGACCGCCGCCCGCGAATAGCCCGCCATCATGGTGCGCACACTGTCCATACCCGAAGGCTATCAGCGCACGGGGCCTGGGGCCAGCCGAAAGCGGTTGCCGCCCGCCCGCCCCTCCTGTATTGAGGCGGCATGAACGACGCACAAAACCCGATGATCCTGTTTGACGCTGGCCAGCGCCTGCGCGCGGCGGCGCGTGGCCGTGCCATGGGCACGGACGGTGATTTCCTTCGCGCCGAAGTGGCCGCCCGGCTTGAAGACAGGCTTCTGGACATCAACCGGCGTTTCGAAGCGGTGGCGGACCTTGGTGGCAATTTCCTGCCGCATGTCGGCATGCCCGGCCAGCCAGTTGCCGTACAGGAACCCGCCCTCGCGCTGGACGCCGGGTCCTGCGACTTGGTCATTTCGAACCTGTGCCTGCACTGGGTGAACGACCTGCCCGGTATCTTGGTGCAGGCCAACCAGGCGCTCCGTCCCGACGGCCTGTTCCTGGGGGCGCTGTTTGGCGGCGAAACCCTGCATGAGCTTCGGCATTGCCTGCTGGCCGCCGAGGCCGACATCACCGGGGGCGCCGCCCAGCGCATCAGCCCCTTTGCCGATGTGCGCGACCTTGGCAGCCTGCTGCAGCGGGCCGGTTTTGCCCTGCCGGTCGCCGACATGGACACCATCACCGTATCCTACGAACATCCACTGAAGCTTATGCAGGACCTGCGCGCGATGGGCGAGACGAACGCACTGACGGACCGCAGCCGCAATTTCCTGCGCCGCGATGTGCTGATGCGCGCCTGCGAAATTTACATGGAACGCCACGCCGGGCCCGATGGCCGGGTCGGCGCCACCTTCCAGGTCCTGTATATGACCGGCTGGCACCCGCACGAAAGCCAGCAGAAACCGGCCAAGCGCGGCAGCGGGCAGGTCAATCTGGCTGATGCCCTGAAGGCCGCGGTGGGCAAGGACCAGTAGCGGCTACAACACTCAGGCGTGGCCAGCGCTTAAGCCATTCCTTTTCGGAAACACGTTTGTCGAAAATACCCCGGTCCCGCTTGAGGATCGCCGGCGTCGGGCGCAAGATATGCCCAAACAGATCATCAAGACCAAATGGCGCGACGACACCCAGGCTTCCGTCTGGACGCAGGCACACGGCCACCGCTGTTGCAGTTTCTGGCCAGTGCGCCATGGCGGCGGCAATATCGCGGTAGGGCGGATCACCCGCCGGCACATGCATGCGGGCCTGGTTGCGCACCTGCCACATGGGGCCGGGCATCCGGGCCGAAAGCAGCGCTTCCCAGGCCACATCGGCCTGCGGGTCAGGCGCTGCGGCGTCATGATAAATGACATCAATATCGCTGTCGGCTGCGTCGGGGGCGGGATCATAAAAGCTGTCCCACACCCGGTTGCGCACAAAGCCGGCAGCCACATGGGCGCCTGCGGGGCCATGGTCACGCACGGTTTTCAGGATGTCGACGGCATGCGGGTCCGCGAGGATGAGGGAGATGAGCGCGCTCGCGCTCAAAAGAAGTCCCGCAGCATGGCGACCAGCGGAATGTCCGCCGGCGGCATCGGATAGTCGCCCAGATCGCGAATCTTGACCCACTTGGTGCGCTGGCCTTCCATGCCCTGCACCAGGCCTTCCCACTTGCGGCACAGAAACAGGGGCATCAGCAGGTGAAATTTTTCATAGGAGTGCGAGGCGAAGGCAAAAGGCGCCAGGCAGGCGGCAGAAACGTCGATGCCCAGCTCTTCCTTGCATTCGCGGATCAGCGCGGCTTCGGGCAGTTCGCCCTCCTCGACCTTGCCGCCCGGGAATTCCCACATGCCGGCCATGGACTTGCCCTCAGGGCGTTCGGCAATCAGCACACGGCCGTCCATGTCAATCAGGGCAATGGCGGCCACCAGCACAACAGGCAGGCCGGCATCAAGTTTCACATTGGGTTCAGGGCAATCGGTCATGGCGACAGGCCTAGCTGCAAGTTTAGTCAAATTCAAGCTTTAACAGATTGTTCAGCTTTGGCGCACAGGCTTTGTATCGCGGACCAGCGCCCGACCTGAACGACAGGTGGACGGGCGGAAAGGGGCATGGACATGAAGCTTGATTTTTGGGCGCGCGCACGGCGCCGGCTGGCAGGCCGGTGGCAGCGTTTGGCGGCAAACCACGATGGTGCCACGGCCATTGAGTATGGCCTGATCATCGCGGTTATTGCGCTGGGTATTCTGGGAAGTGTGGGCGCGCTGGGCGATCTGGTGAATACGCTCTACGACACCCTGGCGACGCGCACTGAAGAAGTGACGAGCACTGCACAGAACTAGATTCCTGCACACCGCAGGAACCGGGGGCTGCTGCTATCAGACAGCAGCCTCGCGCAGCATTTCCGTACCCATTGCAGAGCGGCGTACACTACGCTTTTCGTCAGCGGTTGCGCGTTCGGCGATAATACGGCGCGCGCGGGTTACTTCGCGCTGCATGTATTTCAGTTCCGCCAGCTTTTCGTCGCTTTCGTCATGATAGCGCTCAAGCGCGTCCTTGAGTGCGTCATCAAGTTCATTCAGGAACTTGAGCTGCAGTTCGAGATTGATGTTCGGCATGGTCTCTCTCCGGCACGTCCTAACAACGGGTGTTTCCCCGCCCCGTACCATTCAAAACCTGTGCCAGATGTTTATTTGAATATTTTCAATGGATTAGATGAAACAATACAAAAAAAGGGGAAGGCAACTCCTTCCCCTCGAACCATTTGCCCGGCAGTTTCAGCCTAGCTGCGGTAATCTGCGTTGATGCGGATATAGTCATAGGTCAGGTCGCAGGTCCAGACCCGGGCCTTACCGTCGGCCACCCCCACATCAATACGGATATCGATATTCTGGGTCTTCATGTGGGCGGTTGCCTGTTCCTCGCTATAGTTCGGGTGCACAGCGCCTTTCATGGCCACATGCTGGCCGCCGATCCATATCTGCAGCTTGTCGCGCTCGGCCTTTTCGCCGGCCTTGCCGACCGCGGCCACCAAGCGGCCCCAGTTGGCGTCTTCGCCGGCAATCGCGGTTTTCACGAGCGGGCTGTTGGCCACCGACATGCCGATCTTGTGCGCGGCTTCGTCATTTTCCGCACCTTCGATATCGATGGTCACAAATTTGGTCGCGCCCTCGCCGTCCTTGACGATCAGTTGCGCCAGTTCGACCATTACTTCATTGAACTTGACGCGGAAATCCTTGAGGCGCGGGTCGTCCGGGTCGTCGATCGGGTCGTGGCCCATATTCACGCCCGTCGCGGCTGCAAACACGGTGTCGTTGGTCGAGGTGTCGCCGTCCACGGTGATGCTGTTGAAGCTGAGGTCGGTGTTCTCGCGCAGCAGCTTCTGCAGGCAATTGTACGTCAGCGCCGCATTGGTGAATACGAAGCCCAGCATGGTGGCCATGTCGGGCGCGATCATGCCCGAGCCCTTGGCGATACCGGAGATGACAACCGTGCGGCCATCGATGTGGGTAACCCGGCACGACCCCTTCGGATAGGTGTCGGTGGTCATGATCGCCTGTGCGGCATCTCGCCACAGGGCACCCGACAGGCCGGCATGGATGCGGGCCAGCGGTTTTTCGAACAGGTCGCCATTCAGCGGCACGCCGATCACGCCGGTCGACGCCAGCAAAACCTCGTCGGTGGTGCAACCGACAATCTTCGCCGTGGCTTCCGCCGACTTGACCGCGGCCTTCATGCCCTTTTCGCCGGTGAAGGCATTGGCATTGCCGGCGTTGGTGACAATCGCCCGCACCTTGCCCTGGCTTTTTTCCAGCACCGCGCGCGACCAATCCACTGGTGCAGCAGGGGCTTTCGAGCGGGTGAAGCAGCCGGCGGCAACACTGCCTTCCGCCAGCACGGCCATCAGGAGATCGGGCCTTTCGCGTTTTCGGAACCCCGCATAAACCGCGCCCATTTCCACACCGGGAACGGGAAGAAGATTGGGAAAGCCTGCTGGGGCGAGGGGCGAAAGTTTGATCTCTGCCATTGTATATCTACCTGACGTTTATGAAAAACAGGGCCGCATATTGCCGCGAACTGGCGCGCGCTTCAAGAAATGCCGCGCATCCGGACCATGTATTTTAACGCACGCCTTGGCTCACGGCTGTTGACAGAAGGGTATGGGGTACTTATCTGTGCCTGAACCTTGTGCGGTCCCGGCGCGGACCGTTCTATAATAAAGTATCTGTACATCTTGCCCGTGGGGATCATCGTGCGCTGGTCCGTCGGCCTGATGGAAAAGGGCAGGCCGGTCATATGCTGGGACTTAATACACTCGCGAAAAAAATCTTCGGGTCGGCGAACGATCGCTATCTTGCAAAGCTGCAGCCGAAGGTCGCCGCGATCAACGCGCTTGAGCCCGACTTCGAAAAGCTGAGCGACGAGGCCCTGCGGGGCAAAACCCAGGAATTCCGGGAGCGGCTTGAAGCCGGCACCAAGCTGGACGATCTGCTGGTCGAAGCCTTCGCCGCCGTGCGCGAAGCGTCGAAGCGGGCGCTGGGCATGCGGCACTATGATGTGCAGCTTATCGGCGGCATGGTGCTGAACGACAGTTCGATCGCCGAGATGAAGACCGGTGAGGGCAAGACCCTTGTGGCAACCCTGGCTGCCTACCTGAACGCCCTGCCCGGCAAAGGCGTGCATGTCGTGACCGTGAACGACTATCTCGCCAGCCGCGATGCCGAATGGATGAGCAAGGTTTATGGCTTCCTGGGCCTGACCACCGGCGTGATCGTGCCGGGCAAGACCGACGCCGAACGCCGCGCCGCCTATGCCTGCGACATTACCTATGCCACCAACAACGAGCTGGGCTTCGATTACCTGCGCGACAACAGCAGCAAGTATCACACCAGCGACATGGTCCAGCGTGCCTTCCATTATGCGATCGTCGACGAGGTCGATTCGATCCTGGTGGACGAAGCCCGGACCCCGCTCATCATCTCCGGCCCGACCGAAGACAAGTCCGAGCTTTATATCGCCATCGACCGCATCATGGCCTCGATCACCGAAGAGGACTATGACAAGGACGAAAAAGCCCGCAGCGTTTCCCTGACCGAAGACGGCACCGAACGCATCGAAGGCGTGCTGCGTGAAGCCGGCCTTTTGCGGTCCGAAGGCCTGTATGATTACGAAAACACGGCCATCGTGCACCATGTGGACCAGGCGCTGAAGGCGCGCACCATGTTCACGCGCGATATCGATTATATCGTCAAGGACAACAAGGTTGTCATCATCGACGAATTCACCGGCCGCATGATGGAAGGCCGCCGTTATTCCGGCGGTTTGCACCAGGCGCTGGAGGCCAAGGAAGGCGTCGAGATCCAGCCCGAGAACCAGACCCTGGCGTCCATTACCTTCCAGAATTATTTCCGCATGTATCCGAAACTGTCGGGCATGACCGGTACCGCCATGACCGAAGCCGAGGAATTTGGCGACATTTACGGCCTTGGCGTGGTCGAAATCCCGACCAACGTGCCTGTGGCCCGTGTTGACGAGCATGACGAGTTCTACCGCACCGCCAAGGAAAAGTTCGACGCCATCCTGAAGGAAATCGAAGAAGCCCAGGCCAAGGGCCAGCCGGTCCTGGTGGGTACGGTGTCGATCGAAAAATCCGAACTGCTTGCCGACTTCATGAAGCAGAAGAAGATCAAGCACCAGGTGCTGAACGCGCGTTACCACGAGCAGGAAGCCGGCATCGTGGCACAGGCGGGCCGCCTGGGCGCCGTGACCATCGCCACCAACATGGCGGGCCGCGGCACCGACATCCAGTTGGGCGGTAACGCCGACATGCGTATTGCCGATGAAACCCGCGGCATGGAAGACCCGGCCCAGATCGCCGAAGTTGCCAAACGCATCCGCGCCGAAGTTGCCGAAGAAAAGCAGAAGGTTATCGAAGCCGGCGGCCTCTATATCATGGCCACCGAACGCCACGAAAGCCGCCGCATCGACAACCAGCTCAGGGGCCGTGCCGGCCGTCAGGGTGACCCCGGGCGCTCGAAATTCTTCCTGTCGCTGCAGGACGACCTGATGCGCATCTTTGGCCCGGAACGCATGGACGCCATGCTGGTGCGCCTGGGCATCCAGGAGGGCGAAGCCATCATCCACCCCTGGATCAACAAGGCCATCGAAAAGGCCCAGCAGAAGGTGGAAGCCCGCAACTATGATATCCGGAAAAACCTGGTCAAGTTCGACGATGTGATGAACGACCAGCGCCGGGTGATCTATGACCAGCGCCGCGAAATCATGGATTCGGACGATGTGACCGAAACCATCGCCGACATGCGCGCCGACGTGGTGCAGCATCTGGTCGAAAGCCGCATTCCGCCCAAGTCCTACCCCGAACAGTGGGACCTTGAGGGCCTGGCAGAAGACTGCCGCCGCGTGCTGGGTGTCGATGCGCCCGTGCAGGCCTGGGGTGATGAAGAAGGTGTCGACGACAGCACGATCATCGAACGCCTGGAAGCCGCAGCCCAACAGCATATCGACCAGAAGCGCGACCGGTACGGCAACGACTTCTGGGCCCATGTGGAAAAAAGCCTGCTCTTGCAGATGGTTGACCAGGAATGGAAAGATCACCTGCAGTATCTGGACCATCTGCGCCAGGGTGTTGGCCTTCGCGCCTACGGCCAGCGCGATCCGCTGAATGAATACAAGACCGAAGCCTTCTCGCTGTTCGAGAGCATGCTGTATCACACCCGCGAAAGCGTGACCCAATTGCTGTCTCGGGTCGAGTTGCAGCCGCAGGTCGACCCCGAGGCCCTGGCCCCAAAGGCCCCGCCGGCCACGGTTGAACAGCATCTCAACCCGTTGACCGGCGAAAACGAGATGGCCGGCGTGAACCCGAACGATACCTCGACCTGGGGTGAGATTTCGCGGAACGCCCCCTGCCCCTGTGGCTCGGGCCGTAAATACAAACATTGCCACGGCGACATGAGCTCGACCGACGGCGGTGCCCTCAGGATGCCGCCGCGTGAACAGGTCGCGCCGACCACCAACCCGTTCAGCGAAGTGGGCCGCAACGAGCCCTGCCCCTGCGGGTCCGGAAAAAAATACAAACACTGCCACGGCGCCATCACCGGCTGACCATGACCGGCCCGGAACGTGTGCAAAAGGCAATTGATGACGCGGGGCTGAAGTCCCGCGTTATTCATATGCCGGGCAGCACACGCACGGCACAGGAAGCCGCCGATGCCGTCGGCTGCCTGGTGGCGCAGATCGCCAAATCCCTGATTTTCCGGGCCAAGGCCAGCGACCGGCCGGTGCTGGCCATCGTCGCGGGCGACAACCGGCTCGACACCAAAAAGCTTGAAGGCCTGCTGGGTGAAGCTGTCGGCAAGGCCGATGCAGATTTTGTGCGCGACCAAACCGGCTATGTGATCGGCGGTGTACCGCCCCTTGGCCACACGGCCAGCTTCCCGGTCTTTTTCGACGAGGACCTGTTCCGGTTCGACACCATCTGGGCGGCGGCCGGCCATCCGCACTGTGTGTTCGAAACCAGCCCTGCCGCACTTCTGAAAGCCGCAGGCGCCGTGCGCGCCGACCTGCGCGCCTGAACGCGCCCCTGCCGCTGAACCCAATATTAACGGCGGCCTCAGACTGGTTTAAGTTGGGCGCTGATAGGGTGATACTACCAAAACAGAAAAGCAGCAGAGGATCAGAGAAATGCCCATCACAACCGATATCCGCCGCGCCGTCACCGGCATGGCCCTGGCCGCCGCAGGTTTCAGCCTGCCCGCCATCGCCGACCATGAGAACAACCGGCGCTATGAAGCTGCCGACGCCCATTTCCGCGCCGAAAACCCGATCCGTGTTTTTGTCGAGGTTGATGCAAAAGGCCGGCGCGCGGACCGCGAATTCGAGAATATCGCACTGCACAGCATGGGCCGCAGCCTGCCGCCCTATGTCAGGCTCGTCAGCGACGCGCGACGCGCAGACCTGGTGATCAGCGCCGACGAGGACGATTATGATGTGGACTTCCGGGTCGTCGACCGTGACCGGGAACATGACGACTATAACGACAAGCACAAATACAAGTCGCGCTGCCGCCGGTTCGAGACCGCCTATTATACCGAGATCAAGGAGAAGGGTGAAGCCGAGGGGCGTTATACCCTGAAAACCCGCATGCGCCACCATGGCACGGACATCGACCGTATCCGCATCGATAACGACGCCAGCTATACCTATACCAACAAGATCGAAGCCAAATCCGATTGCGGCATGGTTGAGACCAACCACGCCCCAAACCAGAAGGTGAAGGATATGCTGGCGCGGTCCGAACCCGGTTACCGCGACCAGGTCGCCCGTGACATCCGGCGCGACACCGCCGAAGACCTGGGCCGCGCGCTCGCAAGCCGTATCGCCCGCGATGCCGACCGCTATTATGCCGGCCTGTCGCGTTACTTCTATGCCCGTGCGGGCGGCCACTATCGCGGGAACGACTGGTATGACGACCGCGACTGGGACCGCCGCTGGGACAATGACAATGACCATCATGGTCGTGGCCACTAGAATTACGAATGCCACCATGGCTGCACAGGGATTTTCGGGCCAAGTGCCCCCTCCTCGCTGACATGGCCCTGTGCGGCCGGCATTCGCGCCTGGCGCCCGGACATAGCCCCCTTTTGCCCGGGCGCCTTCTTTGTCGGAAGGCCTGACAGACAATAGAAAAACGCCCGGCGCTAGACCGGGCGTTTCTGCATTCAGGCTGCGGGCAGGCCTCAGTTGAAGGCTTCATCCCAGCTACCGCGGGTGGCGGCTTTGGAATATTCGGTTGCCCGGTTTTCGAAGAAGTTGGTGTGTTCCACCGCGTTCAACATGCTGTCGAGCCACGGCAGCGGGTTCTTGTCGGCGTCATAGACTTCTTCAAGGCCAAGCTGCAAGAGGCGGCGGTTGGCGATATAGCGGATATATTGCTTCACCTCTTCGCCCTTCAGGCCCTCAATCGGGCCCATGCCGAAGGCGAGATCGATGAAGGCATCCTCGTGCTCGACGATGGTTTTGCAAGCTTCGGTGATCTCCGTCTTCAGGCTTTCGTCCCACAGCTCCGGGTTTTCGCTGGTCAGGGTCTTGAACAGCTTGACGATCGATTCGCAGTGCAGCGATTCATCACGCACCGACCAACTGATGATCTGGCCCATGCCCTTCATCTTGTTGAAGCGCGGGAAGTTCAGGAGCATGGCGAAGGACGCGAACAGTTGCAGGCCCTCGGTAAAGGCACCAAACACGGCAAGCGTAAGCGCGACCGAGCGCAGGTCGTCCGAGCCGAACTGCTGCATATAGTCGTACTTGTCCTTCATCTCCTTGTAGCGGAGGAAAGCGGAATATTCGGTTTCGGGCATACCCAGAGTGTCGAGCAGGTGGCTGTAGGCCGCGATATGGATGGTTTCCATGTTCGAGAAAGCCGCCAGCATCATCTGTACCTCGGTGGGTTTGAACACCTTGGTATAATGCTTCATGTAGCAGTTGTTCACCTCGATATCGCTCTGGGTGAAGAAGCGGAAAATCTGGGTCAGCAGGTTCTTTTCCGAGTCGCTCAGCTTGCGCGCCCAATCGCGCACGTCTTCGGCCAGCGGCACTTCTTCGGGCAGCCAGTGAATCTGCTGCTGGGTCAGCCAGGCTTCATAGGCCCACGGATAGCGGAACGGCTTGTAAACATGACGTTCTTCCAGCAAACCCGACGGTTCTTTCTCATCCACTGCAGCCATTCTGACCCTGTCTCCCACTCTCTCACGATGTGTATTTTGCCCAAAATCCCGGCCTTTGACCGGGGCGGCGGCCACTATAACCCCTCAGTTAGTGGAGGGCTATTCCGAATACACAAGATGTAGGTGATTTTTGCCTTGACGCTAGGGAAGCGGCAGAAAGCCGCCAATCGGCGCATTGATGGCCGGCAACTGGCCACGGTTGGTCCTGAAAAGGTAACACCCGGGGCGTTTTCCTGCCCCGGGTGTCTGGTTTCTTGCGTCAGAAGCTGCGGATTTCGTTGAGGAAACTGCTGACCGCGACACGCATCTGTTCGGACTGTTCGTTCAGGCGGTCCGCAGCCGACAGCACCTGGCTCGACGCGGCACCAGTCATCTGTGCGGCTTCGCTGACCCCGTTGATATTCTGGGTCACCGCATCGGTGCCCGCCGCCGTCTGCTGCACGGTCTGGGCAATCTCGCCGGTCGCGGCACCCTGTTCCTCAACCGCCGCCGCGATCATGGACGAAATCTCGTTCATCGTCGTGATGGTGCGGTTGATACCGCCGATCGACTGCACGGCGCGCTCGGTCTGGGACTGGATCTCTTCGATCTGACTGCTGATTTCCTCGGTTGCCTTGGCGGTCTGTTGCGCCAGCGCCTTGACCTCGGTTGCCACGACCGCAAAACCGCGGCCAGCATCGCCTGCACGGGCCGCCTCAATGGTGGCGTTGAGTGCAAGGAGGTTGGTCTGTTCTGCAATGTCATTGATCAGTTGCACGACGTTGCCAACCCGCGCCGCCGTGTCAGACAGCGCCGCCATGCCTTCATCGGCAGTGCGGCCTTCCTGCACAGCAGACTGTGCCATACTGCTGCTTTTGCTGACCTGACGGCTGATCTCCTGGATGGAGGCCGTCAGCTCTTCGGCACTGGTTGCCACAGCCTGCACGTTCGCGGACGTCTGGTTGGCCGCCGCCGCCACAGTGGCCGACTGGCGACCGGTTTCTTCTGCCGTGGCCGACATGGCGGTTGCGGTTTCCTTCAATTCCTTGCCGGCAAGCGCCAATGTGCTCAAGACCCCCGAAACGGCCTCGCCAAAGCTCTTGATCAGGGCATCTTTGCGCGCTTCGCGCTCACGCTCGGCTGCGCGGTTTGCCTCAGCCTGCTTTTCCGCCGCAATACGGGCTTCCTCAGCCTGCCGCTGGCGTTCGCGCTCTTCTTCCTGGCGCTGCTTGTCGAGGGCCTCCAGGCGGCGGTTCTCCAGCAACTTCTGCTTGAACACCTCAAGGCCGCCGGCCATGCGGCCGATTTCGTCCTTGCGGTTAACACCGTTGATGTCGCGGTTCAGGTTGCCTTCGGCCAGCGCCTGCAGGTCGCTGGTCAGGCCGGTCACCGGGCGCGAAATGCCGGCGCCTATCACATAGGCGGCACCACACCCGACGAGGATGCTTGCGGTCGCGACAATCAGCGTGATCATGACGGCCATGCTGAGCGAATCTGCCGTGGCCGGACCAATGGTGTCCTGTTCCTGCTTGATGGCCAGCTTCATGGCTTCAAGGTCGTCGGAAACTTTGGGCCCGATGACATCCATGGTTTCATGGACAAGGGCATTGCGCTTTTCGATCGCCGCCTTGATGCGCACCAGCGTATCTTCATATTGTTTGTGCGCGCGGGCGACATCGGCAAAACCGGCAGGCAGAGCGCCGCCTTTGGAAAGGTTCGCGAACCCTTGTTCTGCGGCCTTCGACATCTCCAGTGCATGCGCAAAGGCGGCTTCATCGCTGGCGACAAGATATTTGTTGGCATGGAAGCGCAGCATGGTGATCTGGTGCAAAAGCGCGTTCGTAGCGCGGACATGTGCCATGTCTTGTGCAGCAGCGGCCTGTTCGGCAAGTGCCGACAACTGGCTTGCCATCTGTGGTCCCAGCCGATCCAGGTCGTCAGCCACCATGGCATTCTTACCCCGCTCGATGCTGATTACCTGATCGAACGTCTTGAGGTAAAGGGTCAGTTCCCGGTGCGTCTGTTCAACAATGGCGATCTGGTCCGGGTCACTGACCATCGCCTTCAGTTCTTCATTCATGTCGAAGGTGCGCTGGGCGCGGGAACGGGCTGTCTCGATCGAGGTATCAGAGGCTTTGATCAGGAAATCCTTGGTCGCAATCCGGGTCGACAACATGTTGGCCTGTATCCGCGCGGCCTGGTTGGCCTGGCGCGCGATTTCGCGATATCGGTCGAAGCTGGATTTGCCCGACACGAGATTCGTGCCGGAAACCGATCCCAATACAATCAGAAGCGCCAGAACAACGGCAAACCCGCCAAAGACACGCTTTGCAATGCTGAAGTCCTTGGAAAAGTTATCAACATAACTGACAATATTCATCAATCATCCATCCCTTGATGCAAGAACTTGTTGGCTCTTACATTCGCGACCCCCAAATTGCAAAAAGGCGGCCTATTTAAAGACTGCCTCTTCCGCGCCCGCGCAGCCTAGCGACAATCGCTTAACAAGGACTTAAGGGGCGTGGAATATGGTCGGACCAACTTCGTCCGCGTTGGCTGTTGGTTTGGAATGACCCTCTCGGTCTCCGTTGTGGACGGTGTACAGCCGGCCCGGCCGGAAGAAATTTCCCGGCCTACCGATCGCCATCTGGCAGGCAACCATTGGCCGGCCCGAGCTTTTCGACCAGTGTTGCACACAGGCGATTTGCCTGCGCGTCGTCGCCCGCATTCCGCAACAGGGACGCCAGCCGGCGCGTGGCCTCCGGCTCGTAGGGCGATATCTCGAGCGTGCGGCGATACCAGAGCTCGGCCTCCTGTGGCAGGCCCGCCTCTTCTTTCCATTTGCCGATCAACACACCGACCGCAGCTTGCCATGGTCCCACCCGTTGCGGTTCGTTGCCATACTGGCGGTCCATCGCTTCAAACGCAGCCTGCAGCATGGCAACGCTGCGGGCGGGCTCCTGGCGTATCTGGTAGATTTCGCTGAGGTTGATCATCGATTCCCAGGCATTCGGATCGATAGCAATGGCACGCCTGTATATTTCCTCCGCCCTGTCGATATGGCCTTGCATCGTATAGGCCAGGCCCAGTGCCTTCAGGGCATCCGGGTCCCTGGGCGCCAGCCGGACCGCACGTTCGGCCAACGCAGTCGCGCGGGCAAGTATCTTCCGGGCCGTGTCCGTTTGGTTCATGTCGCGGCCCAGGGCTTCCTGCACACTTGCGGCGCCCGCGCCGGCAGGGGTGTTCGGCCAGCGAATGACCCGCTGTACAAGCGCGTTGGCAAGCCCCGCCTGCGCTGGCGCATAGTCGCCGTCCATGGCCAGCACCCGTTCATAAAGCGTGATGGCGGCTTCGTTGTCGCTGCGGGTGAACTGCATGTAAAGGTCGTCCGCCCTGGCTGTCAGTTCAGAAATCTTGCTGTCTTGCGCAGGCGCCTGCGAATATAGAATGAGTGCGGTACACAGGGCCGCCACCAGCGCCGCAGCGCTGGCAACCAGCATGCCCGGGCGCATGCGCAGCAGCGACCGCGCCGGTCGCCGGTCCCCACAGGCGACAACTGGCACCAGAAGGCGATAACCCCGTTTGGGCAGGGTCTCGACATAAAGCGGCTTTTTGGCATCGTCACCAAGGGCGCGCCTGAGCCGGGATACCGTGCGGGCGACCGTATCCTCGCCCAGGATCATGCCGCCCCAGAGATCCTGCTCTATCTGTTCGCGCGACAGCAGCGCGCCATCTGCCTTGGCGAGCAGAAGCAAAAGCCCCATGACCTTGGGTTCAAGGGTCACAATATTGTCGCCCATCCCGATGCGGCCTGTTTCCGGGAATACCGTCCAGCCGCCGATGCGGAAGGGGGCAGGCGTGAGGTCAACGATGGGTTCCTGGTTTCTCATGTGCGCGATACTAGCGGAGACAAAACCCGAGGGATAACAGGAAATTCGCCCCTGTCAGGCTTTTGTCAGGAATAAAAGAGCCCGCCGCCATGGACCCCAGGGACCGGGTTCAGGCAAGACAGTTTCATCTTTCAGGGATATCGGAGATGAAAATGAAAAAGACGATCAAAACGGCAGCGGGACTGATTGCCTTGTTTTATATGGCAAGCGCAACCCTGTGGGCACAGGAAAGCGGCGACAGGAACACCGACAGCCGGCAGGTCTCGGTCCAGGACCTGCGGTCGGATTTCGATGCGCTGTATCATGGCCTTCAAAGCGCCCACGCCAACCTGTATGCCAATCGCGACAAAGCGGCGTATGATGCGCTTTACACGTCGATGCGGGCGTCCTTCAGCCACCCGCTCAGCCTGTTCGAAACCCGGGTCGCATTCCAGAAATTTGCGGCCTTCGGCAATGTCGCGCACGCGCGCATCGAGTTCCCGGAGGAAACCTACCGGGCCTTCCGTGACGCCGGCGGACAGAGCTTCCCGATCTACCTGCGCATCGTGGAAGGCCGCGCCTATGTGGGCGAGAATTATTCGGGCAATGACACCATTCAGCAGGGCGACGAGATTCTGGCCCTGGATGGCCAGCCTATGGCCTATTGGCTGGCACGCACGGCGTCCAACATTTCGGCCGACACCGATTATATCGCCCATTCCCTGCTTGAATTCACCTTCCCGCAATATCTGTGGCTTGAGCTGGGCGCAGTCGCGACGTTCGAGCTGACTGTCAAATCGGCAGACGGCCAGCCCCGCACGGTGCAACTGGATGCCACATCGCGGGCGGCACAGGCACGAGAGGCCGACAGTCAGCCAGCCTCGTTCGCACTCAGCGCCGCAGCGCGCGAGGCCAGAATGCTGGATGCCGCGACCGCCTATCTGCGCCCGGGGCCGTTTTACAGTGTCGAAACGCCGGACGATGTCTGGAACAACCGGGCCTTTGTCACGTTCATCGACAAGGCATTTTCCGGTTTCATCAAGGCAGGCGCCAAACGTCTGATCATCGATATCCGGGACAACCCGGGCGGCGACAATTCCTTCAGCGATGCCATGCTGGCCTGGTTCGCCGACCGCGACTTCCGTTTCTACAAGGCCTTCATGATCCGCTCCAGCGACGAAGCAGCAGCGTCGAACCAGGCCCGGCTGGATGCCAGCGCGGATGCCGCCAAAGGTGTCTCTGGCCTTTTCGCGAAAAAATATGCCGAAACCCCGCGCGGTGGCATGTTCGACTTCGACCTGCCCTATGCCAAACCGCGGCAGGATGAACGGTTCGGTGGCGACGTCTATGTTCTGATCAATCGCCACAGCTATTCAAACGCGGTTACGGTTGCAGCCATGGTGCAGGACTATGGTTTTGGCACCATCGTGGGAGAAAAGACCTCGGACATGGCCACGACCTACGGCGCCATGGAAAATTTCACCCTGCCCGCGACCGGCATCTCGGTCGGTTTTCCCAAAGCCCATATCATTCGTCCGTCCGGCGAGACGAAGTCGGACGGTGTAACTCCCGACTGGCCGATCCGGTCGCCGGTTGCGCCGGCGAAGAATGATGTGGTGCTTGAGGCGCTGCTGAACCGCCTGAGAACCGAAGAATAGCGCGCCCACAAATGAAAAACCCCCAGCCTGTGCGGGCTGGGGGTTTTCCTGATTCGAAGGCAGGCTTCGCTTACTGGCAGGCCAGGCACTCTTCATAATCGGTGCTCGAGGCGGCAGCCGCGGCTTGCTGTGCAGCAAGCTGGAGCTGGATTTCCTGCGGCACGTCCCTCTTGGTCGAACCCGTGGCCACCACTTCGGCGCGCTTGATCGATTTCGAGCGGCAGTAATAGAGGCTCTTCAAGCCCTTTTTCCAGGCCTGGTAATGGATCTGGTGCAGGTCGCGCTTGTGCACGTTGGCCGGCAGGAAGATGTTCACCGACTGGGCCTGCGAGATATAGGTCGCACGGTCGGCGGCCAGTTCCACGACCCAGCGCTGGTCCAGTTCAAACGCGGTCTTGAACACGGCCTTTTCTTCGTCCGACAGGAAGTCCAGATGCTGGACCGAACCTTCGTTGACGGTGATCGAGGTCCAGACCTCGTCGGTATTGTGGCCTTTTTCCTCGAGTAGCCGGGTCAGCGCGCGGCTGTGCACGATGAAGTTGCCCGACAGGGTCTTCTGGTTATAGCTGTTGGCCGCAATCGGCTCGATACCCGGGCTTGCGCCACCACAGATGGTCGAGATCGACGCCGTGGGCGCAATCGCGGTCTTGTTCGAGAAACGCTCCATGATGCCATAGTCGGCGGCGTCCGGGCACGGCCCGCGCTCGTAGGCCAGCGCTTCGGAGGCGCGGTCCACTTCCGTCTTGATATGGCTGAAGATTTTCTTGTTCCAGGCTTTGGCCATGGCGCTTTCGAACGGGATCATATTGTCCTGCAGGAAGCTGTGGAAACCCATGACACCCAGGCCGACAGACCGTTCGCGCATCGCGGAATAACGGGCTTTGGTCATCTCGTCCGGCGCGCGGTTGATGAAGTCCTGCAGCACGTTGTCGAGGAAACGCATCACGTCCGGGATGAAGTCGGTATTGTCTTTCCACTGCTTGTAATATTCGAGGTTGAGGCTCGACAGGCAGCAGACAGCCGTGCGCTCGTTGCCGAGATGGTCAAGGCCGGTCGGCAGGGTGATTTCGGCGCACAGGTTCGAGGTCTTGACCGTCAGGCCCGCCAGCTTGTGATGCTCGGGCATCTGGCGGTTCACGGTGTCGGAATAGATGATATAGGGCTCGCCGGTTTCAACACGGGCGGTCAGGAGGCGAATCCACAGGCCGCGCGCCGAAATGGTGCGCACCACATGATGGTCCTTCGGGCTCAGAAGCGCCCATTCTTCGTCGTTTTCGACCGCGCGCATGAAGGCGTCGGATACCAGCACACCATGGTGCAGGTTCGGGGTCTTGCGGTTCGGGTCACCGCCTGTGGGGCGGCGAAGCTCGATGAATTCCTCGATTTCCGGGTGGCTGATCGGCAGGTAGATGGCGGCCGAACCACGGCGCAGCGAGCCCTGGGAGATGGCGAGGGTCAGGCTGTCCATGACACGGACGAACGGAATGATGCCGCTGGTTTTGCCAACGCCGCCAACGGTTTCGCCGATCGAACGCAGGTTGCCCCAATAGGAGCCGATGCCCCCGCCCTTGGACGCCAGCCATACGTTTTCGGTCCACAGGCCAACGATGCTCTCGAGCTTGTCCTGGGCTTCATTGAGGAAGCAGGAAATCGGCAGGCCGCGGTTGGTGCCGCCGTTCGACAGCACGGGCGTGGCAGGCATGAACCACAGGTTGGAGATATAGTTATACAGCCGCTGCGCATGGGCCTTGTCGTCACCATAATAGGAGGCAACGCGCGCGAACAGATCCTGGTAGGATTCACCCGGCATCAGGTACCTGTCTTCAAGCGTGGCCTTGCCAAATTCTGTCAGGAGCGCGTCGCGGCTGCGGTCAATTTCTACCGCGCCGCCGTGCTCGAAATGAGTGACTTCAAACATGGTGCCCATATCTCCCTAACCAGCCTACCTTACGGCGCTGACTCCTTCTTCGCATCGGAAACATATGAGTGTGCCCGAGAAAAGAACAAAAGTCGAACGCATCGATTTTGTTGTTTATTTTCAGATACTTGCCAAAGCGACCGCCCGACGTCCCCCGTTCGAGTCGCTTCTGATCTGCAAGAACCAGAGGATAGGCCCGAAGGCGGGGAGGCGTCAAGATAAAGTGTAAAAGCCTTGTTCCGCCTACAATATCTAGTGGCACCTGACGCGCCACAACCGGCAGAAACCCGCGCTTTTTTGGGGGGCCGCGCGGACAAGGCCAATGATTTCAACGATTCGTGCAGGCGCACACCCACAAGCCCTTGTGGGTTCGGCGCGGGCGGCACACTGTGGGTTGTATAGCCGACGAATGTTACGGCTTCACGACACCGCCGCCCATGGGCGCCCTGCCGGGTTGCCGCCCCGCAGCACCCCGCCCAAGCTGTTGCATCTGCAACAAAATGCCGGTTTTCCCGTACCCAAACCTGTTGCATCTGCAACAGAACGGGACCCGCCCGCCGGCAGTTGGCGCCACCGCACCACGCCCCCCAAAAAAAACAAATCGGCCGCGGGAAATTTTTCGCCGCGGCCGATCGGATTTCGTTTCTGCAGGGATGCGTCAGAGCGTCTTGTTGCCCATGGCGAGGAACTTGTCGCGCCGGAGCATCTTCAGGCGCCCGCCATCGATGCCGCCCATATCCCTGAGCGCCTGTTCGAGCCCGTCGCCCAGCATGTTCATGGCGCGTTCGCGGTCGCGGTGCGCGCCGCCCAGGGGTTCGGTGACAATGCCGTCGATAACACCCAGTTTCAGCAGGTCCTGCGCGGTGATCTTGAGCGCGTTGGCCGCGTCCTGCGACTTTTCGTTGGTGCGCCACAGAATGGAGGCACAGCCTTCGGGCGAAATCACGGAATAGATGGCATGTTCCATCATCAACACCCGGTTGGCGGCGGCGATGGCCACGGCGCCACCCGAGCCACCTTCCCCGACGATGCAGGTGACAACCGGCACTTCCACATCCAGGCAGGCGGCGGTCGAACGGGCGATGGCTTCGGCCTGGCCGCGTTCTTCGGCACCCACGCCCGGATAGGCACCCGAGGTGTCCACAAGGGTCAGGATCGGCAGGCTGAAGCGGTCGGCCATTTCCATCAGGCGGATGGCCTTGCGGTAGCCTTCCGGGCGCGCCATGCCGAAATTGTGCCGGATGCGGCTTTCGGTGTCCGAGCCTTTTTCATGGCCCATGACCACACAGGCCTGGCCGCGGAAGCGCGCGAGGCCGCCCATCAGGGCAAAATCGTCGCCAAAACAGCGGTCACCGGCCAGCGGGGTGAAATCCTCGAACAGATGCTCGACGATATCCTTGAAGTGCGGGCGCTCGGGGTGCCGGGCCACCTGCATTTTCTGGAACGGCGTCAGGCCGGCGTAGGTTTCCTTCAGGAGCTTGCCCAGCTTGCCTTCAAGCTGGCCAACCTCGGCGGTCAGGTCGACATCACCAGAGCCACCCCGGAAGCTTCTGAGTTCGCGGATCTTGCCTTCAAGTTCGGCAATCGGTTTTTCAAACTCAAGAAAGGTCATCATCTTCGGTGTATCCGTCTTGTTCTGATTCTTGTCCATGGTGTCAGTAAACCACGTTTCGGCAAGGCGCGCAAAATCCTTGAACTGATCGCATCTGTCAAGCGCTAGTGTGCCACCCTTGCCGTTACGGCCCCCTCAATTTCCGCTGAGCGGATGTTTGTCCAGTACCAGTTTTTTCAACCGTTCCTCCAATACATGGGTATAAATCTGTGTGGTTGAAATGTCTGCGTGCCCCAACATTTGCTGCACGGCGCGCAAATCGGCGCCGTGGGCCAGGAGGTGGGTCGCGAAGGCGTGCCTGAGCTTGTGCGGGCTGAGGGCGGACGGCATGACCCCCGCAGCCACGGCAAGGTCCTTCATCAGTTGCCCGACCCGGCGCCGGGTCAGGTAACCTTCGGCGGAAGACGACGGAAACAGGTAGCGTGACACATCGGTGCCCGACGCTGCCAGCGCCTGAAGATAGGCCATCAGGGCCGTGCGCGCCTTGCCGCCCAGGGGCACCATGCGTTCGCGCCCGCCCTTGCCGGTGACCATGATCATGGCGGTATCCGGCCCCACGGCCCGGCGCGGCAGCGACACCAGTTCGCTGACCCGAAGGCCGGTGGCATACAGGGTTTCCACCAGCGCATGCAGGCGCAGGTCTGCAGGCTTGCCCGACCCCGCCCTGGTTTCGGCGGTATCCAGAAGCCGGTCGACATCGGCTTCCGAAAGCACCTTCGGCAGCGGCTGGCCGGCGCGCGGGCTTTCGATATTCTTGGC
Organism: Alphaproteobacteria bacterium; assembly: GCA_006226495.1. Taxonomy (GTDB): domain Bacteria; phylum Pseudomonadota; class Alphaproteobacteria; order Sphingomonadales; family Kordiimonadaceae; genus Kordiimonas. The sequence goes on from SBGU01000005.1 coordinate 54,673, forward strand.
CGGGTTGTCGGTACGAACCCCGTCAGAGAACAGGAACAGGTAAAATTGCCGGATGGCCGACAGGCGCCGCGCCACCGTGCCCGGTTTCATGCCGCGTGTGTGAAGGGTGGCCAGATAGGCCCGGATGTCTTCCGCACCCGCACCCTCGAGCGCGCGGTCGCAGCTTTCGGCAAAATCCTCAAGGTCGCGCCGGTAGGCCATCAGGCTGTTGCGCGCCCGGCCCTTCTCGGCGGCCAGCATTTCAAGAAACTGGTCAATGAGCGCAGCATCCGTCATGGCGCGCGAAGGCTCCCGCTGATGATCCGGCGTATGGGCCCGGGGTCCCTAAAGACCCTGGGCAATCAGGATTTCGGTGGCAAGCGCGCGGGCTTCGGATTCGAAACCTGCGGTGCGCAGGGTGGCAACCAGCGAACCGGCCAGCGACGGCGACACATGCTGCGGGCCAGATGCCATCAGCTTCAGGGCCGCCTTCAAGACGGCCGGGCGGTCGCCTTCGTGTGCCGCCACCAGCATGCGGCGCCACAGCGCGGCGGATGGTGCTGCCAGGGGGCCCGCCAAAGAGTCCGGCTGTTCAAAACTGCCGTCACCGGCTTCAAGCCAGCCCCAGGCGTCTTCGGGCACCGTGTCGCCCATGCCGTCCAGAAGGCTGAACAGCAGGTTGGCGCGGGCAAAACGCGCGGGATTGCCTTCCTGCGCCTGCCACCAGAGGCTGAGGCGTTCGGGCGTCACCTCGGGTACCGTGTCCCCCATGGCAATGCGCATCAAGGGCCAGGTGCGCACAAGCGTGCCATCCAGCGCCGCGTTGGCGCCGGGCGGCGTGGTGCGCATCAGGCGGAACCAGTCGCCCTTGCCCCGGTCGGCGGCATCCAGGGCGGCGGCGCGCGCCAGCACGGGTGCCCCCGCCGCCATGTCGGGTGCGGCGACCATATCGGCAGTCAAACGGTACAGGCCCGGCCCTTCGGCCAGCACACGACCAAGCCTCACCGCCCGGGCCCAGGCTTCATCAAGGGCGGCCAGCCGGCGCGCGCCATCGGGGTCGGCGGCGGCGGTGTGCGCCAGTTCGATATCGGTCAGGAAACTTGTGTCTTCGGCCATGTCGGCATCCGCCACCGGCACGGGGGCCGCGCCCGCGGCGTCAAACGCGCGCACAAAATCGGCAAACTGCCTGCCGCCCAGCCAGCCCTGGTCCAGGGACCGGGCCACAAGGTCGGCCTTGGCCGATTTGTCGATGCCCGGCAATGCCAGCATCAGGCCCACAGCCAGCGGGTTCACGTCATCGAGCGCCAGCGCCGGCACCTTCACTTTGGCAAGCCGTGCCATCGTGGCTTCCAGAAGGTCGACCCTGAGGTTCGACCCCAGGGTCGCCGCCGCCGGCAGCACTGAGCCGGGCGCCTGTTCGGCCTCGATCAAAATCTGGTCGATCAACTGGTAGAAGGTCGGCTGGATTTCGGTCAGTTCCTCGAGAATCCCGAGTTGGAAATCGACACCCTGCCGGTCGCCGCGCGCGGCGCGGCAGAAAGCGGCCATGCGCACCCAGTAGGGGTCGCTGTCGTTGGCCCGCACCGCTTCAGACAGCGCGCAGGCATCGGGCAGACGGCCCTGGATCAGGTGGGCGTTGGTGATATGACGGGCAATGGCTGTCCAGTCCCGGTCCTGGGGCAGGCGTTCCACCAGCGCGACATAGCCTTCGGTGTCGCCCAGTTTTTCAAGGATATCGAGACGGGCCTCGATGAATGCCACAACATCCTGGTCGCCTTCGGGCGCCGGCAGGTTCATGCCGGACCGCACCAGGCGGCTGGCGATGGCACGGCCTTCGGGCGAGCGTGCGGCACCGGCCACAGCTTGCAGGGTGTCGATAACGTCTGCACGGCTGTAGCCCTGCCACAGCACACGCGCGAACGCTTCACCCGCCGCCAGCGCACCGATGCCCGATGCATCAAGGCTCGCAAGGCTGCCTTCCTGGTAACTGTCTTCGGTATAGGCGTTTGCATCGGTCGCGGCATCAAGGTCCGGCAGGGTGTCCGACAGGTTTTCAGGCGCGGTCATGCCCTCGCCCGCCGTGTCCTGCGCCGCCGTATCCTGCACCGTCGTATCCTGCACTGGCGCCCCTTCAACCGGGACCGGCTGGCCCGTGGCAGCAGTGCCATCGGGGGCCATGGTTTCAGGGGCCGGCGGCACGCTCAGGCTGCCGGGCGCCAGATAGGGCTGGGGCAAAATGCTTCGGGGCGCACCGATGGCCGGACCTTCCTGGCGCTTCAGCCGGGGCGCGGTGCCCAGATAATAGGTACCGCGGGCTTTGGCTTGCGCCTTCGCGGCTTCGGCTGCCGCTTTTTCCTCGGCTGCCTTTTTGTCTTCGGGCGGGGTTTCCTGTTGCGCAAAAGCGGGCACAGCCACCAGCATCAGGGCGGCGGACGCCAGCAGCCGGGCGCGCCGGCCAATGGTCAAAAGGCGCATGTCAGGACGGGAAGCGGTCATTGCTCAGGGTCTTGGTCACTTCCTCGGACGGTGCCGGGATATCCCAGGTCAACAGGAAGATGCCGCCACCCACAACAACCAGGGCGCCAACAAGCAGCAGAATTCGCGTCAGTTTCGACATGAAAGATCCTTCTATTCCCTTGTGCCGGCCCGCGCCCCGCATGGGCGGCACAGACCCTGCCTGCCCCGAGTTATAGGATGCAGGCACCGCCAAGTCCAGACACCGGTACATGTGGCGGGAAACTTCGCAACCGAACCGGCGCGGCAGGACCGGGGCCTTTGGCCGAAAGTCGACAGTCGGCGCGCTTTTGGGCGGAATTAAGGAACAAAGCAGATGGTTTCATACAAAAGCATTGGCTTGGGCAATTGCCCCGGCTAAACAGGCCCTATGTCGCACGATGATGACACATTCGAAGACGAACACGACACCGGCCACGCTGAACCCTGGCGCGGCCGCACCATCGTGCTTGTCGGGCTGATGGGTGCCGGCAAGACCACGGTTGGCCGCCGGCTGGCGCGCCGGCTTCGGCTGCCCTTTGTCGACAGCGACCAGGAAATCGAAAAAGCCGCCGGCATGTCGGTGGCCGAGATTTTCGAGAATTTTGGCGAAAGCGAATTCCGGTCAGGCGAACGGCGCGTGATCAGCCGGCTTCTGGACGGCAATCCCCAGGTGGTGGCCACCGGCGGCGGCGCCTTCGTGAATAACGAGACCCGCGCGCTCATCAAGGAACGTGGTCTTTCCGTGTGGCTGGATGCCGATATCGAAACCCTGGTCGAACGCACCAGCCGGCGCGATACCCGCCCGCTTTTGAAACAGGGCGACCCGAAGGCGATCCTGACCCGGCTGGCCAACGAACGCGCGCCCTTTTATGCCGAAGCCGACCTGAAGGTAACCTCGAGCGCCGGCCCGCATGACAATGTGGTCGGTTCGGTCATCGACGCGCTGCTGGCCTATGAGAAATCCACCGAACAGGAAGAAACCCCGTCATGACCGACCTGCCCGCCGACACCGCAACCGTGCATGTGCCGCTTGGCGACCGGGCCTATGATATCCTGATCGGCGACGGCCTTCTGGCCCGGCTGGGCGAGCTGGTGAAACCGGTGATCCGGCGGCCGCGTGTCGCCATCGTCACCGACGAGACGGTGGCGCCCCTGTATCTGGAGGCCGCGACCCGGTCGCTCACCGCCGCGGGCATCCGCACCGACCATGTGATCCTGCCCGCCGGTGAAGCCACCAAAAGCTGGGACCGGTTCGGCGAGCTGACGGGCAGCCTGCTGGCGCTTGGCCTTGAACGCAAGGATACCCTGATCGCGCTGGGCGGCGGCGTTGTGGGCGATATCACCGGTTTTGCGGCGGCCGTGCTCAGGCGCGGCATGGATTTCATCCAGGTGCCGACCACCCTCTTGGCCCAGGTCGACAGTTCGGTGGGCGGCAAGACCGGCATCAACACGGCTTTCGGCAAGAACCTGATTGGCGCCTTCCACCAGCCGAACCGGGTGATCATCGACCTGGCGTTTCTCGACACCCTGCCGGTCAGGGAATTGCAGGCGGGCTATGCCGAGGTGGTGAAATATGGCCTGATCGACGACCCGGAATTCTTCGAGTGGCTGGAAGAAAACGGTGCCCGGCTTCGGACCGGCGACCGCGCGGCGCAGGCCTATGCGATCCGGAAAAGCTGTGAAGCCAAGGCCCGCATCGTGGCCGAGGACGAACGCGAAAGCGGCAAACGTGCGCTTCTGAACCTGGGCCATACCTTCGGCCATGCACTTGAAGCCGAATGCGGGTACGACGGCACCCTGTTGCACGGTGAAGGTGTTGCCATCGGCATGGCCATGGCGCTCGACCTTTCCGCCCGTATGGGCATCGCCGACAAGGCCGATCACGACCGCTATCTCGCGCACCTTCAGGGTGTGAACATGATGGGCCGCGCCGCCCAGATAAAAAAACCGATGCAGGCCGATGTGCTTGTCGCCCATATGGCGCAGGACAAGAAGGTGGACGCGGGCCAGATCACTTTCATCCTGGGGCCAATCGGCGGCGCACGCACGGTTCGGGGCGTGGACCTTGATCTTGTGCGTGCGGTTCTGCATGATTCGCTGGCCGGATAACACCCGGCCATAGGGGAGCTGTTACCATGGAAGCCGCCAGCGCTGGCACCGAGCTGTTTTCCACCGATTTCTGGATCACCTCGGGCATCATCTTTGTTCTACTCTGCCTTTCCGGCATGTTCTCGGGCTCGGAAACCGCGCTGACGGCGGCGTCGCGCGCGCGCATCCACCATTTGGCCAAATCGGGCGACAAACGCGCCGAACGGGTGTCGCGCCTGACCGACGACCCCGAACGGCTGATCGGCGCCATCTTGCTTGGCAACAACCTGGTCAACATCCTGGCGTCGGCCATGGCGACCAGCCTGTTCCTGAGCGTACTGGGCGAAAACGGCGTTTATTTCGCGACCGCGGTGATGACCGCTTTGGTGCTGATCTTCTCGGAAGTGCTGCCCAAATCCTACGCCATCGCGAACCCGGACCGCACGGCCTTGTCTGTGGCCTTTTTCATCCAGATCATCGTCTCGCTGTTTGCGCCTGTGGTGGCGCTCGTGCAGAAGATCGTGCGTTTCACCCTGCGCATTTTCGGCATCGACATATCGAACGTCGAAAGTGTCTTGACCGCGCATGAGGAAATCCGCGGTGCCATCGACCTGCACCGGCAGGAAGGCGGCCTGGTGAAAGAAGACACCCGCATGCTGGGCTCGATCCTCGACCTCGACGATGTCACCATCGAGGATGTGATGATCCACCGCAAGAACATGCAGGCCGTGGATGTGAACCTGTCGGCGGACGATATCATCACCACGGTGGTCCGCAGCCCCTATACCCGCCTGCCGGTCTATGACGGCGACCCGGAAAATATCGTCGGCGTCCTGCACTCCAAGGACGTCCTGCGTGCGCTCCGCCGCGCCGGCGGGCAGATGAACCGCTTCAATGTCAAGCGCATCATGATCAAACCCTGGTTCGTGCCGGAGACCACCAGCCTCAAGGAACAGTTGAACGCCTTCCTCGAACGCAAGGTGCATTTTGCCCTCGTGGTCGATGAATATGGCGCCATCCAGGGGCTGGTGACGCTCGAGGATATCCTCGAGGAAATCGTCGGCGACATCGCGGACGAGCATGATTTCGACGTGCCGGGCGTGCAGCCGCAGGCCGACGGCAGTGTCATCGTCGAAGGCACGGTCACGATCCGCGACCTCAATCGCATGTTCGAATGGCACCTGCCGGACGAAGAAGCCACCACCATCGCCGGCCTTGTCATCCATGAAGCCGAGACCATCCCGATTGTCGGCAAGGTCTTCATCTTCCATGGTTTCCAGTTCGAGGTGACGGCGCGGCGCCGCAACCAGGTGACGGGCTTGCGCGTGCGCAAGATCGCCAAGGCGACCAGCGAGGGTTAGGCTTCCGCGCCCACATCTGCGCCTTCCGCTGCACCCTCTGGCAGGAAGGCCGACAGGTTGGCGAGATAGGTTTTCGACACCGGCACCCGCGCACCCGACCTCAGGGTCACCTGATGGCGGCGGCCCTCCTTCGTCACCCGGTCGACGGCCGAAAAGGCCACCCACCAGGACCGGTGCACCTGCGCGCCCGGATAGGCGCCCAGTTCGTCAATCGCGTCGGAGAGGCGCATGAACAACAGGGTATCGCCCCGCGCCGTGTGTGCGCGCACATAATGGTCTTCCATCGACAGGTGGCTCAGCTCCTTGCCGATACTGTCCGGCAGGCGCCGCAGGAACAGGTGCCCGGCTTCGGCCCGGTAGGCTGGTGCGGGTTCGGCCACCGGCACCGCCGGCGCATAATGGCCAAGTGCCAAACTGATATTGCCGAACACCAGCACCACGATCGCCAGCACATGCAGGTACCAGATCACATAACCAAGCGGCACCGAGCCGACAAAAATCACCGTCTCGTCGGAGAGGAACCGCATCAGCGCCTCAAGGCTGAAGGCGAACGAGACGCGCAGGCCAAAATAGATCGCCACATCGGCGGCGATGACAAACAGGAAAATCGGCACGGACAGCGCCGCCGCATAGGCCATGAACAAGGTGAGCGGCCCGTGCCCGCGCGCCACCAGGCGGGGCAGCACAAGGAACGCCACCGGCCGCGCGATCAGGAAACCGAACATCACCGACGACAGCCAGTAGGCATAGCGCCACAGGGGCGGCACCTGCACGCTGTCATAAGGCGCGATGACCCCCAGAATCAGGCCCCAGAACAGGAACCCGGCCCATTTGATGATGCGGGACCGCCGGTCGTCCGGCCGGGTCCAGAGGGTCAGGAGCTGTTCGCCTATCATCGTCTGTCGTCGCTTTCGCCGCGTGTTTTGGCGCAGCCTAGCGAAAGCGCGCTTGCCATGCCAGCAGCCATTTCACGCGCGCCAGATTGCAGCGCAGATGCCACTGGTCCGACACCGGCAAATTCACGTAGCAAAAAGGCGCATTCGCGAAATTGCGCTTTCCAGCAGGCCGGCCATGCCCCCATTTGGGCGTCGCGGCCATGCCCCATGATCCGGAAACCGGACAGCCGCACCCAACAGACCGCACACGAGGAGCTATCGATGCGTTTGAGACTTTTACAGTTGAGTATGATGTCCGCCCTTGCCGCCACAATACCCGCCACGGCGCAGGACGACGAAAGCGGCCCCGCCGGCGGCCCGCCCAAATGGTCGGTGGGCGCGCTCGGGCTTTATTATGCCACGCCGTTCGCCGCCGAAGACGACCAGTATATGGCCGTGCCCTATGTCGCCTATCGCGGCGAGCGTTTTTTCATCGAAGGCACCGAGCTTGGTTTCCACCTGATGCAGCCGTCAGAGGACGCCGATATCGCCCTGTCGGTCGACCTGATCGCCGCCGCGCGCATGCAGCCCGGCAAAAGCCGCGACAAGGTGTCGGCCGACCTGGGCCTGCGCGCGCGCCTGGACGGCCCCTATGGCAGCGTGACCCTGACCGCGCTCCGCGACGTGACCGACACCTACAACGGCACCGAGCTGGCCGCCGCCTATGCCTATGATTTTGTCGTGGGCAACCGGCTGGTCCTGAGCCCGTCCATCGGCGTGAAATGGCAAAGCCGCAAGCTCGCGAACCATATGTGGGGCGTGACAGAGGCCCAGCATGACCGCATGGTCGAAAAGGGCGACACGGTCCTGCCCGTGTACCAGCTTTCCGGTTCGGTGCTGAATGTCGAAGCCGGGCTGACCGCCGTCTACCGGCTGGCCGACAGTTGGACCCTGATCGGCTTCACCCAGGCGTCCCGGCTCGACAAGGACATCCGCGCCAATCCCGGCATCGACAAAAAACACGAACTGACCATGGGCCTGGGCATCGCCTACAATTTCTGAGGCCCCGGCAACCGCGTGACCCCCAGACACAAGAACCAGCCACAAGAACCAGACCCGGGGCACGACAGCGAGAGATAACCCATGAAAAAAATCCTGTACCTGGCCATGCTGCTGTCCGCCACCGGCGTGGCCATCGTTTCCTGGCGGTTTTTCTTCGGGGCCGACCCCGGCCAGCTTGTCGGGCAGCATTTTGCCAACAACCCCCTGGGCGCCTACCTGCATTTCCTGTTTTCGCCGCTCGCCTTGCTGATCGGCGGGCTGCAGTTTGCCCCGCGCCTCAGGGCCCGCCGCCCCCTGCTGCACCGGGGCGTGGGCTGGCTGTATGTGTTTTCCTGCATTCTGGGCGGCGTCGGGTCGCTGTTATTGGTCGCAAATTCGCCCTCGCCCGCCCTCGCCCTCATCGGGTTCCTGTGCCTGGGGGCCTTGTGGATCATCACCCCGGTCATGGCGCTTGTCGGCATTGCCGCGCGGGATATCGCCCGCCACCAGGCCTGGATGACCCGGTCCTATGCCCTGACCTTCGCCGCCGTGACCCTGCGTCTTTACCTGCCGCTGTTTTTTGCCCTGGCGGGCGAACGCTCGCATGAGCTGTTCGACACCGCCTACACGATCATCGCCTGGGCCTGCTGGCTGCCGAACCTCCTGCTGGCCGAGTGGCTGCTGGTACGACCGCTGATGCGCCGGCGGCTGGCCATCGCGGCCCCGGTCTGAGGCCAAAAGGAGACAAAGAAAAACCCCCGGGACATGCCGTTCCCGGGGGGTTTCCATTCTGATGTTGCGTCCGGCGTTTCCGTCGGCGCCACGGTGGGGGGCGGGGGACCCTGCCTCAGCCGCCGCGGCCCATGCGTCTATGCGTGGGGCGCTTCGGCAGGCACCAGGTCGACCTTATTTCTTGCCGCCCTTGGCCGGTGCAGGTTTCCCTGCCGGTTTGGCCGGGCCGGTGGATTTGGTGTTGGACGCAACAGACATCTTCGACGTTTTTTCAATCTTCGCCATGATCTTCGATCCTTCGAAAAGACCCCGATATTGGGGCCGCTTCATAATATGATTTGCACCCCATGGCCCACAAGGTACCTAAGATAATTTCATGCATTTACGCCTGTGGCGGAAGTGTGGGGGAAATCACGACGATAGCGCCCCTTTCCTTTATTCCCCGCCTTTGTAGACAATGCCGCCTTTCATGACAAAATCGACCGATTCCAGCTCTGAAATATCGGCAAGCGGGTCGCCATCGGTGGCGATGATATCGGCATAGCGGCCGGGCTGGATCGAGCCAATCTTGTCGCTGGCGCGCAACAGGGTGGCGCCGTTTGCCGTGGCCGACTTGATGGCCTGCATGGGCGACATGCCACCCCGGACCATATATTTGAACTCGGCTGCGCTGCCGTCATAGGGAACAAGGCCCGCAACGTCAGTCCCGAAGGCGATATTGACACCAGCCGAGACCGCTTCATGGAACATGGCCTGATGCACGGCAATCAGTTTGCGGACCTTTTCCTGCGGGCTGGGGCCACCGATGGCCGGCTTGTCGTCGGCCTGCGCAGCCACCAGTTCAGGCACCAGCAGCGTGGGCACCAGATAGGTGCCATGTTGCTTGTACAACGCAATGCTGCCAGTGTCGCCATATGTGCCATGTTCGATGGAATCGACACCCAGCCGGATGGCAGCATCAATAGCAGCCTTGCTGTGCGCATGGGCCGCAACCGGCATGCCCAGGCCATGGGCGGTTTCGACAACGGCCCTGATTTCGGCATCCGACATCAGTTTCTGGCTGGGTTCGGAACTGTCGCCCGACAGGCCCACGGCGCCCGACGGAAAAATCTTGATGACATCGGCGCCGCGGCGTTTGTGTTCGCGCACAGCCTTTATGGCCTCGTCGACACCGTCGATGACGCTGGAGCCCCAATCCGGATGATGCCAGCCTTGGTCGATGCCGTTCTGCGGATCGCTGGGGCCACCAGTCGGGCCAAGATATTCAAGCGACACCCACATGCGCGGGCCAACGATTTCACCCCGGTTGATGGCAAGCTTCAGCGCCAGATCTGTTCCGCCTTCGGACCCCAGGTTACGGACAGAGGTGAAGCCGCTCATCAACAGGTCGCGCACATTGCCAACACCGCGCAACACATCGCCCAGCAGGTTGCCGGTCAGGCGTGTGGCCATACCGCCCCGGCGGAACGGAACATGCGCATGGCTTTCCACCAGCCCCGGCAGAACGTTAGCCGTGCGCAGGTCGATCACTTCGGCACCGGGCGGCAGGATATAGCCGGCCACGACAGAGACAATCTTGTCGTCCCTGACCAGCACCGACATTTCCTTTTTGGGCGTGTCGCTGATGCCATCGATCAACTGGCCGGCATGGATGACATAGTCTTTTGCCTGTACCGTGGCGGGCATGAGCGACAGCAGCAACAGCGCGGTAAATTTGGCGATGGTGGCGCGGGCGTAGCGCATAGGGCTTCCTTTTCCAAATTGGTGGGCGTTCCAGCATCAGAAGCAGGCTTCATCTGGTGCCTACCAGCTTAGTGGCAGCACCCAAGAATAATTATGCCCCTTTGCCAGCCCACAGCGCCAAATATGCATAATTATCGCCAAAGCGGCGACATCCTTCGATGACCTATGCGGGAAGAGGGGCGATGCATTGCATCAGCCCCGGAAAAGCTATGCCCGGCCCCCTTGGGCGCCGGGCAGCATTGTTTCAGGGTCAGGCGGCCAACCCCTTCGCCATGGCGGCCGAGAGGCGTTTGGCGAAGGCGGCGGGGTCTTCGAGCGGGTCGCCTTCCAGGATGCGGGCCTGGTCGAGCACCAGCCACACGGGGTCCGACAGGCTGTCGATCGCACCCTTGGCTCCGGCCTTGTCGGCGAGCGCGCGGATGAGGGTGTGGCCGGGGTTGATCTCCAGCACCTTGGCCGTGACCGTGTCAATCTGGTTGTGGGCCTTCAGGATGCGCTCGAGATGCATGTCCATGCCGGTATCGTCGGCCACCAGGCAGGCGGCGGTTTCGGTGAGGCGGTCGGACGGGCGCACGTCCTTGACCCGGTCGCCCAGCACTTCCTTCATCAGGGTGATGAGCGTGGTCATGGCGCCTTCGGTCGGCTTTTCGGCATCATCCGCCTTGTCGTCGGGTGCCAGGTCCTTCAGGTCGCAGGCGCCACGGGTGATCGACTTGAAGGGTTTGCCTTCAAAGTCGGTAACCATCTGCAGCCAGAAATCGTCGACCGCGTCCGACAGCAGCAGCACTTCCACACCCTTGGCGCGGAAACCTTCAAGCTGCGGGCTGCGGGCCACGGCTTTTTCATCCGTTCCGGTAACGTAATAAATGGCGGACTGTTTGTCTTTCATGCGGGAGACATAGTCGGCAAGGCTGGTCCAGCCCTCGGCACCGGTCGAACGGAAGCGGGCCAGTTTCAGGATCTGGTCGCGGCGTTCGGCATCTTCATAGATGCCTTCCTTGAGGACCGCGCCAAATTCTTCCCAGAGGGCGAGGAACTTGTCGCTGTCCTTTTCGGCGAGCTTTTCAAATTCACCCAGCAGCTTCTTGGTGATGGCCTTGGCCATGCGCGCGAGGGTCGGGTTGTTCTGCAGCATTTCGCGGCTGATATTCAGCGGCAGGTCCTGGCTGTCGACCACCCCGCGCACGAAGCGCAGCCAACCCGGCATCAGTTCTTCGCTGTCGTCGGTGATGAAGACACGCTTCACATACAGTTTCACCCGGCTTTTGCGCGCGGGATCAAACAGGTCCATCGGGCGTTTGGACGGCACATACAGAAGCACCGTATATTCCTGCATGCCCTCGGCCTTGTAATGCAGGGTCAGCGCCGGTTCGTCGAACGCATGCGCGACATGATGGTAGAATTCCTTGTACTGGTCTTCCGTGATGTCGGCTTTCGGGCGGGTCCAGATGGCCGAACCTTCATTGACAATCATGGCTTCCTGGTTTTCGCCCTCGGCCCCGGTGACGGCGAGGCTGATCGGCACGGCGATATGGTCACTGTAGGTGGTGACGATCTTCTTGAGGCGGAACTTGTCCAGATATTCATCCGCCGCTTCATCCTTCAGGTGCAGGACAATGTCGGTGCCGTGCGCGGCTTTGTCGGCAGCGCTGATTTCATAGGTGCCTTCGCCCTTGCTTTCCCAGACCCAGGCTTCACTTTCGCCGGCCTTCCTTGTGGTCACGGTCACCCGGTCGGCGACCATGAACACCGAATAGAAACCGATGCCGAACTGGCCGATAAGCTGCACGTCCTTCTTGGCGTCGCCGGTGAGCTGGTCGATGAATTTGGCGGTGCCCGACCGCGCGATGGTGCCCAGGTTGCTGATCAGGTCGTCGCGGTTCATGCCGATGCCATTGTCGGACACGGTGATGGTGCGCGCCGCCTTGTCGGCGGTGATGCTGATGCCGAAATCACCCGCGCCGGCCATCAGGTCCGGGTTCGATTGCGCTTCATAGCGCAGCTTGTCGCAGGCGTCGGAGGCGTTGGAGATCAGTTCGCGCAGGAAAATCTCGCGTTCGGAATAGACCGAATGCACCATCATATGCAGAAGGCGCGATACTTCGGCCTCGAAACCCATGGTTTCCGTCTTTACGTCAGCCATATTACCCTCTTTTATTTTGCCAACATAATGATTGGGGCCCCGCATGGCGGCCATGTTGGAGGGGCCGCGTCTTTCAGGACTGCCCCTGATTTAGGTGTCGTGCGCCCGGGTTCAAGAGGCAGGCGTGTCGCCCGCGTCCGCTTCCGGTTTTGCTTTCAGGAATTCTTCGCGCTTGCGGGTCAGCAGTTCGCCCGTGCGGTCGGACAGTTTGAACAGCCAGCCGGCGGTGCGCGCATTGATGGCGGCGGCTTCGGCGGCCCCGTCTTCGGGCGCGTCCGCAAGCACACCACTTTCGCCTTCTTCCCGAAGGGTCGGGAAATATTCGGCGGCCACCTGCGCCCAGGTGGCACCTTCCATGTCATAGAGGACGAGGCTGAGCACCAGCCCGTCATGGGTGACCGCCTTCACGGTGCCCGTGGGGTCCAGAAGCGGGTTCGCCAGCTTCTGCACATCCAGGACCGACAGGTACGCCAGCGCGCGGGACGGTTCGCGCAGAACCCAGTCCGCCGCCGGTTCTTCGCCGTCCTCCAGGTTTTCGATGGTATAGTTTTCGTGGCCCAGTTCGCGGTTCATCACCACCGCGCCAAGGCCCAGGCGCGCGAAGCGGCTTTCTTCGATATCGACGATTTTTTTCGCGAGCCAGTCGGCGGGGTTGGCGTCGGCCTCCATAAGGCCGGTCACCAGCCAGGCGCGGGTATCGCCAACCTGATAGACATAGGTGAGCGAGCGACCGCTGCCGCCATCCTTGCGGATGCCCTGGTCGAAGGCGGCCAGCACTTTCTCGCGCGCGCCCAGAAGCGTGACGTTGACGGCAGCAGCACCCAGGCCCAGCTTGTCGAAACTGTCCTTGTCGTCGGTTTTGGGGTCGCGGCGTTCCGACAGCGCGATGCCGCGCAGGAAGGCGCGCACCTTGTCGGCGTCCGCCGGGAAACCGGCGCGGTCCACCACCTGCCAGACACCGTCGTCGCCGCGCTTGAGCGCGGTGGCGGCATCGCCGGCCACAAGGCGGATTTCGACCGTGTCATTGATATGCTCGGCCGCGTCCGCGAACGTATGTTCACCGCGCGCGCCCTGGTCGAGGGTCGGGTCTTCACCGAACAGGACCCAGATCGCGGCCAGAATGGCGATCAGGGTCAGATAGCCGAGAATGTTGGTCAGTCTTTCGGACATGCCGTGTTTTTCTTCCCTGTCCTGACAGTTTGCCGCCGGACGGCGGGTGTTCAGTCCTGATTCCGAAGCCGCCGGCGCCGCACCTGTACCCTAACGAGGGCGGCGATGACAACAAGGATCGGCACCAAGGCGATATTGATGAAGGCGAGGACCGAGCCCAGGTTGTCGATATCCCGCTGCAGGCTGTGTTTGACCGCGCGCAACTGTTTGCGGGTTTCCAGAAGCTGGGTGCGGAATTCCTCGACCTCGCTTTCCTGCTCGGGCGACAGTACAGCCGCCGTGTCCGGCTTCTGGCTTTCAAGGTCCGCAAGCCGGCCTTCGGTTTCTTCGAGCCGTTTTTGCAGCACCTGTTCTTCGGCCAGATATTTGGTTTCGGCATCACGCCTGAGGTCGTCCACCACCTCGAACGGGCGTTTGGAGATGCCACGCCCCCTGAGGCCAATCAAGGCTTCGGACCCGGTGATATGGTCGGCAAGGCCCATGACAAAACTGCCGTTGCCGGCAATCGGCACCACGATGCGCTGGCCCAGCAGGTCCTGCAACTGCACCCAGAAACGGTCGTCGAACACATCGGTGTCGGCCATCAATACGAGATTGATATCGCCTTTGCTGACCGTGGCATCGGCGGCGGGCGGCGCGGCCTTGGCGGCGCGGTCCGGAAAGGTGGTGACAGCAGGGCCGGTCACACGCGCGGCCAGCACATAACTTTCGCCCGTGGGTTCCAGTTCCTTGAGAAGCGTGTCCGGGTCGGGCATGCCGACGGCTTCCTTGGCGTCGAACAGCATGGACACGGTGCTGGTGCGCACCAGCGGCTTGAAGGTTGTGGTGGCGCCTTCTTTCGCCGACAGCACACCGCTGCTCGCGAGGTTCAGGTTGTTCACCGCGCCCGAAACCACATCGTCGGACGCCAGGAAGTCACTGGTGATCGCCAGCCAGAAGACATAGTCCTTGATGGAATCGGCACCATAACCGCCCATCTGCACGCGCTGGGCCAGCGACGCATCGCCCACCACCTTGCCTTCCGGCATGTCGACCCCCCAGGCGCCCAGCAAGGAACCGAGGGACGAGGACGCGGCACCGGCAGACCGCGGGTCGACCGCTTCCGAATGCGGGTCCAGGAACACAAGCGCGCGGCCACCCTTCAGCACATACTGGTCGATGGCGAACAACTGGTCGTCACTCAAGGCGGGCGGCTGGGCGATCATCAGCACATCGGTATCGGCGGGCAGTTCGGTGAAATCTTCCGCCAGTTCCTGGATATCGAAGCTTTCCTGAAGCTGTTCATAGATGACATAGGGCTGCGCACGGCCCTGCATCATGGCCTGCGGGCCACCGGGGCCGAACTGCATCGGCAGGGTGGTCAGCAGGGTCAGGTGTTTCTTGCCGGTCTGGTCAAGGCCCGCGATCAGCTTCACAAGGTCATATTCGAGGAATTTTTCCCGCTCTTCGGCGAAGAAAGGAATCGCCGCCTCGCCGTCGGTGCTGTTACTGGCCTTCAGGCCCATATAAAGCGTGGTGCCATCATTCAGCGGCACGCCGCGAAGCCCGGCCGCGACCGCGTCGTCTTCCGATTCCGAAAAGGGTTCGGGGTCGATGACCGACAGTTGCACCCGGCCCGGGTTGGCGGACACAAAGGCGCGCAACAGGTCTTCGACCCGCTTGCCGTAGGCCAGCAGTTGCGGGTACGGCGCCGCCAGAGAACGCGAGAAATAGAAATTGAGCGTGACCGGTTCCTTCATCTCGCCCAGCAACTGCTCGGTGCCCGGCGACAGGGTATAAAGCCCCTCCTCCGTCAGGTCGAGCTGGGCACCGCGCAGGTAGCGGTCGATCAGCACCGTGAGCGACAGGAACAGCAGCACCGCCAGCACAATGCGGGTGCCGGGGCGGTCCATCAGGGTCTTGCGAAAGTTTTCCATCAACCCGCCTCCCGCTTGCTTTCGATCACCATGCCGTTGATCCAGAGCCAGAGGCCGATGACGGCGGCGAAATAGAGGATGTCGGCCAGGGACACGACACCCTTCTGCAGGTTGTTGAAATGGCTGAGGAACGACAGGTTGGCGACCACCAGCACGATCTCGTCCGGCGCCCAGGCCGAGACGGCGTCCAGCACCATCGGCAGGCCCGACACCAGGAACAGGAAACAGACCGCGACCGACAGGATGAAAGCCACCACCTGGTTTTTGGTGGTCGCGGACAGCGCCGCCCCTACCGCGAGGTAGGATGACGCCAGGAGGAGCGAGCCGACATAACCGGTGATGATGACCCCGTTATCCGGATCGCCGAGCCAGCAGACCGTGATCCAGATGGGGAACGTGAGCAAAAGCGCGATCGCGGCAAAGGCCACCGCCGCCAGATATTTGCCCAAAACTATGGCGCCGAGCGGAATGGGCAGGGTGAGCAAGAGCTCAAACGTGCCGCTTCGCCGGTCTTCGGCCCACAGGCGCATGGCAATCGCCGGCATCAGGAACAGATACAGCCAGGGCTGATAAGCGAAAAAGGGCGCCAGGTCCGCCTGCTCGCGGCCATAAAACTGGCCAACATAGAAGGTGAACAGGCCTTGCAGCACCAGATAGATCACCAGGAAGACATAGGCGACCGGCGTTTCGAAATAACTTCTGAGTTCACGCCGGAACACGGTCAGGACCGATGCCATCATTGTGCCCCCTCCGTCACTTGCCGGAACACATCGTCAAGCCGGCCGGGATCGACCGAAAACTGGCTGACCTGCCAGTTGCTGACCGCGGCGATATCACCGATCTGGTCGGCAATTTCGCAATTGCCGCGCGGCACGATGGTCAGGCGCATGTTGGCGCCCTCGCTGGCGGCTTCAACCCTTTCGACCATGCGGATAACCTTGATCGCGGATGCTGCCTTTTCCGCCATCTCTTGCGGCAACAGCATGGTGACCGCGTTGCGGTAGCGCGAGCGGGCCCTGAGTTCGGACGGCGTACCGTCTGCGACCACGCGGCCCTTGTTGATGATGACCGCCCGGTGGCAGAGCGCGTCCACCTCCTCGAGGATATGGGTCGAGATAATGATGGCGCGGCCAAAGGACATGGCCTCGATCAGGCGCCGGACCTCGTGTTTCTGGTTCGGGTCCAGCCCGTCGGTCGGTTCGTCGAGAATCAGCACATCCGGCGCATGCAGGATCGCGGCGGCAAGCCCGACCCGGCGGCGAAAACCCTTCGACAGGGTTTCGATACGCTGTTCCATGACATCCATCAGCCGCACGGCACCCGCCGCGCTTTCGACCACATCCAGAATCTCGATTTTGGGGATGGCGTGGCTTTCGGCGATGAAACACAGGAAGGCCCGCACGGTCATGTCGCCATAAAGCGGCGCGCCTTCGGGCAGATAGCCGATGCGCTTCCTTGCCGCGACATTGCCGGTGGTGACCACGTCGCCGCACACCCGTGCGCTGCCGCTTGTGGGTGAGAGAAAACCGGTCAGCATTTTCATGGTGGTGGTCTTGCCGGCGCCGTTCGGGCCCAGAAATCCCAGTACCTCGCCTTTTTTTACCGACAGCGAAATGCCGTCGACCGCCTTGAAGCTGCCGAAATGCTTGCTGAGCGCTTCAGCTTCCAGAAGCACATCCATGTAAAAACCCCCGTGGCCGTGCCTGTTATTGCGCCATATTCTTACCTGCTTGATAAGACCTGCGGCGACCGAACGCAAGCGATGGATGCTGCGGCACCAGCCGTCGCGCGCGCTTATGCCGCATGTCTGAAGCCGCGTTTTGCCGCGCGCCCGACACCGCCGAACAGGTCGAGCATGCGTTCGCGCCAGGCATAAAGCGCGTCGCCTGTATCCAACAGTTCGAAGGGTGAGACAATGCGCGCCCACATGAAATTGCCGAACAGGGCATAGTCCATCCAGCCGGGCCGGGCGCCTGCGAGATAGGGGCCGTGGGCGAGCGCGAGCCGGGCGGGCGCAAGCGCAACCTGGAACGCCGGCAGCATGTCGTCCCTGCGGGCCTGGACCTCCTCAAGCGGCGCACCCAGGCGCTTTTCGCGGGTTTCCCGGTAATAGGCGCCGTTTTCCGCGTCCTGAAGGGCGGCGATATCGGCGGTCACCAGCGGGAACAGGCCCATGACCACGGTGCGGTCCAGCCAGCCATTGATGAAGCGGGCCTGGGCGATGGCGATGTCGCTGCCGAACAGGGGATTGTCCGGATAGGTCTGGTCGAGATAGAGCGCGATATCGAAACTGTCCTTCAGCCAGGTGTCGCCGTCCCGAAGCACCGGCACGGTTTTCGAGTTCGCGGGTGTGAGCGGTTCCTTTTCCAGGAACTTCAGCGGCACCCGTTCAAAATCGAGTCCCTTGTGCAAGAGGCACAGATGCACACGCCAGGCAAAGGGGCTGTAACAGACATCACGGTCGGCGCCGCACAGTTCAAAAAGCTGTCGCATGGTCAGTCTCCGCTATCGGTTGTTGGCGACAGAGTGCATGCACGAATAGCGCGTGTCGAGCCTGATTTTGGGGAGATCTGGGATACTGAAAAATTGGCGGGGAGGTAAAAGCTGGCCCAGCCGCGGGACAGTGCGAAGATGAGGGGGCTAGGGGTTCAGCGCTTCGCAAGAACGGCTGGGCCAGTCGAGGCCAACAATCAGATAGTCGACCCGCAATAAGGCCGCCCAAGGGCGCGAATATGGCAACTTGGGGGCACATGAAAAACGGGGCCCGGTATCAGATACCGCGCCCCGTATATCGTTCCGTTATACGCCTGTTAGCGGACGACGATGTCGCCCGAACCGCGCACCCGGCTTTTCACCTGATCAGGTTTGCCGCTGACAACCACGTCGCCAGAGCCCATGATCGAGATATCGGCAGACTTGCTGGCATAAACCTGCACATCGCCCGAACCCCGCAGGGAAACGTCGGCCGATTTGCATTCCAGCTTGTCGGCATCGACATCACCGGAACCGGCCAGGTCGACATCGATTGCCTCGCAGGTGCCGGATGCGTCCACATCGCCCGAACCTGCAAGGTCGATCTCGAACTTGCCAAACTTGCCACCGCGCAGCACGGCGTCGCCCGAACCCTTGATATCAAGCTCGAAACTGTCGCTGGTCGCGCCGGTGATATCCATGTCACCCGAGCCGTAGATGCCTGCGGCATCCAGGCTGGGCACCGTGATCTCAAGGCGCATGACCTTGATATTGTGGTAGCTGCCGCGTTCCATGCCGATCTCGAGCTTGCCACCGAAAACCTCGGTGGTGACCTTGTCGATAATATCGCTGTCGGCGATCACTTTCACCGACTGTTCGCCACCGACCTTGATATCCACATCCATGGAACCCTTCAGGCGCACTTCATGGAACGAGCCCACATCGCGCATCTGTTCGGATTGATCCTTGGCGGAAGCCCCCAGGCTGCCACCCATTACCAGTGCGGCCAAAGCCGCCGAAACCATAAGCTTGTTCATGATTGTCCTCCTCCGCAGTCGATTATTCTAAACCAGGTTCAAGACGGGGTTCAGCGAATGCGCACGGAACCGATGCCGCCCGCGTTCTGCTTCACCTGCTTGGGGCTGCCGTAAACCGAAATCTCGCCGATGCCACCAACACTGGCGTCCACGGCTTCACTGGCATAAACGGTGGCAGAACCCACGCCCTTGACGTCGACATCAACCACGCCGCAGACCAGATCCTTGGCGTCGACATCACCCGCGCCCTTGATGCTGAGCTGCAGCTCGTCGCAGGTGCCTTCGATTTCCAGATCGGCGGCGCCCTTGATCTCGACCTCAACCTTGCCGCCGTGCACGCCGCTGATTTCGCCGTCGATCGCGCCCAGAACCTCGATACCCTCGAAGCTCGGCATGGTGATCTTCACGGCGACATCGGCGTCGTCCCAGAAATCATGCTTGTCGGACATGTCGATCACCAGCGTGTCGCCCGACACATAGGTTTCGACATCGGAAATATAATCGTCGTCCGCGGTAACCTCGACCGACTGACTTTGGCCCACAGCAACCTTCAGCTCAAGCCCGCCCTTGGTGCGGATCTTGGTGAAAGCGCCCAGGTCACGCATCTCTGTCGCGTGGCCGCTTTTATGGTCGTCATGGAACCAGCCGGCGCTGGCGGCATTGCCAACGCCCGAAATGAATGTGGCCAGGGCAACGGTGCCCACGCCAATAGCCAACAGGCCCTTGCTCTTGGAAGGTACGGTCTTCATGGAATGATCCTCGCTATAACTGTCGTTCGCCGTATGATTATCATTTATATCGGCTTGATATATATGGCACCAAGGGCCCGTTTCGTCAATGGACCGGGCCAAAACAATTGCCCGTACCGCCGCCATGCTTGCCTTCGGCGCTGAAATTCATCAGAATGACATCAAAGAGGAGCGCATGGACGAAATCGTATCCCTTCACCGGCCGAGTGGTGGCCACACGCGCCAGACCACCGGCCATACAAGCAGCCAGAGTCCCTCGCGGGCCCAAGAGCAGGCCGTTTATTTCGTCCGCCCCGAACTGACCCGTATACTGAATGTCTATGGCCGCATGGTTGCTGCCGGCAAATGGTGCGATTATGCGATCGACCATCTGTCGCAGATGGCGATCTTCTCGATTTTCCGGCGTGCCAGCGAAATGCCGCTCTATCGCATCATCAAGGAACCCGCAAATGCCGGTCAGCAGGGCATGTGGCGCATCATGGGCATGGACGGCCAAGTGCTGAAGCGCGGCAAGGCTTTGGACGCCCTGCTCCGCTATTTCGACCGCCAGCTGATGAAAGCGGTGGACTGAACGCCCGCCTGCCCGGCACCAACCTCAGAAAAATGCGACCTTCAGATACAGAAGCGCAAAGGCCGCCATCACCACCATGCCGACCCAGCTCCAGATTTCCATGGTGCGGCTCGGGCGCGCGTGCGCGGCCACATCCGGGCCGAACACGGCCCGGTGGGTGAACCAGGCCAACATGGGCGCGGTCAGGAAGGCGATGCTGGTCGCAAGGTCGACAAAAGCCTGGAAGCTTTGCAGGAAAAAGGACAAGAGCAGGAAAGCCGCCACCAGCACACCCAGAAGGGTGAACATATATGCCTTCGTGCGGTCGTCCATCGCGGTATCGTGCGCATGGCCCCGAAGTGCATGGCCGCAGGCCACCAGCGCACGGGTAATGCCGTCGGTGGCTGTCAGGGCGGTCGTAAACATCACGGCAATCGCGGCGGCGCCGATCACCGGCGTGGCCCAGGCGCCCAGCGTGCTTTCATAAAGCTTGATCACCTGGGCGGCAAAACCGGGCGCCGTGTCGGCGGGCTGGATACCGCCCGCATGCAGCACACCCGCGCCCAACAGCACAAAACACACCGCCAGGATCGCCGTGCCGGTATAACCGATATCAAAATCCGCCAGCACGCGGCCGATATGGCCGCTGTCGGGTTTCTGCCCGCCCATCTTGGCCACGGTCCAGAGCGAACTGATGACCGCAACCTCGACCGCCGTCGGCATCCAGCCGGCAAGGGCCACGATGAACATCAGGGTCTTGCCGTCCATGGCCGGCGCGGTGGCAGGGTAAAAGTCCCAACTGACATGCGGCAGCGCGATCGCGGTCGCCAAAAGCGTACAGAAGGTGATCAGCCCCATGAACAGCTTGTTCAAGCGGTCGAGCCAGGCATAGTGGCCGACCACCAGGAAGGCGCCCACCACCAGCATCACGGCACCCGTGAGCGGCAGCATGCCGAGGGAAATGCCCAGAACCGCCTTCAGGATACCGGCGGTGACCAGCGAAATGGCGGCCACGGCAAATCCGTCAGCGGCAATAAGCACACAGAACAGGAACCAGAGCGGGAATTTGCCTTGCCGGCGATAGCCTTCCACCAGGCTGTTGCCGGTGGCGGCGGCATAATGGGCGCCAAAGCGGAAAGCGGGATATTTGAACAGGTTCGCGAGGATGACCACGGACATGAGGCCAAGCCCGAACACCGCACCCGCGCGGGTGGACTGCACAAAATGCGACGTGCCGACCGCGGTGCCCGCAAACAGAAGCCCCGGGCCAAAAAAGCGCCAGAAACCATTGCGTACCGGCACGTGTGCATCCTTCATGGAATGTCTCCCCCATTTCCCGTGGGCGGCACGCTAGCATCCATGCGGCCCGGGGTCGAGAGGCTTGACCCGTGCGCACAGGCATGACACAAGGTGCCCGGGCTTCAGGACCGCCCGCCGCCCGCAGCCTTTGGCATGGTGAAGGTCCTCTGATGATCGTTCGTCAAATAACCGTGAAGAACGGCGAAAGACGGCAAGGCGGGCACCCGGCATTCTGACGACCGTTCGCGGAAGACGAACCATGACCAACCTATCAGACCAGGCGAAAAACCGGGCCAAACGGCTGCGCACATTCCTTGCGGGCCTTGGCCATTCCCTTACCCATGCCCAAAGCCTTGAAGCTGTCGCGCAGGAAGACGGCCACCGGGACTGGAACACCATGTCGGCGCAACTGAAGGCGCGCGCTGACGGCGAAAAACCCTGCCCGTGGGCGGTGGGTGCCGCCGTGTGCGGCCATTATCGCGGCGCGCGTTTCAGAGGCCATATCCGCGGCCTTGAAATCGCGGGACGCGGCAATGTCTGGAAAGCCGTATTACAGTTCGACGAGGCGGTGGAAATCGGCCCCAGCGAGCGGCTGAACCTGACCCGCCAGCGCGTGCGGCTGATCATCGATGCCCAGGGGCAATCGGTGAACCTGGCCGGCAAGCCCGACGGCTGGCTGCAGATGGCCCCGCTCTAGGCTTTGGCGCGCGCCTTGCGCACAGCCGCAACCGCGCCTGCAATCGTGGGCTTGAAAAGAACCGCGGGCGGCCGGACACCATGGAGGAGCAACTCATGGCGCACGGCCGCCCGCGCACCACTGATGGCCAGCATCATATTGGTGCGTTCGGCGCGCCCGGCAAGCGCGGCAATGGTATTGGCTGCCGTGGCATCCAGGAACGGTACCGCCGCAAAATCCACCACCAGCGCCTTGCGCGGGTCGCTGATCCGGTCGAACACCGCCCCGACCATCGAAGCCGCGCCGAAGAAAAAGGCCCCGTTGATGCGGTAGACCACCACATCGTCGTCGGCTGCAAATTCGGCGTCATAGGGGGCGCGGTCCGCAGGCGCGGCGTCCGCCGTGTCTTCGTTCACCTGGGGCAGATACTGTTCGACCTCGGTCGCGCGCGACATGCGGGCGATGAAGCTGACCGTGCCGATGGCGAAACCGACAAGAATGGCTTCGGTCAGGTCGCGGAAGATAGTCAGGAAAAAGGTGGCGAGAAGCGCCAGCATATCGCCGCCCATGCCGCGCATCAGGATGCGGATCGCGTGGCGTTCGACCATGTTCCAGGCCACCACGGCCAAGACGGCGGCCAGCGCCGACAAGGGTATCCAGGCCGCAAGGGGTGCCGCGACCAGCACGAACAACAACAGGGTGACCGAATGCACCATGCCCGAGATGGGGCCGTGGGCACCCGCGCGCACATTGGTGGCGGTGCGGGCAATGGTACCGGTGACACACAGGCCACCAAATAGCGCCGAGGCGATATTGGCCGCCCCCTGTGCCACCAGTTCGCAGTTGGAGCGGTGGCGCCGCCCGCTCATGCCGTCCGCGACCACGGCGGACAAGAGCGATTCAATGGCCCCCAGAAGCGCAAAGGCGATGGCGTCCGGCAGCACCGCCTGCGCCTTCGCGAGGCTGAACGCCGGCCACGCGGGCAGCGGCATGCTGGAGGGGATGCCGCCAAAACGGCTGCCGATGGTGGGCACATCAAGTGCCAGTGCGCCCGTGAGCAGGGCGGCAAGGCCCACCGCGATCAGCATGCCCGGCCAGCGCGGCAGGAAACGCCGGAGCAGCACAATGACCGCAACCGACAGGGCGGCCAGGCCGGCGGCGGCCATATTTACCGTCGGCACGGCGGCCACCAGCGCCGGGATCTTGTCGAGAAGTGGCCCGGGCTCCGCGCCCTTGAGGCTGAGGCCCAGAAGCGCCGAGACCTGGCTCGCAAAGATGATGACGGCGATGCCGGCGGTGAAACCCACCGTCACAGGGTACGGGATGAATTTGATATAGGTGCCCAGCCTCAGGAACCCGATCGCAAGCAGCATCAGCCCCGCCATCAGGGTCGCGAGCAACATGCCATCAACCCCGTGGCGCGCGACCGTGGCCGCCACCAGCACAATGAAGGCCCCTGCCGGTCCGCCGATCTGGAAGCGGCTGCCGCCCAAGGCAGACACAAGGAAGCCCCCGAAGATGGCAGCATAAAGCCCACGTTCGGGCCCGACGCCTGACGCGATGGCAATGGCCATCGACAATGGCAGCGCCACGATGGCAACAGTCAGGCCGGCGGCCACGTCCGCCTTCAGGTGCTGAAGGCCATAGCCTTCCCGAAGCACGGTCACGAGCTTCGGCACAAACAGGTCGAAATAGGACCCGGCATCAGGCCGGGGGGCGGTGGTTTTGTGCATCTGTCCGACAGCCTTCAGTCAAGGCGGCGGATCGTCGGCAAAGGTGCCCGGCCTGGCCCGGTGCAGGTCTGTCGGCGGTCGTCGCGCTGGTCAGGTTTCCGGCCGTGCGGGCGATGGTACCGCCGGCGCCTTCAGCCGCACACCGCGGCCCCCCGACAGGCTTTGCCCATTGTCGCCGATCAGCTCGATCCCGGCGGCATCCAGGGCGGCAATCACCTTCATCAGCGTATCCACCACCCCGCGCACATGGCCTTCACTGGCCTCCATGCGCTGGATTGTCGGCACCGAAACACCGGCCTTTTCGGCCAGGGTTTTCTGGTCCATGCCGAGAAGGGCGCGGGCGGCCCGAAGCTGCGGGGCTGTGATCATGGCTTCATACCTGTCAGATCCATCGATATGTGATGATAATACAAAATAAATGATGTTTCAAATATCATTATTGCCGATAAAACGTTTAATAGTCAGGCATATGGCCGGTGCGGAACCGCACCGCCCGTTCGCACGGGCGCACCGTGGCCTGCCCGTAGCCGAGGAAATCGCCGTCCAGTTCCAGGGGCACAGCGTCGCCGCCCACTGTCAGCGACCCGTCCGCCAGCGCCAGCACATCGGCCCGCCGGTCAAGCCGGCCCATGGCCAGGCCCATCTGGTCGCCCATGCGCGACAGGCCGCCCCTGCCCTTCAGCATCAGGCAGGCAAGGCCGCGGTCGCCGACACGGGTCTGGCGCGTCAGGATAAAGGGACCGGCATAGCGCCGGATATTGGAGGCGATCAGCCAGCCGCACTGGCCCTTCGTGCCGTCCGGCGCCTGCCAGTCGACATCGGGCCCGCGGCGCAGAAGCGCACCAAAAGTGGCCGGCACAAAAGCAAGGCGCCCGGTGACGGCCTTCAGCTTCGGGGACACCCGGGTCAGCACTTCGGCATCGAAGCCGGCGCCCAGCCAGCAGAAGCCAAGGCGCGCCGACCCTTCGAAACCCACCTCGAACGGGTGCAGCGCCAATGTGTTTTTGGACATGAGCGCATGGGCGACATGGCGGCTGGAACGCCGGCCACGCGGCAGGTAGCCCAGTTCCCGCGCCAGCACATTGGCGGTACCGGCGGGGATAAGACCCACGGGCAGGTCCGAGCCGTTGACGCCGGTTGCCACCTCGCGGATGGTGCCGTCGCCGCCCGCGGCCACAATCAGGTCTGCGGTGCCGTCTTCAACCAGCTTTCTGGCAATGTCGGTCGCATGCCCCGGCGCTTCGGTGTCCAGGACGGTGACCGGATAACCAGCCGCGCGCAGCCGGCGTGCCACCTTGTCGATAAAGGGGCCGGTGCGCCGCCCGGCGCTGGGGTTGCGGATGATGGCGATACGGTCGGGCATGTCCTGCCTGTGCCTGTTGTTCGCACCCCGTTCGGGGCTTGTCGCAACCAAAGGGCAAAAGCGCGCCGCTGGCAAGGGGCCAGGCGAAGTTTTTTGTGCCGGCCAACCGTTGGCCATTGCACCGCCCCATTTTGCCTGACAATCATGGCGCCATGTTCATAACCGCCACCATCCTTGTCCTGACCGTGCTTCTGGCCGGCATGCTGTTGCGCCCGAAGATGGAACATAATGCCTTCTGGCGCGCGATGGCGACCCCGCTGGCGTCGGTCATCGGGTCGGGTTTTCTGGTGGTCGGACCGCTGCTGGCACAGCTTGCCGGGGCCTATGCCCTGCCGATCATGGTGCTGCTGTGCCTGGCCGGATACCTGTTCGGCAGCGCCATCCGCAGCAATATCCGGCTGTTCGAACCGCTTCTGGAAAACGGGCAACTGGACCCGACCACGCGCTGGCTGGAACGCGGCAGCAATATCGCACTGGCGGTCGCCTATGTGATTTCGGTCACCTATTACCTGAACCTGTTTGGCGCCTTCATGCTGAAATCGGTCGGGCTGGCCGACCCCACATACACCCGGCTGATCGCCACCTGCGTGCTGGTGCTGATTGCCGCCGTCGGCTGGTGGCGGGGCCTGAGCGGGCTGGAACGCATGGAAACCATATCCGTGAGCCTGAAACTGGCGGTGATCGCCGGGCTTCTGGGCGGGCTTCTGATCGCCAATGCCCGCGAGGGCCTGTCTGTGGTCGACGCATGGCCGAAGGCGCATTTTGGCGGCTGGAACGAGGCCCGCATCTGCCTGGGCCTGATCCTGCTGGTGCAAGGGTTCGAGACCTCGCGCTACCTGGGCAAACATTATGATGCCGACATGCGCATCCGCAGCATGCGCCGTGCCCAGTGGCTGGCATCCGGCATCTATGTGGCCTTTATCGCGCTGGCGCTTATGTACCTGGCACCCCAGAACGGCGGCGTGAAAGCCGGCAGCGAAACCGCCATCATCGACGACCTGGCCCCCTTGTCCTTCATCGTTTTGCCGCTTCTGTCGCTGGCCGCGCTTGCATCCCAGTTTTCGGCGGCGGTGGCCGACACCAATGGCGGCGGCGGGCTGATGAACGAACTGTCGGAAAACCGGCTGAAGCTGGGCAGCAGCTATATGCTTTTGTGTGCGCTCGCCGTCGTCATCACCTGGCAGGCGGATATCTTTGCCATCATCGCCTATGCCTCGCGCGCCTTTGCCGCCTATTATATGCTGCAGGCCGGCATTGCGACGGTGCTGACCTGGCGCGCGGGCGAACACGGACGTGCGGCCAGCCATGGCGCGGCGGCACTTCTTGGTGCTATGGTACTGGTCTTCGGCCTGCCGGCCGAATAAGGGGAGGCAGCAGCATGGCGGAAAACAAGACCCGGGCAACCGACGCAAGTGTCGAGGCATTTCTGGCCGCGGTCACCCCCGCGGCCAAACAGGCGGATGCCCGTGCCCTCGATGCCCTGATGCAGGATATCACCGGCGAGCAAGCCCGCATGTGGGGGCCCACGATTGTCGGATACGGCAGTTACCATTACCGGTATGACAGCGGACGCGAGGGCGATTCCTGCCTGACCGGCTTTTCGCCGCGCAAGGCCGCCATCTCGGTCTATATCATGCCCGGTTTCGACAGCTATGATGCGCTTTTGGCACGGCTTGGCAAACACAAGACCGGCGCCTCCTGCCTGTATGTCAACAAGCTGGCGGACATAGACATGGACATACTGGCGGAACTGGTCCGCCAGTCGGTCGCATGGATGCGCGAAAAATACCCGGCGGGCAAGAGCGCCTGATCAGACGTCCCACAGGCCGGGGTCAAGCCGGTTGAAACGGCTGATCTTTGGCTGCCCCTCGCCTTTCAGCACATAATAGTCCTGTTCGTAGATATTCCAGCGGCACAGGTCGATGGGTGTTACCTCCGACGCATTGATGCGCGGCACCACACCCGCAACCTCCAGCCCTGCCGCGACCAGTTCCGAACAGAAGAACTTCTCGAAATCCTCGCGGTTATAACCGGGCATATCGTCCTCAAGCGCCGTGTGCTCAAGGATATCCACCGCCGACAACAAGGCCTGCGGCAGGTCATAGGGTTTCCTGAGCGCGGCCTGCTTGAACAGGAAATTATAGAAGGCTTTGTATTTTTCGATCTCGACCTTCAGGTTCATGCGGATCGGCAGCCACCAGATATTGCCGTCATAGTCGGCCAGCCTTTCCGACAGGCGCGACGCACTCACGCCGGAAAAACCGCGCACGGTGGCGGATTCGATGATCTGGTTGAAAAACCGGTCCTCGTCGTCACCGACCATCTGGGTCTGCAGGATCACACCCACATGCGACACGTCAGAGAGGGTCGCCAGTTTGATGATTTCGGAAAAATGGCCTTTGCCGGAAAAGGCGATCACGTCGCCCGGTTTCATGCGCGGGCGTGCGTCAGCATAGCTGATCGGGATTGGTGTCATGGTCTAGCCCCCCTTTGACACAAATAAAAAGCTGAAAAGAAAAATCTGAAAAACACACAAACGAAGCCCGGCTTATACCATAAATTGTACCGGAACACCATCACCGGAGTCCCGTTTTGGGGCACGTCTGGCGCCCCCAAAGGCACAATCGGCCTTTCCCCGGCCTGCGCTTTCCACTAAAGCTGGAGCCCGGGACATCATAAGGCCGGAGAAGCGCCCGATGGCGGATAACAAGAGCGACAGCAGCAAGCGCACGGAGGCCAGCCTGCCGGCCCGCCGGTTCCGCCGCGCCTTTTTGCATATCGGCTCGCCCAAGACCGGCACCAGCAGCATCCAGGGTACCTGTTTCAAGAACCGCAAGCGACTGGGCGCACTGGGCTATTTTTATCCCAATAATGACGCCAACCATATTTTCTTCGCGTCCCACTTCCGGGAAGACCCGACCGAAATTCCGTTCCATGCCCGCCATGGCCGCGAAACCAGGGCACTGGTCGACGCCTGGAACAGGGCCCAGATGGCGCGCTTCGAAAAGGATGTCGCAGCCAGCGATTGCCACACCCTCATCCTCTCCAGCGAATATCTGCCCAAGACCTCCCCCGAAAAATGCCGGGAGATGGCGGCCTACCTGCACAGCCTCGCCGACGAGGTGACCGTGGTCTGTTATGTGCGCCACCCGGTGTCGCATGCGGCATCCGCCACCCAGCAGGGCGTGAAGATGGGTTTCCGCACCCTCGAAGCCGCACAGCAGAACGCCTATTTTTTCAAATCCTCGATCGTGCTGCCCAAATACCGCGATGCCTTTGGCGCCACGGACATGCAGGTGCGCAAGTTCGACCGTGTGGAACTCAGGAACCAGGATGTGGTGACCGATTTCCTGTCGCTGGTCGGCCTCGCGGATGACGAGGTCAAATCCCTTGAGGGCGCCGACGCCAACAGCAGCCTGTCCTATGAAGCGACCCTGATCGCCGATGCGCTGACCCGCCAGTTCCCGCGTGAACAGGACGGCATCTGGAACCCGGAACGCGCCCGCAGGGTGAACCTGATGCAGATCAGGGGCAGTGCTTTCGCGCTGGATGACGAAGCCGACGCCCGTGTGCGCGCGGCGGCCGAAGCCGAGATCGCCTTCCTGAAGGCCGAATTCGGGCTTGATTTCACCACCACGAAGGCTGGTCGCAAGGCGGGCCCCGAAGCCCGCTGGTCGGATGAAACGGTCTTGGATATCGCAGCGCGGCTGAATGCCCTTGCGCTTGAAGCCCAGCACTGGCAGGCCGAGGTAATGCACCACCGCAGCCTGGATGCCGAACGCGCCGGCAAGCCCGGGAAAGCGATAGACCTGGCGCGTGAAGCCGCCGACCTGAACCCCGGCAACCTCCAGTTCCTCAAACGCCTGTGCCGCCTCTTGGTGGCCGCCGGCCGGCATGGCCTGGCCCGTACCTATGCCGGGCGATACTGCAAGCTCTATCCCGATGACGACCGCGGCAAGGACCTGCTGGCGGGCCTTGCACCCGCACAAAAAGCCGATCAGGCCTGAGGCAGTTTCCCGGGTTGAATTCGGGGTGGAATCCGCTACCGTGATGGGCGCGCAGGCCCTTGAGCCAGCGGCAGAATTTGGTACCGGCAATCAACAGGGGCGCACCCGTGCGGGATACAAGCAGCAGACGCGAACGCATCATCGACATGCTGCGCCGGCAGGGCAGCGTGCAGGTGCTGACCCTGTCCGACATTTTTGCGGTTTCGACCCAGACCATCCGCAAGGACCTGGAATTTCTGGCAAAGCGCGGCATCGCCACCCGCTCCTATGGCGGGGCGCTGTTGAATGACGACCATGGCCCCAAAAGCGAAGCGGCGCTGGAACTGAAACAACAGCGCCATACCGACGCCAAGGGCAAGATCGGCAAGCTGGCCGCAAGCTATATCGCGCCCGGCGACAGCGTGATCCTGGATTCCGGCACCACCACCTTCCAGATTGCCGCCAATATCGAGGACGATATGGAAATTGTCGCCGTCACCAACGACTTCGGCATCATGTCGGAACTGACCCGGTGCGAAAAACTGCAACTGATCATGCTGGGCGGCAGCCTCAGGCGCAAGAACATGGCTTTCTATGGCGCGCAGGCCGAATATGCCATGAAGAACCTGTTGATCGACAAGCTGTTCCTGGGTGTGGACGGCTTCGATATGGAAAAAGGCATCACCACGCATTATGAGCCCGAGGCGTCGCTCAACCGCATGATGTGCCAGGCGGCGAGCGAAGTGATCGTGGTGACCGACAGTTCCAAATTCGGGCGTGTGTGCCTGCACAAGATCGTCGAGCCGGTGGCGATTACCCGGCTGATTACCGATTCCAACATTCCGGCAGACGTGGCCCGGCGCCTGCGCGGCCTGGGTGTGGATGTCGTGACCACAGACCCGGACTGAGGCCCGGCATGGCTGCCCTTCAGGCAACCCGGCTTTCGGCTTCGGCGGCCAACACGGCCAGCGCCCGTTCGTCGAAAGCGTGGCCCGCCAGCTTGGCGGCATAGACGGCGGCGCCCAGAACCGGCGTGAAACGGGGTGCCCTGAGCTCATAATGGCCGTAGCGGGCCCTGAGCGCGGCGCTGAAGGGCTGGAAAATCACCTCGCCGGCTTCGAACACACCGCCTGAATAGGATACCGGTACCGGCTGGCCTTCCGCGAACATGAGCGCCCTGCGTGTGGCGTCGACAATGGCGGCCAGTTCGGTGGCGGCGTCGCTGAACAGCTTGCGGGCATAGGGGTCGCCCGCACCCGCCGCGGTTGCCACCAGTTGGCTGAGGGCGGCGATACGGTTGCGCTCGCCCTGCCATTCGTCCATCACCACCCCGCAGATATCCAGGTCCGCCGTCCGGCCAAAATGGTTGGCAATCAGGTCGTAAAGCGGGCTTCTGGGGCAGCGGCCGTCGCTCATTTTCGAAAAAAGGCCAAGCCCAGCCCGGCCGATCCAGTAGGCCGAGCCTTCGTCGCCGAACAGTTCGCCCCAGCCGCCGCAGCGCACGCCGCGCCCGGCATTTTCGCCATACGAGATGGAGCCGGTGCCGGCGATGATATTGATGCCGTCCGCGCACGCCAGCGAGCCGGCCCAGGCGTTGATCATGTCATTGTCGCAGCGGTAATTGCCCAAGGGGAACAGGTCGATGGGCAGGCTGTCGAGGACAGGTCGGGCTTCGCTGTCCTCGCCATAGGCCGGCAGGCCAAAAAAGGCATGGTCAACGCGCGCGAGCGGTACGTGGGACTTGGCGAGCAAAGCCTTCACCCCCTGTTCGAGCACCGCCTTGGCGCCGTCCATGCCGACACTGAGGTACGAACAGGTGGCCGCAACATGGCGCGCCAGAAGCCTGCCGTCGCCTGCGACCAGCGCAAACGCGGTTTTGGTTCCACCCCCATCAACACCGATGAACACGATATAGCGTCCTATCCTGCTTCGGGGACCGCTTTCGGCCCCTTGCTGCCCTTCAGGTCATGGATGGTAACACCCTTCACGACCCGGTTCACGGTACCCGATGCGCTGGGGCTGTCGGGCGCGTTGCCAAGCCTGAGCGCATGATAGAAGGCATAGACCTGCGCGAACAGGATATAGGGAAACAACAGCAGCGCATCCTTCATGTCGTCTGCCCCTTCGACCAGCATATGGTCGCCTGCAGTGACCCGCGCACAGGCCCGGGCGCTGATCGCGATCACGCGGCCAACCTCGCCATCGGCGCGCAGTTCGTCCAGAAGGTCGAGGTCATACTGGCGGGTATAGGGGTCGGACGAGACAAACATCATCACCAGGGTCCGGTCGTTGATGATGGTCTTGGGGCCATGCCGGAAACCGAGCGGGCTGTCGAAAGTGGTGACAATCTGGCCGTCGGTCAGTTCCAGCAGCTTCAGGGACGCCTCGCGCGCCAGGCCCTTGAAACCCTTGCTGCCCAGATACACGACCCGGCCGAAATTGGCATCCGCCAGTTTCTGGAGCGCGGCGATATGATGGCTGAGCACAAAACGCCCGGCGTCGGCAAGCCGCGCGACCGTGCCCGCGTCCTTCAGAAGCGGGGTGAAGGCACCCAGCGCCGCCAGCATCATCGACGAGAAGCTGGAGGTCATGGCAAAGCTGCGGTCGTGGGTCTGTTCCGGCAAAGCGAGCGCAAAACAGTTGCTGCGCGCCTCGGCGATCCGGTACAGCTCGCCCGCGCTGTTGCAGGTAATGACCAGATGATAACAGCGATCGAGGATCGTGTCCGCCAGATTGACCGCCGCCACACTTTCCGGGCTGCTGCCAGAGCGGCCGAACGACACCAGAAGGGTCGGCACATCGGCCTGGAAATATTCGTCGGGGCCTGACACCAGGTCGGTGGTCGCGATGGCCTCGACCCGCTTGCCAAGGCGGGCGGTCAAAACCGGTTCAAGGCATTCGCCGATGAAGGCGGACGTGCCGGCACCGGTGAGGATGATGCGCAGGCGCGGGTCGGCCAGAAGAGGCGCGAGGAAGCGGCCAAGCGCCGTGCCCTTGTCTGCCAATAGCTGGCTGGTTTCCATCCAGGCATCGGGCTGCTGGGCGATCTCGCGCGCGGTCCACAGGCCGTTACGGTCCCTGAGCACGGTTTCGGGGATATTCAAGTAGGTCATCACTCGCTGGTCTCCGCGGCCTGGCTGGCGCCAGAATACATTTTCAGGACAGTGTCGATCCGGTGCATGATCAGCTCTTCCGCCCGGTTGCGGATGCGGCCTTCGCGCACCGCCCAATATTCGCCTGGCATATATTGGCTGAGCATGGTCAGGGGCGGCGGGCTGGCGTTGAGGCTGGCGATCAGCCGGCTGACCGCTTCCTCGACCGCCGGCTGCGCCCAATAGTAGCGGATACGGTCGCTGTAGGAATATTCGAGGTCCAGTCGCTGCTGCGCGCCACCAGACGCATAATATTTGCGCCAGTGCGCCGGATTGTCGGCCATGGCGCGCGCCACGGTTTCGCGCACATTGCATGCCGTGTCAGCGCCCACCAGTTCCCGTTCGATGGTATCCAGGGCCAGAAGCGCTTCCCTGAGCGCATAGGTCAGCGCCGGGCCCACCTTCAGGATGGCAAAATGGTCGCGCACCAGCGCCGCCAGCGCAGACGGTGTCTGGTAATCGGTCGAATGCGCTTCGAACACCATGGTCGGGAATTGTTCGATGAAGCGGCTGAGGCGCGTGGCCGCCGTTGGCACATAATCGACCACCTTGTGATGGTCAAACTCGACCCCCGGCTGGACCACAAGCCCCACAACCCGGGGCCAGGCATCCATCAGCCCCGCGCGGTCGAACGCCAGCCGGTGCGCTTCGATGGTTGCCGCCGCCGCGTCGGGCGAGGTGACGACCAGGCTGTCCAGGTCTTCGGTGGCGCCGCCCGGCACCGGCACTTCGGTGCCGATGATATAGACCGGGGCTTCACCGCCCACCGCACGCCAGGCCGCTTCGGCGACCGCACACAGGCGGCTCGCACGTGCGGCGACGATCGCATCGGTCAGGGGTACGGGGTCGCCCTTGCAGGACATGGAACAATCCAGATGGATCTTGCGAAAGCCCGCGCGCACATACCCGTCGATCAGCACATCCGACCGGTCCATCGCTTCGTCCGCCGGCAGGTGCTGCCAGCAGTTGGGGCCCAGATGGTCGCCGCCGAACAGGATATCCTTGCGGTCGAAGCCGATCCGGTCGGCGATGGCATGGACCCGCGCGACAAAATCGGCCGGCTGCATGCCGGTATAACCGCCATCCTGGTTCACCTGGTTCGAGGTGGCTTCGATGAGCACAACACTGTCCGTTGCCTCGCCGTGCCGCAGGGATGCCTCGATCACCAGCGGATGCGCGGAACAGACCGAATAGATGCCCACCGGCGACCCGCCCTTATGCGCGGACACAATGTCCTGCATGATCTGCATACTCATACTCCCACAACACCCAGGGGTTCGGCGCTCTGCCAGCCGCCCCGGGTAAAATCAGGTACATCGATACTGGTGCTGCGGTTGGCGACACTGGCCGCAGACAAAGGGCCGATGGCCGACCAGGCCGCCGCGTCATAAACCGACTGGTCAAGCGCTTCGCCCGCGCGCAGGCAACTGACCAGCCGCCACATCATCACCATGTCCATGCCGCCATGGCCGCCGTGGCGGGCGGCCAGCTCGGCGCTTGCGCGCCAGAGCGGATGGTCGTAGCGGTCGAACCAGGGCTCCATATCGTGCTGCCATTCGGTATGGCTGTCCGGCCCGGCACCGGCACCCAAGGCAATACGGTCCGGGAAGCCCGCAAAAATGCCCTTCGTGCCCTGCACAAGGTTGAGCCGGCTGTAGGGCCGCGCGGTCGTGGTGTCGTGCTGCACCATGATGCTGCGACCAAGTTTGGTCTTGATCAGGCTGGTGTTCATGTCGCCGGTCACATAGGCCGCCTTGTTGCGGGCATGGTCCGGCGCAAAGCTGGCGCGGGCATAGGCCGCCCGGCCCAAGGCGGGCGAGCTTATGGACGTCAGATAATCGAACCGGTCGCCCCGGTTGATATTCATATATTGCGCGATGGGCCCCAGCCCGTGGGTCGGATACAGGTTGCCGTCCCGCCGTGTGTGCCAGGGTGTGCGCCAGGAACCGGTGCCGCGCTTGATGTCCTTCATCTGCCAGCGCAGGTCGTGGATATAGGCGCCCTCGCCGTGGGTCAGGTCACCGAACAGGCCCTGCCGCACCATATTCAGTACCATCAGCTCGGTCCGGCCGTAGCAGCAGTTCTCCAGCATCATGCAATGTTTCTGCGCGGCTTCGGCAGCGTCGACGAGCGCCCAGCAGCCTTCGATGGTCTGGGCCGCCGGCACCTCGATGAAGGCATGTTTGCCGCTCGCGAGGGTTTCGACCCCCATGGGCACATGCCATTCCCAGGGTGTGGCGATCAGCACCGCGTCGATATCGCCCCGGTCCAGAAGCGTGCGGTAGGCATGCTCGTCGCCATGCACAAGGGCCGGGCGGTAACCGCGTTCCGCCTCGACATGGCTGGCGGATTTTTCAAGAAGGTCCTCATACAGGTCGCAGAGGGCGACAATCTGCACCCCGTCCAGCATGGCAAGGCTGCGCACATGTTCGTACCCGCGATCACCAACCCCGATGATGCCGAAACGCACGCTATCCATGGGCGCAGCCTTCAGGCCGGCGACCGATCTTTGCGTCGCGGCACGGGCTGGTGCGGCCACAATGGCACCGGTGGCGGCGGCGCCGATCAGGAACTGGCGACGGTCAAGCCTGGTCATGGGCCCCACCCCGGATGTCGGCTTCTTCGGGTTCGGCGGCCAGAAGGCCGGCGGCGACCAGCGCCAGGATGATGCCGGCCAGCCGGTACCCGCCCGGCACCACACCCAGAAGCGCGAGCGAGATGATCGCGGTCGTCAGCGGCGCGCCGGCGTTGGTGAGCGGCGAGACCACCATGGCCTTGCCGTACCGGAAGGCATACACAAGGCACAGGGCGCCGATGGAGTTGAGAATCTGGATCAGCGCCGCGAACCAGGGTCCGCCAAGGCCGAAACCCCAGCTCACGGGTGCCGAGAAGTCGGTCATCCACAAGGCGACGGGGATCAGCGCAAGGCCCGTGACCATCATGTAGAAAAAGATGCTTTCGGCCTGCATGGTCTCGTTCGAAAGCTTCATGAAAAAGGCTTGCACGCCCCAGGCACCCAGCACGACAAGCGCCAGCACATACCATTCCGCGCCATACGAGCCCGCGCCTTCGGTGCCGCTATAGTCAAACAGCGGCAAGGCAACAAGCGCGAGCACAATGCCCAGAAGCCCGAGGCCCGTGGTGCGTTCGCGCAGGAAAAAGAAGGACAGGAGGATGGTCACGATGGGCGACAGCGAAATGACCGGGAAGATCAGGTACGCGGGGCCGGTTTGCACCGCATGGAACAGGACCATCTGGCCGCCGCTGCCCAAAAAACCGATGATGCAGCCATAGATGACCGAGCGTTTGTCATACTGCAGTCTCCAGCCGATGCGGCGCAGGGCCACGATAGCCGGCGGGATCATGGTGACCGCCCACACGCAATAGACCAGGGTTTCCGGGAACCCGTTTTCGGACGAGATGCCGGTAAAGGCGCCCCACAGGCCCCAGAAGACCATGGTGACAAAGGCGTAGATGAGCCAGGGTTTATTCTGCATGCTTCAGCCTTCCCTATTTGCCGGCATCGCGCAGCAGCAGGACCTTGGCTTCATGGCCGATCACTTCCGCCGTGTAGGGAATTTCGAAGTTGCCCTTGTCTTCGTGCGCCCACAGGTCGCGCACGGCCACCTTTTCCCAGGGCAGGCCCAGGTCGCGGTGCCAGTTGACCGTGATGTCCGCCGTGGTGCCGTTGCGGTTCAGAAGGGCGACCGCATAACTGCCGTCCGCCAGTTCTTTGGCATAGACCTCGTAATCGCCGTCATCGCGCACCTTCCGGGCCTGATGGCCGGCCGGGTCCTGGCTGATGGCGATCACTTCACGGTTGGTCAGGGTTTCCAGCGTATAGGGATCGAGGTTGCGCACATCCGACCCCACCAGCATGGGCGACGCCAGCATGGCCCACATGGAAAAATGGGTGCGATATTCGATGTTGGAGGCGCCGGCACCCACCAGGGTTTTGCTTTTGCCGTCAAGGCCGACAATCAGCATATCGAAATCGTTCCACTGGCCCGGCTTGGCATATTTGCTCAGCTCAATGCCCCGGTCGATCATGTCCAGCACGTCGAAATAATATTGTTCGCGGTTTTCGGGATAATCGAAATCGTCCGAGATATCCTGCCCGATGCGCCAGTGGTTGGCGCCGATATCGCCGGCCCATTCCCAGATATTGGCCCAGCCGCAGTGGCAGGTGTGGTAAACCACATCCTGTTTTTCGGCCATCAGGGCCTTGGACATTGCCAGGAAATCGCGGCGCACCACATCGGCCGGTTCGTTGGCGTGCGAGCAGCAGGCATCATATTTCAGATGGTCGATACCCCAGGAGGCGAACATGTCGGCATCCTGTTTTTCGTGCCCGCCGCTGCCGGTATAACCCGCGCAGGTGTCCTTGCCGGGGCCGGAATAGATGCCCAGCTTCATGCCCTTCTGGTGCGCATAGTCGGCCAGATATTTGATGCCGCGCGGGAATTTTTCCGGGTCATATTCGAGCGGATTGTCGTTGCGGCTGCCCTTATAGCGCTGCCAGCCGTCATCCAGGTTCACATAGATATAGCCCGCGTCGCGCATGCCGTTTTCGACCATGGCGTCGATGGTCTCAACAACCAGCTTTTCATTGATATTGACACCGAACCCGTTCCAACTGCTCCAGCCCATGGGCGGGGTCTTGGCAAGGCCGTTCGAAAGGTTCAACTGTTCAAAATGGGTGACCTTTTCGGGCGAGGCCGGCTCGGTCGCCACCGCGGTATGCGCCAGCGCAAACACCGCAAGGGCGGCAAGGGTTCCCGTTTGAACGGATTTCAGAAATGTCATCATGTCACTCCGGCTGGTCTTTATTCAGGTGAACCGGCACCGAAGTGCCGGCCCCTTGAGGCTACTCGAAAAAAGCCGGCAGGGCCCGATCGGGGCCCCGCCGGAGGCCCCTAAAATGTGTAGCTTGCGCCCAGGAAGAAGCTGCGGCCCCAGGTTTCGAAACCGGACACCAGCCGCGGGTCGCCCAGAAACGCGCGCTCCTTGGCGTTCGTCAGGTTGTTGCCCTTGGCATAGATGTCGACCTGTTCGGTCAGGTGGTAACTGAGGGACGCCGACACCCAGGTAACCGCTTCGCCGGTCGAGGGCACACCTTCGATGGGGCTATAAAGCGCCACGATGGTCTTGCCGCTATAGTCCGCCGAAACCATGGCTTCGAACTTGTCGTTCTGGTAAAGGCCGGCCAGCGAATAGGCGTGTTTGGATACCCCTTCGAGCCCTTCCTCGACCCCGTCGATCCTGGCCTTGGTGTCGGTGTAGGTATAGTTGGCGATGATGCCGAAGCCGTTCTGGAAGAAATACTGCAGCCCGACCTCGACGCCCTTCACCTTGGCGCTCTGGCCGTTGACCGGCTGTTCGACATAAAATTCCTGGCCCGCGATCGGCACGTCATAGCTGCCCTGCGAGGTAACGAAACCGTCGATATCCTTCCAGAACAGGGCCGCGGTCAGGGCCGAGCCTTCCTGGAAATACCACTCGAGCGCAAGGTCGGCCTGTTTGGCACTGATCGGCTTCAGGGCGACATTGCCGTCGATATACATGGAGAAATCGCCGTCATAGGCATAATCCTCGCGGGTCGGCGCCAACTGGTTCAGGGACGGGCGCGCCATGGTTTTGGCCGCCGCAAAGCGGAGCAGCAGGTCTTCCTGCAGCCAGTAACCCAGGTTCATGCTGGGCAGGAACCGGGTGTAGCTGCCGCTGTCGGATTTCTCGACCGCTTCCGAATAGGTGACATCATAGTGGCTGGTGGCGCCACCACTGTCGACAAACACGATGCTGGTGATTTCGTTCACCGCATAATCGACACTGGTGCTGGTATGCACAAGCCGGGCGCCGACGTTCGCGAACCAGCTTTCGCCTTCAAGGTCCACCTGCGCGTAACCGGCCCAGGTTTCTTCATCGACCGCATAGGATTTCACCGGGTTGCGCACCGGGGTCATCAGGTCGGAATAGTTTTCCGGGTAGGTGATGCCGTTGATGGTCTGGCCATCCGATGCCCTGAGCGCTTCCCAGTAGGCATCCAGATCGAAAACCACGAAGGTGCGCGGGAAATCACCGTCCACGCCGGCCATGAAATTGTCGATCGGCATCGGGCGCACCACATCCACACCCACGTCGCCGAAGGTGAAGGGATAGTCGCAATAGTTACAGGCGTTCTCCAGGTTGTCGACCGTGTCGCGCACCTTTTTGCGCTTGGTGTAGGCGCCGCCGAACTTGATGGCGGCGACATAATCCATGTTGGGCGTGAAGTCGAAATCGAGGGTCGAGCCCGTAACTTCGTCGCGCACGTCGGTGCCGCCAAGCTCGGCCCAGTGCACGCCATAATCGTCGTTGCCGAGTTCAGCGAGCGAACGGCCGTCTTCAAGCTCCATCACGATATTGGGCAGGCCGTTTTCATTGAGGCTGAAATAACCGGTATGATCGCCCGCGGCGCCAGCCACGACCCAGCTATCCTTGCCGCCCGACAGGCGCTTGGCCTTCGAATAATAGACATCACCCATGATGCGGAAATTGTCGGTCACATCATATTTGCCGTTCCAGCCCATCTGGTAGGTGTCCACCACCCGGTGTTCGACGCGGGTCACCTGTTCGGGCACCAGGCCATGCACGGTCATGCTGGTCACAAGGCCGTTGTCGACGACAATGTCGCTCCAGTTGCCATAGTCGCCGGCATCGCTGCCGTCATAATATTCGACATAGAAGGATTCGTTGTAACCCGACGCCGGGGAATCGAGCCGGGTAAACAGGCCGTCAAAGGTCATCTCGAGCCGGTCGTTGGGCTTGAACTGCAAGGCACCAGAGACCGCCCAGCGTTTTTTCTGTTCGATCCAGGTACCGACCGAATAACAGCAGGGTGAGGTCAGCACATCGGCGCTGCCAAGCTGGCCTTCGGCACCGACGTCCTCGGCCGACGGCCAGTCCTGGTTGAAGAACATTTCGCCAAGCCCGTCCGAGCGCACGGTCTTGTCCTGGTAGGTCATGCCGACAAGGAAACCGACCGTGTCGTCCGCAAATGTCTGGCTGATGACACCCGAGACCTTGTAGCCTAGGTCTTTCGACAGGGTGTTATAGTCGCTTTCGCCCCGGATGGCGGCGTTGAAGCCGGACCGGTCCAAGGGGCGGGCCGAGCGCAGGTTCACCGAACCGCCGATGCTGCCTTCAAGTGCGGCGGCTTCGGGCGACTTCAGCACATCGGCACCCGAAATCACCTCGGACGGCAGCACGTCGAAGGCAAAATCCCGGCCGTCGTCGTCGGTGGCCAGGATGCGGTTATTCAGGGTGACGATGCTGTATTGGGGCGGCAGGCCGCGCACCGTGACATACTGGCCCTCGCCGCCATGGGCGCGGGAAATGGTGATGCCGGTGATATGCTGCAGCGAATCCGCGACGTTGGCATCGGGGAACTTGCCCAGTTCCTCTGCCGAAATGGAATCAAGCACCTGGCGCGCGTCGCGTTTGGTCGCAAGCGAGCGTTCAAGGCTCGCGCGTTTGCCGGTGACGATAATTTCCTCAAGGGTCAGGTTGGCATCGTCCGTGGTATCGGATGTTTCCTGCGCCAGGGCACCCTGGCTGAAAATGCTGAGGCCGAGCACGCCATAAAGCGCCGTTCGCGAGGCCAGGCTGGACAGTTTAATGGTCATGTTTCCCCACCTGTTTCCGGTGTTTCATCTTTATGAAGGGCCATGATGCGATCCTATCCCGAAACCGGGGCCGACACGGCGCCTCCTCCCGAAACGAATGGTAATGAAACATTCATGGCAGGCAAACATTATCAAACTGAAACATTATGAAATTTTAAAACGCTATAAAATGAAAGATCGAAGCATTCAATTGAAGCCTGGCACCCGGGTAAACGCACCCTGAAGATGTTGCATATGCAACAGATTCGCCACAGATTCGCCGATGAACCGATGCCCCGATGAGCTGATGAACCAATGAACTGATAAACCAATGACCCGATAAACCGATGACCCGATGAACCGGCAAGGCATGGTTGGCCATATGGACCATGGCGGCGCGCCCTGACCATGTTATCCTCGCCATGCTATAAGGACATCATGATGCTGAAACCCTTCGCACAGGATATCTGGACCGCCGACGGCGCCACGGTGGCGGTGGCCGGTTTCTGTTACCCGACCCGCATGGCGGTGATGCGGCTGGCGGGCGGCGGGCTGTTCATCTGGTCGCCGGTTGCCCTCACCGACACGCTCATGACCGAGGTGGAGACCCTGGGCACGGTCCGGCATATCGTCGCGCCCAATTCGCTGCATCATCTGTATCTGGCCGACTGGAAGACCGCCTGGCCCGAGGCCCGGCTGTATGCGGCCCCCGGCGTCGCCAGAAAACGCCCCGACCTTGCCTTCGATGCCACGCTTGGCGACCTGCCGGTGCCCGACTGGGGCGACGAGATCGAGCATGTGATCCTGCACGGCAATGCCATCACCCGCGAGGTGGTGTTTTTTCACGCCACCAGCGGCACGGTGCTGTTCACCGACCTGTTGCAGCAGTATCCCGCGGGCTGGTTCCGGGGCTGGCGCGCCCTTGTGGCCCGGCTCGACCTGATGCTGGAGGCCGAGCCGGCGGTGCCGCGCAAATTCCGCCTGGCCTTCCTGAACCGGCGCACGGCGCGCACGGCGCTGGCCCGCATCCTGGACTGGCCGGCCCGGCGGGTGCTGATGGCGCACGGCACCCCGGTATTGGCGGACGCGGCGGCCTTCCTGAAACGTGCCTTCGCCTGGCTGGGCACACCCTGAAAGCAAAAGGGGCCCGTTGCCGGCGCCCCTTCCCCGCCGGCCACGCTGCCGGCTCCCCCCGATCAGGCCGCGAGGCCGATAGTGTCCACATCCGCGAGGCCGAGGCCCTTGAGGAACACGGTCTCGCCGTCGCCAAGGTCGAGCAGCAGACCGGCCTGGCCGTCGACCGTCGCCTCGCTCGCGGCATCGCCAAGGGCGGCGGTGTCCGTGATGCCCCGGGCCGTGAGATCGAGGCTGTCGACGTCGGTATTGAAGTCGGTGATGATATCGTTGCCCGCGCTCTGCCCGAAGCAGAAGACATCCGCCCCCGCGCCGCCCGTCAGTGTATCGTCACCCGCCCCGGCCCAGATGGTATCGTCGCCGGCGCCGCCGTCCGCAAGGTCGTCGTCCTCGCCATTGAACAACTGGTCGTCGCCGTCGCCACCCAGCAGGGTATCGTTGCCGGTGTTGCCGAACAGGGTATCGTCGCCCCCCAGGCCTTTCACATAATCGTCGTCGGTATTGCCGCCGATCCGGTCCGCGCCGCCCGAGCCGACGACGATATCGTTGCCGCCGCCGGCCCACATGATGTTCGGGCTGGAACCGGATTCGACTTCCTCGCCTTCGTCATAGACACCATTGTCGTCGATCAGGTCGTCGTCCCAGCCGCCGCCCAGGAGGGTATCGTCGCCGTCGCCGCCGCGGATGGTGTCCGCGCCGTCGGCGCCGGTATCGCTGTTGTCGATCAGTGACTGGCGGGTGGCACCATCGCTGGCACCGTCGCCGACCACAAAGTCGTTGCCGCCGCCGGCATGGATGACATCGCCGCCTTCGCCGCCGACAAGGGTATCCTCGCCGGGGTCGCTGTCGTCCTTCTTGATGAAATCGTCACCGGCGCCACCGTCGAGCGTGTCGTTGCCGGCACCACCGGTAAGCGTATCGCCCGCACTGGTGCCGGCGAGTGTATCATCGCCGGCGGTACCGGTGCTGGTGACCCCTTCAACCACATCAAGCACATTGACATGGATGACGGCACCGATAGTGAGGCCGCCGGCGTCCACCGCATAGGCCCGCAGCGATATGCTGGCGCCGGCTTCATAATCGAGCGAAACACCTTCCCTGAGGTACAGCTTGTCGCCAACCACGATGAAACGGTCATCGCCGGCGATGCTGTAGGTGAGGCTGCCGCCTTCAGGGTCGGTGGCCCGCAAGGTGCCCACCAGCACACCCGCCTGGTTTTCGGTGACCCCGCCGCTGGTCAGTTTCAGGCCGAACGGCGTGTCGTTGACGCCCGTCACATCGACAGCCATGGTTGCGGTGTCCGACCAGGCTGTACCATCCGAAACACTGAAGGTGAAGGACCGGTCGCCATCCACATTGTTGGCCGGGGTGTAGCCAAGGTTTGCGATGTCGGCCAGGTCGATCACGTCCCCCGCCTGCACGGCG
Source organism: Alphaproteobacteria bacterium (assembly GCA_006226495.1). GTDB lineage: Bacteria > Pseudomonadota > Alphaproteobacteria > Sphingomonadales > Kordiimonadaceae > Kordiimonas. The sequence continues at coordinate 97,436 of SBGU01000005.1, forward strand.
TTGCCAGAAAGGGTCAATGTGCCGGCGTCCGGCAAGCTGTCGATCCGGACGCTTGCCAGGCTGTCGCTGGTGTCGGTGTCGGTGAAGCCGAAATCGGATGCCGTGAAGCTGGCGGTCTGGTGCTCGGTCGCGCTGATGCTGCCGCCCGACGATGCGGGTGTATCGTTGGCACCATGGATGGTGATGTCGATATCCTGTTCGGTGCCGTCCAACGCCGCGACAGTGATGCTGTCGACCAGGGTTTCACCATCGGCCAGCGCCTGCACATCGCCATGGCTTTCATCCAGGTCATAGACCCAGTTGCCCCCGGCATCGATGGTCAGGCTGCCATAGCTGCCGTCGATGGTATCGGCCGTGAAGCCGCTTTCGCCGGTGTCGATGTCCGTCGCCTGGGCGGTGCCGTCGATGGTGCCGGTGCTGTCTTCATCCATATTGCCGGCAAGGTCGCCCCCGAAGGTCGCGGCGTCGTTTTCACCGTCAATGGTGATGACAATATCCTGCTCGGTGCCGTCGGCGGACGTGACCGTGATGGTGTCGGACAGGGTGTCGTCGGCGCCCAGCGCCTGCACATCGCTGTTGTTTTCATCCAGGTCATAGGACCAGTCGCCGTTGGCATCGATAACCAGGTCGCCATAGGTACCTTCAATGGTGTCGGCATTGAAGGTCGCGGCACTGTCGACATCGGAAATCGTCGCGGTGCCGGTGATGGCATCTGTCGCATCTTCGGACACCGTGCCCGTCAGGTCGCCCCCGAAGGTTGCGGCGTCGTTCACACCGGTCACAGCGATGCTGACATCGTTGGAGTTCGATGCGTTGAAGACAAAGACCCCGGAGCCGTAGGAGCCGATGACAGCGTCCAGGTCGCCATCGTCATCGATATCCGCAAGGACCGGCACACTGTTGTAGCCGACGTCTATCCCATCAAACGGATTGCCCGAACCGGTGACCTGCGTGAAGACAGGGCTGTCGGCATTGCCGGTGTTCTCGTAATAGACGACAAGGCCGTTCGCGCCGCCAATGAAGACATCCATGTCGCCGTCGCCATCGAAGTCCACGAACGACAGTCTGCTGCTGTAACCGGAATCGACCCCGTTGAGCGGATTGTCCGTGCCATACACTGGCGTGAATGCCGGACTGTCGGCATTGCCCGTATTCTCGACAAAGACCGTCAGGCCGTCGCTTCGACCGACAAAGGCATCCATGTCGCCATCATTGTCGATGTCAACGAAGGCAATTGCCGCCGCCGAGTCTATCGTCACGCTGTCGAACGGATTATCCGAACCGGCGACTTCCTCAAAGACGGGACTGTCGGCATTGCCCGTGTTCTCATAATATTTGATGGATGCACCCAGTTCGCCGGTGAACAGGTCCAGATCGCCGTCACCGTCGATATCCACGAAGGTGGGCGTCGCGCTTTCGCCAATATCCACCAGATTCAGGGGGTTGTCGCTTCCGATGACTTCGGTGAAAACCGGGCTGCTGGCGGTGCCCGTGTTCTCGTAATATCGGAAGGTGCCTTCGTGCAATCCAATGACGGTATCCAGGTCGCCATCACCGTCGATATCCGCCAGCGCGGGTGCGATGCCGAATTCCGTCATACCCGCGAAAGGCCTGTCATCGCCGGTAACTTGCGTGTAGCTGGTATCCACCTGCAGGTCATTGCCATGCGCGTCGGTGAAATCGATCGTCAGCAAATGGCTGACCGTCGGATCGTCCGAGCGGTTCAGGTAGGCGAGGCTTTCGATCAGCGCCTCGATGCTTTCGTTGCTCGCATTCTCGTTGAAGGTGAACAGATAGCTAGTGTCGCTGCTCACGGCAACGGTGGCGAAGGGCGTGCCTCCAAAGGTGAAATAACCAGCGCTGAAGTCGATCTGGCCTGGGCCGGTCCCGGTGTAAGAAACACGGGCTCCATCTTCCGGCAACCAGCCCGAAATCTTGAGCGTGGCGCCGTCGAAATCGCTGTCCGCATCGAAGAACGTGACATCACTGTCGATCACCGTGACACCGTCGCCTTCGGTATATTCAAGCGTTGTCAGGCCCGACAGGGTCGGCGCGTCGTTGGCACCATCGATGGTGATGGCAATATCCTGTTCGGTGCCGTCCGCGGATGTGACCGTGATGGTGTCGGTCAGGGTTTCACCCACCACCATGCCCTGGACATCGGCATTGCTGCTGTTGAGGTCGTAGGTCCAGTCGCCGTTTGCGTCGATGACCAGTTGGCCATGGCTGCCGTCCAGTGTGTCGGGCGTAAAGCTGGCCTCGCCGCTATCGACATCCGACACGGTGGCCGTGCCACCGATGGTGTCGTCATCCTCGCCCAGGCTGCCCGACAGGTCGCCGCCGAAGCTGGCCGCATCGTTTTCACCACCGATGGTGATGACAATATCCTGTTCGGTGCCATCGGCGGACCTGACCGTGATGGTGTCGGACAGGGTGTCGTCCGCGCCCAGCGCCTGCACATCGTCGTTGCTTTCATCAAGGTCGTAAAGCCAGTCGCCATTGGCGTCGATGGTCAGGTCGCCATAGGTGCCGTCAAGGGTGTCGGCGCAGAAAACTTCCTCGTCCGTGCCGTCGGCATCGCTGATGGTCAGGCTGCCGCCGATGGTGCCGGTTGCATCCTCGTCGACATTGCCGGTCAGGTCGCCGCCGATGACCGCCGCCTCGTTGCCGTCGGGACCGGCGCCGATGTTGCCGCCGTCCGACGCCGTGTCGTCGGCGTTGCCGCCCGACTTGATGGCGATGGTGTCGACCGTCTGGCCATTGTCCGCCAGTACACCCGCCCTGAGGTTGCCGGTGCCAAGGGATATCGTTGTGACACTGTCGAACAGGTCTTCAAGCACATAGACGGTTTCCACAAAACCCCCGCCCGTTGTCGCGGTCCAGCCCTCGGTCTTGATGACAGGGCCGATGACATCGACCGTGGCGCCCGCGCCGCTGGTGCCGATACTGCCGACGATGCTGTTGTCGATCGTCAGCGTGGTCCCGTTGTCGCCATATATGTCGTTGCCCGTGCCTTCGGCGGCATTACCGATGATGGTGACATGGTCGAGCGAGACATCCGAAACACCCACAAGGTAGGCGGCTCCGCCATTGCCGTCGGACTGGTTGCGCGTGAATGTGGACGAGGTGATGTTGACCTCTACGCCGTTCGTGTATATGGCCCCGCCGGAATCGTCTGCACTGTTGCCCGAAAACAGGCTGTTGGTGATATTCAGCACCCCCGTGGACATGGCCAATACACCACCAAAATGCGTGGCATAATTGGCCTCGAAAGTGCTGTCGTTGATATTGATCGTGGCACCGAGCGCGCTGTAGATCGCGCCTGCGGAAGCGCTGTGGTAACCACCTTCGACGGTGAGGGAATTCAGGGTCACGGTGCCATCGGTATTCACGCCGAATATCCGGTATGTGTCATCACCGCTGATGGTAATGTCCGCCTTGTCGTCGCCATCCACATCCCCGTCGATGGTCACACTTTCATTGAGCGTGAGCTGCCCGACCGTCAGGGTGATGGTCTGGCCCGCCAGGCTGTTATCGAACAGGATGGTATCGGCGCCGTCGGTATTGTTCGCCAGCGCAACCGCTTCGCGGAGCGACAGCACACCATCGTTTGCATCCACCACGTCGTCGGCGGTGGTGACGATAATGTCTTCCCGCTGTTCGACGCTCACGTCGCTCGAAAGCGACAGGGAGGCGTCGCTGTTGACATTGCCATTGTCCCTGAGGTTGGTGATCGTCACGGTGCGGGTGCCGCCGGTAACCGTTTCACTGTCGTTCCGGTAGGTCATGCCGTCGATCATGTCGTTCATCTGGTCGGTCGTGACATCATTGGCAACGAAGGTAACCAGGGCCGTGCTGCCGCTGAGCTGCACAATCACCGGGAAATTCAGGGTCGAGGTATTGGTGGTGAATCCGTTCGTCAGCTCGATATCGACCCCGTCTGCGGTCAGGACCTCGTTGGCGCCGTCGGTCACCCCGGTGATCCGGATCGTCAGCCCGATCGGGTTCAGGCCATTGTCGACGGCGCTTGAGTCCGCGTTCGAAAACAGGGTGACGCCGCTGCCGCCGCTCAGGAAATCCGGGTCCTCTGCCGTCACCGTCAGGGTGGGGTAATCATCCTCGCCGTCAATGGTGATGACGATATCCTGCTCGGTGCCATCGACCGAATGCACCGTTATGGTATCTTCGAGGCTGTCGCCGTTCCGGGTCGCCTGCACGTCGCCATTGCTTTCATCCAGGTCATAGGACCAGTTGCCGCTCGCATCGATGATCAGGTCGCCGTATGTGCCCTCAATCGTGTCTGCGCAGAAGCTTTCCTGGTCCGTCCCGTCATCATCCGTGATCGTCAGGCTGCCGGTCACGGTGCCCGTTGCATCTTCGTCCGTCCTGCCCGTCGTCTCGCCGCCGATCACCGCCGGCGTGTTACCGGTCACCGATACGGTGGTCGCGCCCGTGACGGTGGCATTCGGTGCGCCGCTGCCGTCGTTGAAGGCCCAGTCAAGCCGCACATCACCCGATGTCTCGCCGGTGTAGGCATACTGGATACGCTGCAGGATGCTGTTGACAAGCGAGCTTGTGTCCGCGACATCGCCATATCCGTCCAGCGTGCCGTCGAAGCTGATATAAAGGGTGCCGCTGGATGTGGTGTAGGTGGCTGCATGGTCCGGTCCGCCGCCTGCCCCCCTGTCAACATAGATGACACCGTCGGCTGTCGAGATCGAGCCAGTGTTGGCAATCGAGAAAACGTCGTTCGTGTCGGGGCCGGTATGGCGCGCGATGGTCAGGGTCGCGCCGTTATAGTTGCCGCTGCCATTGTTGAGGCCGTCCAGTTCGATGTCGGTGACCGTGACATTGTTATCCAGCGTCACAGGGTCGTCGCCGGCGGCATGGGAGGGCGCGCCGTCGAGGTTGTTCAGGGTTGCCGGCACGTTGGCACCGGCACTGACATCACCAGCCGGCATGCCATATTGCACGATACCGCGCGTGACCAGCACCGAGCCCGTCACCTCGTGCCGGGATTCGGTCGCGTAGAAGATATTGCCAAGGTCGGCCTCGATCGTCGGGTCGCCGGTGGCCGTGCCGCCAACATCGTGGGACGCAACCGTGGGCGCCGCGCTCAGGATATTATTTTCGCCAAATATGGCCGTCGCAGACACATTCACCTCGACCGAGGCGTCGCCGCCGCTTGCCGCCGCAATCGTGTTGGTGAAGGTAACTGTGGCGCCGGCGGCAATGCTCACCTGGTCGCCAGCGTTGCCGGTGAAAGTGCTGCTGTTCACCGTTGTATCGGCGTCGATCTGCACGCCCGAATAACCCCGGTTATATGCGGCAACGACCGTATCGATGACGACGCTGGTGACACCATTGTCGATATAGAATCCGCCCCCGGCGCCTTCATAGTCACCCTCTTCGATCGACGCATTGCCCACAAAGCTTGAATTGACGATCAGGACTTCGCCACGCTCGACATAAAGGCCGCCGCCATAGGCGGAGCCGCCATAATCCTGATTGGCGGTATTGTCATGGAAGGACGAACCGCTGATGGTCAGGCTGTCCGCCGCCGAATAGACACCGCCGCCATAGATATAATAGTCGTCATCCAGAACCAGCGAGACATTGTCGGAAACTTCGACCGATTGCAGGGTCAGGGACGAGACGCCGCTGCCCGCAAAAATGCCGGCGCCATAGATATCGTCGTCCGTGTCATTCAGGCCATGGCTGACCGTTATGCCCTCCAGCGTTACATCACCCGACGTGATACTGATGACCCGCGACCGGTCGTCCCCGCTGACCACAATGTCCGGAACACCGTCATCGTCCAGATCGCCATCGATGGAGAGGCTGGTATCGATTGTCAGTTCGGTACCACCAAGGGTGATGGTCTGGCCTGACAGGCTTTCAGCGAACGTGATGATATCGCCGCTTTCAGCGACCGCCAGCGCCTCACGCAGCGACAGGCCGTCGCCGTCATTTGTCTCGCCGGCCAGGCCACCATCGTTATAATCTTCATCATTGGTGGTGGTTACGGTCAGTTCCGTCATGTCGTGCCCCCGCGCATATCCTGACAACAAAAACTTGTGGTCGCGGAGGCGGGCCGCCTGCGGCTGCAGCTCTTAACGTCCCGGAATTCCAGCGGGAAATCGGCCAACAACCGCGCGGGCAGCAATATGTTGCCTTCCACGACCAGATAATTAAAATTGTTATCGTTTTCGGTGGGGCGCTGCTTGACCATGCGTCCGGATTATTTGACGCAGCGTCCATTTTCGGGGTGGAGAAACATGGCGGCAACGATTGAGGTGCAGGGTCCGGACGCGGCAAGGCCGCGGGAATTCCGCAACCTTATCGAGACAAGCGCCCATGTGCGCAAGAACCCCGAAACCAAGATCGGCAGCATCAGCACACGGCATGTGCCGGTCCATGAACAGTTCGACCTGTGGCGCTCGGTCGCGGCGGCGCCCTTCGGCACCGTCAGCAGGGACGATCCCTACGACGAGCCCTTCCACGCCACGGCGGAAACCTATATCACCAGCCAGTTCGGCTATGCCCGCCACGGCATTGTGCATGCCGCCAGCGTCGAGCGCGACAAACGCGCCATTGCGCTCGGGGATTTTGACGGTATCGGCATTCAGTTGCGCCTGAAGGGCCATGAACTGGCCAACGACTATCGTAGCGGCGAATTGTTCGCGCCGGGCAAGATCCGCCTGCACGACCTGAAGCGCCCCTTTTTCAGCAGCAATGACGGCTATGAAAACCTGGCCATCGTGGCCCCGACCATGCTTTTGGCGGAACGTGTGCCTGGCATCGAACAACTGAACGGCTACATGCTGCCGGACGGCGCCATGACCCTCCTGTTGCAGGATCATATGAAAACCGCCCTCAGGGTGCTGGAACAGGCAACCCGCGACGAAGCCGAACAGATGGGCAAGGTAACCCTCGAAGTGCTGACCGCCGCATACCTCGCGTCGCACTATACCGGCATCCTGGGCTCCAGCGCGGTGCCGCATGCGCTCCGGCAGGCGATCCGCCTGTGTATCGACCGCAACCTGCACCGCTCGGCCCTCGACCCGGCCTTCATCGCCCGCGCGGTCGGCGTTTCGCGCAGCAAGCTATATGAAGCCTGCCAGCCCTATGACACACCGATGGAAATGGTCCGCGCCCGTCGCCTGGACCGCGCCGCAGACATCCTGCGGGCGCAACCGCACCTGCGCATCACCGAAGTCGCGGCCATGGTGGGCTATGAAAACCTGGAAACCTTCAGCCGCCAGTTCCGGCGCGAATTCGGCTGTTCCGCCCGCGATTACCGGCAGCAGGGCTGACCGGCCGGAATATCATGCGCCGGCTGCCTGACATGGTGCCATGCCGAGCTCGCGGATTTTCGAATATGTGGGGAAGGAAAGATGGTGCTGCTAGACAGATTTGAACTGTCGGCCTCTCCCTTACCAAGGGAGTGCTCTACCCCTGAGCTATAGCAGCCCACACCATCGCGGCGAGCGCGTTTGCGTCGCACGCCGGGCCTATTGCCACAGCCCCGGACCGGATGCAAGACAAAAGAGTCACATTTTATCGCCCCGCTTTCGTGCAGGCGCGCGGCCATGGCATTTCGCGCTTGAAAAACCGCCATCTTGGCGGCATCAATCGGCCATGGACGATAGCACAAAAAAATCCGCGAGCCCAAAAACCGCTGCCGACAAACCCGACAAGAAACTGAAGTCGGATGACAAACAGGCACGGCTGGCCGAAGCGCTGCGCGCCAACCTCAGGCGCCGCAAGAGCCAGGCGCGCGACCGGCGCGACCAGGACTAGGCACCCGCCCGCCCGCTGCCGGCCATCCGGGCCGCCCGCGCCCATATCCCGAACCCTGGCCCAATATCTGGTACAAAGCGGCTTGTCTGCCCCCATGGATTGCCTTACAAATCGCCAAACAGGGCGCGGGCATTGCCTGCCGCCACCAGCCGTATCAGGGGGAAAAAGACCATGGCCATCATGTCGGACAAATGGATTCGCACAATGTCGCAACAACACGGCATGATCGAACCGTTCGCTGACCGGCAGGTGCGCGAAGGCAATATTTCCTACGGCCTGTCGTCCTATGGGTACGACGCGCGTGTGGCGCCCGAGTTCAAGATTTTCACCAATGTGGATTCGGCCATTGTCGACCCCAAGGATTTTTCGCCCAAAAGCTTCGTCGACCGCAACACCGATGTCTGCGTGATCCCGCCCAACAGCTTCGCGCTGGCGCGCACCGTGGAATATTTCCGCGTGCCCAGGGACGTGCTGGTGATCTGCCTTGGCAAATCCACCTACGCCCGCTGCGGCATCATCGTGAATGTGACACCGCTTGAGCCCGGCTGGGAAGGCCATGTGACCCTGGAATTTTCGAACACCACGCCCCTGCCCGCCAAGATTTACGCCAACGAAGGCGCGTGCCAGTTCCTGTTCCTGCAGGGCAACGAGCCATGCGAAGTGGCCTATTCCGACCGCAAGGGCAAATACCAGGGCCAGACCGGCGTCACCCTGCCGAAACTTTGAGGGGCAATTGCCCCGCCGCTCCGGCATCACGGTCCGGACCCATCTTTGCCATTTGGCTGCCTTGATCGGGTGCCACTGAAGGAAAATCCTCAGCGGGCAACAGCAGCAGAAAGCGATCCGATATGGAAAAACTGATCATCAAGGGTGGGCATCGGCTTGAAGGCACGGTGCCGATTTCAGGGGCCAAGAACTCGGCCCTGAAACTGATGTGTGCGTCGCTTTTGTCGCCAGAGCCGCTGACGATCGAGAACCTGCCGCGCCTGGCGGACATCACCACCTTGATCGATCTGTTGAACCACCTTGGGGTCACGGTCACGATCCAGGGCGGCATGGGCGGGGCCCTCAAAGGCCGCAGCCTGACGTTTGACGCCGGCCAGATCAACGACACGGTCGCCCCTTATGATATCGTGCGCAAGATGCGCGCCTCGATCCTGGTGCTGGGGCCGCTGGTCGCCCGCGCGGGCGAGGCCATCGTCTCCTTGCCCGGTGGCTGTGCCATCGGCAACCGGCCCATCGATCTGCACCTGAAGGCGCTGAAGGCACTGGGTGCCGAGATCGACATCGCCGAAGGTTATGTGCGCGCGAGCGCGCCCCAGGGCCTGAAGGGCGGCAAGATCCGCTTCCCGTTTGTATCCGTGGGCGCCACCGAAAACGCGCTGATGGCCGCGACACTCGCCAAGGGCACGACGATCATCGAAAATGCCGCGCGCGAACCCGAAATCGCCGACCTGGCCGCCTGCCTGAACGCCATGGGCGCCAGGATCGAGGGCGCCGGGCATGAAACCATCACCATCGAAGGCGTGGACCAGTTGCACGGCGCCACCTACAGCGTGATGCCCGACCGGGTCGAGGCCGGGTCCTATGCCGTGGCGGCGCTGATGACCCGTGGCAACCTGTTCCTTGAAGGCGCGAAGGCCGAACATATGCAGGCGACCCTGGATGTGCTTGAAGAAGCCGGCGGCATCATCACGGTCGAGGACGGTGGTGTGCGCGTGAAATCGAACGGCCATATCAAGGGCTTCAATGTGGTGACCCAGCCGTTCCCGGGCCTCGCGACCGACATGCAGGCGCAATTGATGGCGCTGGCGTGCGTGGCCGAAGGCGCCAGCGTGATCACCGAAGCCATTTTCGAAAACCGGTTCATGCATGTGCCCGAACTGTGCCGGCTGGGCGCCGATATCACGGTGACCGGGTCGTCCGCCACGGTGCGCGGCGTCAAGGCCCTGAAGGCCGCGCCTGTTATGGCAACCGACCTTCGGGCCAGCATGGGGCTTGCGCTCGCGGGCCTGGTTGCAACCGGCGAGACCACGGTAAACCGGCTGTATCACCTGGACCGCGGGTACGAGCGGCTGGAAGAAAAATTGCGTGCGGTTGGCGCAGTGGTTGATCGCGTGCCCGCCTGAGCCTACATTGCGCTTGCGAATCGTAATGGAAAAAGTGGCGCAATGACCGACACCCTGAAACTGCTGGCCCAGACGGCTGACGACCTGACCGTGATCTCGACCCTGTTGCAGGACACCACCGTGCGTGTGGGCGATATGGCCTGGCTGCCGGCTGAACGGCGTTTTGTTTTTGTCGGCAACCGCTTCCGCTGGGAACAGAAACGCCGCCTGTTCCGCCCCAAGGGCGAACGGGTGCGCACGGCCTTCAGCCTGATCGGCGTGATCGGCGCCAAATTCAGCGGCTTCAAGCTTTCCGACACTGAAACGGTTCTTGACCTATTGTCCATCACCACCGAAGCGGTGGGCGACGATGTGGCCATCACCCTCGCGTTCGCGGGCGGGGCCGGCATCCGCCTGACCGCCGAATGCATCGACGCAACCCTGAGCGACCTCGGCGACGGCTGGGAGGCGCTTAGGCGCCCCGACCATACCCTCTAGCCCCACAGGACCCCCCGCGATGGAACTGACCGACAAACTGGTGCTTGCCCTCCCCAAAGGCCGCATCCTCGAAGAGGTGATGCCGCTGGTGCGCGCTGCCGGCATTGAACCCGAAGCCGCGTTCGACGACCCCAGGTCGCGCGCGCTTGAGTTCGCGACCAACGTGCCCGGGCTTCATATCATTCGCGTGCGGGCGTTCGACGCCGCCACCTTCGTGGCCTTTGGCGCCGCCCATCTGGGTGTTGTGGGCAACGATGTGCTGCAGGAATTTGGCTATTCCGACCTCTACTCCCCGCTCGATCTGGACATCGGCCACTGCCGCCTGTCGCTGGCGATGCCCGAGGACGAGGCCGGCGAAGACCCGCGCGAATGGTCGCACATCCGGGTGGCCACCAAATATCCGAACATCACGCGCCGCTATTATGCCGAACGCGGCATCCAGGCCGAATGTATCAAGCTGAACGGCGCCATGGAACTGGCGCCCAAGCTGGGCCTGAGCCGCCGCATCGTCGACCTGGTGTCGACGGGTGGTACCCTGAAGGCCAATGGCCTTCGGGAAGTGGAAGTCCTGACCCACATCACCTCGCGCCTTGTGGTCAACCGCCCGGCCTTCAAGACCCGGCCGCGCGAGATCAGTTACTGGATCGACCGTTTCAGGGAGGCAACGCAAAATGGCGCAGCGGCTTAAGGCATCTGCGGCCGGTTTCGAGGCCGCCTTCCGGGACCTGCTGTCCGCCAAGCGCGAAAGCGCGCCCGACGTGCGCGATATCGTCTCCGGCATCATTGCCGACGTGCGTGCGCACGGTGACGAGGCGCTTTATCGCCTGACCGAAAAATTCGACCGGTTCGATGCCCGCCAAAAGGGCCTCAGGATCAGCACCGCCGAAATCGATGCCGCCGTTGAAAAGGTGGACGGCGCAACCCTCGAAGCCCTTGAGGTCGCGGCCGCGCGCATCCGCGCCTTCCACGCCAAACAGATGCCCGAGGACCTGGATTATACCGACCCCACCGGCACCCGGCTGGGCCAGGCCTGGAAAGCGGTCGAGGCCGCCGGTCTGTATGTGCCCGGCGGCACCGCAAGCTACCCGTCCAGCGTTTTGATGAACGCAATCCCCGCCGCGGTTGCGGGGGTCGAACGTGTGGTGATGGTGGTACCCACACCCGATGATGTGCTGAACCCGCTGGTGCTGGCCGCCGCCAGGCTTGGCGGCGTGACCGATATCTACCGTATCGGCGGCGCGCAGGCCGTGGCCGCCCTTTCTTACGGAACCGAAACGATTTCGCCGGTCGACAAGATCGTCGGCCCTGGCAACGCCTTTGTCGCCGAAGCCAAGCGCCAGGTGTTCGGCCAGGTCGGTATCGACACCATCGCGGGGCCGAGCGAGATTCTGGTGGTTGCCGACAATCGGAACGACCCACGCTGGATTGCCGCCGACCTGCTGTCGCAGGCCGAACATGACACCGCAGCACAATCGATCCTGATCACCGACGATGAAGTGTACGCCGAACAGGTTGCCATGGCGGTCGAGGATCATCTGGCCGGCCTTCAGCGCCGCGATATCGCGGGCGAAAGCTGGCGCACCTACGGTGCCATCATTGTGGTCGACAGCCTGACGGACGCACTGCCGCTCGTGAACCGGCTGGCGCCCGAACACCTGGAACTGGCGGTCGAAAACCCTGAGGAACTGATGGCGGGCGTGAAGAACGCCGGTGCCATTTTCCTGGGCCGCCACACGCCCGAGGCCATCGGCGATTATGTCGCCGGGCCGAACCATGTGTTGCCGACCGCGCGCGCAGCCCGTTTCTCCGGCGGCCTGAGCGTGTATGATTTCATGAAGCGCACCACCTTTGTCGGCTGCACGGCGGAAAGCCTGCAGGCCATCGGCCCCGCGGCCATCCGCCTTGCGGAAGAAGAAGGCCTTGGCGCGCACGCCCTTTCCGTGGCCATACGGCTTGAAAAGGACTGAAGGAGCGGCATGAAGGACAAGAAGCTCGTCGATGTAACCTTGGACCAATCCACGATCGTGCGCTGGAGCGCCGATGTGGAGCATGAGCGCCGTATTGCCATCTACGACCTTCTGGAAGAGAATCATTTTGAGCTGCTGAAATCAGCGGACGAGGCCTACAAGGGCCCGTTCAAGCTGCACCTGGGCACCCAGGAAGGCCGGCTGGTGTTCGATGTGAAAAGCGCGCGCGACGAGCCGCTGATGAGCTTCCGCCTGGCAATGACCCCGTTCCGCCGCATCATCCGCGACTATTTTGCCATCTGCGACAGCTATTATGAAGCCATCAAGACAGCGAGCCCGTCGCAGATCGAGGCCATCGATATGGGCCGGCGCGGCCTGCATAACGAAGGATCGAGCCTCTTGCAGGAACGGCTGGACGGCAAGATCCGCATCGACAGCCTGACCGCACGGCGCCTTTTCACCCTTGTGTGTGTCTTGCACCTGAAGGAAGGCCGGGGCCCACGATGAGCGACAGTGCCGTACCCAAGGCCGACAAGGGCAAACGCCCGCACAGTGTGCTGTTTGTCTGCAACCAGAATGCGGTCAGAAGCCCCATTGCCGAAGCCCTGGCCATGCGCCACAGCAAGCGCCGCATGTTTGTGGAATCGGTCGGGCTGATCGCCGGTGCCCTCGACCCCTTTTCGGTGGCGGTGATGGCCGAGGAAAAGATCGACATCTCGAAACACGAGGCCAAGACACTGGCCGATGTCGACCTCAGCTATTTCGACCTGATCATCTGCCTGACCCAGGAATCGTTCGACCATATCAGCCGCATCGTCATGAATGGCAAGCCGCCGGTGGAATATTGGGCGACCCCCGACCCCACCGATGCCGAAGGCAACCGAAGCCAGGTGCTGGACAGTTACCGGCTGGTGCGGGACCATCTGGAAGTGCGGGTCGCGGACCGTTTTTCCTTCGACTAGACCCTGCGCCAGAACATGAGCCAACCGTCCGAGCGTGGCAGCGGCACCACAATAAGCTGCCCGGACGGGCCCATTTGTCACAAATATCGCCGCAAACGCGCCAAAAATGTTGCATTTCTGCAGCAACGCCGTCATGTATGGGCGCGGCTTCGTGCCCGGACTAAAAAAGCCATACCAAGGAGATAAAATGGCTAAAGAAGAAGTTTTGGAAATGCGTGGCACAGTCACCGAACTGTTGCCGAACGCCATGTTCCGAGTGAAGCTTGAGAATGGCCATGAAATCCTGGGCCATACCGCTGGCAAAATGCGCAAGAACCGCATCCGTGTGCTGGCCGGTGACGACGTTCTCGTGGAACTCACCCCATACGACCTGACCAAAGGCCGCATCACCTACCGTTTCAAATAAGGCAACCGGTGGGTCAATGGCTGAAAGCCCCGAAAATCGTCCCGCCGATGTAGCCGGATTTCCGCGTCCCCCTCGTTTTGTGCTTGCCTCAGCCTCGCCGCGCCGCCGCGACCTGCTGGCCCAGATCGGGATCACGCCTGACCTGATCGCACCGGCGGACCTGGATGAAACTCCCCTCAAGGATGAACGTCCCAAGGCGCATGCCGAACGGCTGGCGCGCGAAAAGGCCGCGTTTGTGGCCGCCGCGCACGCGGGCACCTTGGTGCTGGCCGCCGACACGGTTGTCGCCTGCGGCCGCCGCATCCTGCCGAAAGCGGAAGATGAAACCACCGCGCGCCAGTGCCTGGACCTGCTGTCCGGCCGGCGCCACCGGGTAATCACCGGCATTTCGCTGGTGCTGCCGGACGGCCGGCAACTGAGCAAGTCGGTCAGCAGCAATGTCACCTTCAAGGCGTTGTCGGCCCATGATGTCGCGCGCTATATCAAGTGCGGCGAATGGCACGGCAAGGCCGGCGGTTATGCGGTCCAGGGCCTGGGCGCAACCTTTGTGCGCTATCTCGCCGGGTCCTACAGCAATGTGGTCGGGCTGCCGCTTTTTGAAGTCGGCGGCTGGCTTGAAACCCATTACCGCGACCAGTTTAACAGGGACCAGGCAGCAGAATGACCAGCCCCGTCAGCACCATCATCGAACCCGGCATCGGCCTGTGGCGCAGCGCGCGCATCGGCGAGGACGATTTCCCGGAAACCCTGAATTTCCATGAAGACATCAGCCTTGGTGCCATGGACGCGATTTTTGATGCCCGCATCACCCGGGTCGACCATGCGCTCGACATGGCGTTCCTCGACCTGGGCGACGGCCGTACCGGTGTCTTGAGCCAGCGGCGCGCCAAACTTTTGGGCAAGGGCCGCACCGACAATATCGGCGACCTGGTGCAGGAAGGCATGATGCTGCGCGTGCAGGTGGTCGCGGAACCGTCCGCCCTTGAGGACAAGGCCCTGCCCGTCACCCCGCGCCCGCGCCTGACCGGCCGTTATGTGGTGGCCGAAGCCGGCGGTGCCCGTCTGAATTTCAGCAAGGATATCCAGCCGAAGGCCGTGAAGGCCCTGACCCCGCTTCTGCAGCCGTTTGCCGCCCGCGCCGCCCTGATTGTGCGCAGCCGCGCGGGCGAGGTGCCCGCCGAAGCCGTGGCCGCGGAAGCCGAGCGCCTGTCCGGCATCCTGTCCGCGCCCCTGGCTGGCAAACCCGGTCTGGTGCATGCTTTCAGCCCGCTTGAGCAGGCTTTGCTCGCGGTCACCGCCACCGAAGGCGGCATCTTCGTCGAAGGTGGCGAAGCGCTTCGGGACGCCAAGGCCATGGCCGCAAAACACTGGCCCGACCTGTCCGATCACCTGGTCCTCTATAACGAGAGCGAACCGATGTTCGAGGCACTGGGGGTCGAGGAAGCCATCGAAGAAGCACTTGGCGACCGCATCGAGCTGCCGTCCGGCGGCTGGATCTCGATCGAGGAAACCAAGGCGCTGACGGTCGTTGACGTGAACATGGGCGGGGCCCTCAAAGGCCGCAGCGCCGGCGACGCCAAGCTGATCGTCAATCTCGAGGCCGCCATGGCCCTCGCCTATCACCTGCGTTTCCAGGATATCGGCGGCCTGATCGTGGTCGATTTCATCGACATGTCGGCCAAGGGGGCCGCAAAGGACCTGATGGACGTGCTGAACGACGCGCTGAAGGACGATGACGTGCCGGTGCAGCATACCGGCGTGTCCACCTTCGGCCTGGTGGAATTCAGCCGCCGCCGGCGCGGCCTGTCGCTGCGCCAGCGCCTGATGCGCCAGCGCGCCGATGTGGAACGCCCGGCCGCGGTCGGCCTCAGGCTCCTCCGTCAGGCGGCACGCCTTGGCGGCAGCAACGCGCCCGGCACCCTCGCCATCAGTGCCCCCAAGGCTGTGCTGGACTGGCTGGAAGCCCAGCCGGCGCTTCTGAACAGCCTGAAAGCCCGCACCGCGCGCGCCCTGGCGCTTGAAGAATCGGCCACCACAGATGTGCGCCTTGGCTGACGCAGGAAAGGACACAGACATGCCATCCAGCAATTGCCCCGAATGCGGCAAAGCGACCGACGATAAATTCCGCCCCTTCTGCTCAAAGCGCTGCGCCGATGTCGACCTTGGCCGCTGGTTCAACGAAGAATATGTCGTGCCCGGCAACAGCCCGCTTGAAGGCGTGGACATCGGCGAGGGCGGCCCCGGGCGGTCGGACGACTGAGCGAGCGGGCTGCCGGCAGCCCGTTTGCCCAGCCCGCCTGCGCTGCTTTTTTCCCCGATAGGTAAGCATTTTCGGCAATTTTTACTTGCCGCATCACGCTGGCGTGCGACATGATACCGGCCAGCTTCGGGACCCGTCCCGCCCTGGTGGAAACACGATCCATGCACGAGCCGACCCTATTGCTCGACCTGTGGCGGTCATTGCCACGCGACGCAGGCAACCTGTTGCCGCGCCGCGCCGACATGTCCATCGCCATGGTGGCGCCGGTCCTGCCCAATTGCTGGCAAATGCGCTGGTATGGCGGCGAACGCTATGTACTGGAATTCATGGGCGAACGCCTGACCGGCACCTGGGGCCGGGACATGAGCGGCAGTGACATTTTTGCGCTGGTCACGGATGGAGAGGCCGCGCAGATGCGCGCCATGATCAGCCCCATTTTTGCACAGCCCTGCGGGCTCAGCGTTTCGCGGCGCATCAGCAAGGGCGAAGGCGGCGAGTATGAACTGGCCAACTGGTCGGTGCCGATGCTGGACGGCGACGGCGCCCCCACCGTGGTGTTCGGCATGAGCCGTATCACCCGGCACCAGCAGGAAACCCCCTATTCCGGCAAGCTGATGTTCCGCGGCAGCCGCATCAGCGAGGCGCGGTATATCGACCTCGGCCATGGCACACCCGGCGACGTGCCGGCACTGGCCAGCGCCTGAAAGCGGCCCCCACCGACGCTGCCGGCGGCAAGGCTCCGGAGGCCCTGCCAAAGTGTCAAAAAAATTTAAATCAGCGCTGGACACCTGTCCGGATTTTGGCTACAAGCCCCTTCGCTGACTGACGGTGCAGGGCCATTTGGCCACCACCGCAACCCATAGGCCCGGGTAGCTCAGTTGGTAGAGCAGCGGATTGAAAATCCGCGTGTCGGTGGTTCGAATCCGCCCCCGGGCACCATCAAAAAGGCCACTCCTTGCGAGTGGCTTTTTTTATGGTTCGTGTGGGATCGGCAAGAAGCGCTGTTCGGTCGCGGAGCAAAGCGGAGCGGTCGTGGAGGGCAAAGCCCGGAACGACAATCCGCCCCCAGGCACCACTTAAAAACCTGCCAGAAACAGCGGGTTTTTGTGTTTTTGGCGCCTTGATTGCCGTGATCAGGGGTGCATGCGCGCCTTATAGTCGGCGATGGCGTCGAGGGTTGCCTGGATGGCGGGGCGCAGGGTTTCGGTTGTGAAGAACAGGTACCAGTCGCTGCTGCCGCGCAGCTTGTGGAAGGCATTGTTGAGACGGGCGCGGGCAACCACCGGATCGCCGATGAAGGTCTGTTTGCTGAAGTCCCAGTAAACGAGCGCAAAATTCATGTCATAGTCGAAGGCGTAGCGGTCGCTTTCGGTGGCAATGACCTGATGCCGGTAATAGACCCGGTCAAACAGGTTCGCGAGCGCAAGCCTGAGGGCGGGATCGTCGATCTTGGCCAGAAGGCCCCGGTCCTTAAGGCCGCTGTAGCCCGATTCATTGGGGAAAAAGGTATAAAGCCGCCGCACACTCAGGCCGAGATTTTCGCTCAACAGCGCCGGATCGAAGGTTTCCTTGTCCAGTTCAGCGATAACGGTTTGCGGTGCTTTCAGTTTCTCCTGCCGGTAGGCGATGACCTGATCGAGGTTCGCCAGATCCTCCCTGATCTGTGCCTCGACCACCTCGACCGCATCATAGACATCATGCTGCAGGGCGCGTTCGGTCGCGACATCCCCGATATAGACACCCAGGAACACACCGACCACCACCACGATGACATCAACACCGACGGCGAACCAGTTCTGGTCCTTTATATGTTTCATGAACCGCTGCAGGATCATCGCTGTCTCCCCCGAATGCCCCTGACCGGAGCCTAGCACTGCATATCTGATCGGCAAAGGCATGCCTGCCGCGTCCGCCGGGTATCCGGTGACGATGGCAAGACTGTCAGCGCATCGGTAGCCCCCTATAACAAGCGTTCTTCGTCGCAGACGACGGTCGCTTCCTGAAGGGCTGCGCCGGCCTGGGTGTCGGCGGAAGCGCGGGTATTGTGGCTTGGGAAAAGGCGCATAACATGGTCGACCCCTTCACCGGCCACGCCGACCGACAGGCCCACATAGGGGCTGTTCCACGCCAGTTCGGGCGCGGCCTAGGATGTGCGCAGGTATGTGATCCACTGATGGAGCATCTGGAACGTATACGGGTCCCATAGGTCGCGCTGACGCTTGCGGAAAAAACTGAACTTGAGCGCGTGGGAAAAAGGAGCGTCGATGATGTTTTTGCTCGGTTTCATGCCCCAGCCCGGCAGCGCGCCAAACATCCACCAGGGCACTTCGGGCGCCAGTATCCAGGTCCATTTTCCGGTGGCCATTGCCAGCATCTGGGGTGCGATGGGCGGCCCCATCACGAGATCCGACAGTGCCATCAGCGCCAGGTTGGCTTCGAGGTCGTTGAAAAGGTCGACGTCCGGCAGATGCACGAAGTTGGTGCCGCCGGCCTTTTTGAGCGCAGCCAGTTCTTCCGCCGTGGCGCCATATTGCAGGTTGAGGAACGTGACACCCGGCGTGGCCACCATTTTTTCGACCATGTCGAAATCCCAGTATCCATGCCGGCGTTCCGCCGTCATCTTGCCGCTGCGCCACGAAATGCCAAATACCAGCCCGCTTTCCTGACGCGGAATCCGTGGCGCCAGCTTCGCCATGGTTTCCGGGCAGGGTGTCAGGTAAGGGCCGGCAATCGCCGCCATGGCCTGCCGGTCCCGCCAATAATACTGGGGGAGCGACGCCAGCGGGACCGCTATATCAATGCTTTTGCCCAGGGGTCCCTTCAGGTCCGGGAAATGGCGTTCGCGGCGGCCGTAAGCGACCTTGTCCTCGAACGGGATGATGGTCGCACCTGTAAAACTGCGCCGGAATATCGAAACGAGCCTCGGCGCGCAGGCGACCACCACATGGCCGGCGTCTCGCATGAGCGCGGGCAGCACGGCCGCAAACATGACCTCGTCGCCGATGCCCTGTTCCGCCATCACCAGGACGGTTTTACCCGTGAGGGGGCCGCCATTCCAGAGCGGATAGCGGTGCACGAAGGTCACGTCCTTCGCAAGGCCGGCCGCAAGCTTCAGGCGTGCCTCGTAACTTTTCCAGCCGTCGGCGATTTGCCCGCTCTGAAACTGCGCAATCGCGAGGCTGAGCCGCACTGCATGATTGTCGGGCTCAAGCGTCAGCACCTGCCGGTAAAGCGCGATGCCCTGTTCGTTCGGACCGTAACATTCCGCCAGGTTGTTGAGTGCGGCTACATTGACCGGATCGAGCCGGATGGCTTCCTGAAAAAAAATCATCGCATTCGCATGGTCGTTCAGGTGCTGGCGGGTCAGGACACCAATGATGTTCCACAGCGACGCATAGGCCGGAAACATCTCGACCGCCGATTTCGCAAGCGACAGGGCCTCGTCCGCCCGTTCCTGTTTGATGTAACAGGATGCGAGGTTGACATAGTGGGAGGGGTTGCCCGGCTCGATCTCAAGCGCGGCCGCCAGGAACTTCGCGGCATAGTCCGGCATGTCCATACGCAGGGAAAGGTCGCCCAGCACCTGCATCAGAAGCGCGGTCGGCGGGTTTTTCGCCAGCGTGTCCTGCATGATCTGCAGGGCTTCGGCCCGGTCGCCTTCCTCGAAACAGCGCAGAGCGGTGGCCGCCGCCAGGTCAATGTTGGCGGGGTCCCGCTTCAGGGCGCGGCGGAGTTGGGTCGAGGAAGAAGGCATCTGGTGTCCTGGTCGGGGTCCGGTGCAAATAATTTGTATGCCAGCCTAGAAGGGTGCGTGCAACCGCGCGAGGAAATTGTCAGCCTTCATCCAGGCTTCGAAGTCGGCCCAGTTGACGACCTTGCGGTCGTACCGGCTTTCGTGGTCCTGTTTGGTCAGGCCGCCCTGGAATTCCTGCTCGGGCAGCGGGTCTTCAAGGCCAAGGCGCGCGCCCAGATCGGCGATGGTGGCCCGCAACGCCGCGGCCGGCACGTCGATATGGTCTTCATATGACAGGTCGATCACCGGCAGGCCCGAAGCCCGCACCAGATTTCCCACGCTCTTGTACCAGTTGTAATTGTCGCACCACCATTCCTGGAAATAGCGCGGTGCCAGTTCAACGCTCAGGCTGCTGGTATCGCAATTATGGTATCGCTGGGTCTGGACCGATTTCATCAGTGAAATGAAGGTGTCGATGGGCGCGCGCCGGACGAAGGCCACCGAAAGGTCGGGCACGCCGTCCAGCAGTTCGACCAGCTTTTCGGGTGTCAGGTGCTTCGGGAAAACCTTGAATATCAGGGCATCAAAATTGGCGCTGACCTTGTCGGCCAGGAAATTGACCGTTTCGGCCGGATGGTCGGACATCCAGCGGATCAGGCGCGGGTCCTTGTTGCCATCGACATCGAGCCCGCCCATGCCGGCGATCTGGTCACTTTCTTCCCGGCTGATGGAATAGGCCTCCTCGGGATGAAAAATCTCGAACCGCACATTGAGGCGGTCCAGGTTGCGCATGGAATAGAAGAAATGGTTGGTTCCGGTCCGGGGGATCGAAAAAACCACAATCTTCTTCATCGTCTTCATGACGCGCTCCGTTCGATGACATAAGGCCCTTGCGGCCAAGCATATTTTATACCAGCCTGCCGGGACAAGAGCAGAACCGCAAAGCACCAAAGGGATCTGCCATCCAGCCACGGCATGAACATGGCATGGAACTTGATTGTACTTTATAAACCTGTCCTTACCGACCAGACGGATTTGAGATGCAAGCGCAAACCGGCCAACAGGCCCTAGAACGTCTACAAGCCTATATGAACGGCCCTTTTCAAGGCACGCCGGGCTGGTGTGGCGAACAGGTCTGGCAGACCCTTGTACCCATTTCGCTTCTGCAACAAAGCTGGAACCTGAGGGCGCCCGTGGCCGAAATCGGCCCCTATCAGGGCAAATTTTTCTGGGGTCTGGTGCAATTGTCGCTCGCAAAGTCGGGCCACACGGTCGTGGATATTTTCGACAGCGGGTCCGGCAACGCCGACTTGTCCGGCGTCGTGGGCAACAGGGCTGCCTTCCTGGAGTATGGCAAGAAGCTGGGAACGAACGCCACCGACCTTCATATTTTCGAACAGGACTCCCGGAGCCTGTGCGCTGCAGATATCCGGTCTGCCACCGGCTGTTCCGACGGATTTGCCTGTTTCAGCGTCGACGGCGCCCACCACAAGGACTATGTCGAACATGACCTGAAGCTTGCGTTCGACCTGACCCACCCGGACGGGGTGATCATTGTTGACGATTATGGCAACCCGCGCTGGCACTGTGTGCAGGAAGTGGTGGCCCGCGCCTATATCCTGGGCGACCCGGCCTTTGTGCCCGTAGCCTTCAGTTGCAACAAGCTGTTCCTGTGCCACCGCGACCGGCTGGCGGCTTACCGGGCGGCGCTGGGCGGCTTTATCGCCGAGCATTTCCCCACGACCCGCGTTTTCGAGACCGAACATTTCGGATATTTGGGTCTGACCATCCTGCCGCCGGCCAACGAACGGTTCCACATGGATGTCGCCGCAGCATTCTCGGTCGCGCGGTATCTCGGGGACCTGTGATGCAGCCATTGATCACTGTCGCCATCTGTACCTACAACCGCTTCGGATACCTGCCGCTCGCGATCGACAGCCTCGTCCGCCAGACGCTGGATGCAGCCGCGTTCGAAGTGCTTGTGCTCGACAACAGCAGCGACCAAGCGGCGGCAGACGCCTTTTGGGCGGATTATGCGCTGCCAGCCAATGCCCGGCTCGTGCGCACATCGCCCCCCGGCCTGTCGCGCGCCCGCAACATCGCCTACCGGGAAGCCCGGGCCCCGCTGCTCGCCTATCTGGATGACGATGCCATCGCCGAACCCGGCTGGCTTGAAGCCTATCTCGCCTATTTTGCCGCGAACCCGGACGTAGGTGTGGCCGGCGGCCCCATCGACCCCATCTGGCCTGAAGCCGAAAAACCTGCCTGGCTGCCTGGTTCCTTCCTGGAATGCCTTTCGGTCCTGGACCTCGGCGACAAGGACCGGCACATGGCCGACAGCGCCTTCGGCTTTGGCGCCAACCTGGCGTTCCGCACCGAAACCCTGCGGCAGATCGGCGGCTTCGAGGAAAGCATCGGCCGCATCGGCAACCGCACACTGCTGAGCAACGAAGAAATCATCGTGCAGAACAGGGTATGCACCGAAGCCGGCCAGAAAAAGGGCTATGCCGCCAAGGCGCGGGTGCGGCACCATGTGGATGCGGGCAGACTGAGCCAGAACTGGTTCCGGTCGCGCCTTGCGTGGCAGGCTGTATCGGAAATCCTGCCGGGCGACGAAGGTGGATATTCCCACGGCTGGAACCATGCCATGCTGCGTTCAAGCGCGGAAACGCTGGGCCTGGAAAGTTTTGTCGACAGTTTCATGAACCCGGTCGATGCCACCCAGTTCAACCAGCAGCTCCATTTCCTGCGCCATTTTGTCGGCGAAATGCTGAACGCCAAGGATATCCCGGATCAGATTTACGCGAACATCATGCGGCGCGGCACGCCGACGCCGCTGGCTGCAGAAAAACCTGCCCCGGTCAAGGTTGCGGAAGCCACGATCACCCTGCCCCACATGGGCAGCCGCCGGCCCCATATCTTCGCGGAATTTGTCCCCGGCCACCGGTATCTGTTCGACGCCTATGGTCTGAGCGATCGGACACACCTGACCCTTCTCAAGGACAATGCCTGGTCCCGCCCGATGCAGTTTTCCCTGCGCGAACTGGCAAAAAGCCTGAACTGCAGCAACCGGTCGGTCACGTTCCTGACGCTCGACCCATTCCTGCAACTGTCCCAGATTTCGGCGCTGCGCGAGTTCATGGCGCAGGTGCAAATCCCGGTATCGGCAATCCTGCACCGGCTGCCAACCAAAGCCACCGAAATCCAGCACCTGCGCGCGCTTGACAAGGATTTGGCCAATATATTTGTGCTGTCGGAACCCTTCAAGGAACGGGTCGAGGCCAGCCTCGGCCTGACGTCGCTCCGCTATTTGCCGCACCATCCGTCCAAGTTCCTGTTCACCGATGTGGCAGGGCACGGCTTCCGCCAACAGCAGGGTATCGCCGACGACCGGATTGTTGTCAGCCTGGTGGGCGAATTGCGCCGGCACAAGGGACTTGAAACCCTGTTCGCCGCCTTGCCCCAGCTTTCGGAGGCGGCACGCGAGCGGCTGACCTTCGTGGTGGCAGGCAAGGCAACCCACTATAGCGTTGCCGAGATCGAGGACGCCTTCAAGGCCGCCGGCTGCCAGTACCGTATCCTCAGCGGCAAGGGCAGCGGCGACAGTTACATCTTCCTGGACGCCAAACATTTCACCGAAATCCTGAAGGGCAGCGATGTCGGCCTGTTGCTGTATGAAGGCGTGCAGAAGGACCTGACAAGCGGTATTCTGTCGGACTATATCTGGCTCAACAAACCGGTGATCGCGACCGCAACCAGTATGGCGGGCCAGGACGTTATCGCCAACGGGCTGGGCCTTGTTGTGCCTGAACAGAATTCGAAGGGTCTTGCGACCACCCTGAACAGCCTGAGCCGGCGCGGGCTGGATTTTGCCGGCGGCGCAGCTTTCCAGCGCTTCCGCAATTCCATCGCGCCCCAAAATACCTGTGCGGTGCTGATGGACATACTGGACCAGCGCACCGACGACACCATGCCCGCCACCGCGGGCGGAATGCGGAGGCCATGATGCCGAGCGCGATGATTTTCCTGTTCGATACCTGCACGTCCAAATGCGCCTATTGCGGCCATGCGACCAGCGGAAAAGTACTGGACAATACCCAACTGACGCCCTATCGCGACCGGTCGCTGATCGACCGGTTTCTCGGCTTTTTCGAACGCCGGACCGACGCCGAAAACAAATGGCTGCTGATGCTCCTGGGTGGTGAACCGCTATTGATGCCGAACCTCGATCATTTCATCGAGCGTACCCACGCGGCAGGCAACCGCACCGCACTTTATACGTCGCTGAACATCGGGTCGAACCACAAATCCTACCGCTATCTCCTGGGCTGCGACCCCGAGGCGGTCGATTACATCATGGCGTCGTTCCATCCCGAAGCGGATGACTTCGAAGACCGGTTCTTCGAAATGATGGCAGCGCTTAAACAGCATGGCCACAAGGTGATCTTCCGGTTTATCGCGCATCCGCTGCGCCTCTACCGCATGGAAGACCTGCACCGCAAGTGCCGGGACATGGACATCTGTTTTTCGCCCTATGCCTATTGTTCGGCCAACTATCCGCTTGGTTACACACCCGAGGACCGCACGATCATCGAACGGTACACCACCAACTATAGCCAGGTGGTGCAGATGGAAAACGGGCTCGCGGTCCAGCGGCTGACCTGCGAGGCGGGTGAAAAGCTGCTGTACATTAACGCGCGCGACGGCAAGATCTTCCCCTGCCCCAACGTGTTCAACCGCGCCATCGGCAACGTGTATGACGACTACCTGGAACCCAAGAAGGGCCGGGGCTGTTACGACATGTCCACCCGCTGTTTCTGTGACATCAATTTCCAGCAGAACCATGTCGCGGGCCTGGACGACAGCGCCAATTTCGCCGCCGAAAAGGCGGGCTATGTGGCACCGGCGGTGCATGCCGACCTCCGCGCGGAGCTGGCCGCGAAGGGCTTCAGTTTTCACGAGCATTCACACCGCAAGACGCTGGGCGAAAACAGCGCCGACGACAAGCTGGTCATGACAAAAAGCGAAGTGAAGCAGGTCTTCGAACAGAACCGTGACTTTTATCACGGCGACTTCCGCAAGAACTTCCATCCGGTTTTCCGCAAAAGTGGCGGCGAACAGTAGGGCGCACGCAGTCCCCGCCCTGCCCGAGCCGGCCCCTCAGGGGCGCGGCACCATGCCATAAAGCGGCGGGTGCCCGGTGCCCAGTTGCTCGGTGATCATTTCGATGATCGGCCCGGCGAATGCAGGAGACGCCACCAGGAACCCCTGGGCCTTGCCGGCAAAAGCCGCGATCGCGCCCTTGTCGGCCACCGGCACTTCGAAGGGTATGTCCAGGCTGCATCCGGCCAGATATTCGACATAGGCGCACACCTCGATCCCCAGATCGCGGCAGCGCAGGACAAGGTAGGGCCCAAGCCCGCCGTTGCCACCCGCGCAGAACAGCGCCACCGACCGCACGCCGGCGCCCATCAGGTCTTCAAGCCAGCCATCGCATTTCAGCCGGTGTTCCTCGTTGACCGACTGCACAAGCCAGTCGGCCGTGAACTGGCCCTTTTCGCGTGCGCTGCGCAGGCGCGCATCCTGGAACTGGATGAAACATTCGGGGTGGACAAGATCGGTCGGCAGCGACACGACCGGCACATCCATTGCCAGTCGGTTTTCGCAGCCTTCGCGCACGAACAGAAACGTATTCTGCCGGTACCACCATTCGACCCGCGTATCGCCCCAGATGACCGGGCGGATGGTATCTACCACCCGGTAGCCCTGGTCCGCGAACAGGGCGCACCAGTAGCTGGGCCACCGTTCGTTGACATGATTGTGTCCGCCCTGGCCCGGAATGGCGGCACCGAACAGGACAACGTCGCTTGCGCCGCATAGAAGGGCCACAAACTGCGCGGCATATTCTTCTTCCAGGTGTTCCGCGACCTCGAGGCTCATGGCCAGGGAAAATTTTTCCCCCAGATCAAGCGGTTCCGTGAGGGAGTGCGAGCGGAATTCGTCGCGTTCGATCAGGAAATGGCTTTCGGGCACGCTGCCACCATCGACACCCTGCACCTTGCTCACGCCCATGCCCTTGAAGACGCTGAGCCAGGCCCCGGTGCCACAGCCAATGTCGACGACCGAACGCACATCCGAGACCATATCAAGCACCAGCGGCACCACCACCCGCGCGGAATGCAGCGACCCTTCCACCTGGGCGGCATAAAAGCCCGCATCGTAGGTCTGGCCCGGTTGTTGAGAGGCTGTAGCCATGGTTTTCCCTGCCTGTTCAAACTGTTGAATTGGGTTGCGTGCATTTTTCATGCACGAACCATACCGCTATTGGTCATGCGCCTGCCACGGCAGGCTTTCAAGCCTTGCCATATCGCCTGCCAGCAACGCCTGCAGTAGCGCGACATACCCAAGCACCTCGCGTCGGAAAGTGATCGCCTCATCGTCGTCCGCCTGCCGCACACCGGGCCCGAACGCCGCGGCCAGCCGCTCCTCAAGCTGCTTCGGCGCCAGAAGGGTATCCGAACCGACACCTACGAGATCCGATACCAATTGCCACGCCACCCGCCGCACCAGCCAGCTTTTTTCAAGCCGCGCCGCCGGCACATGATGGTCGACCACCGCATCCGGCACATAACGCACCTGCCAGCCCTGCCGTTTCATGCGGTCCGTCGCCGCGCTTTCTTCGTTGCTCATCAGCGCAATGCCGTCGCCCGTGCGCCCAAGGGCGACGTCGAAACCACCCGCTGCCAACAGACCCGACCGGTCGAATGCCAGATTGGCGCCTGCCAACCATTCGCCCGGTGCAGGCGCGCGCAAGACGCCACCCCAGTTGACCACGGAAAAATTGCCAACCATGGGAAAATCCCGGTTCGCAACCTCGCGGGTGTCGACGCCTGCCGGCAACAGCCATGTGGGCGGAACACAGCCCCATTCAGGGCGCACGCGCCCGCCTGCAACCCCGACCTTCGCACCGGGGTCCCCGAACGCCGCCGCCAGCGCCGCAAGCCAGCCGTCGGCGGCGACCGCATCATCGTCCAGAAACGCGACGTGGGACGCCGTGCTGATGTCCAACGCCAGGTTGCGCGCCCGCGACAGGCCGGGTGTGTCGCTGATATGATAGCGAATGCCAGGCGCCTTTGCCTCTGCCGCCCGCCTTGATGCCTCGGCCGCCCCGGTATCGGATGAATTGTCGACGATAATCACATCAAATTCACCGTCATAACGCTGCGCGCAGGCGCTTTCGATCGAGCGCGCCAGAAAGGCGGGTCGGTTGTAGCTGCAGATGACGATTGAAAAAGTCGGCGTCATGCGACGTCCCATTGCATTCTTGTGGGCCCTCTTCCACTCGGCGTTCATTGTTGCACATAATTCGCCATATATTTCAAACCCTTTTCCTCCCGCAACGGCTGGTGCAGACATGGACAGGCGGCGGCCATGGACACCCCTGGCATATTTTTTTGCTGGTTCCCGGCGCGCCGCGCCCTTAGTCTGAAGGCGAGCAAACACCGCAACCGAACGGGCAGCGATGGCGACCGCACCAGCCGACACATCACCGCAATATGACCGCTTCCTGACGCTGAAAAACCTGTATTTTTCCGGCGCCCAGGACCAGTTCGGGCACCAGCTTGCCATTTGGCGGACTGAGGAACCGGGGTCGGCTTTCCTGCGGTACCTAGAAGCCCTTGTGGCCCGACACCGGCTGGCCCCGCGTGAACAATGGGCAATGGCCTATGAAGCCGGTATCGACTGTGGCCTGCGCAAACCGCCCCTGCCTGCAGACCTGACGCTCTGGCAGGGGGAACCCCTTGGCACCCGGTCACTGGCCGTGTGGGCGGAAGACGGGCTTGGCGACTTCCTGCGCCACTGCCGCCACCTGGCACGCCTTGACGACCAGGCCTCCGATATCGTTCTGGTGGCACCTGAAAAAATGCG
Organism: Alphaproteobacteria bacterium; assembly: GCA_006226495.1. Classification (GTDB taxonomy): domain Bacteria; phylum Pseudomonadota; class Alphaproteobacteria; order Sphingomonadales; family Kordiimonadaceae; genus Kordiimonas. The sequence goes on from SBGU01000005.1 coordinate 125,102, forward strand.
CGATCTGCTGGCTGCAAACTTTCCGGCCTACCGCATGGTCAGCAATCCGGCGGACGCCTTGGGCGCAGACCGGCACATCATGTCCGGGTCGCTGGACGGGCTGTTCTGGTCGGTGCCCGACAATATACAGCCATCCGGCTATCTGGTGCCGCCCCGCCCCGCCGGTCGGCAACCTGGTGCCGCGAACAGTATCCATATCGGCGTCTGCACGCGGTCGCTGAAACGCTCGGACGACCGGGATATAAATTATGCGCCGCTTGACGCGCTGGCGCCGGTATTCGGCGCGCACGAATACCAATGCCATGCCCTTCAGTATGACAAGAACGCCGAAGAACTGGCGGCGGCGCACCGCCGCTTTGCCAATCCTGTCGTCACATATCCGGACGAGGATTTTTTCCATGATATCGACAGCCTGGCCTGCCGTATCGCCGCCATGGACATGGTGATTGCCAGCTCAACCCTTGTGGCGGACCTTGCGTCGGCGCTGGGGGTCGAAACGATCCGCTTTCACGGCGTGCCAGGTGTGTCGCTTGCCGACGCCCTGTCCGGCACCCACGACACCGGCGTCACCCGCCCTGGCGATCGCTGCTGGTATGGCGACCGCACAACCATCTACTACCGGGGCGAACACGACACATGGGAGGACTTTTTCCGATTTGTGGCCAGACGCCTGCCAGACCATCTGCCACACCGCGCCACCCGGCAGCCATGACGACACGGGAAGGGCCCGCCTCCTATTGCTGGTTCTTCTTTTTGACGCTGTCGCGCACCAGATCGGCCTTCAGCTTGTGCCAGTGCTGGGACCAGCCCTGGTTGATCGCCTGAATGTCCGGATTTTCATCGAGGATGCGCACCAGATCGCGCCAGCCGGCGCGGCCTGCCGCTACGTCGGGGAAAGCAAACATGGCCTTCAGGAATTCATAGTCTTCAGGGTAGTCGAGCACCCAGCGGTAAACAAGCGGCATGTCCGGATGCGCGGCCAGCACCTCGGGTTCCGGCTGCACATGCAGTTTCTTGACGTCCCTGACCCCGTTCAGCCAAAGCGTGACATGTTCGCGGTCGGCGGCATCGGTGGCGGACGCATCGATACGGTCCAGAATTGCCTTGGTGAATACCTCGCAGTCAAGCCCGTGAGGCCAGCCCACAGTGCAGGCGTAGTCGGCGCCTTGGTCAAGTCGCACGGCCACCACTTTCGCACAAACCTCGGGGTCCAGAAGCGGGCAATCCGCGGTCACTCGCATCACCACATCCGCGCCCGAAAGATCGGCCGCAAGTTTGTAGCGCGCCACCAGATCGTCAGGCGAGCCACGCACGAGCTGCACACCCGACGCGGCCCCGATGTCGAAGAGCGGGTCTTCATGGGGATCGTCGATACCCGCCAGGACCACAGCATCGACCCCCTTGATGCGCTTGCAGCGTTCGAGCGTGTGCCAAAGGGCGGGGCGGCCAGCCAGGTCGGCAAGAACCTTGTCGGGAAGACGGTGCGAGCGGCGGCGGGCCTGAACGATGCAGACAGTTTTCATGGGACCGTGCTTTCCTTTCGCCGGGGTCCGGGAACTGGATTTGCAACAGTAATACAATGACTTGCCCTCCCAAGACAAGGTCGCCTGCACGTCCGGTCCGTGCAGGCCTTGGCCAAATCCGCTTTTCATTTTGTGGACGCCGGGCATAATCGGGCCCAAGCCACCGTGAAACCGGACCGAAGTTATGTGTACGCCCTCCCTGTTTTCCCCGATACGCTTTTGCCTTGCCGCCGCACTTGCTGTGGTGCTGCTGGCCTTCACGCCCGGAATTCCAGGCGCTGCGGCGGCGGAGATAGAACTATATACGGCAGCCATCCCGCCCTATGTGACCAGCCGCGACAAGGAGCTGGTGGGTGAGCTGGTGCCGGTCGTCCATGTCTACCTGGCTGGCCGGGGCTTCGAAGCGAAGGCGGTGCTGCTGCCCTGGTCGGCAGCCTATCGCCGCACGATCGCGGGACCCAATGCACTGCTTTACCCCGTGGACCGCACAGCGGCGCGCGAGGATCAGTTCCACTGGATCAAACCCCTGATAACCACCAGCTATTATCTATATGGCCTGAAGGACAAGGTTGACCCCAGCGCCAGCCTGGCCGACATTGTCACGAGCGGGGCCATGATCAGTTGCACCCAAAATTCCATCCAGTGTGAATTGTTGCTGCAGCACGGTGTGCCGGACACCAGCATCCTGCGCATCGAGGGCGCTTCGATCAAACGGCGTTTCACCCTGATGGTGAACGAACGGAACTATTATTCCGTCTTCGACCCTCTGGTGTATGACTATCTTTCAAAAAGCCAGAACTTCGATGCCAGCAACCTGGTCCAGTTGCAGAAACTTGGCGAAATGACGTCGTACCTGGCCGCCAGCAAGGCCATGCAGGACGACCTGCTGATGCGCCTGCGCTGACCCCGGCGCGGCGAGGTACCTGATCTACCCCCTTGATGCAACAGTATAAAGCCGGGAACCGGTTTGCAGCTTGTTTGCGCCGGCGGCCAATTTTCCCTTCTACAGGGCTCGGACGTCCGATATGATCGCTGCCAGCCGAGGGGAGAGTGACATAATGCAGTCAAACTGGGCCATCATTTGTGGCGCCATACGGTCGTGGCTCGAATTCGGCGTGACCGTAAAAGCCGCGCTTGAAATGCGTGATGCAGGCCTTTTGGACGGTATCGTGATTTCCACCTGGAACGACGGCTTCCGGGACAAGGGCGATCTGCGTGCCCGCCTGATCGATGCCGGCATCAGCATCGTCTCGGTACCCGGCATGTCGCAGGGCGGCAATGGTAACAGCTATCGCCAGCACCGATTGATGGAAGCCGCGCTTGATGCCTGCCCAACCGGCTGCGCGGTCCTGAAGATGCGCACCGACAAATGCACCCCGCGCCTGAAATATTTCGTGAATGCCCTGAAACACGGGCCTGAACCGACCCCCGACAGCCCGGCGGCCTTCAAGGTACTGAAGGCCCGCATCAGCGTGCTGTGGGCGTCCATGACCATGCCGTTCGGCCATTCGGACGTTGTCTTCTATGGCCTGAAGGAAGATATCCAGAGCATGGTGCATATGGACATGCTGTATGACTGGGTTTTCTATCCCGGCAGCGCCAATGCTGAAATCCGCTGGTATTCGCGCCCGTTCCTGCGCCGGCTGAAACTGTTCCGCCAGTTTTTCGAACCCTTCAACTGCCGGCGAATCTCGAGCTATATGATCGACCGCTATACTGAGGGCAAGGAAGGCGACATCCCCGACTTTTTCCATGATGTGCTGGCCGCGAACATCCTGTGCCTGAACCAGAATTTCGATATTGTGCACACGGACAGCAGCCTGCCCACCGCCACCGCGCGCGACCTGATGACCGGTGTGCATGCGGGCCAGGCCAATGTTACACCGGTAACACTTGCCAAACACCTGGTCCTGTTCAGCAACAAGGTGCCCGCAGCCTTTGTTGAGCGCAGCCTGAAAAAAGACCCGTCAAACGATCCGCTGTATGCTGCCCTAGACCGGCTTCTGAGCCCCGGGTATCTGGAACGCAATTTTGTGACGGCGGAGCTGACCCGCATCCATAAGGAAACCTTCCAGGACACGCCGACCGACTTCTCCCATCGGGCGGTGCTCAGATATGCCACCAACCTGTATGCCGGCAAACCGGACTGGCGCGAGAAGCCACTGGAACCCCTGTCGATATCGGACGATGCGCTGCCCGACCTGGAGCCGGAAGCACGGGACATGGCGCTGGCCTATGTGCAGGAAAACTGCATGGACCGCGCGGTCGAACTGCTGTTCCACGAACTGGCGGAAAAATACCGGCTGGGCGATGGTATCGATGCCAACACGAACCTGTGCCGCTATTGGCTGAAAAAATCGGCGGAAGGCCGCTATCGACCCGCACAGGCGGCCTATGCCCGCGAACTGGAAAGCATGGGCGACCTTGAAGGCGCCGCGCACTGGTACCGCGAAGCTGCGCGGACCGGCGACACGGAGTGCCAGTTCGCCCTGGCCCGCATCCTGAAAAACAACAAGGTCAAATCAATTGAAGACGACTGGCAGGAATGGCAGGCCAAGGCCGAGCAAAGCAGCAAGGTCACCGCGCTGCCGCAATCCTGACCCCAGGCGCCTTTGGCGGGCCTAGTCGTCCCGCCGTTTCACATAGACACGGTAACCCCAGGGTTCGATATCGAGGCTGTCGCCTGCCCTGAGGCTGGTGGCCTCGCCGCTGAACAGTTCGTCATAGTCGCCGGCGAACAGGGTTTCCTGCAGGGCAACCGTCTGTTTTTCCGCCGAGAAATTGATGGCCACAAACACCTTGTCGGTATCGTTCGCACGCACGAAACTCAGCACCTTCGAAGGCACGCTGTTGGGTACATGCACCATGCGGGCGCCCCACTGGCCGTTCCACAGGGCCGTATTGCGTTTTTTCAGGCTGAACAGGGTTTTGTAAAAACCTTCCATGGCTGAGGGTTTCCAGTCGATCGGGTCCCTGTCGAAGAAAGCCAGCCGGCGGTCGAGCCCGCCTTCCTGGCCGTTATAGATCATGGGCACACCTTCGCCCACCACCGACAATACGGTGACGGCCTTGAAGGCATCGCCGAAATTCTCGTCCGTCGTGCCCTCCCAGGCATTCACATCATGGTTCGAGGTATAGACCATGCGGAAGGCTTCGGCCGGGAACGCACTTTCATTCCAGGAATAATAGACGAACAGGGAACCAAGGTCGGCCTTGCCATGCGCGATCTTGTGCATGTCCTGCCACCAGGACCAGGCGTAGGTCATGTCGAACGCGCGGGCATGCAGGTCGCGCGATTCCCATTCCGCCAGCATGAACACGGGTTTGATGGCATCCAGTTCCGCACGGGCATTGTTCCAGAAATCGACGGGCACAAAACCGGCAACATCGCAGCGGTAACCATCGATCCCGACTTCCGCCACCCAGTATTTGAGGGCGCGGGTCATATATTCCCGAAGGCCGGGCTGGCTGTAATCCAGGTCGATGATATCGGACCAGTCCCACCAGGGCGTGGGGCGAAAATCGCCCTTATAGTCGCGTTCATACCAGTCCGGATGTTCGGTGCGCATGGGATTGTCCCAGGCCGTGTGGTTGGCGACCCAGTCGAGGATGACATAAAGGCCGAGGCCGTGGGCCGTGTCGACAAAATGCTTCAGGTCCTCAAGGGTGCCGAACTCGGGATTGACGCCAAAATAGTCCTTCACCGAATAGGGGCTGCCAAGCCCGCCCTTGCGGTTCATCTCGCCGATCGGATGAATGGGCATCAGCCAGATGATGTCGACCCCCAACGCCTTCAGGCGCGGCAACTGGGCCTCTGCGGCCCGGAACGTGCCTTCCGGCGTGAACTGGCGGGTGTTGAGCTGATACAGGATCGCGTTCTTCGACCAGTCGGGATGGGTGATTTTTACATAGGGTTCGGGCGTATAGCGGTCCAGCACCGGATCTGCGGCCAGGGTTGGCAGCACAGGTTTTGCAAAAATAATGCAAAAAACCGCAACGAAAAACAGGCACAGGCGCATGGCCATATCAAGTCCCCTTCCAAGTCCCCACAATCCCAAATGCAAATATACAGCAAAAATTATGCAAACATATTGCAAAATTTCCATTCCAAGGATGCTTGAAAATTTCCAGGCGCATGATTAAATGCCGGCATGCTAGGCGCACGCATGGCGGAACGGGGCTGTAGCTCAGTTGGGAGAGCGCGTCGTTCGCAATGACGAGGTCAGGGGTTCGATTCCCCTCAGCTCCACCATGCCGACGCAAACGGCACACACCTCCGCAGACACCGATCAGGAATATTTTGCCTACCCTCACTTGCCCGGCATCGGCAATATTTTCCCATATCGGCAAAATATACCTACCCAAGGCGACCATTTGGTCAGGGCCAGGTTATCAATAAAATTTTAATAATCTCCAGAGAATCCGCCGAGTCTCTTGTCATGCATGACAGGAAACCCTTGTATTCCGCCACTTCTGGCACGAAACCTGCTGGGTATGTCGACGGTCAATGACCAATCTGGGGCATAATGCCCCGACAGCGGCTGCCGAATGCGGCTAAGGGACAGGCATAGAACATGTCTTTCAGTGTGAACACAAATGCGGGCGCCTTCCGCGCGCTGCAAAATCTGAATGCGACGAGCAGCGTGCTCGACCGCACCCAATCCCGTGTCAACACAGGTCTCAAGGTCGCGTCCGCGAAGGACAGCGGTTCCGTCTATTCCATTGCCCAGAATCTGCGCGCCGATGTGGCGGGCTATAATGCGGTCAAAGGCTCGCTCGACCGCGCGATTTCCGA
>SBGU01000017.1 GCA_006226495.1 Alphaproteobacteria bacterium
CGCGGGCGTGTGTAGGGCGGGGGCAGCACAGGCCCGATGGCGCCATTCACTTCCGCCAGCACTGCCTCCAGCGCCTGGCTGCGCTCAAAATCGCGGGTGCGGTTCTTGTTCATTTCCAGGTCGTCAGACAACAGATGGCCTCTTTCTGATCCGGGCGCCGACTCACGGGCCACGATGACGCAGCCCCGGGACCCTATGGTCGCCAGTTGCCCAGAAGCTTATATAGCCTCCCGCAATCGATGCAAATTTGAATTCCCGACCACGGCGCCGGCAGCATCATATACGGTCCAAAACACACGCATCGGATGCAGCCTGTACAAATGGGGTCCAGGCACCGCCAAACCAGCGGATTTGTTGCCGGACAGGCCGGCCTACCGGTCTTGACTTTGGTTATTCAACAGGCATAGAACATTCGTCAGTATTTTCGAAAAATTTCCTTATCCGCATTTTAGTTAGAAGAAACTGAAAGTATTTCTGATGCTCGGAAAACTATCCAAGTGGCAACGCGATAAAAACGAAATCGCCCTTGTTAAGCGCAACTTCGATGAATCCTTCTATTTGAAGGAACATCCTGAAATCACCGATGGCAACCAGTCTGCCTTCGAGCATTTCATGTCCGTTGGCTGGAAGCTGGGGTTTGATCCTGCACCCTGGTTCAGTATCGCCGACTATCTCGAGGCCTATCCCGATATCGATGCGGCTGGCATCAACCCCTTCCGGCACTTCCTGGTGCATGGCGAGCGCGAGAACCGCAAGCTGCCGACCAAGAAGCTGGACGGCGATTCCAAAACCGTTGACCGCAGCAGCCTGGCGCCGACACTCCTTGAAGAAGTCGAACTGGTCGATGCATCGGGTTACTTCAACGAGAAATATTATCTGGAGACCAACGCCGACCTCAAGGGCGCGGATATCGATCCCTTGGTGCATTTCTGTCAGTATGGCTGGCATGAAGGCCGCAGCCCGTCGCAATTGTTCGACCTGGGTTTCTATTATGACAATTTCCCGAAAACCCGTGACGGCAGTCTGAACCCGGTTATCGAGTTCCTGGAAAGCGGCCTTGAAGGCAGCTTCATCCCCAACGCCCGCGGCATGATGAAAAGCCCGGCGGTGAAGGCGCCGGCGGACGCGGACTGGGACGGCCTCAAGGGCATGGTTTCCTCGGACGCGGATGCCATCGATATCATCGTGCCGGTTTACCGCGGCTATGACGAAACACTGCGCTGCCTCTATACGGTGCTGACCGCCAGGAACGAGGCAAAGTCCAACCTGGTTGTCATCGACGACAGGAGCCCGGAACCCGAACTGTCCGAACGGCTGGAAGAGCTGGCGGCACAGGGCCTGTTCACCCTGCTCGCGAACGAGGAAAACCTTGGCTTCGTGCGCACGGTCAACCGCGGCATGGCACTGCATGACGACCGCGACGTGGTGCTTCTGAATTCCGATACCGAGGTCTATGACTTCTGGCTGGACCGCATGCTCGACCATGCCAAGGCGGACCCCGGCATCGCCACCATCACGCCGCTGTCGAACAATGCCACCATCTGCAGCTATCCGATCACCCTGACCAACAACAGCTATGATGTTGAACAGTCGGGCGCCGAACTGACCGAAACCGCCTATCGGGTCAACAAGGGCCAGGCGGTGGACGTGCCCACGGGGGTTGGATTCTGTTTCTATATCCGGCGGGCGTCGCTTCAGCAGGTTGGCGACTTTGACGAGGCTGCCTTTGCCAAGGGCTATGGCGAAGAAAACGACTTCTGTGTGCGGGTGGAACAGGCCGGCTGGCGCAACATCCTCGCGCTGGATGTCTATGTCCGCCACCATGGCGAGGTGTCGTTCGCCGAAGGCGCCAGCAAAGCGCAGGCCAAGGGCCTGACGGCACTGGTGAGCAAACACCCGGGCTATCTGGCGTCGGTTCACAACTATATCAAGCGCGACCCCGCCCGCGCAGCGCGCGCCCGCCTGGATGCCGCGCGCCTCAGCGCTGCTTTCGACAATATTGCACTGTTTGTTGCGCACAACTGGGGCGGCGGCATCGACCGCAATATTGACGATCTGATCACCGAATTGCGCGACGAAGGGGTCGAGGCCATTGTCATGCGGTCGCTTGGCACCAAAAGCGAACATGTCAGCTTCGACGCCGGCAAAAGCCTGCTGGTCCCGAACCTTGAAAACCTGCATGTGAACGCCGACGCCGACCTGATTGCCGAAATTCTGGCGATTCTGTCGCCGCGCCTCGTGCATGTTCACAGCCTGATCGGTTTCCTGCCGACAGCGCGGGACGCGGTCATGGCCATGGTGCGGGGCGCCGGTGTGCCCTATTATTTCACCTTCCATGACTATGCGCCCATCTGCGCGCATGGCCAGTTTGTCACCCCGGCGGGGGAATATTGCGGCGAACCGGGGCCCGATGGCTGCCGCGGTTGCCTGAAGCAATATCCGCCCGTCAACGGCTGGGTCGATGTCGCAGCATATCAGGCCGCTTACCGGGACTTCATTCTGGGCGCAAATGGCGTGTTCGCGCCGTCGCAGGATGCAGCCGACCGGGCAAATGCCTATCTGGGCACCCATAAATGCATTGCCTCGCCGCACCCCGAAATCATGCCGGTTGGCAATCCGTCGCTGCCCGCGGGCCATACACCGGTGAAGATCAAACGCAAGGCCATGCGCGTGGCGTTTGCGGGTGCGATCGGCCCGCATAAGGGCCGCGAGATCATGGAAGCCTGCGCACGCGAAAGCGACGCCCGCAACCTGCCGCTCTATTTCCGGCTGGTTGGCTATTCCGACAATGGTTCCGGCGACGTGCCGCACCTGACTGTGACCGGCAAATACAAGACCGACGCCGAATGCCTGGCCCTGCTGCAGCAATACCAGCCGCATTTCATCGCCTTTTTCTCCATCTGGCCGGAAACCTACAGCTATGCGCTGTCGCTGGCGTTCCGGGCCAACATCCCGCCTGTGGTGTTCGATATCGGCGCCATGGCAGAACGGGTCAAGGCATCCGGTTTCGGCCATGTGTTGCCGGTCGAATGGATGAAAGACCCGCGCAAGATCAACGATTTCCTGCTGGCAAACCCGATTGCGCCGCTGCCCAAGTCCAAACACCGGGCCCTTGTGCGCACCATGGAAAACCAGGCCCCGCAGGAACTGCTGTCGTCGGGATTCTACAATCTGGAATCGGTCGGCAAATAAGCCGAACCGCTGCCCCATAAAAACAAAAGGCCCGCCGGCCAGCGCTCCTGCGCAGACCGGCGGGCCTTTTGTTTGTGCGGAACCCCTTCTTAGCGCGCCATCAGGCGGGCGTGCAGTTCGTTATCCATCTCGAGGAAGGATTCGATCCGGTCAAGGGTCTGTTTCTTCGGGTTAAGCGCCAGGATCGCATCGAAACGCTTCTTGTCCTCAAGCGCCCTGTTCACATTGATCCGGTGACCGGCGAAATCCACATCCTTGCCCGTGGCTTCGCGGAAGCGGTCGGAAAAACCGGCAAGGTCCGACACGTCGCCGATGATGTCGATGGCGCTGCAATTGTCGAAGGCACGGTCGACGATTTTGGCGCGGGCTGCGGCGTCGGTGCCAAAATGGCGGCGGATCTTCATGCGTGCATCATAGGCACGACCGGCGAAGAAATAGGTGTAGAAATTGTCGTAATGGTCATCCAGGAACTTGCGTTCCTTGATGTTCATATTGGTGAAATAGTCGTCGATACTGAGATTGCGGGCCAGGAACATGCCACGGTTTTCGGGGCGCGCCAGAAGCTCGGGATCGGCCTTTTCCGCCTTGTCCTTCAGATACAGATAGAAAGACGCCAGCCGTTCGCGCGGGTCGCGCAGGATCGAGAACACAACCTTGGGCCCCGGCACAAAATCCAGCGCCATCCAGTCGATATGGCCCGAGAAAACCTGGTAGGGCAGCAGGTCCTTCAGCGAATAATCCTGCATCTGGCCGTTGACGCGCACCGGCGCGCACTTGTCGGCGCCGAACGTATCCTCCAGCTTCTGGTGGATCGACTGGCCGGCTGTCTTGGGGATATGCAGGAAAACGATATTCTTAGTCATCGCCGAAAAGGTCTTTCAGTTTGATCACGTCAGGCTTGTAGGGCTGTTGCCGTTCGCGCACCTCGGCCAGTTGGTCAATAACGCCGTCGAGTTCATGGAACGAGACGTCTGTCAGTTGCCAGGGCGCAAATTCCCACCATTTGCTGGCCAGGAGCGGTTCGATCATGTCTTCGGGTACACGGTATTTCAGCACCTTGGCCGGGTTGCCGCCGACGATGGCATAGGGCGGCACGTCCTTCACCACCACAGAATGCGCCGCAACGATGGCGCCGGTACCGATCTTGACCCCCGCCTTCAGGAAGGCGCCATGGCCGATCCAGATATCATGGCCCAGTTCGGTGACCCTGAGGCGCGTGCCCGGCACCTTGCCAACAAGGTGCGAGCGGTAGGCATTGAATTCTTCCGCGTCCGTGAATTTGTCGCCGACATTGAACAGCGAGCCATGCAGATACTGGAACGGGCTGGTGCTCAGCCAGTCGGTCGGGTGGTCCTGCCGGCCGATCTGCACCTTTTCGCCGATCGAACAATAGCGCCCCATACGGACCGCAAAATAGAAGCCCGAAACGGCATAGGAAAAGGCACCCATGACCAGGCTGTGTTCCACCCGCATCCATTTCAGGCTGGACGGGGTCTCAAGGGTCACATTGCCAGGGATACGGGTCGTATCGGCCGCATAATGGGTTTCGATGCCCCTGTCGCGCAACAGCGCCAGGCGATCCCTGGTCAACAGATAAGATGGAACCATTGTATGTGACCCTCACCCCAGTGCGGTTTTGGTGCCCTGAGGGCACCCCTGTTTTTCTTCCTGCCCGCCCATGTGCTGCGGACAGCCGTAGCAGGCGGTATATTCAATAAACGCGAAAGCGGCAAGCACCGTGTGCGCGCCACAGCCCGCGCGCCCTAGTGGCTGAGCCGGTTGCCCAGAAGCCGGGCCACGAGCCCTTCGTCATAGTCCTCGCCCAAAAGGTCGAATACCGGCCTGAGCGCTTCCGGACTGGCGACATAAGCGTCATAGCGCACGACACAGCACCTGTCCGCATGGCGGGCGGCATAGTCGGCGAACACCTTGTCGGACCGTTCGACCACGGCGCGCACCTCGTCCGTGTCCATGCCGCGCCACCAGCCGGATTTGCTGACCCCCTGCCAGTCGCGGGTATTGAAGATGATCTTCACGGGTTCGAAGCGCGTGCGGATGAAATCGAGGAAGGCCACAAGGTCGCCGGCCTCCAGCTCGCCATAGCGGATTTCCTTGAAGCCGGCCACGCGGGTGTCGGCGGGCGGGCGCAGCACTTCGGCCACAAACGCATCCACCAGCCGCGCGGCATAGGCCTCGATATCGATCTCATCCGCGCCGTACCAGGGGCCATGCGGCGGCACGGATTGGCGCACGTCGAAACGCTGGCGCACCGACGACAGGCGGCGCACGGCCTGGAAAATTTCCCAGAGCGCGTTTTCGTTTTCGCCCCGGATGCAATATCCGTCGAAGGACTGCAGCAGGGTCTGCAACAGGGTCGAGCCGCTGCGGCCATAGGTGACGATGAAGGCATAACCACCGGGTGGCGCCCAGCCAAGCGGCTGTGCCAGCACGGGTGCCGATGCACGCTTGCGGCCTGCCGGGGCGAAGCGCGGGAAAAAGCGTGCCGCGGGCACCAGCTTTTCACCCGGAATGCCCTGGGCGCTGAGAACCGGCGCCAGGGCGCCGCCTTCATCCGCCACGATGGCGTCGATGGCATGCTCGTAGGCCAGAAGCCGCCCGAAATCGTCCGGTCGGCCAACGCCGGATGCGAAAAAAGCGGGACTGAGATAAAGCGCCGTGCGCACGCCCCGGTGGCGGGCAGCGCCAAAGGCTTCCAGGCTGACCGCATGTTCGCTGGCCATCAGATGGTCGAAATGGAACGCCAGGGTTTCCATCTCCAGTTGCCCGCTTTGGCCCATGGAGGACTGGACCTTGCGGCCCAGATAATAGCGGCTGACCCGCGCGCCGCCTTCCAGCACCACAGGCATGACCATGTCGGCAAGGCCGGTCCAGGCACTGGCCGGCAAGGCAAAACCCGCATGGGCGCGGTCGCGTTCGACCAGCAGCAGCGTGCGATATCCCTTCACCCGCGCCCAGTCGAGATAGGGTTCGAACGTGCCGGCCTTCAAATCGGCGGGCGTGGCCACAAAGGCGAACCAGCGCTCGTCGGCGCCGCGCACCCACGGCACGGGCGGGAACACCTCGGGTTCGGCGGCCAGCAGCGGCGCCATGAAATCGTCGACCAGCCGGCGCGCATCGGGGCCGGCATAACGCCGGTCGCTGTGGCGAAGCCAGGAGATGGACGGATCGAGGCGGTCGTAGATCGGCGCCAGCGCCGCGGCAGCATCCAGCGCCGGGATATCGCCCGTGCCGGCCAGTGGCAACCGCACAGTCATGCCCGGCGCCTCGGCCATCAGGGCAACCGTGTCGCGGCTGTCGCCCCAGACATGGTCCTCGAACAAATCCCGGTCCATAACCAGCAGATGCGCGGGGCCGGCCATGCCGCCCGTCACATCCGGAAACTGGCCTTCACCGAAGCGATAGGCCACCAGGGGGCGCCTGTCGCGCAGCAGTTGCCAGAACAGCCACCTGAGGAAGGGCTTCGCTTCCGCCTGCAGCCAGGCCCACAATTCAGGGGCAACCAGCAGGATGCGGTTCGGGAAAAAATGCTCGCGCGGACTTTTGCGGCAGGCCAGCAGGCGCGCCGCAAAGGCATCCAGCGACAGGCAGGCCGCGTCCGCCACCGGGTCGGCTGTCAGTTGCACCGTTCCGTCGCCTGCCGGCAGGATGGCAAAGGTCGGTGCCTCGTCCTGGATCAGCCGCATGATATGGCCAGGGTCAAACAGCGCCTTGTGTTTCTGCCGCATGCGCGCCAGAAGCTGGTCTTCCTCGCGCCGGGAATCGGCCAGCATGCTTTCGGCCCGGCGCCGGTACAGGAACCCGGCGTCCTTGACCCGCACGCCCCGGTAACCGGCCTCAAGGGCAGACATCCAGAAGTCCCAGTCCTCGAAGCCCGAACGCATGCTTTCGTCATAATAGACATGGGCCCGGAACACATCGGCCCGCACCAGCGACCCGGCTTCCGAGATATTGCCGCACAGATGCTTCAAGACCGAATAGTCGGGCGCGGTTTCGCGGGTATCGAAGCCCTCGCGCCCCCAGGACAGACCGAAAAAGGCAATGTCCGGATAGGCCCAGCCGATGGCCGGGTCGTCGCCCAGCGCCCGCCGGAAGGCTTCGATAGCATAGGGCGCGATGCGGTTGTCGGCATCCAGGAAATAGATGGCATCCATGTCGGGGCACAGGGCCAGAAGGAAACGCACGCCCTTGTTGCGGGCCCCGGGCAGGCGTGTGTTCTTGTGCCTGAGATAATGCAGTTTGCCCGCGTAGGTTTCGCACAGGCCGGCCACCAGATCGGCGGTTTCCTGAAAACGGCAGCCGTCGTCCACCACCACCACATGGATGGGGCGGTCGGTTTCCTGTGTGCAGGCGCTCTGGATTGCCTCGCCCAAAAAACGCGGGTGGCCATAAGCCGGGATCACGATGCCGATGGGGGCCTTTGATCCGGTATCTGCCGATGTTGCTGCCGCCGTCATGCCGGGTCAGGCCTTCGGCGTCTGTTCGAAGCCCATGATGCCAAGCGTGGTCCAGCGGCACCAGCCGAAGCTGATCGCCTGCTCGACCGGGCGGGCCGCCAGCACCAGATGGTATACATGCTCAAGCGCGTCCGGGAACACAAGTTCCAGCCGGCCTTCGCGCCCGGCGCCAAGGCGCAGCAGGTACCACAGCACGCCCTCTTGCGCACTGCCGCCCGACAGGCTGTCGCCGTCCGCGAGCGCGGCAGTGTCGAGGACGGATTTCACGGCAGCCGACACATCGGCAATATCCTGCCGGACCAGAAGCATGGCATAGACAAAATCGGGCGCGTCCGGGTGGCCGGTGTAGGCGCCGGCGACAATCTTGTGGGTGCCGGGGGCCACCAAGGACGGCAGCACGGCGCCCGACAGGGTGTCCACCAGCGGGTGGGTCTGCAGGTAGCCGCCGTTTTCGTCCATGATCATGGGGCAGAAACCCAGGCTGGCGGTCAGGTCTGCCAGCCGTTCGCCGCCGTCGATGAACTGCACCATGCCGCCCAGTTCCGGCAGCTTGATGGCGCGCACGATCTTGCGCACGGCATCAGGAGCATCCCCGGTCGCCAACGCGGGCGCAGCGCGCACGACGCCGGTTTCAGTGGGCACCAGGAATTCGGCGCGCGACCAGCGGCACCAGCCGCGACCGGTGCGACCGGTGAGCGTGCGGGCAACCAGCACGATGCCCCTGCCCGCAGCCTCGACTGTCGCCGGATGGATGGTCAGGGTGCCGCTTTCGCCCGCCAGCACGCTGGTGGTGCCATAATCGAAACCGACATCGGCTGGCGCACCACCGGACAGCACATGACCGACCCGGGCTTCCAGATTGTCGGTGCTGGTACACAGGAACGCATGGAAAGCCACATCGGGGCCGGCATGGTCGGGCACCGAGACCGAAAGGCTGAGCGATTTGAACCGCGAAGGTACGGGGCCGGCGTAACAGACACCGGCCAGCCCGTCGGACGCCAGATGCACCTGCACCCAGCCGGCATCGGGGTCGTGCATATAGGGGTCGAACCCGACATCGCCTCGCGTGGCATCAAGCCGTCCCTTGCCACCGTAGAAATCCAGCGAGGAGGCATGCTGGCCGGGCAGCAGGGTCATGGGCAAGCCGTCGGGCGGCGGCAACAGGGTCATGGCCTCGGCTGACAGCACGGGTGTGCAGACACTTTTGAAAACCCGGAGCGCAAGGCTGGTATCGTCCCCGTCAGCACCAAAACGGTTGCCGCGAATGTCGGACAGGCCCAAGGCAGGCGCATCGCCCTTGCCTTCTGCCGTGTGCCATTCGACCAGCAGCCGCACATCGCCAAACACGTCGCTGACCGCCTGGTCGAACCGTATGAGGTTCCAGCCGTCCACAAGGGCGCCATAAGGCACGGTGCTTTCGGCCAGCAGCTTGCGGTCCACATCGCGCTGGACGACAACCCTGAGCGCACCGCTGGCCGGTTTGGCCGCCGGGCGCACATAAAGGCCGACACCGGCCACGGCCAGCCCGTCAGCCGGCAGGATTTGCGAAAAGGCGCTGCAGTCGACCATCGCACCCGGGCCGGCGCTGGCGGCACCAAGGGGTGCCTCTGCCACCACGGTCAGGTCGCTGTAGCCCACGCCTTCGATGACCCGCTTGGCGGCGGTCAGTTCCAGCATCAGCCGTTCGCTGGCCTGCCTCAGATACAGGGTCTGGCCCTCAAGCCGGCTCGCGCGCGCGGCCAACTCGTTCACCATGCGGTTCTGCACACCGATGAAGAAGGGGCCGATCTTGCGGCCCAGTTCTGTCTCGTTTTCATCGACCAGAAGGATATCGAACTTGCGGGCGGATTTGGCGAGCAAAAGCTCGCTGCCCCAGGCGCGCGCGACCGGCGCCTGTCCTTCCGGCAGGATAATGGCGCACAGGTTGAGGGGCGCACCCATGACCGGCAGGTCGGCGGGCACATCCACGCCTTCGCCTGCCGCACGGATGGCGCCCGTGCCGTCGCTCAGGAACACCTGAAAGGCTTCGCCCGCCACGGCGGACACGACAGGAAGCAGGCTTTCGGCCGTGATGACCGCGCGTGCGCCGCCATAGATACCGCGGTAAGCCGCCTGCGTCAGCTTCAGTTCCGTCATGCCTTCCCCGTCATGCAAAACCCGGATTGGGGCCCGCGCCAGCGGCACGGGCCAGAGCATTCACCCCAGAGCATTAGCCCATGAACGCCTTTTCGGTAAAGCGCGTGATGGGCATGATCAGCATTTCAAAGAATGTGCGCGGGGTGGTCTGGATAAAGACCGTGGCCACGTTGCCGGCCAGAACCGCCGCCGCATGGTCCTTATTCTCAAGCTCGATATAGGCAATGTAGGCGCCCTGCGGATTGCTTTCCGACACCACGGCATCCGAGGATACATAGGTGATATGGCCGGTCATCGGCGGGGTCGTGCGGCTTTTGACCGACATGAAACGCACCTGCACCGGCTGGCCGGGATAGACCTCTTCAATATCACGCACCTGCACCTGGGCTTCGATACGGAACTCCTCGATCGTCGGTACGATCTCGAGGAGGCCTTCGCCCGACTGCAGCACGGCACCCATGGTTTTCTTGCCGATGCGGAACACGATGCCATCGGTCGGCGAGCGCAGGTATGTGCGCTCCAGAACGTCCTGAAGACGGGCGATTTCGGCCTCGTATTCGTTCAGTTCCTTCTGCAACTGGATCGACACGTCCTCTGCCTGTTTCAGCCGCTCCAGCCGGACCTGGCTTTTCTGGCTTTCCACATTCAGGATTTCATTCCTGTTGGTTTCGATCTGCAGCTTGGCATTTTCGATATTGGCCCGCACGGTCGCGACCTGACGTTCGGTCGCGAACACGCGGGTGCGCTGCACCAGGCCCTTTTCGAACAGGTCCTTGTAATCGGCCAGTTCAAGCTCATACAGCTCGCGCTGTTTTTCCAGCGCCTCGATCACGGCGTCGCGGCCCTTGATGTCGGCCTCGAGCCCCTTGATCTTGTTGTCGAGAATCTTGATCTGCGACCGGGTCAGGTCGCGCAGGGCCTCGAACTCGCTGGTCTGGCTATCGATGGTTTCCTTCAGGCGGATATTGTCCATCAGGGCCGGGTCGATGGCCGGCATGGCAATGGTGTCCATATCCGCAATTTCGGCCTGGCGGCGCGCAAGCTGCACGCGGCGCACCGCACGCTGGATGCGCATGTTTTCAAGCCGCGGACGCACCTGGGTGTCGTCCAGGCGCGCCAGCACCTGGCCCTTGGTCACATGTTCACCTTCGCTGACCAGAAGTTCGGTCAGGATGCCGCCTTCCAGATGCTGCACGACGCGGTTGTGGTTCTGGGCAACAACACGGCCACCGGCAATAACGGCGCCACCCAGTTCAACGGTGCAGGACCAGATGCCACCAAAACCGAACACGGCAATGATGATCCATTTGGCGAGCTTCAGAAGCTTGTTGCGCTGGAAATCGACCTCGCGGTGCCAGGTTTCCAGGTCAGCGCGGTCAAAGCTTGTCTTGATGGCATGGCCGGCGTGTGCAGGCACCAATTGGTTTTCCTGGTTTTCCATCAGTTTGCCTTTTCCACTTTCTGGACCGGGGCCGCTGCCTTGGCGCCACCCGCAGCGGCAGCCTGCGCCGGTTTGGCCTGCTGGGCTTTCGTTTGCTGGGTCTTGGCCTGCTGGGCCTTGCGCTGGTCCGCAATTGTGGTGATGCCGTTACGCTGCATCACTTCGTCACGCGGGCCGAAATCTTCGATCTGGCCGCCCTTCATGAACATGACCTTGTCGACAAAACGCAGCGCGCTGGGGCGGTGGGTTACCACGATCACGGTCTTGCCGGCCGCCTTCAGGTTCTGAAGTACACGGTAGAAAGCGGCTTCACCCTGGCTGTCGAGCCCGGTTTCGGGTTCATCGAACACCACCACCTGCGGGTCGGCATAAAGGGCGCGTGCAAGCGCGATCATCTGGGCCTGGCCGCCAGACGGCCAGAAACCGCCGCCACGGGACAGAACGGTGTCATAGCCCTTCGGCAGGCGCGCCAGGATATCGTGTACCTCGGCACGGCGGGCGGCTTCGATCGCCATCTCAGGCGGGTCGTTCCGGCGCATGCGCGCGATGTTTTCCAGAACGCTGGCTTCAAAAAGCTGCTGGTTCTGCGGCAGGTAGCCGACATAAAGACCCTTGGTCACCGGGTCCCAGGCCGACAGGTTGGTGCCGTCCAGCTTCACATGGCCGACAGACGGTTCGAGATAACCGACAATCAGCCGCGCCAGTGTGGACTTGCCCGAGCCCGAGCCCCCGATAATGGCGACACTGTCACCGGCAGCAATACGGCAGTTGACGTTCCTGAGGATCGGCTCCATGCCCTGCCCCGGCACGTATGCGAGGCGGGAGATGACAATTTCGCCCTTGGGGCGCGGCAGCGGCGTGCGGTCTTCCGGCAGTTGCAGTTCCGCCATGCGTTCGCGCAGGCGCTTCAGCGAGTCATAGCCCTGGGTGATGAAACGCCAGCCGCCGACGATCTGTTCGACCGGCTGCAGCGCGCGCGCACCCACAAGGGCGGTACCGAAGATCACCCCGATATCGGCATCGCCGTCCAGCACCAGGAAGGCGCCAACCGCCATCATGACAATCTGCAGGATCTGGCGCGACGCCTTGGACGCCGACGAAAAACGCGACGTCATGTCCGACGATTCCATATAGGCGGCCAGATATTGGCCCTGGAATTTGCCCCAGTGGTTCACCGATTCAACATAGCTGCCCTGCGCGCGGATGATTTCCTGCGAGCGCATGTGCATGTCCATCGAACGGTACGCCTTGGCCATGCTTTCGTTGGTCTTCTGGTTGAACGGGATGGTGACCCGGTTGCCCCAGACCGCGAGGCCAAACAGCCCGATCGCGCCCAGGGTGACCACGAGGCCGAGGATGGGGTGGATATAATAAACGATACCCAGGAACAGCGGCAGCATCGGCAGGTCGAACAGCGCACCGAAGCCGGGCGACATCAGCGCCATGCGCAGGGACGCAAGGTCCTTCACGCTTTCGCCGTTGCTGTCCTGCTGGCGGGCAAGCTCGCCCGCAAGCAGGCGACCGGCAACCCGGCTTTCGAACTGGATGGCGGAACGTGCCAGCATGTTCTGCTTGGCGGAATCCACAAACCCGTAAGCGACCAGGATCACAAGACAGATGGCCAGAAGCGCCACCAGGGTCTCGACACTGTTGGCCTGCAGCACCCGGCTATAGAGCTGGAACATGAAGGCCGGCATGGCCAGCATGCAAAGGTTGGCAAAGATGGCGAGCACCGCAATGACCCGGAGCGACCGGATATAGCGCTGTTCCTCTTTTTTATATTCGTCGTAAACCGACATCCAAAAATCTTTCACTCTAATGGCATGCAGGGCCCTGACTATACCGCAATTCAGGCGGCAACATGGTCGTCAGGGACCTTTCGATAGCATATGGCACATTTTCTGTCGAACGAGATAAATGTACCATTTGTCGCAGGCAAACCCGCGCGTTTCCGCGTGTCCCGGCGTATCTCCGGGCCGGTCAGGGCTTCAGGGGCGGCGTCCGCCCCGCGGCCACATCCTGGATCAGGCTCCAGTATTTGGGCAGCAGGTCTTCGGTCGCATAATGGTTCACCACCCGGTTGCGGGCAGCCTGACGCATATGTTCGAACTCCACCGGCGTCGCCAGCGCCCGTTCCGTCACCTCGACCAGGGTGTTCACATCGAAGAAATCGACCAGCACGCCGTTTTCGCCGTCGGTGATCAGTTCCTTCACCGGGTCGGTGTTCGAGCCAATGATCAGCGCCCCCGTGCTCATGGCTTCGAGCATCGACCACGACAGCACAAAGGGCGCGGTCAGGTAGATATGGGCCGAGCTGATGCGCATCAGGCTGCGGAAGACGTCGAGCGGCTGCAACCCCATGAAATGGATGCGGTCCAGGTCGAACTTGTATTTTTTCAGCATGTCGTCCTTCAGGCCCTTGCCGTCCTTGCGTTTCATGCCATAGGCAACGCGGTCGGCACCCAGGATCACCACATGCATGTTCGGACGGCGCTTCTGCAGCTTGGAAATGGCCTGCATGAACTGCGGGAAACCGCGATATTCCTCCATGCCGCGCGCGACATAGGTAACCACCTCGTCATTGGCGGTCAGCACCTTGTTGTCGCCCACCTTCACGGTGGCGCCGGCTTCCGGCTTGAAATAGTCCACATCCACGCCGTCATGCAGGATGCTGACATTATTCTGGAAGATTTTCGGCAGCTTGGAATGCTGGAACACGGTCGGGCACTGGCCCCAGTCCTGCGCGGCCAGGTCGTGCAGGATCGGTGTGTTCATCATGCGGATGCGGATTTCGTCGTTGGGGCCGTATTTGCGGCGCGAGACAAATTCACCGTCGCCGCCATGGCAATGATAGTACCATTCATAATAGCTGAGGAGCTTGGCGTCCGGGAACATGTCCTTGAAGAACAGCGACGCGCCCCAACCCGAATGCGACAGGATGATATCCGGCGACCCGTGTTTTTTCTTGTAGTCCATCAGCGACTTGTAGGCCGCCTGCCCGGTGATGACCGAGCGTTCCGAACTGGCCAGCGCCGGGTGGATATCGGCGCGCGGTTCGCGGTGCGGCTTGAAATTCACGCGCACCAGCGGGAACTTGTTCTGGTTGCTCTCGAGCGTCACCACATCCGAGCGCACGTCCTTCATGGGGTCGATATAGCTGATCAGCCGGCGGTACTGGCCCGGAAAATTGTTATGCGCAAAAAGTATCTTCATAAAATAAACCCGTTTCCCCCACACGCCCGGCTTTTTTCCGGGCGGAAAATCACCCTAAGCCTTCTTCAGCGCAGGCCAAGTGCTTTCTTTATCTTGTCCACATCTTCCCTGATCTCGCGCAACATCGCGAGATTGAGATTGATCGCTTCCGCGAGGCCGGACAGGGTCACTGTCTCGGCCACCGGTTTCTGGTTGCTGTCGTCCTGCACCATCAGCCAGCCACCCACTTCGTCCGGATTGAGGAAGGTCTGGTTGATCCAGCGGTTTTCGGCAAAAAAATATTTCAGGATCGCGCGGCGCGTGGCGGCGCTCAGCGCCCTGCCCTTCGACGCGGCCTGCCCGTAAGCATGATAGTCGCCGATGAAACTGCTGAAGCTGTTGTCGTGCGAGCCGTCATACAGATACGGGCTTTCTTTCAGCACGCCCACAAGGTTGGGGCTGAGCGACACGTTCTGCGATGCGACCTCGGCCATCGAAGCGGCATCAACCCCGAGCGCGGACCAGAAATCCGGCACCAGGCTTTCGCCCACAAGGTTGCGGCGGAACAGGGTGCGCACGCGCAGCTTTTCCTGCCCGAAGGTTTCGATGCAGGCTTCCAGCACATCGCGATACAGGTAATTCTTTTCCATCTGCAGCCTGCGCTCGATAAAATCGCTCAGCGATTCACCGGTCTTGAACTGCCACTGCAGCCAACTGGACAACAGCCAGTCGTCCTGCCTGCGGATATAATAGATCACGTCACAATCGAAATAGGGGCGGGCTTCCTTGAGCAGGTTCACGCCCCGGGTGCTGGCCAGATTTTCGGCCGACAGCACCACGGCCTTCAGGCCCTTTGCCGCCGCCTTTTTGGCCAGCAGCCGGAATTTTTCGGCGACTTCCGCTTCGGCCTCGGGCACCGGCAGGTCGTAAAGCTTGCGGAGATACCCGATCGGGAACATGGCGGCACTGGTGGCCGACATCAGGCCCAGGCTGCGGTCGCAGACACCGATGCCCGCCTTCAGAAGCGCACGCCGGTTTTCAAAAAGCGCCTGTTGCAGGGTACTGCTGCCGCATTTGGGGTGCCCAATATGCAAATACAGTTTTATCGCCACCTGCTACTCCCTGTGCCGAAGGCCGCGATGGAACCGGCCGTCGTCATATTGTCATTTTCCGGCATCATATAGCCCGCTTCAGGGTTCATACGCAAACAGTTATGCACGCGCGAAGCCGCCGTTTCCGCCAGATCGCAGCTACGGGATCACACTTCGGCGGTGTCAGCTTCCGGCGCGGGCGCGGGACTGAAAATCGCATCCGTGTCGGCGCGGAAGCCGTCCAGATAGCCCCTGAGCCGTGCCTCGTTGAGCGACAGGCGCAGGTTGATGGCGTCTTCATCCAGCCCGTGGGCGCGACCCCAGGCGGCATCATGGGCGTTCATGCCTGCCAGCTTTTCCTGCAGCTCGTCTTCGTCCTGCATCAGCCTGTAGCCGAAGAAATGCTTGAAGAAGCTGCTTTCGATGCTGCTGCGTTCATGGGTTTCAGCTTCGCCGAAATCGTGGCTATGGTACACAAGTGCCTGTGCGGCAAACAGTTTTTCATGCCCCGCCGCGATAATGTCGTCGGCCCAGACCTGGTCTTCACCGAACACGACCGGGCGGTAGGGGATTTGTTCCCACACCGTGCGCCTGAGGCAACTGTTATTGTCGGAAAAGAAATGCAGGAACTGGCGCCAGCCTTCGTCGCGTTCCTGATAGCGCCGCGCGTTGGTACGCGCCGACACCGACAGCGGGTACCTGAGCATATTGTCGAAATGGTGGTCCAGGTCGCGCTTGGTGTAGGGCGATGCGCCCGGATACGCGAGATGCCGGCCAAAAGCGCCCGCCGCGCGCGGGTTGTCCGCCAGCGCCGTCACCAGATTGAACAGCCAGGCCTGGTTCACCGGCTGGGCGTCATGGGTCAGGAAGGCGATGAAATCACCCCCGGTCAGGCTGGCACCCAGGTTGCGCGTGGCACCATGGTTGAAGGTGGATTTGTCGATACTGTGCAGCCGCACTTCCGGGAAGCGCGCCACGATATCGAGGGTCTCGTCGGTCGAGCCGCTGTCGATGACCAGCACCTCATAGGGCCAGGGCGTATGCTGGCTGCACACCGCCTTCAGCACCGCTTCAAGGCCCGGGCCGGCGTTATAGGTGGGGATGACCACCGACGCCATCGGCTTGGCCTTCCTGGCTACCGCAGCGCGTTTCAGGCTGCAGCCTTCCGCCGCGCCTGCCTTTATGCGGTCCACCACGCCGGTGCGGATCGTATCCTCGACCGTGCGGGCCGCCTTGTCCCAGGTAAAGGCACCGACCCACTTGCGCCCGGCCTTGGCCAGCGCCGCGCGCCGGCGGCTGCTTTTCAACAGCGCCGCCAGTTCGTCGGCAATGGCCACCGGGTCCGGGTCGGCCCATGCCACGGCCTTTTCCGGATACACGGCACGGGTGCTTTCGCCGTCCAGTTCCAATAGCGGCAGGCCACAGGCCATCATTTCCTGCGGCACCAGCGAATAGTTGGTGGCCGAAAACACCACGCCCACGTCCGCCTTGCCGAACAGGTCGGCCAGTTCGGCGGGCGCCATCACACCATGGTCGGTGAAGCTGAAGGGCGCCATGCGGATATTGTCGGCACCACCGAAGAAATCCACATGGAATTTCACGCCGCGCCGCGCCAGCAGTTCAAGCGCCAGCAGACCCAGTTCCACCGCGCGCCGGTCGGTGGCGATGCGGGAATAGAAGGCGATGCGCGGCAGCTTGTTCACCGGCTTGTCCAGAAGCGGCTTGTAGATTTTGGTGTCCGCCGCCAGCCAGAAGGACGCGGTCTTGCGGCCATAGTCCCGGTCCAGCTTGTCGGCGAGCCACGGGCTTGCGCAAATGCACACCAGGTCCTGCCGGTAGGTCTGTTCCGCCGCCAGGTATTTGCCGCCCATCGGGTGGAACGACGGCTCGAAATCCTGCACAAAATAGAAACGTTCGATAAAATTGTGCGCCGCCATCACCGGCCACACGGTCCAGCAATCGGTGGCGACAATGGCATCGCCCTGCGCCTTTTTGGCAAAGGCCAGGTCGACAAACCGCACATCGGCACTGACATACTGGAAATGTTTGTGGATGGTTTCCCGCGCTTCGTCCGGTGTTTTGTGGGTGCTGGGATTATGGACCCAGATGGTGATCCGGTGCCCCTGCCGTTCCAGATGGCTGATCATGCGGAAGATGGTCATGTGCCCACCGCCGCCGGCCACGAAGTCCGGGATCACCCAATGGATGTCCAGGCTTTTGCCATTGAGCGCATGGGGGATCGGCTTCAGGGGGGCGCGGGCAAAATCGATCATGCTTTGCATGGCCGGGCTGATCAGCGAACGGCCACCCGCCACCATGAAGGCGGACCCCTTTGCTGCTTCCTGCACGCCGGGCGCAGCCGGCAGGAAGCGGCCTTCCTGCACGCCAAAACACAGATAGTGCTTCAGCGGCGACCCGGGAAAACCCTTCACGTCGGGGTTGGCCTTCAGATAGGCCTTGGGGTCGAACGCCAATGACGGCCAGTCGCCCTTTTTCCAGCCTTCTTCGGCATAATAGATCAGCGGGTGCCGGTCGCCGATTTCCAGCTTGTATTTGCCATAGTACCAGCGGCCGTCGAACAAGGGGTTCGGGTTCAGGCCCTCGGCCTTGCCGAACAGCAGATAATGTTCGATGGGGTCCAGCCCGCCCCGAATGCCGGCGCCATATTCGCGGCGGTACCAGTCGGCATCGAACAGCCCGCTGGCGGCAATATCCATGCGCAGGGCGTCCTGCGCCTCGCGCGGCAGGCTCAGGTAATAAAGCGCTTCGCCGTCAAAATCGTTGGGGTCAGGCTCCAGCCTGCCTTCGGCGCGGCCCTTTTCCATATAGTGCCTCAGCGCATCATTATGCCCCGGCACCAGGTCGCGGTTCAGGCGGAAATACAGGTCGGCGGAAAAGGCGGCACAGGGGTCGTGCATGCGGCGATAGCCGGTGGTGGCATAAAATACCAGCGGCAGCTCGTCGCCCACCTGGTCGCGGTACCGGTTCCGGTACCAGGCGGTATCGAACCAGGCATTGGCCCAGCGGCCTTCGGCCACGCCGTAGCGTACATAATGTTCCAGCGCGCTGATGCTGTGCTGTGCCAGGTCGCTGTTGATCTTCAGGTACCAGCCGCTGTCGAAAAGCCCGGTCGCAAACAGGTCGGCCATCTGGCGGCGCACCTTGCCGTCGGCATCGCCTTCCGCAACCGCCACCGTGAAGGGCGACAGGCCCATGGCCCGGCCTTCATGCAGGAAATGCCGAAGCGGTTCGCCTTCGCCCACACCGGCGGGGCCATAGATATCGCGGTACAGACCGGCATCAAATTCGGCAGACGGGTTCAGGCCGGCCAGCCAGCCCTTGTCCTCGTAATCCAGCAGCAGGTTGGCGGGTTCATCCGCATCTTCCGGCAACTGGGCCCGATAGAAGCTCGGGTCAAAATAGGGATTCGGGCGGCAATTGGCCACCTCGCCAATGCGCACATAATGCAGCCAGGGTTCGTGCCGGCCTTCGTCGTCCAGCAGGTGCGCATATTCGGCAAGATAGAAGGACGCATCAAACAGGGCGCTGCGGCGCATGCGGAACAACAGGCGTTCACGCTCGTCGCAGTCGGCTTCGAACATCTCGCTGGTGACCGGCAGGCGGCCTTCTTTCATGCCATAAGCCAGATAGTGCGCCAGCGGCTCAAGCCCCGCATGCTCGACATCGTCATTGATCGTCAGGTAGGGCCGCACCAGGAAACCGGCGGACGGGTCGACCCCCTGTTTCCAGCCGCCATAGGCATAATGCAGAAGGGCCTGTATGGGGTCGGACACGCCGGTCTGGTCAGCATAATAGGCGGCGTCGAACAGCGCATTGGGCGCATGGCCCAGGGCCGCGCCTTCCGCCACAAAATGCTGGATCGCCGGCCCATGGCTCGCGCGTGCATCGGGGTATTGTTCCAGATACCAGTCTTCCTGGAAAAGGCCGGTCGCCCGGATTTCCCCTACCAGATAGCTGTCTGCGCGATTGTCTTTTTTAACCATACTGTCCTTCTCGCCGCGGGCACGCCTACTTTTGCCACCCCGCTGGCAAAAGTCCATAACTCTTGTACGTGCCCTGCAGTGCGTCTCCCTCCGGCCCGGCCCACCGCAGGCGGGCACAAGAACCGTTTGTCTTCGGGCCGGTTTCGCCGCTAAGGTCCTTTGGAACCAACTGGCGGGACCCGGCCTCTTATGCCCTCACTCTCATTTTTCGCAAGGAAGTCTGCGCTGTTTACTGCCTCCGCCACCGGTGCGCAAGCCCTGTGGCTGGCGCACGATGGCGTGGCTGGCCGCCTGTCCCTGCGCACCACCGATGCAAGCCCATCCCATGTGTGCGTGTCAGAAACATGGCATCGGCTCGAGCTTCTGTTCGGCCCCCTTTGGCTTTCCGTCTATATCGATGGCCGCTTCGCCGGGCGCCATGGCCGCACGGGCAGCGGCGCGTGGCAACTGGATCATGATGGCGGGACCGAATTTACCATACTGTCGGCTGATGCGGCCCTGCCGCGCAGCAGCGCCGACACCCTCATTGAACCGCTGGACATGGCGCAACTGGCGCTGACCGCAGGCCAGGGCGCCGACGCGCTGGCCGGTGCGCGCGCCTGCCCGGTCTCGCCGCTGCAACAGCAACTGGTGAACCGCGCCCTGCGGCAGGTGTTCGAGGCACACAAACAGTCGGCCATGGCGCTGGCGGGCGCTGGCGACCGGGCAGCGGGACTGGCGGCCATCAGTGGCGCGCTGGCACTTTATCCGCCCTTGCCGGCCCGGGCCGCACCACGCACACAGCGCACCCTGGAAACCGTCTGCATTTTTGCCGATCTCAGCCTGCCCCAGTGCCGGCATTACCGGGTGGAACAGAAAGTCGAACAGTTGGCTGCCGCCGGCATCAGGGCCCGGGTTGTCGATCAGGCCGACCTTGCCGACACAACCCTGGCAGACGCTGACGGCTGCGACCGCGCGATCATCTACCGCCTGCCCTATGTGCCCAAGGTGCAGGCGCTTTATGCCCGCCTGCGCGCGGCGGGTGTGCCCATTCTTTATGAAATCGACGACCTGTTGTTCGATGAAACCCTGTTCCCGGGCCCACCGTCCGATTATGGCGCCGACCTCGATGCCGCCGAATATCACGAACTCCTGATCCTGCCGCCTCTGTACCTTGCGGCGCTTCAGGCGGCGGACGGTGCCATTGCCTCGACCCCGGCGCTGGCAGACGCCATGCAGGCGCGAAACTCCGGCAAGCCGGTGTTCCTGCATGAAAACGGCCTCGACAGGGCGCACCGGGCCGCCATGGCCCTGCCCCGGCCTGCGCGCCGGCCCGGCAGGGTGCGCCTGTTCTATGGCAGCGCTACCCGCGCGCTACAATCGGACCTTGATGCCGCCGCCAATGCCGCGCTTGCGCCCCTGATGGCCGACCGGGCGGATGTGGACCTGGTGCTCGCAGGCCATGCCGACCTGCCGGCCTGCCTGGCACCGTTTGTCGACCGGATCATCCGCATCGCGCCCATGGACCTTGCCGCCTACTGGCAGGAACTGGCGAAAGCCGATATCAACCTGGCCCCCCTGGCGCCCGGGGGCTTCAACGACTGCAAAAGTGCGATCAAATGGCTTGAAGCCGCCATGTTCGGCATTCCGTCGGTGGTCAGCGCCAGCCGCACCTATCGGGAACTGCTGACAGATGGCACCGATGCCCTGCTGTGCGACACCTGGGATGCCTGGGCGCCGGCCCTTGCCGACCTTGTCGCGAGCCCGGCAAAACGCGCCGCAATTGGCGCCGCCGCGAACAATCTGGCCCTATCGCGTTTTTCGGAACAGCGGCTCGCCGGCGATATCGGCAGCATCCTCCGGCACCTTCAGGCGACCCACACCCGGGTGACATAGGTCCAGGCATAGGAGGTGGTGGTACCATCCGCCGCACGGGTCGCCACCGCCAGCCAGTCGAACCCGAAGTCCGCCGGCATCTCGAGCGACAGTTCGACCGTGCCGCCGGGCAGAACCGTCTGCCAGTCGCCGATGATGGTGCCTGCCGGCAACCGGCCGGCATAAAGGTCTGCCATCAGGGTCTCGTCGGGCGTGCCGGCGCCGGCGACAATCGCGCCCTCAACACCCGGGTTGTCATGGCCATAATGTTGCATCTGCAACAAAACCCTGCACCCTATATCGCCCCGCCCGACCGGCAGGTCCGCCAGCACCCAGGTGTCGGGCATGGGGTGGACCAGCAGGTCTTTTTCCTCCAGCCGGTAGGCAACCGGTTGCCAGCCATCGCCCGATTTGGGCGGCCATATCTGTTCGGCACCCTTCAGAATCTGGCTGATATCAAGGCGCGGGCTGTCAGGGGCGGCAACCCGCATCAGGGGCCGGAACGCCAGCCCCCGAAAGGACGGCAGGCGCCCGGTGTGCGCCAGTTCGCGCTCCAGAAGCGTGGCATCCAGCTCTGGCCGGCCCACAAGCCGCACAGCAGGCGCCACTTCTTCCAGCATCGGCGCCGGCGCGATCACCATCTCGGCCCCGCTGAAGGCCAGGACACGCCCTAGATCGGCCTGCC
Source organism: Alphaproteobacteria bacterium (assembly GCA_006226495.1). GTDB lineage: Bacteria > Pseudomonadota > Alphaproteobacteria > Sphingomonadales > Kordiimonadaceae > Kordiimonas. Next base: position 22,071 of record SBGU01000017.1, read on the forward strand.
AATGGCCATGGGCGGCAGGGTCGAACGCACGGCCCGCCGCGGCCAGACCGGCCAGCATATCGGCCCGGAAAATTGCGGCATCCGGCAGGATATCCGGGCACTGCAGGGCCACTTCGGGCGCACTGCCGGCATAAAGCCGGATACCGACCGGCTTGCCGGCCCGGTTGCGGATGCGGCTGTGGCTGCCAAATGCGGCAAGCCCGGGCCGCGCCGCGAATGCCGCACGGGCGGCGGTGAAATAGTCCGGGTCGATGCGGGTTTCCGCCTTGCAGAAGGCCAGCAGGGAGCCCGCAGCGGCCCGCGCCATATCGGCGAACTGTTCCGGCCAGGGCTGGTCGCCCGGCACGACCACGCAGCCGGCACCCGCCGGCAGGGTGGCCGAAACGGCGCCGGCCAGGGCGGCCGGCAACATCACCTGAAGTTTCGCCCCTGCAGCAAGGATGCTTGCGCCTGTACCCGCCATGAACGCCTGCACGCTGGCCGCATCCGCAAAACCATGGGCCGCGACCACAAGCGGCAACGCCTCAGCCACCGGGGCCGCCGGACCCACCGGGGCCTTTGTTTCGCCCGTCCAATAACCCGGGCTGTCGCTGATATCGGCAGGGGGCATGGGCGCTGTGTCGAGGGCCGTGGCCATGGTGGCGGCAAGGCCCGGAACCGTGCCATCGAAGGTGAGACAATTGCCGCCGGCCTGCCAGCGGCTGCTGTCGGCAAAGGCAAGGCAGGCGCCGTTCAGCACCAGGGTCGCACCGAGGTGCGAGGCTTCGAACGCAAACAGGCACAGGCTTTCATAATTGGACGGGATGACCACGATGCCGCCCGCAATGGCCTTGATACGGTCCGCGGGGGCGACGCCGGTTTCGATGACGATACGGTCAGCAAACCGGGCCGGCACAAGTGCCTTCAGGCCGGTGATATAATCATCGTCCCAGCCATAGGAGATAAGCCGGCAGCGGCCCTGATAATCCGGCCGGGCATCCAGGAGGCCAATGGCGGCCTTGATGAACAGGTCCGGCTGCTTGAAGGGCTGCAGGCGCGAGGAAAAAATGAAGTCGCGCACCGGCGGTTTATCCGCCAAGCGGGCGGCTGCAATTTCCGCGTCATCCAGCCGGATCGGCGGGAACTCGATCCGGCAGCGGTCGGCCCAGCTATCCGGGAAACCATAGAACTGCCGGTTGGCCTCAACCACGGCGCCGACATGGCCGACCACCAGGTCGGCTTTTGCGAGGCACTGCCGTTCCATATCGTCATGGGCGGCCTGCCAATGGCCGGGTGTGTGATACCAGGGCTGGTGCGCCGCGATGATGCCGCCCGTCGAATGCAGGCGCACCACAAGCCGGGTATCGCCATATGCCAGGCCCGCGGCCTTGGCCTCCAGGGCCGCCATGCCCCAGCCGTTATAGTCCGGGAATTCGATATCATCGAAGGGCGCGCCCTGCGCTGCCTCGAGCCGCATGAGCATGCCATGGAACAGGAGCGACTGGTGGCAGGCATGGCCATAGTGCCACTGGGGCGGGTTGGAGCGTTCATAGTCTTCGCCCCACGGCAGCAGATCGCGGAGGCTGAGCGGGCAGAAGGCCACCTGCATCAGGCCATCAAGCGCGGTCCGGATCGAGGCCTGCACCTTGGGCGGCTGCCAGGTCATCAGGAGGGTCAGTTCGGCCGGGTGGTCCGCTGCGGCGTTGCGCACGGCAAAATTATAGAGCATGCGCCCGATGCCGCCCTTGTGTTCGGGGTATATCTCGTTGCTGACAAAACAGACCCTGGTCATCGAGCCCCCCTTAAAGCGCAAAAAAGTCGGCATAGCGCTGTTCGGCCAGCGCGTGGCGCCGGGCCATATGGTCGGCAATCATGCCCTGCACGGCCGTGGCGTCCCGCGCCCACAGGTCCATGAGCGCGCCCAGTTTGCCCCGGGCCTCGGACGGCGTGTCCACAAGTCCGACCGTGCAGAGATTGATGATCTCGTCCCTTGTGAAGTCGGCCAGGCCAAGGGGACCGGTCAGGCAGGGCCGGCCAAGGGCGAAGGCTTCAAGCTGGGTCATGGGCTGGCATTCAGCCAAGGATACATTCAGCACCATATCGACCCGGGCCAGCAAAGCCTGCAGGGCCGCCCGGTCAAGGAAACCCGTGACGCACAATCTGGACAGGTCTTCGATCAGTTCGAGATTCGTGGGGGCATTGACCGTGAATATCTGCCGGACCGCCGGCACCCGGAGGGCGGCGATGAGGTTGGTATAAAGGCCTTTGCGCCAGTGGTTTTCGACCGGTACGAACACGGCGCCTGTGGCAACAGGTGCTGCCATCGGCCCGAGGTCGGGGCAATAATTGATCAGGGTCTGTGGCCAGGTCGCGGGCACCACGTCATGAAAGCCGGGTTTGACACTGCCAAGCCGCACAAACACCCCGTCCGCCAGCGCCTTCAGGAGCGCGGCCTGCATGCGAACCTCAAACGGCGCCTGGAACTGGGTGGAGGTGACATGGCTGACGGCAAACAGGCGAATACCCGAACCAAAGTGGTCTTTGAACGCGCGTGCCAACACATCGGCGGCGGGCGAATAGCCCTGGAAACAGACTGTCGCCACACCCAGCGCGCTGATGGCGCCCGCGAGGCGGTCGATCTCTGTGCTGGCAAGCGGCGCTTCGTCCAGCAGAAGCTTGTGGCCCGGCAGTGCGGCACTGGCGCTGCGGATGCCATGCCAATCGGCACGGTACACGGACAGGCAATTGCCCAGCACGGTCGACGGCCGCGCGGTCCGGGTCTCGGACACCGGGTTCAGGCGGGCCAAAACCGGGTCCGTGTTTTTGCTGTTGTCTGCTGGCGCCATAGGTGGCTGTGCTCCCCCAAGTCCTTGCCCATCCCTATCAAGTTGCAGGGAAATAGACAAAGAAAAAGGGGGAAGCCTTTTGGGCTCCCCCCTCTTCGGGATCGTATGATCTTGGCGTCTTAGAAGACCACGTTGTCCGTGGTCAGGTCGCCG
>SBGU01000046.1 GCA_006226495.1 Alphaproteobacteria bacterium
TGGCGGACGCCGAAGCCGCCTGGATGGATGCCGAAGAGGCGCTGGCCGAACAGGAATCCCTGATCGGGGCGTGAGCCGCTTGACGCCCGCCAGCGTTTGGCGCCTTATGGCGTTGGTCGAACTTTTGCCACCCTGGGGGAGCCTTCCATGCTGGTCACGCAGCCGCGCCTTGCACCAACCATTGCCTTTGCCCGCTTTTTTGCAACAGCATCGCTTGCGCTGGTGCTGATCTGGTTCGGGCTTATGAATATTTCAGGCACCAGTGCCCCGGTTGTCGCCAAATGGATCAGCGGCCATGACTACTTTTCCGGCCTGAAGCAGTATGACAAGTTCGTCATGTATGGACTTGGTATTGTTCAGATTTTCTGCGGTTTGGTGATTGCCCTTCAGAATGTGCCCGAGCGCACACGGCGCGCAGCCTACTGGGCCGTGATTGCCCTGTCCGGCTTTTCGCTGACCCTGCTGTTGACCAACCCGGTATGGGACCAGAGCCTGGGTGGTTTCCCCGCCATCGGTGCCGGCCAGGGCCTGATCAAATATGTCGCTATCATCGGGCTTGCGCTCTGGTGCCTGCATAACAAGCACGGCGACACCATCATGCTCTTGGGCCTTATCCTTGTGCTGGGCTGGATCGGCGCCATGAAATTCACGGCACCGGAAGCCGAGGGCATTGCGCCGCTTCTGAAGACCAGCCCGGCCTTCAGTTGGATGCTGAACAGTTTCAGCCTGCGCACGGCATCAAACATCATCGGCGCCATCGAGATCGGCACCGCCCTTCTGCTGACCGCGCGCTGGTGGAACAGCACGGCCTATGGCCTGGGGCTGTTGTTCTGTGTCTATACGTTTGCGGCCACCCTCAGTTTCCTGATCACCTTCAAGGCGGCCTGGACGGGCGTGGGCATGCCCTATCTCAGCTCGGCCGGGCAGTTTCTATTGAAAGACCTGCTCCTGCTGGCGGCAACACTCGTGCTGGCGTCCGAGCGGCGCTGACACCCCAGCGCCGCGCCACGTCGTCCTGCACGTCATTGCGCCACGGCAGGTCATAATGCGTGGCGCCCTCAACACGGATAAAGACATCGTCGTCGCCCAGAACGCCGGTCAGTTCCTCGCCTGACGCGAACGGGATGATATCATCACGCGTGCCATGGTAAATGATCAGCCGACCCGGCGCCCTGGCCAGTTCCTCGTCATTCCGGAACGGATAGGCCGCCAGGAAGCTTGGCAGGAACGGATAGCGGCGTTCGGCAATATCCTCGATCGACTTCATCGGCGCAAACAGGATTACATTGCCGACATTGCGGGCAGCCGCGACATGGCTTGCGAAAGTGGTGCCCAGCGAATAGCCGACAACGCGCACGTTTTTGGCACCATACTGGTCTGCGGCCCAGTCGAACCACATCTCAGCGTCCGCCAGCAGCGCGCCATAAGACAGTTCACCCCGGCTTTTTCCAAATCCGCGATAGTCCATCGACAGCACGTCAAAACCCATGTTCTGGAACTGGTCCGACATGCTTTCCGACCAGCCGACATTGCCGGCATTGCCTTTATAATAGACCACAACACCGCGGGGTTTGTCGGGTGTCTTGAACAGGATGCCATGCAGTTTTGCCTCGCCATTATCGAGCCAGACATCCGCATGTTCGCTTTCAAACTGATATTGATATTCGGCATTGACGGGCGCGAAATGGAACATCAATCGGTCCTGCGCCACATAGACAAGAACCGCCATGCCAATATAAAGCATGATACATCCGCCCAGTATGCGCCAAAGCCATTTCATGATGTGTTACTCCGCTTTCAGTGTTCCGTCAGGTCTCCGTTTGTCTCCCCACATGGATCAGTCTAGCGGCCGGCTCGTAAAAAAATCGTAACACTGTGGCGACCGGGCGAAAGAAAGTCCTTCTTCCCAAGACGATTATAGGTGGTCGTTTGTGCCGTGAATGTGGCGCGAATGCGCCCTTATTGGGTGTTTTTCGCCGAATAGATGTCCGGCACTACGATTTCCATCAGGATATCGGGCTTGGCAACCGGCCTGAAGCCAACCTGCGCATAGAGCGCATGCATGTCGCTGGTGGCCAGCATCATGCGCCGGAGGCCCTGCAGGTCGGGATGTGCCATGATCACATCCATCAGCCAGCGGCCAAGACCAAGTCCCCTGTGGGCGGGTGCAATGAATACGTCGCCCAGATAGGCGAAGGTAGCCCGGTCGGTGATCATGCGCGCACAGCCGGCGGCGCCGTCGGTGTCATGCAGAAGCACGAACGACAGGCTGTGGCGGAAGGATTTTTCCACGATATCGCGCGGGATATCACGGGCCCAATAGGCACCGGACAACCAGCCATGCAGCCGGGCGAAGTCGAAATCGTCAATATTGGTGGAAATGCTGAATGGCAGGCTGGGGTGCCGCACCGGGCCGGCGCTCATGCTTTCTGTTCCCAGCCGCCGGTTTCGCGCTGCTGCCAGTAGGACAGCTTGGCATCGGTGTCCTTCAGGCTTTTCCAGTCTGCCCTGGCTTTGGCAACAATACCTTCGTCCCGGCCGTCAAACATGTACAGGCAGCGGTCATAGGATGTCACATGCGCGCTGTCGACTGCATCCACCAGCACCAGCACCGTGGCACCGTTCGGATTGTCGTCACCTGTGGTCAGGTAGAAGGTCTGGGCCTCCGGATGCGGGCAACCCTCTTTGTCGTGTGGCAGGAAGCTTGCGGGATCGTAATCCCACAAGACCTTGTCCATGGTGTCCATCAGCCCGCGATCGGGCAGTTTGATCACGGCCTTCAGGCCGGCGGCCTGCACCCGCTCCATAAGCTTCGGCAGCGCTTCTTCAAGCGGCTGCCGCTGCAGATGGTAAAAGCTGATGTCGGCCACCCCGGATCAGCCTTCGTAATGGTCCGCGACCAGGCGGTCCAGCAGGCGCACACCAAAGCCGGTGCCACCTTTTTCGCTCAGCGGCAGGTCCTTGTCGGACCAGACGGTGCCGGCGATATCCAGGTGCGCCCAGGGCACATCGTTGGTGAAACGCTTCAGGAACTGCGCAGCGGTAATGGAACCGGCCGGACGGCCACCGATGTTTTTCATATCGGCGGTCGCGCAGTTGATCTGCTTGTCGTAATTCTCATGCAGCGGCATGCGCCATACCTTGTCGCCGGTTACCTGGCCGGCCTTGAACAGGCGTTCGGCCAGTTCGTCGCTGTCGCTGAACAGGCCGGCATGCTCGTGGCCAAGCGAAATGATGATGGCGCCCGTGAGGGTGGCAAGATCGATCATGAACTTGGGCTTGAAGCGGTCCTGGCAGTACCAGAGCGCGTCTGCGAGCACCAGGCGGCCTTCGGCGTCGGTGTTCAGGACCTCGATGGTCTGGCCGGACATGCTGGTGACAACGTCACCCGGGCGCTGTGCGTTGCCGGACGGCATGTTTTCAACAAGGCCGACCACGGCAACCACATTGGCCTTGGCCTTGCGGCCCGCCAGTGCCTTCATCAGGCCAACAACGGTGCCCGCACCGCCCATGTCCCATTTCATCTGTTCCATGCCCTCGCCCGGCTTCAAGGAAATGCCGCCGGTATCGAAGGTTACACCCTTGCCGATGAAGGCAATCGGCTGGTCGTCCTGGCCGGCGCCGTTCCAGCGCATCACCACCAGTTGGCTTTCCTTTTCGGAACCCTGGCCGACCCCCAGAAGCGAGCCCATGCCCAGTTTGGCCATTTCGGCTTCGCCCAGCACTTCGACCTCGACACCCAGTGCCGACAGTTTCTTGATCTCGGCCGCGAAGCTTTCCGGGTACAGAATGTTTGCGGGCTCCGACACCAGATCGCGGGTCAGGAACACACCTTCGGCGACACTGGCGCGTTCGATGAAACGGCCCGCAGCGGTGGCATCAGATGTTGCAAGTGCAACAGATTTCAGCGACGGCTTCTTGGCTTCGGTTTCCTTGGTGCGGTACTTGTCGAACCGGTAGGACCGCAGGCGCACACCTTCGGCCAGAAGGGCTGCGTCAAGGCCTGCATTGTCCGCGATCACGGCAACATTTTCGCTGCCGGACATCTGAAGCTGCGCGACGACGGCTGCGCCAAGCTCCAGGCAATCGCATTCACTGAAACTGTCCTTGTCGCCAAGGCCCAACAGCAGCACACGGTCGACCGACAGGCCGTGCGGCGCAACGATTTCCAGCGACTGGCCCTTGGCACCGGTGAAGCGCGACACTTCGCGCGCTTTCGACAGTGCGCCGCCGGTGGCGCTGTCCGCCTCGGCAGCCTGGCCCGCGAAAGGTTTGTCTTTTGCGACAAAAAACGCGACCGCGCCCGCGGATGGAAGCTCGATGCCAGTGAATGAAATCTGCATGGGTATCCCCTGTTTTTCTCTTGTGACTGCGGTGTGCGCTGGGTTGGCGGCACCCTGCCCGAACTAATGCCCCTAAATGCACACCAGCGCAAGCACCCTCCCCAGAAATCGCCACAATTTTGGGCAACAGCATGGCAAATATAGGCAGCATGTGCGCAAGGTCGTTGCAGTGGCGCATGCCAGCCGCTATCAAGTCATGAATACCCGAGGGCTGGATTTCCTGTTGTGCCACTGAATTTCTCGCGAAAACGCCTGTCTGCCACCATTGCCGCGCTGTGCCTGGGCACCGCGCTGTCGGCGCCGTCTATTGCCGTGCAGGCACAGGAGGACGACCGTATCACCCTCGATGGCAACAAGGTTGAACTGGCCGCCGACCAGTTGTCCTACGATGCCAATACAGGTGAAATCGTCGCCATCGGCAGGGTTCGGCTGGACCATGAGGGGTATGTCCTCGAGGCCGGCGAAGTGCGTTACAATGAAAAGACCGGCCATGCCGAAGCGTCCGGCGCTGTCGAACTTGTAACCCCGAACGGCGAACGCATCTTTTCGCCGCGTGTTGTCCTTGACGACAATCTGACCAAGGCCTTTGTCGATGACATCCGGCTGTTGCTGCAGGACGGCGCACAGGTACGTGCGATCTCGGGCGAACGCGACGGTGACACAACCACCCTCGACCATGCGGTCTACAGCCCGTGCGAGGTGTGCCAGAAGGACGGCGGCACCAAGGAGCCGCTGTGGCAGTTGAAAGCGGTGCGCGTGGTACACGACCGCGAGAAGCGTCGGCTTTATTACAAGAATGCCTCGCTTGAAGTGTTTGGCGTCCCCATCCTGTGGACACCCTATTTTTCGCACCCCGACCCGACCGTGGAAAAGGCGAGTGGTTTCCTGCCCCTTGATATCCAGACCAGCAAGGATCTGGGCCTGGTCGTCGGTGTGCCCTATTACCATGTCTTCAACGACAGCCAGGACGCCACGATCACACCGATCCTGACCACCAAGGAAGGTTTTGTAGTCGCGGGCGAATACCGGCAGGCGCTGCGCGCGGGCGAATATACGGCGGACGGCAGCATCACATATGCCGACGAACGCGACAGCAGCAATATGCTGACCGGCGGCCACGAATTCCGCGGGCATGTGCGCTCGAACGGTGAATTCAACCATTCTTCGCGCTGGCGTTCCACCTACCAGGTTGCCTGGGCGTCGGACGATACCTACCTTCGGCGCTACAATTTCTCGAACGCCGATTCCCTGATGAGCGAATACAAGCTCGAGGGCTTCTATGGTGCGTCCTACATTTCTGCGCGCACAATGGCATTCCAGGGCCTGCGCCAGGAAGATATCGCTGGCAAGACAGCCTTTGCCCTGCCGCTGATCGACGCTGAGTATGTCGCCCCCTTCAAGCCGCTGGGCGGCACATTCAAGCTGGGCGGCAATGCCCTGGCCCTGCACCGGACCGACGGCCTTGATACACAGCGCGTGTCGGCGTCCGCCAACTGGCAGAAGCGCTATATCACCTCGCTCGGCTTTGTGGTCGACGTGGATGGCCTTGCCCGTGTCGACGCCTACAATCTGGATGAACTGGACAAACCGGACGATGCTGCCTTCACGGGCTCGTATGACGGCACCAGCGACACGTCTGCCAGCGAGATACGTACCCTGACCCGCCTGAGCACCACCGTTACATGGCCGCTCGTGAAAATGACCGGTACCGGCACCCATATGATCGAACCGATCGTCGAGGTGACGGTCTCTCCCGCCCGGGCGAGCGCGACCGATGTCGTGAACGAGGACAGCCGGGCGTTCGAATTGACCGACCTGAACCTGTTTTCGGCCGAGCGCGCCGCGGGGTATGACCTGTGGGAAGATGGCACCCGCCTTACCTATGGTGTGCGCTGGCGCTACGACGGGGAAAACCTTCGCAGCCGTATCATGGTTGGGCAGTCCTGGCGCATCACCGGCAGCGACCTTGTTTTTGCTGACGGCGCCGGGCTTGAGGGCGATTTCTCCGATCTCGTGGGGCGAACGGAAATCTATTACAAGGACTGGCTTGAATTTGAACACCGCTACCGGCTGGATGATACCAGTTTCGATATCCGGCACAATGAGGTGAACCTGAAGCTCGGCACGGCAAAACGCGGGATACTGCTGGGGTATTTCAAGCTGGACCGGGACCTGAACTTCATCAACCGGGAAGACCGGGAGGAAATCCGGGGCAATGCCTATATTTCGGTTGATGACAACTGGCGCTTTGATGGCGGCATAACCCACCGCCTGACCGGCGCCGTGATCGGCGGGGTCAGCGAGGGGGCCGGTGGTGTGGGCTACAATATCGGCGTTACCTACGCGAACGAGTGTATCGAACTTGGCCTCAGGCTGAAGAAATCTTTCACCGAGGACCGGGATATCGAGCCCGGCACCTCGATTCTGTTCCGGCTGAAATTGAAGAATTTGGGCTAGTGCATTGCCGCGAAAGCGTCTAAAAGGCTAACCATATTGGGGCGGAAAAAGCTGGAACGATCCTTTAAACGAAGTTGAAGCATGGCGAGAATCGTAAATAAAGCAAAGAGTTGGGTTTATGCGGGGGTAGTTGGGGCCAGTGTACTGGTGGCACCGATGGCCGCCATGGCACAGCAGTCGATCAACAGTATCGAGGTGCTGGTGAACGATGAGCCTATTTCCAGCTTTGATATCAACCAGCGCCTCCGGCTCGTGATTGCCGTCGCAGGCGGGGTCAGTTCCGAACAGGAATTCCTGAAGGTCCGCGAACAGGTTATCCGCTCCATGGTCGACGAGCGCCTGCAACTGCAGGAAGCCAAGGACGTCGAACTGGTTATCCCCAAGGAACAGCTTGAAGATTTCTTTGCCCGCCGCGCGCAGGGCCTTGGCCAGCAGCCGGAGCAGCTTGAAAAAGCGCTGCGCCAGATTGGCTCGAGCAAAAAGACCATGCTGGACCAGATGGAAGCCGAACTGGCCTGGTCCCAGCTTGTACAGGGCCGCCTTGGTTCGTTCGTCAGTGTATCCGATGAAGAAGTCGAAGCCTTCATCCAGCGCATTTACGACAACCGCGGCAAATTCGAATATCGCCTCGCCGAGATCGTGCTTCTGGTGGATTCACCCGAACAGGAAGCCAGCGTGAAGGCAAACGCCGAAGAACTGGCCTCGCGCATTCGCGGTGGGGCCTCCTTCCCCGATATCGCGCAGCAGCTTTCTGCATCCTCAACCGCCGCGGTGGGTGGTGACCTTGGCTGGCTGACCGGTGACGACGTGTCCGGTGCCTATGAGCAGGCCGTGAAGAATGTGAAGGTTGGCGAAGTTTCCGACCCCATCCGTACACCGGGCGGTTATGTGATTGTCGCCGTGCGCGACCGCCGCCGCGTGCTGACCGCCGATCCGCTGGACACCCAGTTCAGTCTGCGCCAGTTGCAGTTGACCCCGGAAAAATCGGCCGATGCGGACGCTGTGGCGAAGTTCGAAGCCATCGCCAGCAAGCTGCATGACGAAAACACCAGTTGTTCCGACATCGCGGGCCTTGCCGAACAGGCGGGCGCCGATGGTCGCCAGGAAGTGGGCGTCCTGCGCCTGCGTGACCTGCAGGGCGAGGTGCGCGCAGCCATCGAGCCGCTGCAAACCGGTGGCGCAACCCCGATCATGCACATGGAAGACGGCTTGCGTGTGCTTGTGGTCTGTGGCCGGGAGGAACCTGAAGTGCAGGAACCGAACTTTGATGCCATTTACGACCAGTTGGAACAGCAGCGTCTGTCGATGATGGCCCGTCGTTACCTGCGCGACATTCGCCGCGACGCCATCGTGGACTATCGCTAACCGGACATCCGCCATGAGACAGGCCAACGCCAGCGCCCCGCTTGCCCTCACGATGGGGGACCCTGCGGGTGTAGGCCCCGAACTTGTTGGCCGCCTGTGGCAGGATCGGGATGCTCTCAAGCTGCCCCCGTTTGTCTTTATCGGTGCGCCGGAAGCCCTTGCCGCCGTGGCGCCAGACCTTCCTGTTCAGGCCATTGACAGCCCTGCAGACGTTGCGACCGTGTTTCCGCACGCCTTGCCGGTAATCCCTGTATCCGTCTCCGCGCCCGTGGTTCCGGGCCAAGGCGACCCCGCAAACGGTCGCAGTGTTGTCGCGGCCATCGACAAGGCCGTCGAGCTTGCGCTCGCCGGTGCTGTTGGCGGCATCGTGACGGCACCACTGCACAAGGCCATCCTCTACAAAGCCGGGTTCGACGCGCCCGGCCACACCGAATATCTGGCGCGGCGCTGCGACCTGCCTGACCATGCCTCCGTGATGATGCTGGCGACCGAAGGCCTGCGTGTGGTGCCTGTGACCGTGCATATCGCCCTGAAGGACGTACCCCGCAAGCTGACGGCAGATGCCATTATCCACGCAGGCCGGGTGACAGCCGCCGACCTCAGGGACCGGTTCGGCATTGAAAACCCGCGCCTTGCGGTCGCGGCCCTCAATCCGCATGCGGGGGAAGGTGGCGCCATGGGCATGGAAGAAGGCACGCATATCACCCCGGCCATCTGGACCCTCAGGGACGACGGCATCACGGTCAGTGATCCCCTGCCCGCAGACACCCTGTTTCACGCCGATGCCCGTGCAAACTATGACGCAGTGCTGTGCATGTATCATGATCAGGCGCTGATCCCGCTGAAGACCCTCGATTTCTGGGGCGGTGTCAATATCACGCTTGGTCTGCCGATCATCCGCACGTCGCCGGACCATGGCACGGCCTTCGATCTTGCCGGCAAGGGGATCGCCCGCACCGACAGCATGCTGGCCGCCATCCGCATGGCTGCGCGCATGGCAGACGCGGAGGCAAATGCATGACCGACAGCCTGCCGCCCCTACGGGAAGTGATCCGTGCCTACGACCTGCGCGCCAAGAAGAATTTCGGCCAGAACTTCCTGCTGGACCTGAACCTGACCAGCAAGATCGCCCGTGTTCCCGGTGATATTTCGGACAGCGTTGTCTATGAAGTGGGCCCAGGGCCCGGTGGCCTGACGCGCGGATTGTTGATGTCCGGCGCCGGGCGCGTGGTTGCGGTCGAAATGGACAGCCGCTGCCTGCCCGCGCTCGCGGATATTTCCGCAGCCTATGAAGGCCGGCTGACCGTTCATAATGCCGACGCGCTTGATGTGGACGAACTGGCGCTTCTGGCACCAAAGGAAGGCGAGAAGGTCCGGATCGCGTCCAACCTCCCGTATAACGTCGGCACCATGCTGTTGATCAAATGGCTGACCGCTGAACAATGGCTGCCCTGGTATGCGTCCCTGACCCTGATGTTCCAGCGCGAGGTTGCCGAACGCATTGTCGCCAAACCCGGCAGCAAGACCTATGGCCGCCTGTCGGTGCTGGCCCAGTGGCGCGGCAAGGTGCGCATCGCCCTCAATGTACCGGCGGCTGCCTTCACGCCGCCGCCGAAGGTTGCAAGCGCTGTGATCCATTTTGAACCGACCGAGCCGATCGACCCGACCGTGAAGCTCGCTGATCTTGAGTTCGTGGTCGAACGTGCCTTCAACCAGCGCCGCAAGATGCTGCGCGCCAGCCTCAAGGGACTGCCGGTGGACGCGCTCGCGCTTTTGGAAATGGCGGAGATCGACCCGACCCTCAGGGCCGAAGATGTCAGCGTCGCCGACTTTGTGCGGCTGGCGCGCTGTTATGGCGACATGAAAAACCGGGCTTAAGCCCGGTTTTTTGCATCCTCGATCAAACCACGGGCAAATTCCGCGATGCCGGTCTGGCGTTTGCGCCGCAGGCGTTCCGCCGACAGGATGGTCTTCAACTGTGCGAACGTATGGTCAAGGTCGTCATTCACCAGGATATAGTCATATTCGTTCCAGTGACTGATTTCGCTGCCGGCCTGTGCCATGCGTTTGCGCACGGTCTCGTCGCTGTCCTGTGCGCGGGTATGCAGGCGGCGCTCCAGCGCGTCGATGCTGGGCGGCAGGATGAAGATGCGCACCAGGTCCTGGGCGGCATTCTGCTCAAGCTGCTGGGTGCCCTGCCAGTCGATATCGAAAATAACGTCCTTGCCCTGGATAAGCGCGGTCTGTACCGGTCCGCGCGGCGTGCCATAACGGTTCTCGAACACGACTGCATGTTCCAGAAGCTCGTTATGTTCCATCATTTCACGGAAGCGTTCATGGGTGACGAAAAAATAGTCTTTCCCGTCCACTTCGCCGGGGCGCGGCGCGCGCGTGGTGGCCGATACCGACATGACCATGTTGCCGCCCTCTTCTTCAAGAAGGCGGCGCGTCAGGGTGGTTTTGCCGGCACCAGAGGGCGACGACATGACAAGCATCAGGCCCCGGCGGGCGTGAGCATTTTTTTCGGTCATAACAGTCCTGCTACTCGATATTCTGAATTTGCTCACGGAATTGATCGATCAGGACCTTCAGGTCAAGCCCAATCTTCGTCAATCCGCTGTCGCTGGACTTGGAACAGAGCGTATTGGCCTCGCGGTTGAATTCCTGGCACAGGAAATCCAGGCGGCGGCCAACCGGTGCCTTGTCGGCAAGCAGCTTGCGGGCTTCAACCACATGGCTGTCCAGCCGGTCCAGTTCCTCCTGGATGTCGGACTTGACGATCATCAGGGCGATTTCCTGGGCCAGCCGCTCTTCAGGGACAGGCTTGTCGTTTTTCTCTAGCTTGGTCATCTGCTGGCGGAACCGCGCCTGCATGGCTTCGGTACGGTCGCCTGCAGCCGTGCGTGCGGCAACCGCCAAACGCTCGATTTCATCCAGTTGGGCGGTCAGCACATCACCAAGCCGGGCGCCTTCGTCGGCGCGCGCCGCCTTAAGGGCATCGAGAAGGCCCGCGAAACTGTCCTTCAGGCGCGCCTCGAGGGCAACCTTCTCGTCCTCGTCCATCTCGCGGCTGGTGACATCGACCACACCTTTGACTGCCAGCAGGCCATCCAGACGCGCCGGCTGCACACCTGGCCGGTCGGCATAGCGGGCCGCAAGGTCAAAAAGCGCTTCAAGACGTTCTTCATTGATGACAAAAGCACCTTCGTCACCATCCAGCGACACACCGAGGGTCACGAACACCGAACCGCGGGCCAGTTGGTCGCTGGCAAGTTTCTTGATGGTAAGGTCGAAGCCGTCCAGGAAAGACGGCAGCTTGGTGCGAACCTCAAGGCCCTTGCTGTTGACGCTCTTGACTTCCCAGTTCCAGCGGCAGCCAGCGCCTTCACCCGCGGACCGCGCAAAACCTGTCATGCTCATCAGCGCCATGCTGTTCCCTTTCGGCTGTTATGTTTGTTGGCGGGGACTATAGCCACAGGTGGGGGGCTCGCGCACGCGCAAAACGCCTGTCAGCGCGATTTTTGCCGGAACTGGCGCCAGCGCGCCACATTGCGGTTGTGTTCCTCAAGCGTGCGCGCAAAGGCATGGCCGCCGCTGCCGTCCGCGACAAAATAGAGATAATCCACATCCGCCGGCGCCAGCACAGCCTCAAGCGCGGCGCGCCCCGGGTTGGCAATCGGTGTCGGCGGCAATCCGCCGATACGGTAGGTATTGTAGGGCGTCACCTCTCTGAGGTCAGCGGACGTCAGGGCGCGATCAAGCGGCAGGCCGCCGGTGATGCCGTAGGTCACGGTGGGGTCCGACTGCAGCCGCATGCCCCGCTTCAGCCGGTTGACAAACACAGCAGCAACCAGCCGGCGTTCCGCGGCCACACCCGTTTCCTTTTCGACGATGGAGGCCAGCACAAGCGCATCGTCAGGGCTGTCGAACGGCAGGCCGTCGGCGCGGCCCTGCCACAAGCGGGCCAGTTCCTCATTCATAGCGGATTTCATGCGCCTGACCACCGCTTCTGCCTGCATACCACGGTCGTAGAAATAGGTATCGGGCAACAGGCTGCCCTCTTCCGCTTTCACAGCGTCAGCGCCTTCAAGGCCGAAACTGCCGGACAGGATGGCCTTGATCTCCGCGACGGACCTTCCTTCCGGCACGACCAGCCGGCGGTGGTGGCGCTCCTGACGTTCGATGGTGCCAAGTACCTCTGAAAGCGACTGTCCTGCCCTGACTTCATATTCGCCGGCAAACAGGGAATGTTCGCGGCCCAGCCAGCGCACAGCCGCCATGAAATGCCAGGGTGCCCGCACCAGCTTGTCGCGCCCCGCAAGGTAGGAAGCCCGCAGGAGCCCGGTGCCGGGTGGGATGTAATAATAGACGGTGCTGGTGGCCGGCACGGGTGCAGCCAGAATCTGGCGCATCACGCCAACCCACAGGCAGGTCGCGACAACAAGGAAACCGGAGGCAATCAGCCCCCCAATGAAAAACCGGCTTCGGATCATGACGCAGAGCCTAGCAGGCCATCGCGCCGGTCCAAAGCCGGTTTTGATGTCTTCGGGCGATTATCAGTCGCCGGTATATTCCTTGACCACGATCGAGGCGTTGGTGCCGCCAAAACCGAAGCTGTTGGACAGCGCCGCACGTACCTTGCGCTCCTGCGCCGTGTGCGCGACGAGGTCGATACCGACACAGCTTGCCGACGGATTGTCGAGGTTCAGGGTCGGCGGAACCACACCCGATTCGATGGCCTTGATGCAGAAAATGGCTTCAACCGCCCCTGCGGCACCCAGAAGGTGGCCGATGGAGGATTTGGTCGAGGACATGGCCAGTTTGCCGGCCGCGTCACCCACAAGCTGTTTCACCGCGCCAAACTCGATCTCGTCACCCAGCGGGGTCGAGGTGCCGTGCGCGTTGATATAATCAAGGTCTTCCGGATTGAGGCCGGCGCGTTTCAGCGCGGCTTTCATGGCGCGGTAACCGCCGTTGCCGTCCGGCGCCGGTGCGGTGACATGGTAACCGTCACCCGACATGCCGTAACCGACAACTTCGGCGTAAATCTTGGCGCCACGCTTTTTGGCGTGTTCGAGTTCCTCGAGGATCACCACGCCCGAGCCTTCGCCCATCACGAAACCGTCGCGGCCCTCGTCCCACGGACGCGAGGCTTTGGTCGGGGCATCGTTATAGTCGGTCGACAGGGCTTTGGCCTGGCTGAAACCGGCAAAGCCGATACCGCAGATCGACGCTTCGGCGCCGCCGGCGACCATGACATCGGCATCATCAAGCGCGATGATGCGGGCGGCGTCGCCGATGGCGTGCGCGCCGGTCGAACAGGCGGTCACAACCGAGTGGTTCGGCCCCTTGAAGCCATATTTGATCGACACGTTGCCAGACGCGAGGTTGATGATCGAGCCGGCGATGAAGTGCGGGCTTACACGCCGCACGCCACGCTCGTTCAGCACGAGCGACATCTCGGAGATCCATTTCAGGCCGCCGATGCCGGCACCGATCATGACACCGGTGCGCAGGGATTCTTCGTCGCCCGGACTTTCCCAGCCGGCGTCACGCAGTGCCTGGGTGGCCGCAGCCATGCCGAACAGGATGAAGGTGTCGACGCGGCGCTGTTCGCGCGCGTCCATCCAGTCATCCGCGTTGAAGGTACCGTTCGTACCGTCGCCCAGCTTCACTTCGCAGGCGACCTTGCACGGAAAATCCGTGGTGTCGAACAGGGTAACCGGACCCGCGCCGGATTGACCCTCGATCAGGCGGCTCCATGTCTCGTTCACGCCACATGCGAGCGGCGACACCATTCCCAGCCCTGTCACTACTACACGTCTCATCGGTCGTTCCTTAATTTCTATCTTGCAGCCCAAATGCGGACAGAAAATGAAAAGGGCAACAGCCAACCTCAACCGGCGCGGCTGTTGCCCTCATTGAATAGCAGATCCGGCTTAGGAATTCGCGCTAATAAAGTCGATCGCGTCCTTGACGGTCTGGATTTTTTCAGCCGCGTCATCCGGGATCTCAATGCCGAATTCTTCTTCGAACGCCATAACCAGCTCG
Organism: Alphaproteobacteria bacterium; assembly: GCA_006226495.1. Taxonomy (GTDB): domain Bacteria; phylum Pseudomonadota; class Alphaproteobacteria; order Sphingomonadales; family Kordiimonadaceae; genus Kordiimonas. Next base: position 14,217 of record SBGU01000046.1, read on the forward strand.
ACGGTGTCCAGGCTGTCTGCGCCCAGGTCGTCGATGAAGCTGGCAGTGTCGGTTACTTTGTCTTCGTCAACACCAAGGTGCTCGACTACGATCTTTTTCACCTTGTCGGCGATTTCGCTCATTGCTCTTTTCCTCGTTCTTAACACCGAAATGCAAGGGGATGTCCCTTGAACCATCACCCCACAACGTGCGGTAGCCTGCCAATCTTGAGCCAGATCGCCCGCATCGAGGGTGCTCGTAACATAGTTTCCCGCCTTTGAGAAGTCTCTGTTACATCTTTCAGGCGCTTATTCGCGCCTCAAATCATTGCCATGCCGCCGTTCACATGCAGTGTCTGGCCGGTGACATATTTGGCTTCGCTGCTTGCAAGATACAAGACCGCCGCCGCGATATCTTCCGGCGTGCCCAGTTCGCCCGACGGAATGCCCGAGGTGATGGCCGCTTTCTGGTCGTCGGTCAGCACATCGGTCATGGGAGTCGCGATAAAGCCCGGCGCCACGCAGTTGACCGTAATGCCGCGGCTGGCGAGTTCCTGCGCCAGCGACTTGGACATACCGATCATGCCCGCCTTGGCCGCGCAATAGTTGGCCTGGCCGGGGTTGCCGGTCACACCCACCACAGACGTGATGTTGATCACCCTGCCCCAGCGGCTTTTCATCATGCCGCGCATGCTGGCCTTGATCAGGCGGAACGCCGATTCCAGGTTCACCTGCATCACGCTGTCCCATTCCTCATCCTTCATGCGCATGGCGAGGTTGTCGCGGGTGATGCCGGCATTGTTCACAAGGATATCGAGGCCGCCCAGGGCTTCGGTCGCATCCTTGGCAAGCTGGTCGACACTGCCGCGGTCAGACAGGTTTGCGGTCACGACATGTACACGGTCGCCAAGCGTTGCCGCCAGCTCTTCGAGTTTTTCAGCGCGTGTGCCGGAGATCGCGACTTCCGCACCGGCTGCATGAAGTGCCGATACAATCGCGGCACCGATGCCGCCGGTTGCACCGGTTACCAGTGCCTTTTTGCCTGAAAGGTCAAACATTCTGTGTCCCTTGTTCTGGTTGAATACCGACTTTAAAGCGAAGCCGTGAAGGCTTCAATATCTGCCGGGTCCTGAAGGTTGGCGATGGCCAGGTCGCGGTCGATCCGGCGCACAAGGCCGGTCAGCACCTTGCCCGACCCGACCTCGACCACCTCGGTGATGCCGAGCGAGCCCATGGAGCCCACACTTTCGCGCCAGCGCACGGAGCCCGTCACCTGTTCCACGAGCAGGTTGCGGATGCCTTCCGGCTCGCTGACCGGCGCTGCCAATACGTTGGCAATGACCGGTACGACCGGGCGATTGATCGCAACGTCCGCCAGTGCTTCTTTCATCTCATTGGCGGCGGGTTTCATGAGCGGGCAATGGAACGGTGCCGACACCGGCAGCAACAGGCCACGCTTGGCGCCCTTTTCCTTCGCGAGTTCAATTGCGCGTTCGACTGCGGCCTTGTGGCCCGAAACAACCACCTGGCCATCCGAATTGTCGTTTGCCATCACGCAGACCTCACCTTGGGCCGCGTCCGCCGCAACGGCATTCACGTCTTCGATCGACAGGCCGAGAATAGCCGCCATGGCGCCCTCGCCCACCGGCACGGCACGCTGCATGGCCTGGCCACGGCGCTTCAACAGGCGGGCAGTGTCGGAAACCGAAAAGGCACCGGCGGCCGCCAGCGCGGAATATTCACCCAGCGAATGGCCAGCCACATGGCTTGCTATACCGACAACCTTGACACCGCCGGCTTCAAGGACACGGATCACGGCAAGCGACGCTGCCATCAACGCCGGCTGCGTGTTTTCGGTCAGGCGAAGGTCGTCTTCAGGGCCTTCCCACATGATTTTGCTGAGATGCTGCGACAGGGCGTCGTCAACTTCCTCGAACACGTGCCTGGCGGCCTCGAATGCATCGGCAAGCGATTTGCCCATACCGATATACTGGCTGCCCTGGCCGGGAAATACGAGTGCGCGGGTCATATGGTCTCTCCCCTTGTCTGGTATACTTACCGGGCTCATTGCACAGGCTGAAGGCACAAGGCAAGCCATTAATTACAGGGGCCCCTACGGCACCCTGACGTTCAGGCCGTTAGCGACCGCGCCGCACACGCACCTTTCCGGGCAGCACCCCGAACGCATCCCTGTAGGCCTTGCTGAAGGCGCCCACGGACGCATAGCCTAGGTCATAGGCCACGCTGGTCACCGGAACGCCGGTTTCAAGCCAGGATACGGCAGCCAGCAACCGGGCCTGACGGCGCCATGCGTCCGGCGTCAAGCCAGTTTCCGACAGGAACCGGCGCGACAGGGTCTTGGCCCCGATTCCCAGTTCCGACGCCAGCGCCTGCAACGGACGGCGGTCTTCCGGCATTCCTTCAACGAGGGCAGCGAACTTGAGGAGCACATCGCTCTTGGGCCATGGCAATGACAGACAGTCCCTTGGCGCCAGCAGCAGTTCCTTCAGGAGAAGTGCCGATACCAGCGGCCATAGCACCGGCTCCTGCACCGTGCCCACGATTTCGAGCCCCCTGAGGATCAATTCCCGCATCAGGGGGCTGACCTTGATGAGAACGGGCCCATCCGGCATTGGCGTCTCGCTGCGCGGATGGACAAACAAGGTCCGCAACCGCACCTCGCCATTCATCCAGAACCCATGACCTGTATCGGCTGGTATCCACAAGGCCCGACCGGGAGGCACCGCCCAGGCGCGGCCTGGGGTTCGTGCCCGGATCACACCGCTTGTCGCCTGCAGAAGCTGCCCGACCGAGTGGGAATGGGACGGCACAACCTCGCCGTCCGCATAATCGCGTGCCATGAGGAACGCCGGGGCGCTAGTGGTTTCAATCAGGCGGATATCGGCGAGATGTTTGTCCATTTAGGCGCTTTTTTTGTCCAACAAGTCGAAGATAGACATTTCTGGCACGCCTAGAATGCCGGGGCAAGCCCAAGAGGCGCAAATCCGGAGCAAAGACATGAACCACAAAAGCCTGATCGAAGAGCAATTCACCAAACAGGCCATCCCTTTCAGCGAGGCACCCAACATGCGCGACGAGGATGCCATCAACCTACTAGTGGGCGCCGCAGAACCAAAGCCGGGGGACCATAGCCTCGATGTTGCATGTGGCCCGGGGCTTGTGGTGTTTGGTTTCTCGCCACGGGTAAAGGCCGCTACCGGTATCGATGTAACAAAAGCCATGCTGGCGCGCGCGGAACGCCTTGCAGCCGAACGCGGCATCCAGAATGCGACATGGCACCTTGGCGAGGCCGAACATTTGCCGTTTGACGCTGGAGTATTTGATATCGTCACCTGCCGGTTTGCGTTCCATCATGTCGAGGCTCCACTGGCCGTGCTCTGTGAGATGGTCCGTGTGACCCGGCCCGGCGGCCGTATTGTCGTCTGTGACGCTGCGGCACCGGAAGATAAGGAAAAAGCCGCTCTCTTCAACCGGCTCGAACGCATGCGCGACCCGTCCACCACGCGTTTCCTGCCCCTTTCAGAGCTTCAGGCCCTGTTTGCCAAAGCCGGCTTGGATGCCCCCGCCCTGCAGAGCTACCGCATTCCAATCGAACTGGATGCCTTTGTCTCGGCCTCCTTCCCGAACCCGGGCGACGAAGACAAACTGAAAGACCTGATCCGCGCATCGATCGCCGATAAAAGCCTCGATCTTGGCGCACACGAGCGTGACGGGAAGCTCTTTTTCCACTATCCTGCCGTCATTCTCAGTGTTACCCGGCGCTGAGCAATGCCTGGACCCCAGGTTTCTCCTTGCTTTTGCGATAGTGCAGCGCTATAGAGGCGCGTCCCGAGTCTCCGGCCATGGCCTGCGACGCGTGGATATTTGTTTGGGAAAGCTGGAGGCATCGCCCATGAGGGGCGGTGAACGATCAGCATAAAGGAGCGAAACATGGCTTTGTACGAGCATGTTTTCATTGCGCGGCAGGATATCAACGCCTCGCAAGTTGAAGGCATTACCGCCGACTTCTCCAAGATCATCGAAGAGAATGCTGGCAAGGTCGCCAAGACCGAATACTGGGGCCTGAAAAACCTGGCCTACAAAATCAAGAAAAACCGCAAGGGTCATTATGTTCTGATGAACATCGATGCCCCGCACGCCGCTGTGGCCGAAATGGAACGCCAGGCTCGTCTGCATGACGACGTCGTCCGTTTCATGACCATTCGCGTTGACGAGCTTGAGGAAGGCCAGTCGGTCGTTCTTCGCTCGAAAGCCGACAAAGAACGTCGTGGCCCGCGTGATGATCGTGGCGACCGCGGCGATCGTGGTGACCGTGGTGACCGTTTCAACCGTGATGACCGTCGTGGTGACCGCGGCGACAAAAGGGAGTCCTGATAATGGCTGTTCGTCGTCCTTTCTTCCGTCGTCGCAAAACCTGCCCCTTCTCCGGTGAAGGCGCACAGGTCATCGACTATAAAGATGTAAAACTGCTGCAGAAGTATGTTTCCGAGCGTGGCAAGATCGTTCCGAGCCGTATCACCGCCGTTTCCCTGAAGAAACAGCGTGAACTGGCCCGTGCCATCAAACGCGCCCGTAACATCGCGCTGCTGCCGTTCGTCGTTCAATAATCGCTCAAGCCACGGAGACATAAAATGGAAGTCATCCTGCTGGAACGCGTCGAGAAACTCGGCAAAATGGGCGAAATCGTATCCGTTCGTGACGGCTTTGCGCGCAACTTCCTGCTGCCGCAGAAAAAAGCCCTCCGCGCGACCGCTGCCAACAAAGCAGCTTACGAAGCCGACAAGGCCCGCCTGGAAGCAGAAAACCTCGAGCGCCGCAGCTCTGCCGAAGCAGTTGCCAAGGACATGGACGGCCTGAAGGTCGTTATGGTTCGCGCTGCCGGTGAATCCGGTCAGCTCTATGGTTCGGTATCGAGCCGTGACCTGGCTGACGCCATCACCGAAGCCGGTGTCAAGACCGACCGCAGCCAGATCATTCTGGACCGCGCTCTCAAGACCATCGGCCTGCACGAAGTTACCGTTCGCCTGCACCCGGAAGTTTCGGTTGACGTGACCGTGAATATCGCACGTTCCGCTCAAGAAGCCGAAACCCAGTTCGAAACCGGCTCGGCCCTGGTTGCCGACAACCGCTTCGAATCCGATTTCGAGAGCACCTTTGGCGACGACGACGATGAAGACGAAGCTGTTGAAGCCGTCGAAGCCGAGGAAGAACAAGCCTGAGGCCTGGTTCCGACCCAATCATGAAAAAGGCGGCCCAGGTGGCCGCCTTTTTTATTTCATTTGATGCATCGTGTCAGTCGGCACAGGCATCGGCCAATGCCGCCCTGTAGCGCGGCAGGTAGGGTTTGAACTCCTTGCCCAGTTCCTCGACCGTCGGCAGGAACTGTTCTTCGATGGCACGGCGCAGGCCGTCCGGCAGCCGCAGGTCGCTGTTGAATTCCAGTGCCATATGCTTCGCCAGCCTGTTCATGCGGCTGACACCGTCCTTCTGCAGTTCATTGCGCAGGAAGCCCGAGATCACCGAACTGTTTTTCTGGAACTGATCGGCCACCGATGGGCTCATCGGAATATTGCGCAGAAAGAGCTGCATCATGCGTGAGGTCATGCGCATCAGTTCCGCCTCTTCGTCGCTGACAGAGACATTGAGCCGCACGTCCTGGTCGAACGCATTGGGCGGCAGGCCCAGATATTTGTTAAGCGCCCGGTAGAAATCGGCCTTCCGCTCTCGCATCAACTCATAGGGCAGCACCACAATATTGCCCTTGCCGTAGCGTTCCGCCCACGGCCCGAGCATCGGCGTCAGGGACAGGATATAGGCAAGCGCATCCGCGTTCGAGGCGACAAATTTCTGCAGGGTCTGCGATCCGCCTTCATGGATATGCTGCTTGTGCATCGAGCGTATCCAACTGATCGGCTCGCGTACCAGCGCCAGCACACTGGCGTCGCCGGGCGCCATCTGGCCGAATATCTGCGGGGTATAGCGGTAATAAAGGTCGAACCGTTCCCTGGTGAAGGGCTTCAGGCACGGGTTGCTGAGGTTTTCCGCTGAAAACACGCTGAAGGCATCGTCAACCTTGGCGGGCCCATCGAACACCGGCAGGCCTTCCGGGAAACCGAAATCTTCCGTGGTATTGCCCCAGATCACATCCCGGAGCCGGTAGCAGGTTTTGATCGAGTATTCCTTCGACAGATTCACCTCAGGCATCAGCGCCCACAGCGCCTGCAACAATGTCGAACCGGTCTTGTGCAATCCCACATGGATAATCGTTTTCGGCTTGGCCATTTGCCCTCCTCATCGTATCGCTTCGGAAAACCATAGAGGAAGCGGCCCACCCTGTCAGCATCTGTGATAGGCTGGAAAAGCACACGGCGGGAAGTTATCCCCAGAGTTATTCCCCTGTGGATAACTTTGTTGTGGATAGCTTTGGGACAGGTGATTTTCCCCCTGCCCCGGGCGCCGGTTTCCGCTATGGTGCCCGGCACCCCGCGAGGGGTACCAAACGAAAGACCGGGGTCGAAACGGTCTGACAGGATGCCGTGGCACAGTGGCCAGGCACAGGGAAAAACGCACACGGAGGGTTCCGCCCCATGGAAGCGCTGAAACGCGACGCTGCCAACGATTCTGCCGATATGCCCGCATACCGGCAGCAACCGCACAATCTGGAAGCGGAACAGGCACTTCTGGGCTCGATCCTTGTCAATAACGAGGCTGCGCAGAAGGTTCAGGGTTTCCTGCTGCCGGAGCATTTTTTCGAACCCGTGCATGGCCGCATCTTCGAAGCAGTCCTCAAACTGATGGACAAGAATCAGATCGCCGACCCGGTGAAGCTGAAGCCCTATTTCGACAATGACGAAGCCCTGAAGGAAGTCGGCGGTGCCCAGTATCTGGTGCGCCTTGCCGCCAGTGCCGCCACCATCATCAACGCCGAGGACTATGGCCGCACGATCTATGACCTTGCGCTCCGCCGCGCGTTGATCCAGATCGGCGAACGCATGGTCAACGACGCTTATGATTCGCCTGTCGACCTTGAAGCCGCCGAACAGATTGCGGACGCCGAAAAACAGCTATTTGACCTTGCAGAAATGGGCCAGGCGGAAACCGGCGCCCAGGCCTTTTCCCGCGCGCTCAGGACCGCGGTCGAGAATATCGAGAACGCCTACAAGGACCCTGACAGCCTGTCAGGCATCACCACGGGCCTCAGCAAGCTCAATGAAAAGATTGGCGGCCTGCACAATTCGGACCTTATGATCCTCGCCGGGCGCCCGGCCATGGGTAAAACCGCACTTGCGACCAACATCGCCTTCAATGCGGCAAAACGCTATGCCGACGACAAGCTGGCGGGCATCCTGCCTGAAAAGTCCAAGGGCGCTGTGGTCTGTTTCTTCAGCCTCGAGATGTCGGCTGACCAATTGGCGGCGCGTATCCTGTCCGACCGGGCGAATGCGCTTTATAACGGGCCTGAACCGATCCAGTCGCACAAGATGCGCCAAGGCCACCTGCGCGAGGACCAGTTCGAAGCCATCGCACGCGCCGCAATAGAGCTTGAAGATACCCCTCTGTTTATCGACGATACCCCGGCGCTTACGATCGCCGCGCTGCGGAACCGGGCGCGTCGGCTCAAGCGCCAGCACAATCTCGGGCTCGTGGTGGTCGATTACCTGCAGCTTCTCCGGGGCACCGGCAAGGGTGCATCGTCGGAAAGCCGTGTGCAGGAAATTTCAGAAATTACCCGTGGCCTCAAAGGTTTGGCGAAGGAACTTCATGTTCCTGTTATCGCCCTGTCGCAGCTTAGCCGGGGTGTGGAACAGCGCGAAAACAAGCGCCCCATGCTGTCGGACCTTCGGGAATCGGGCTCGATCGAGCAGGACGCCGATATGGTGATGTTCGTATTCCGGGAGGAATATTACAAGGAGAAGGAAGAACCTTCCCAGTCCGACCAGGAAAAGCACCTGCAATGGCAGGCCGAAATGAACGCGCTGTATGGCAAGGCCGAACTGATCATCGGCAAGCAGCGTCACGGCCCGGTGGGCACTGTGCATCTTGCCTTCGACAAGGAATGCACGCGCTTTTCGGACCTTGTCGACGAAGACCACCTGCCCGAACGCTTCGAATAGGCGCTCGGGCAGAGCTTCCGGCTCAGGAACGTATCAGTCGCAGGTAATGGTAATCTGCGTGCCATCGGTGCGCGTGATGGTCACGGAACCGCCGTTGGCGTTGCATTTGAAGCTTTCGTCATCGCTTGAGATAATCGTTTCGGTATCCATCTGGCGGATGACAAGCGCGCCTTCGTCAAGACTGACGGAAACGCCGCCCGTGCGCATGACCTTGGTCTTGTCTGTCATGAGACTGGCGCCGGTCATCAGCACCACAATGACGACGACGATACCGCCGAAAATCAGATTTCTGGACATATGTGTCCCCTTCTCGCTCGCTGTTAGTTCGGCCATGTTTGCCATGGTCCGGTTTGTAGGCAGATGATGGCGGAAAATGCCGTCGCTCGCAAGGCTGCAATTTTTCCGCAGGCCGTACAGCCACGTGGTTGCCAAGATGCGGGCGGCTGCGCTAACAAGAATTCAGATTTTTGGTTCCTTTTCCGACTGCCGATTGAAAGTGTCCATCCATGGTTCTTGCCGTCAAAAACGCCATCTGCCTGCCCTGTACGGGTGCCGAAGACAGGCCATTGTTGGCAAACGGGGCATATGGTGGCATTTTCACGCACGACCGCGCCCCGGTTCGCGAAGGCTTTCTGGTCCGCGAATACCGTCAGCAGGCTGTACTGCGCGACGGTGTCTGGGATGCCAGTACCGGGCAGGACCTGCGCGTTGCGGAAATGATCCTTCCCGGCACAATAGGCGAAACCCGCACCCGGCTGGAAGGTACATATATCTTTGCGGGCTATATTTTCCCGCACTATGGCCACTTCCTTCTGGAAAGCCTGTCGCGGCTCTGGTTCTACCGCGACAAACCGCATGTGCCGCTGCTGTGGATGGGTGTTCACAATCAGACCGAATTCAATGCAGTGAACCAGCAACTGTTCGAGCTTTTTGGTATTACCAATCCCATGCATATCGTGACCGAACAGACAGAAGTCGAAGAACTGCTGGTTCCGGAAGCAGGCTATATCATCAACAGCCGCTACACAGGGGCGCAAGCCGATGCCTTGCGCCTGGTCGGGGCACGAGCGATCAAGTCGGGCAAAAAGGTATGGCTTTCACGCAGCAAGCTTTCAAAGGCGAAAATCTTTAACGAACCTGCGTTCGAACGCCTGCTTCGGCACAATGGCTGGACGGTCTATCACCCGCAGGATCACAGGATTGCAGATCAACTGGACATGCTGTCCGATGCGGAACTTATCGCCGGCGTCGAAGGCTCGGCCTTCCACACCCTGGTGCTGATGCCCGATTACACCGGCAAGATCTATATCATTGCGCGCGGTGAGCAGTTCAATCTCGATTATGCATCGATTGCCCATTCCCTCGGCCTTGACCAGCGCGCATTGTCTGTTCCGCGCTTCCTGTTCTCAAGCGACACCAAACCCTGGCAAAGCAACTGGTTGTGGCCCAATTTCGATATCCTTGCCCAGAACCTCGGTCTCAAGCGCCCCAACCTGCCATGGACCCCCTTCTCCGTCGCCCTCCGGAATATCGTGCCGTCGACCGCGGCTTTCTTCAAAAGCAAACGCCTGATCGAGTTCTGGCCGCGCGAAAATTCGGTTGCCAGCCTTGTACCCGGCCTGAAATCGACAACGGTTGCCGAAGTGATGGACTTTGACCTCGCCCCCCTCGATGCGCTCGACGTTGAGCGGTTCGAGCTGACACCGGACCAATATTTCCAGACCGCAGGCGCAGCCGCAAAGTCCGACCTGTATTGCATTCGCCAGCACGATGACCATGACGCCCTCGTCAGGGCATTCAACAACAGCCTGTCGCTGTCGGATGAAAAGACGATCTGGATCATCGAGGGCTGTGACGACAGCGAATTCGGCCGGACCGCCGCCAATGAAAATTTCCTGGCGACCATCCAGCGCCAATATCCCACCATCATGCTGGCGCGGGTGAAAGGATCGAATATTGTTTATGCTTGGCGCCAGGCGCGTGTTGGCGCCATCGAACCCTTGTCCGTGAACGCCGACAAGCCGGGGTTCAAGGCCCTGTTGCCGAACGTATCGGTCAATTCCATCGCCCTTGCGATCCAGAAGGCCCAGAAGGCCGGGTAACAAGCGGGGGGTCAGAACCCCATCATGTTACGGCTTTCCCTGGGCAGCCTGAGCACGAGCCCGTCCAGGTCCGCTTCGATAACCACCTGGCAGCCAAGGCGCGAGGTCGCTGTCAGCCCAAGGGCAAGGTCGAGCATTTCCTCTTCATTCTCGCTGGCTTCCGGCAGGCGGTCGAAATGGCTCCTGTCGACAATCACATGGCAGGTGGAACAGGCCATGTTGCCTTCGCAGGCGCCTTCCATTTCCAGGCCGTTTTCCTGTGCGAGTTGAAGCACGGTCACACCGGGCGCGGTGGCCACGGTCAGTTCGCTGCCGTCCGGTCGGATGAATGTCACCTTGACGTCGCTCATGCCCTCAGTCCCCCAACTTTCCTGACCGCGCCGACAATCTCGTCCGCGGCAAAATCAAGTTCTGCATCTGTTGTGAAGCGGCCGATGCCGATGCGCAGGGCCGCCTTGGTTTCGGTTTCCGTGCGACCAATCGCCGCCAGAACGTATGACGGGCCGGTCATGGCCGAAGCACAGGCGGCGCCGCTCGATACCGCAAGCGAACGGATCGACGCCAACAGCAGGTCGCCGTCCAGGCCTGGAAAACTGATGTTCAGGTTGCCGACCCAGCGCGCAGATTCGCTGCCATTGAGCAACAGGCCCGGAAGGTCGGCAAACAGCCGTGCCTTCAACCGCGCCATCAAAGCTTCGATATGACCGGCTTCCTGCCCAATACCCTGCGCGCAAAGGGCAGCGGCGGCACCAAGTCCTGCCACCAACGCTGGTGCCTGTGTGCCAGAGCGCAGACCATGTTCCTGCCCGCCACCGGACATCTGGGGCGTGAGCGCAGTTTGCCGCCCTGCCCGTTTATAGAGCGCCCCAACACCCTTGGGGCCATAAATCTTGTGGGCAGAGATGCTCATGAAATCGAGGCTGAGGTCATCAACATCCAAAACAATCTTGCCAAAGCCCTGGGCGGCGTCGGTATGGAACAGCGCGCCATGCCGTTTCGCGATCGCCCCGATTTCCCGAAGCGGCTGGATGACGCCGATTTCGTTATTCACCGCCATCACGGACACAAGCGCCGTCCGCTCGCTGACCGCCTCAGCGACCTGGTCGAGGTCGACCAAACCGTCCGGCCCCACAGGCAGGACCGTGACATCATAGCCCGCCCGTGCGCAGGCTGCAGCCGCCTCGAGGACACATTTGTGTTCGGTCGCCACCGTCACCAGTTCAGGGCGCTTTTTGCCCCAGACATCCATAACCCCCTTCAGGACCAGGTTGTTGCTTTCGGTAGCGCCTGACGTGAAATAGATTTCATCAGCCGCCGCACCGATCAGGGAAGCGACCTGCCCACGGGCGACATCAAGGGCCGCTTCGGCCTCCCAGCCAAACCGATGGGTGCTTGAATGCGGATTGCCGAACTTGGCTGTAAGGTACGGCATCATTGCCGCCAGCACACGTTCGTCCAGCGGCGTGGTGGCCTGATAGTCCAGATAGACAGGGGTCTGGATCGCGCCGCCCATCACTCAGCGCCGCGTGCGGTTATAAAGGTTTTTCCAGGCGGCCAGGTAGGCGTCTATGTCGGCTTCGGTGGTGCCATAGCCAAGCGATACACGAATCGAACTTTCCGCCACCCGGTCCTCGTACCCCATGGCGTTCAGCACATGGGACACCTTTACCTTGCCGGACGAACAGGCAGACCCCGACGATACACAAATGCCCGCCAGGTCGAAATGCATGACCTGGGTTTCGCCCTTCACGCCCGGCATGGCGATACAGCTTGTGTTCGCGGTACGCGGGCTGCCGGCGCCCACAAGCACGATGTCGTTGGCGTGCGCCGTCACCCCCGCTTCAAGCCGGTCGCGCAGCGCGGCGATGCGGTCCATATCACCGACGGCGCCCATGGCTTCGATGGCGGCCAGGCCGAAACCCGCAATACCCGCGACATTTTCGGTGCCGGACCGGCGCGACAGTTCCTGCCCGCCACCTGCAATCAGCGCCGCCAGCGGCGCTGTCGGCGCCAGGATAATGGCGCCCAGGCCCTGTGGGCCGCCGATCTTGTGGGCGGACAGGGTCAGGTAATCGACATCCAGCGCTTTGCGGTCCAGCATCATCTTGCCGGCGGCCTGCACAGCATCCGTATGCATGCGCGCGCCTGCCGCGTGCGCCATGGCCGCAATTTCGGCCACGGGCTGGATCACACCGGTTTCATTGTTGGCCAGCATCACCGACACCAGCGCAGGCTTGGCGGCGTCTTCAAGAAGCGCCGCCAGGCGGCCAAGGTCGACAATGCCGTCCTGCCCCACAGGCAGGCTGAAGACCGGCACGCCGGCCAGTCTGGCGGCTGCCAGACTGCTGTCATGCTCGATGGCGGAGACAATGAGGCTGGCTGCACCCGCGCCCCGGATCACGCTATTGTTGGCTTCAGTACCCCCGCCACAGAAAACAACATCCCTTGGCCGGGCATTCACCAGTGCCGCCACCTGCACGCGCGCCTGTTCGACCGTCGCACGCGCCTGCCGGCCGGCGGCATGCACAGACGACGGGTTACCCACATGGCGCATGGTCTCTGCCACCGTCTCGATCACGGACGGGCGGATGGGGCATGTGGCGTTATAGTCGAGGTAAATCGGCGTTTTCATGACTGTCACATAGGAACAAACGGTCTGTGGATCAATTCTAATTTCGGCCCCGATACTTAGTTTGCTTGCGAATCGGTACCAAAGTTCGATATATCGGGGATTGAACATACCGTGGGCGCACTGCCCCAACAATCCAGTCAACCAAAAAAAAGCGCGAACAAAGACCCTCAGATGCCAGAAATTATCTTCAGTGGACCGGCAGGGCGGCTCGAGGGCCGTTATCAGCCGGGCAAGAGCGATACCGCGCCGGTAGCCCTTATCCTGCACCCGCATCCGCAATATGGCGGCACCATGGATAACAAGGTTACCTATTATCTTTATCATGCCTTTGCGCACCGGGGTTTTGCCACCCTGCGCTTCAACTTCCGCGGTGTCGGTCGCAGCCAGGGCGAATTCGACAATGGCACCGGCGAACTGTCGGATGCCGCATCGGCGCTTGACTGGCTTCAGTCCATGAATGCCAATTCGACCGGTACCTGGATCGCCGGCTTTTCGTTCGGCGCCTGGATCGGCATGCAGCTTCTGATGCGCCGTCCGGAAATCAAGGGCTTCATTTCGGTGGCGCCGCCCGCGAACCTGTATGACTTCTCGTTCCTGGCACCCTGCCCGTCATCGGGCCTGATCATCCAGGCCGATAACGACGACCTGGTGACCCCGATTTCGGTGACCAAGCTCGTGGAAAAACTGAAGGCCCAGAAATCGATCACGATCCATCATGATACGATCAAAGGCGCCAACCATTTCTTCGAAACGGAACTGAACGCCCTGATGGCGTCGGTGAACAAATACCTGAACCTGCGGCTGAGCGGCAAAGAATAGACCCCGGCCAAGGGATGGAAACCAAAAGGGCGCCCGATGTGGCGCCCTTTCTGCTTTTATACATGGTAGGCGCGCTGTCGCGGCTCGTTGAGCACGCCGCCGGTTGTCGGCACCGGACAGCCGGTGGTCGACGGCAGGCTGAGCGGCAACCCGCGTACCGAGCGCACGGCCAGGAAAGCGAACGCCTCGGCTTCCAGCGCGTCACCGCGCCAGCCCAGCACATCAACCGGGTCCACCAGCACCGGCAGGCGCCGCCTCAGACGCCGCATCAGGGTCTTGTTGTGCCGACCACCCCCACAGACATACCAGGCGTCTGGCGGGCTCGGGAAATGGCTTTGGGCCGCGACCATCGATTCCACCATGAAATCTGTCAGGGTTGCCGCGCCGTCCTCGGCGCTCAGGCCCCGCACACCCTGCACGTTGAAATCGTCCCGGTCGAGGGTCTTCGGCGGTGCTTCGTCGAAATAGGGGCTGGCCATCAGGCCCATGACCACTTCCTCGTGGCTGAGGCCACGGGCCGCGAGTTGGCCGTCGGTATCGCACGGCGTGCCGGTATGGATTTCGGCCCAGTCATCCAGGATCGCATTGCCCGGCCCCGTGTCAAACGCGACAATTTCAGGTTCCGGGCCGTTCTTGAAGGATACCCAGGTCACATTGGCTACACCGCCAATATTCAGAACCGCCACTGTCTTGTGGCGTTTTTCCCCGGCCAGCAGCGCGGCATGATAGAGCGGCACCAAAGGCGCACCCTCGCCGCCGGCTGCCACATCTGCCGTGCGGAAATCATTCACGACCGGAATGCCGGTGCGGCCTGCCAGGCGGCCACCATCGCCAATCTGCCAGGTCCAGCCGCGATCGGGCCGGTGGGTCAGGGTCTGGCCATGGAAACCGATGAGGTCGATATCAGCGGCTGCAAGGCCGGTCACACCCAATAGCTCCTGCACGGCGGCGGCATGATAGTCGGTCAGATCCTGTTCCAGGACCTTGATGGCGGGCGGGGCGTCGCCCGAGCTGCCGGCAGAGGCCGCGATGCGCAATCCTTCCTTGATCTGGTCCCTCAGGCGCGGCGGGTACGGCATGGTCAGGGACGGGCCACGGCGTTCAAGCCGGGTACCGTCCGTATAGATCATCGCGGCATCGACCCCGTCCATCGAGGTACCGCTCATCAGGCCGATCACGCACTTGATGTCGCCCGGCTCACCCAAAACTGTCATAGAACACCTGTTATCTGTACCCTGCCCCACGCGAAGGCTTTGCCTTTTCGCCACCCTATGCTACATCAGCCCGCTCTTAAACTATTTTGTGATGGCGCCTTATAGAAGGCCGCCCCAACCGTTGGACTGACATCATGAGCGAACTGAAATCGGACTTTCTGCGCATCCTGACCGAGCGCGACTTCATCCACCAGGTGACCGACCTTGAGGGTCTGGACGCCAAGATGGCCGAAGGTCCGATCTCCGCTTATATCGGCTTCGACTGCACGGCGCCCAGCCTGCATGTCGGCAGCCTTGTCCAGATCATGATGCTGCGCTGGCTGCAGAAATGCGGCCACAAACCGATCGTGCTTCTGGGCGGCGGCACCAGCCGGGTCGGCGACCCGTCCGGCAAGGACGAAAGCCGCAAGCTGATGACCGACGAGATCATCGCCGACAATATGCGCGGCATCGGGTCTATCTTCGCCCAGTTCATGAACTTCGGCGACGGCGCGTCGGACGCCATGATGGTCAATAACGGCGAATGGCTGGACAAGCTCGAATATATCTCGTTCCTGCGCGATGTGGGCCGCCACTTCACCATCAACCGCATGATGACCTTCGACAGTGTCAAGCTGCGGCTCGAGCGTGAACAGCCGCTGACGTTCCTTGAGTTCAACTACATGATCCTGCAGGCCTATGACTTCATGGAACTGGGCCGCCGCTACGACTGTGCGCTGCAGATGGGTGGTTCGGACCAGTGGGGCAACATCGTCAACGGCATCGAACTGGGCCGCCGTGTCGACAACCGTGGCCTCTTTGGCCTGACCACGCCGCTGATCACCACCGCGGACGGCAAGAAGATGGGCAAAACCGCTGACGGCGCCATCTGGCTGAATGATGGCAGCCTGTCGGCCTATGATTACTGGCAGTTCTGGCGCAACACCCAGGACGGAGACGTCGGCAAGTTCCTGCGCCTGTTCACCGATATCCCGATGGACGAAGTGCGTCGGCTTGAGGCGCTGGAAGGCTCGGAAATCAACGACGCCAAGGTCATCCTGGCAAATGCCGCGACGGCCATGTGCCGGGGCCTGGATGCTGCCAAAGCCGCCGAAGCCACCGCCAAGGAAACCTTCGAGCGCGGTGGTGCCGGTGCTGACCTGCCGACCATCGAGATCACCGGTGCGCGGCTGGGCGAAGGTGTGAATATCGTCGACCTCCTTCTGGAAGCCGGCCTTGGCGCATCAAAAGGCGAACTGCGCCGCCTGGTGCAACAGGGCGGCGCCAAGGTCAATGATGTCAAGGTCGACAGCATCGACGTCACCATTTCAGCCACCGACCTGAACGATGGCCTGATCAAACTGTCGGCTGGCAAGAAACGCCACGCGCTGGTGCGCACCGCAGGTTAAGGCCTGCACAAGCAAACTTGGCCTTTGGGCCTCCGTTCCTGTAGGCTGGCGCAACCGTCAGCCCGGACAATCGGAGGCCCAAATGCTGAAATCCCTGATCCCTGCCCTTTTTCTGGCGTCCATGCCCGCCCTCGCGGCTGACCCCCTGGACCTTTCCGGCCAGGCCTTTGTCGACCTGAGCCATGCGTATGGCGAGAACACATTGTTCTGGCCAACATCGCCTATCAAGTTCGAACACAAGCAACTGGCATACGGCGAAACCGAAGCCGGTTATTTCTATTCGGCCTATAGCTTCTGCATGCCCGAACATGGCGGCACCCATCTTGATGCCCCGATCCATTTCTCAAAAGGCGGCGACACGGCGGACAAGGTTCCGCTCGACAAACTGATCGGCCCTGCGGTGGTTATTGACATCAGTAAACAGGCCGCCGCCAACCGCAATTACCGGCTGCAGGCCGAAGATGTCGATGCGTTCGAAAAGGAACATGGCCGCATCCCGGATGGCAGCGCCGTCCTGTTGCGCACGGGCTGGGACCGGTATTGGCCGGACGCCAAATCCTATCTGGGCGACGACACGCCGGGCGATGCCAGCAGGCTCAGCTTTCCGTCTTTCGGCGCGGCTGCTGTCGCCATGTTGATATCGGAACGCCATGTGCGACTGATCGGCATTGACACTGCGTCCATCGATTATGGCCCGTCGCGTGAATTTCCGGTGCACCAGTTGGCAGGTGGCGCCAATATCCCGGCGCTTGAGAACCTGACAGGGCTTGGTGCCCTGCCCGCCACCGGCACAACCCTGATCGCACTGCCGATGAAAATCGAGGACGGGTCGGGCGGGCCGGTGCGTGTGGTAGCGCTGGTGCCGAAAGCTCAGTAACGGATTATTGCGGCACGGGTCCGGTCGTCGGTTCTGTGTCGGCGTCCTGTTGTTCTGCCGGCTCTGGTTGTGGCTCCTGCAGGTCAGCGGGCTTTTCTTCTGGTACCGGTTCGGGGGCCGGTACCTGCTTTGGCGCCTCGACATCGGAGACCCTGCCTTTTTTGCCTTCGAACAGAAGGCGCAGGAACCCGGGCGCGAGGCCGGACAGTGCGTTGACCGTGACCTCCGGCCCTTCGGTCATGCCCTTGACCCGGTAGGCGACGCCAAACAGGCCCTTGCCGTCCCCGCCCGAGAACAGACCACCCACCAGCGGAATTTTACCGAGAAGCGAGTTGATGCCGTATGCAGGCACAATCACGCCATTCACGTTGATGCGGCCATCGTCGGCTTCGATCTGGCCTTCCATGGTCATGCCCATCGACGGGCCGTTGGCCTTGAGGCCATTGAGGTCAAGAAGCTGTTCTTTGTATTCAAACGGTATTTCGATACTGCTCAGGTCGAGGGGGCCGCTGGCGAGATAATTGTCAAGCCCGCTGATCACGCCTTCGGTGATGCCGTCACCCAGGGCAGATTTGGGGACAAGCAACGCCCCCGAGATCGTACCTTTGCCATTAAGGACAAGGTGTTTGCCCCAACCGCCCGTGACACCGTCCAGCACCATGTTGCCACCCGAAAGATGGGCGAACAGGCCAAGGCCACGCAAAAGCCGCCCGGCATCCGGGCTTTCGATATGGATGGGCCTGAGTGTCTTGCCATCGTCAAGTACCGTTATGACCGTGCGCGCCTCTGTTTTGGCGTTCGGGAACTGCCCGGAAATGTCCATCATTGTGGGCGCGCCATCCACAAAACTGGTCCGCGCCGACGCATGCTCCAGCACCACGGCATTCTCAAGCAGGATGCGATCGGCCTTCAGGCTAAGCTGGAGCGGGCCGTCGCCGTCGCTGTCTTTCGCGGCCTGGCCAGGTTTGCTGTCCATCAATGGCGCAAGGTCGAACTGGCGTGCCCACATGTCGACCACCAGCGGCCGGTCGGGTCGCTGGTCGATGGTACCGGCAAGCCCCTCGTTGCGGCCAAGTTGTTTTATGTCGAACTGCCCACTGAACAAGCCGCTATCCTTGGGCCCCCAATGGAAATCGGCGCTCAGGTCGACACCTTCGCCAGCCAGCACCAAGGGCAACAGGTGTGTACCGGCATCGTCGAATACCACAGTGCCGGTGGCGCTGGCCGGCGCGTTCGCCGGTTTTTGCCATACCAGTTGCGGCACGCGCACCACGGCCCCAGTCGTGTCGGCGGAGAAGGAACCTGCACGGAATTTGAGCGAGCGACCGACGAAGGTCGCGTCTCCCAGCACCGGGCCCTGCAGATAGTCTGAAATATCGACTCCAAATGCCTTGAGGTCATTCTGGTCCATGCGTCCGGACAGCGTGATGCGACTTGTGTCTGCGTCCGGGTCCGTGCGGCCCGCCGCCATATCCTCATGCCAATGCAGGTCCAGCGGGACGCCGTTCAACTTGCCATGGCCATTGGCATCCAGTTCGTCCGGTGTAAGGGCAAGTGCGAGCGTGGCACCCGTCAGCCCCTCGCCGCCCAGAAGATCAGCGACCCTGGTATCGGTCAGGGTCGCCTGCACATCATAATGGACGGCTTCCTTCGGCAGATCCTTGACAAGCGGCGTGCTGATCACCGCCCGGATAACGGCCTGGCCGTCCAGCCGGCTGGCGTCAAAACCCATCTTCTGCGGCACTTCCAGCGGTGGATAGCTGATCAGTTCCATCACCGTCGGCACCGGTCCTGCGGCCCGCACAGAAAAGGTCCCCGTCGCGCCGCCCTGGATATTGATGTCCGTCAGCTCGGCGACTGTCCCGGCTATAGGCATGCCCAGAACGGCACCTTTGCTGAGGCCAAGCCTGAAGCTGCTTTCGGTCAAGGTCGCGCGCCCTGCCGCTCCCTTGATCGGCGGCATGGACAACAGGAATTTCGTGTCCACGTCCTCGAAGGCAAAATCCAGCTTGAAGACGCTGCCGTCTTCAAACGGGCCTGTACCGTCAGGCGCGATGTCCAGTTGGAACCGGGCCTCGTCTGTCTTGCCGCCCAGCATATGGTCGTCGATCCAGGCGCGGGCACCGCGGGGCGTACCGTCCGGATGCACCATGATCGGCCAATAGCGCAGCAATTCCGCGATGGAAATATCATTCACGGTGCCGAACATGCGCACCCCGGGCTGTTCGCCACCCTCTTCCCAATAGATGACGCCGTCCCCGCGGATAACCTTGTCGCCCGCCGCCAGTTCCACCTGCCGGATTGCAAGGATCTGTTCCGCGACATCATAATCGCCGCGCACGGTGCCATAGCGGATTTGCGCCGGATTCGGATAATGAACAGGGTCTGACAGCACGCCGTCATCGATATCGACAGCAAAACGCGCGGCCCTGAGGCCGATATTGGACGCGAGGTCGAGTTCGAGGTTGAGCCCGACCGGGAATTGCAACAGGGATACAAAGTCCGGCAATTTGGCATGCGCAGCCAGGCTCGCCGGCGTAAACCCGCTGAAAGCCAGTGAAACATTCACTTCACCGATCAGGGGTTCTGCCTTGCCGCTCAGGGTAATCTGGGTCGGCGCATCCGCGAGGCTGGCATCAATGATGGCCCGCATCGCAATCGCATTGTCTTCGTTGCTCAGCCGGAACTGCGGCAGGCTGATATGGGCGTTCGGCATGTCCTGCCCGCGCGCGATATCGACGGAAGCGTTGCGTACCACAATTCGGTCCAGGCCCGGCGCCCGGGTCAGGAGCCGGGCGCCGAAACGGCTGAAACCCTCGGTCACCGGCCGCAGGATTTCAGGTTTTGGCAGACCGTTCTCACCAAACAGGTCGCCCATCAGGTCGCTGTCGCTGTTGGCATCGCTGAAGGCGCCGATATCCGTGATCACCACGTTCGGGTTGTTGATATCGATCGTGGAGAAACTGACACTTGTCAGGACCGAGGTGAAAGCAACCCCCAGCCGGGCTTCAGGCACCGAGGCCCGCATGCGGTCGCGCCGGTCAATCAGGGTCAGGTCGGTGATGGCCACCCAGGGCCGGACCGAGCGCCAGTCCCAGCCGATAACGGCATCCTTGAAGCGGATATCCCAGCCGGGCAGCACCGCCGCTGCACGTTCCTGGATGCTTTCGCGGGCAAAACTGACATCAACCGGCGCCAGAAACAGGCGTGCGATCACCAGACACAACAGCAACACTGTCGCTGTCATGATCCAGACACCGATTCTCGCCAATAATGACCACAGTTGTTTCAAAGGTGCAGTCCAGCCGTATTAAAGACCCTTGATTTGACGGGACGAGGCATGGACACTTCGCAAAAGTTTTCTTTCCTGCCTCACCGGTTATAGAGCATGCCAGACAGCAACAGTCCATATCCGTCTGCCTATGATAAAGTAAAAGCGGACGAAATTGCGGCAATATTGAACGAAACTGCAACAGACTGCGGATTGCCGCCCGCAGCGCCGGAGCTTGTCGCGGCCATGGCCGGCAACAGCCCGTTCCTCGCGGCCATCATGCGCCGGCGCCCGAAGGAATGCCTTGCCCTTCTGCATGGCACGCCCGACCAGCATCTGGAAAGCATCCTGGCAGACATGCGGTCGGCAAGGCCCGAGGGCGAAAAGACCCAGGACCTGATGGCCGTGCTCAGGAACTGGAAAACCGACCTCGCGTTCCTGACCGCCGCCGCCGACATTGCCGGCACCTGGTCGCTCGAGCAGGTTACAGCCGCGCTCAGCCATTTTGCCGACGCCGCCATGACCCTTGCACTTGCGCACCTGTTGCACGACC
Source organism: Alphaproteobacteria bacterium (assembly GCA_006226495.1). Lineage (GTDB taxonomy): Bacteria > Pseudomonadota > Alphaproteobacteria > Sphingomonadales > Kordiimonadaceae > Kordiimonas. The sequence continues at coordinate 35,186 of SBGU01000046.1, forward strand.
GCATGACGCGCGGCGACCTGGCCTGGCCAAATGGTGCGCCAGAGCCGGCCTCGCCTGCCCTTTGTGCCAGCAGCGGCTATTTCCTCCTGGGCATGGGCAAGCTGGGTGCGTTCGAGCTGAACTATTCATCCGACATCGACATCATCGCGCTCTATGACACGGCGCGCGTGCGCTACACCGGCCGCAAATCCATCTCCGACTGTTTCATCAAGATCACACAGGAACTGGTGCAGATCATGGAACAGCGCACCATGCATGGCTATGTGTTCCGCACCGACCTGCGCCTCAGGCCCGACCCGGGTGCGACATCCGTCGCCATTTCGGTGGAGGCCGCAGAAAACTATTATCATTCCATGGCCGTGAACTGGGAACGTTCGGCCATGATCAAGGCCCGCCCGTGCGCAGGCGACATGAAGGCAGCGGCGTCCTATCTCAATGTCATGAACAGTTGGGTCTGGCGCCGCAACATGGATTTTGCCGCGCTTGCCGACATTGCCGCCATCAAGAACCAGATCAACCGTCACTATGGCACCGGCGGTGTGCATTTCGCCGGTTATAATGTCAAGCTGGGTCATGGCGGCATCCGCGAGATCGAGTTTTTTGCCCAGATCAACCAGCTTCTGTATGCCGGCCGCCACCCGCGCCTGCGCATATGCGGCACCCTGGATGCCCTTGAGGTGCTGGTCACCGACAAGCTGATCGAACCGAAGGTCTTCAGGGACCTGTCCGAAAGCTATGTGTTCCTGCGCACCCTTGAACACCGTATCCAGATGGTTGAGGACGAGCAGACCCATTCCATCCCTGAGGACGAAACCGGTCAGGACAGGATTGCCACCTTCATGCGGTTTGCGAACCGCGATGCCCTGAAGGAGGAAGTGCTCAGGCACAGCGACAGGGTCAGCGCCCACTATGATGCCCTGCTGCCGGAAGACGACAGCGGCACGGCGGACGGTTTCAGCGAACATGGCCTGACCGACAAACTCGCGGATATGGGTTTCGATGATGCCGCCGGCTCCGCAGCGCTGATCGACGGCTGGCGCCGCGGCCGGCACAGGGCGCTGAGGACCGAACGCGCAAAACGATTGCTGGAACAGATGCTGCCGGGCCTTCTGGCCGCCTTTTCCGGCACCCACCGGCCCAGTGCGGCCCTGAACCGCTTTGATGCCTTCATCGCCCAGTTGCCGGCAGGTGTGCAGTTGTTTTCCCTGTTGCATGCCAACCCGTCCCTGTTCGACCTGCTGGCCCGGGTCATGGGCCTCGCGCCGGCGCTTGCCGACACGCTGGCCAAAAAACCGGCGCTCTGGGACGCGGTGCTGGAGCCGCACTTCTTCGGCCCCCTGGAGGATGAAGACAGCCTGACCGACGACCTGCAGGCCATGCTTGCGGGTGCAGGCGACTATCAGGACATATTGGATTATGTCCGCCGCTTCGTGGCCGAAAACCGGTTCCGGATCGGGGTGCAGCTTCTGGAATCGCTGGCCGATGTGCGCGAATCCGGCGAAGCCATGACCCGCGTGGCCGATGTGACCCTGAGGACCCTTGTGCCGGCGGTCGAGGCCGAGTTTGCCAAAAAACATGGCCGTTTCGACGGTGGTGGTATCTGCCTTCTCGGCATGGGCAAATATGGCGGCCGTGAACTGACCCAGACGTCCGACCTCGATATGGTGTTCCTGTATCATGTCGAAGACATGAACAGCCAGTCGGACGGCGAAAAACCGCTGTCACCCAGCCAGTATTTCTCCCGCCTCGGGCAGCATATCATCACGGCCATCACGGCACTCACACCCGAAGGCCGGCTTTTCGAGGTGGATACCCGCCTCAGGCCGTCCGGCAACCAGGGGCCGCTGGTGGTGACCCTGAAAACCTTCATGGACTATTATTCCGATGCGGCCTGGACGTGGGAGCATATGGCCCTGACCCGGGCGCGCATCATCATCGCGCCCGATGCCATCCGGGCGCCGCTGGCCCGCGCCATCCGCAATGTGCTGACCTCGCCGCGCAAGGAAGATGACCTTCTGGTATCCGTGCATGACATGCGGCTGAAGATGAACCAGCAGTTCGGCACCGACAATCCATGGTCCATCAAGTTCGTGCGCGGCGGGCTGGTGGATATCGAATTCATCTGCCAATATCTGATGCTTCGGGAGGGCAACCGCGAACCCGGCATCTTCCATCCCGAAATCGCCGAAACCATCGAACGCATGGCACGCCAGTCCGTACTCGCGCCCGCTGAGGCCAAAATCCTGGGCACCGCCCATACGCTTTTGCAGAACTGCCAGTCCCTGCTCAGGCTTTGCCTCGGAGGATCGCCGACCGGTGACGAGGCGATCCCGGACGGCCTGCGCACCGTGCTTTGCCGCGCGACCGGGGCGGCGAGCTTTGACGCGCTGAAAGACGAAATCCTGCGCACGGAAGCCGGCGTATACAGCCTGTTCCAAAATATGATAGAGGGTCCGGCAACCGAGATCCTGGCCGCGCGTGCGGCCAAAATCGCAGAAGAATAATCGCAGAAGAATACAAGGGAGAATGACATGAGCATCGAACCCGGCGCCATCGCCCCCGACTTTGACCTGCCCGCCACCGGCGGCAAAAGCGTCAAGCTTTCCGATTTTCGCGGCAAGAAAGTGGTGCTGTATTTCTATCCAAAAGACGACACGCCCGGCTGCACCACCGAAGCCAGGGATTTCACGGCCCTGGCCGGGGAATTCGAAAAAGCCGGTGCCGTTATCATCGGCATGTCCAAGGACACCGCCGCCAAGCATGACAAATTCGTCGCCAAGCATGAGCTGAAGGTCGAACTTGCCGCCGACACCGAAGGCAGCGCCATCGAAGCCTATGGCGTGTGGGTCGAAAAAAAGCTCTATGGCCGGGTCTATATGGGCATCGAGCGCGCGACATTCCTCATTGGCCCCGACGGCGTGATCCGTGACGTCTGGCACAATGTCAAGGTGAAGGGCCACGCCGAAGCCGTGCTGGCAGCCGCACAGGCGCTTTGACCCCGATGGGCGATTGGCAGACATTGGGGGAAGCTGCGGTCGCTGTGCTGATGACGGCGGAGGCCCAGGATAAGGCCGCCATGGCCCGCAAGGTGGCCGCCGCATGGCGCGCCGGCGCGCTTGCCCATGCCTGCGACACCACGCCGCCTGACCGCCCCGCCCGCCCGGCACGGCCTGAACTGCTGTCGCCCGCTGAAATGCCCAAGCGCCGCAAGGCCGGCACCGAAGGCAATCGCAAGGCGTTGTTGCATGCGGTCGCCCACATCGAACTGAATGCCATCGACCTGGCGTTCGATATGGTCGCGCGGTTTGGCACCGGCATGCCGCGCGCCTTTGCCGACGATTGGGTCGGTGTCGGCGACGACGAAGCGCGCCATTTCAGCATGCTGGCAAAACGCCTTGAAGCCTTCGACTGCATCTATGGCGATCTGCCGGCCCATGACGGCCTGTGGCAGTCCGCACTGGAAACACGCCACAGCCTGCCGGCGCGCCTTGCCATCGTGCCCATGGTGTTGGAGGCCCGTGGCCTTGATGTCACCCCGCAGATGATTGCCCAGCTCAGGCATGTCGGCGACGATGCATCTGCAGACATGTTGCAAATCATCTATGAGGAGGAGATCGGCCATGTGGGCGCCGGCACGCGCTGGTTCCGCCACCTTGCGCACCATGAAGACGTGGATGCCGAAAGCTGGTTCCAGGAACAGGTGCAGAATTACTTCCGTGGCGCCCTCAAACGGCCCTTCAACGAGCCCGCACGCAACAAGGCGGGCATGCCCGTGTCCTTCTACGAACCTCTTGCAGACATGCTGAAAGCAGGTTAAGCCTCTTGACCAAACGTTAGAAAATCTGTGGAATGCAGAAAATATTAATAAATTCGCGCTAGTAAGCCTATGTAGCGAATGGATAAAACGGGTTTTTGTGGGGAAGGACACGCCACGGGCGTGAGAGGTTATTGACAGGCCAACGCACAATTTTGAGCAAATTTCACGCTTGGCGCGGGAAATATTTTCCCGAACGCCAGCTTTTTTTGCGCAGTGAAGGCCGCGTCCGCTTCCTCACCATCGGCAGTTATACCCAGCTTGCCATGGCGTCTGTCGCCACCGTCGCCCTGATGTGGGGCGCTGTCACCAGCTATGCCTGGTTCACGCGCGACCTGACCCTTGAGCAGAAAAACCGCACCATCTCCAGCATGTCCGCCCAGTATGAAGCGCTGTCGAGCGATTTCTCCGCGCTGGAGCTGGAAGTGGAACGCCGTGCCCAGCAACTGGAAGAGCGGCAAAAATTCCTCGAAGAAGTGATCGGCACGCCAGAGGCTGCCCCGCTGACGACAGAGCAGCAGCCGCGGGAGAATGCACCTACGGCGCCCGAGGGCAATGAGGGCCGCAGCACGTCGATGAATGTGCCGCTGGGCGGCCCCTCCTTCCTTGAAGGCCTTTTGGGCACCGGTAGCGCACAGGCCGCCGTGCCAACCAATTCCGACCGCCGCAAGAACCTGCTTGCCCGTCTCCAGCAGATGGAAGAGCGCCAGCGCCAGCTTGCGGACAGGCTCGTTGACCAGACCAACAGCCAGATGGCGCATATCGACGACGTGCTGCAGCCGACCAAGATCAACAAGGATGATCTGCTGAGGCAACAGGACGAAACCTCGGCTTCGGCCATGGGTGGCCCCTATATGCCGGAAACCGGCTTCGAGCCTGTGTTTGCAGAAGAAGACGGATCGTCGTTCGCCCGGCTTCTGGATGCGCGCCTGCGCCTTGAGATGGTCACAAATGTGCTGAATAGTTTCCCGGTCGGCAAACCGGCAGAGAGCTATTATCTCTCCAGCCGGTTCGGTCGGCGCAAGGACCCGTTCAAGGAAACATGGGCCCGCCATTCAGGTCTCGACCTCGCGGGCTGGCCGGGCACGGCGATCTACGCCACCGCCCCGGGCATCGTGGTGCGGGCCGGTGCTTTTGGCCCCTATGGCCAGATGGTCGAAATCGACCATGGCAACGGCTTCCGTACCCGTTACGGACATATGCGGAAGGTGCGGGTCAAAATTGGCGAAGTGGTGGATCTTGGGACACAGGTCGGGGATATGGGAAAAACCGGCCGCGCGACTGATACCCACCTCCATTATGAAGTTTGGTTCGACGGCAAGGTCCGCGATCCAATGCCCTATCTGAAGGCAGCAAACGATGTTCGTAAAATCCAAGGAAGACATGAAGAAACCAGTGAGCAATAACGCACCCGCGCCGAGACCCGGCGTCGTGCCCACCCCTTCCATCATCGGCTCTGATGTCCAGATCGAAGGCAATGTGCGCACCCAGGGTGAGTTGCAGCTTGATGGCAGCATTGTCGGCGACCTGAGCTGCGGTGGCCTCGTCATGGGTGAAAGCGGGTCGGTTTCCGGCACTATCACCGCAGACACGGTCACCATCCGCGGCCATATCAACGGCGAAATCCGCGCCCGTTCGGTGCGGCTTGAAAAATCGGCTGTGGTTGAAGGCGATGTCTATCACGAAAGCCTGTCGGTTGAATCCGGCGCCAAGCTGACCGGTCGTTTTGCCCACACCAACAGCCCGGTGGAAGCCGCGAGCCCGAAACAGGCCGACGAAACGCCTTCTTTCGTGGCCGGCAAAAAAGCCGCCGCCGAATAACCCCGGCAGATAACAATCAGAAAAAGGGCGCGACCATATCCGGCCGCGCCCTTTTCTTTTGATCGTCGTTCAGCGCAACTTAGTCGATGTCACTGACACTTTTGCTTTCGCCATGTACACGCGCAGCCAGGGCGGCTGCCATGAAGGCGTCGAGGTCGCCGTCCAGCACGCGGTCGGGCTGGCCCGATTCCTCGCCCGTGCGCAGGTCTTTCACCATCTGGTAAGGCTGCAGCACGTAGGAACGGATCTGATGGCCCCAGCCGATGTCGGTTTTCTGGGCGTTGATCGCGTTGGCTTCTTCCTCGCGCTTCCTGAGCTCGGCTTCATACAGACGCGCCTTCAGCATGTTCATGGCCGTGGCCCGGTTTTTGTGTTGTGACCGTTCGGCCTGGCACTGAACAATGATGCCCGACGGAACGTGTGTGATTCGAATCGCCGAATCAGTCGTGTTCACGTGCTGGCCACCGGCGCCCGAGGACCGGTAGGTATCCACCTTCAGGTCGCTGTCCAGGATTTCGATTTCGATCGTGTCATCGACCACCGGATACACCCAGACCGACGAAAAACTCGTATGCCGGCGCGCATTGCTGTCATAGGGCGAAATGCGTACAAGGCGGTGCACACCGGATTCCGTCTTCAGCCAGCCATAGGCATCCTCGCCTTTGATCTGCAGGGTCGCGGATTTGATGCCGGCTTCTTCGCCTGCGGTGTATTGCACGGTTTCAACCTTGTAGCCGCGCTTTTCAGCCCAGCGCATATACATGCGGAACAACATGCTGGCCCAGTCCTGGCTTTCGGTACCGCCGGCACCGGAATGGATTTCCACAAAGGTGTCGTTGCCGTCTGCTTCACCGGACAGAAGTGCCTTCAGTTCCGCATCCTTGGCTTTGCCGCCAAGCTGCTGAAGCGCCTCTTCCGCTTCCGCTTCCATGCTTTCGTCGCCTTCCATCTCGGCCAGTTCCAGAAGCTCGAGCGTATCATTGAGATCCTGCTCGATTTCCTTCACGGCGCCGACGGCGTCATCCAGCTTGGTGCGCTCGCGCATCAGCTTCTGTGCGTTTTTGGGATCGTTCCAGAGATTGGGATCTTCGGCGAGGGCGTTCAGCTCCTCAAGCCTGAGTAAAGCCCGATCCCAGTCAAAGATGCCTCCTCAGCAGTGCCAATGACTGCTGGAGTTGGTCGACGGTTGCCTGAGCTTCCGCACGCATAAACAAAATTCCTCTTTTTGAACATTGGCAAGCGCTGGCCGAAATGCCGGCGGTCAGTAGATACCGCCCGTGCCCTTGCGAATTGTGCTTTTGGTATTACCGCTTTCGAGCGAGCCGTCAAGTACCGCGTACTGGCCCGGGCGCGGCTCGGTGCCGGGCTTGAAGGCTTCGAGGATCACATGGGCGTCGGTCACCTTGGCGGGTTCGCCGGTGTCGGCATTGATGCGCACCAGCCGGATTCCGGATGGCATGCGGAACGGCACGCCGGGCTCGTCCTTCAGGGCGTCGGCCATGAAGTCCCGGAAAATCGGCACAGCGACGCTCGAACCTTCTTCACCAAGGCCGAGCGACCGGGGCTGGTCGAACCCGGTGAACACGCCCACCACAAGGTCAGGCGAGAAGCCGACAAACCAGGCATCGGTGGAATCGTTGGTGGTGCCGGTCTTGCCGGCCAGCGGTTTGCCGATAACCCGGATCTTGCGGCCAGTGCCGTTTTCCACCACCCCCTGCATCATGGAGACCATCTGGTAGGCGGTCAGCGGATCGATGATCTGCTCCCGGTCGTCGGCGATGGCGGGTTCGGCCCGGCTTTCTTCCCACGGCACAATGCATGGCAGGCAGGCGCGTTCGTCATGCTTGTAGATGGTGTGGCCGCGCCGGTCCTGGATACGGTCGATCAGGGTCGGCGTGATATGCTTGCCGCCGTTGACCAGCATGCCGTATGCGGCAGTCAGTTGCATCAGGGTCACTTCCCCCGCCCCCAGGGATGCGGCAAGGGTCGGTTCGATATTGTCGGCAATATCGAATTTTGTTGCATAATCCACAATCAGCGGCATGCCCAGATGCTGGGCCAGCCGCACGGTCATAAGGTTACGCGACTTCTCCAGGCCCAGCCGCAAGGTGCTGGGGCCATAGAATTTATTCGAGCTGTTCTTGGGCTTCCACTTGCCCTGCCCGTCGCCCTGATCCATGACAAACGGTGCATCAAGCACAAGGCTCGCCGGTGTGAAACCGTTGTCAAGCGCCGCGGCATAGACAAACGGCTTGAAGGCCGAGCCCGGCTGGCGTTCGGCCTGCACCGCGCGGTTATACTGGCTGGCGGCATAATCGAAGCCGCCCACCAGCGCCAGCACGCGGCCGGTGTGCGGGTCCATGGCAACAAGGCCGCCATCGATGGCAGGCACCTGGCGGAGGCCATATTGCGCCACCGGCGCGATCTGCTGGCCCGCCTCGCCAAGGAAACCTGCAACGGCAATGGCCGGGGCTTTGGAAAGCTTCTCGGCAGGCACCACATCGCCGACCGACAGCACTTCGGCGATATCCTTTACCGACGGTCCCAGATGCTCACCGGTGCGCCAGGCGCGCGCCCATTTCACTTCCTCGAACGGAATGAACCCGAAATGCCCGTCGGCAAAACCGACAATGGCGCCATCTGCGCGCACTTCGTGCACCAGGGCAAGATGCCAGTTAGCATAGCCAAGCGGCTTTTCGACGGCCGACAGCCTGGTTTTCCAGTCGCGGTCAACCTCGATCCGGCGCACCGGGCCGCGCCAGCCGTGCCGGCGGTCATAGGCCACAAGACCGTCCCGGAGCGTGCGTTCGGCAATCGCCTGCAGGCGCGGCTCCAGCGAGGTCCGCACGGAAAGGCCGCCTTCATACAGAACCTTGTCGCCATACAGCCGGCCAACACGGCGGCGAACTTCCTCGGCAAAATGCTCGGCTTCAAAATGCGCATGGTCCGCGCGCTCGTGCATCACCAGGTCTTCCCTGGTGGCGGCCTGGTATGTCGGCTCGTCGATATACCCGAGCTCCTTCATGCGCAACAGAACCCAGTTGCGGCGCGCGACCGCACGTTCCTTGCGGCGCACGGGGTGATAGTTGCCCGGCGCCTTCGGCAATGCGGCCAGATAGGCCATCTCTGCCACGGTCAGTTCGTTCAGCGACTTGTTGAAATAGTTGAGCGCCGCCGCCGCGACACCATAGGAGCGATTGCCGAAATAGATTTCGTTCAGATAAAGCTCGAGGATGCGGTCCTTGGAGAAGGCACGTTCGATCCTGAGGGTCAGGATCATTTCCTTGATCTTGCGATCCAGCCGCTGGTCGAGGGTCAGGAGGAAGTTGCGCGCCACCTGCTGGGTGATGGTCGAACCGCCCTGCAAGGCCCGTCCGCGCACAAGGTTCAGGACGTTCCTCAGGTTTGCCCGCACCATGCCCATATAATCCAGGCCATCATGCTCGTAGAAATTCTTGTCCTCAGCGGACAGGAAAGCTTCGATCAGTTGGTCGGGAATGGCATTGATCGGCACGAACAGGCGTTCCTGGCGCGCGAATTCGGTCAACAGGCTGCCGTCGCCGGCATGGATGCGGGTCACGATTGACGGTTCATAATTGGCCAGCGCCCGATAGTCCGGCAGGTCGCGGCCATAATAGACGATGGCCCACATCACCGCCCCCGCAGCCACGACAATACCAACGCCAGACAGGATCAGGCCATATTTGAACAGCCTTTTCCAGAGCGCCGGTTTTGCCTTTTTGGGCCCGCTCGGTTCGGTTTTCATATCTTTACTGTCAGCCATAGGTTTCGCCGCAAGGATGGCGCATCATGCCCCATGGGGCGGTGATCGCAATAGATTGTGTCGCCCTTATGGCACGTCAGCGCCCCAGCGCCACCATCTGTTCGAAATATTTGTCGACTGCCTTGACCACAGCCCTTGAAATCTTGCGCCTGCCGTCATTGCTGTTGAGGAACTTCGCATTGCTTTCGTTGGTCAGGTAGCCTGCCTCCAGAAGCACGGACGGAATGTCAGGCGCCTTCAGGACACCAAGGTTGGCATAGCGGTGTCCGCGCGGCAGCATGGGCACACCCTGCCCGTTCAGTTCCGCCACCAGCATTTCGGCGAACTGGGCTGAAAAATTCATGGTTTCGCGCTGCGCAAGGTCGATCAGGATGCCGGACACTTCATCGTCCACCACATCCAGGTTCACACCGGCGATCACGTCCGATTTATTCTCGCGCGCGGCCAGGCGCCCGGCTTCACGGTCCGAGGCCACCTCGGACAGGTTATAGACGCTGCCACCCTTGGTATTCTTGTTCGAGATACTGTCGGCATGCACGCTGATGAACAGGTCGGCATGGTTGCGGCGGGCGATGCGGAACCGTTCGCGCACCGGATAGAAGATATCCCGGTCGCGGGTCAGCCGCACTTCATAACGGCCCGTGCGCTCAAGCTCGGCCTTCATGGCCTTGACGAGATTGAGCACAATCACTTTTTCATGCACGCCGATAACGCCCAGGTTCCCGGGATCGGGGCCGCCATGGCCCGCGTCCAGCATCACCACGCGCTTGGCGCCGCGCACCTTGGGTTTGGGTGTGAACACTTCTGCAGTCTGGCTGCGCGGTTCCGGGATCGCTTTTTTGGAGGCAGTAACAGCCGCCATGAAACTGCTGCGGCTCGTGGCTTCAAGGTCAACCACCATACGGTGGCCATAGCCCGCCTTGGGCGGCAACTGGAAGGTTGTCTTCACCACCGCCGGTTCCTCAAGATCCAGCACAATACGGTAGGTGCCGGGCATGAAGAGACCATGGCGGAAGCCGCCAACCGCGCCGGTCGTTGCAACCGTGCCGGCCGCTTTCCAGTCGGCTTCCGGCAGGTCGATGACAACACGGTACGGGTCCGCCAGCATGAAGATGCTCGGCTCGGTCTTTTCGGATACATCCAGCACAAACCGGGTCACCTTGCCATTAAGGCCAAAGCGCGCGCCGGAAATCTCGATATTTTTCGCATGCACAAGGCCGGCCTGGAAAAGGCACAGCATGGCCAAGATGATGATCTGCCTGACTTTACTGAACACAATCACTTCCCGCAGAGTCTCTGCCCGAATTGCTCAAGGTTTCCATAGATAGTATGAATATTGTTTGAATGGCTCAAGTGAAACCGACGCCAGGATTCCACCTGGCCGAAAAACGCATGCGCAGAAATAGCTGACAGACAAGCCAGTTTTCGATTGTAAAGGTCGCGTGACTTCACTATTTTACCGATGCGAGTTTTTCGACCGGCCGCCCCAAAAGCGGCGGGTCGGGGTTTCGCCGGGATGACTGCGTGGCCTGTCCCACTGGACGGCTGCTTCCATCCTCCGAAACCAAATAAGGACAAGAACCGGCAATGGCCAAAAGGCTTTGCGCAGTAAAGATCAACAGGCTGGACTACCCGCGGAACCGCGAGTGGCCACCTTTTTCTGCGTCCGATTGCCTGTCGGGGATTGGCCTCTCTAAGCCTTCGGCGCCTCGCCGTCCGCAGGTCATTTCTCACAAAAACATGGAAACCGTCTGCGCCCCCCTCGTAAGAGAGGGCGTGCCTGCGCGGCGGTCTGTCCGGAGACTTACTATATGTCCACACGTATGCTTATCGACGCGCGTCACTCTGAGGAGACGCGGGTCACTGTTGTCAAGGGAAGCCGCGTAGAGGAGTTCGACTACGAATCTGCATCCAAACGCCAGCTTAAAGGGAATATCTATCTCGCCCGCGTAACCCGGGTCGAGCCGTCCCTGCAGGCAGCTTTCGTAGAATATGGCGGCAACCGCCATGGCTTCCTCGCCTTCAGCGAAATCCACCCCGACTATTACCAGATCCCGGTTGAAGACCGGCAGCAACTGATTGCCGCCGAGGTCAAGGAAGCCGCGAAGGTCGAGGAAATCGACGAAGACGATCATGAGGACGAGGCTGCTGAAGGTGCCGAAGCCGCCGCAAACCACGACCATGAAGAACATGGCGAAGACGCGCCCCAGGTCCTGGACAGCGACGAAGCCGAAACCGACGCCGAAATCGAAGCCGCTGCCGAACGTCGCCGTTCGCTGCGCGCCATGAAGCGCAAATACAATATCCAGGAAGTGATCAAGCGCCGCCAGGTGCTGCTGGTGCAGGTGGTCAAGGAAGAACGCGGCAACAAGGGTGCTGCGCTGACGACCTACCTGTCCTTGGCCGGCCGTTACTGCGTGCTTATGCCCAACTCGACCCATTCGGGTGGCATCAGCCGCAAGATTTCGTCCGCTGCCGACCGCAAGCGCCTGAAAAAGATGATCGGCGACATGGAAGTGCCCGATGATATGGGCCTGATCATCCGCACCGCCGGCATGGAACGCACCAAGGCCGAAGTCAAACGCGACTTCGATTACCTTCTGCGCCTGTGGAACGGTATCCGCGAACTGACGCTCAAATCGGTTGCCCCCACCCTCGTCTATGAGGAAGGCAACCTGATCAAACGCACGATCCGCGACCTTTATACCCGCGACATCGACGAGATTCTGGTTGAAGGCGAAGCCGGCTACCGTGCGGCAAAGGACTTCATGAAGCTCCTGATGCCGAGCCACGCCCGCAAGGTCCAGCATTACAAGGACCGTATCCCGCTGTTCCACCGCTATCAGGTCGAAAGCCACCTGGAGGCGATGTACCAGCCCGTGGTGCAGTTGCGTTCGGGCGGTTATATCGTGATCAACCCGACCGAGGCATTGATCTCGATCGACGTGAACTCGGGCCGCGCCACCAAAGAACACAATATCGAAGAAACTGCGCTCAAGACCAACATGGAAGCCGCAGAAGAGATCGCACGCCAGTTGCGCCTTCGCGACATGGCCGGCCTGATCGTGATCGACTTCATCGATATGGAAGAGCGCAACAACAACCGCAATGTCGAGCGCCGCATGAAAGAGGTGCTGAAGTCCGATCGTGCCCGCATCCAGGTGGGTCGCATCTCGAGCTTCGGCCTGATGGAAATGTCGCGCCAGCGCCTGCGTCCGAACCTTATCGAAGCCTCGATGGAAACCTGTAAGTCCTGCGGTGGTACCGGCGTTGTGCGGTCGGTCGAATCCGCAGCATTGATGGTCCTGCGCCAGCTTGAGGAAGAAGGCATTCGCGGCCGCAGCTCCACCGTGCGTGTTGCTGCCAACCCGGAAGTCGCCATCTATCTTCTGAACAAGAAGCGCAATGTGCTGACCGACCTGGAAACCAGCTACGATTTCACCATCGAAGTTCTGGCCAGCAGCGCCATGGGCCCGTCGGATATCGAGGTCACCCGCGAAGCAGCCACGGGCGGCAGCCGCCCGGAAGCAGCACCGGTTGATACCGCCGTAACGCCCGATGGCGCCCCTGCCCCGCAACAACCGGCCCAGCCGGCCCGCCAGGCCAGCCAGCAGGCCGAACGCCCGGCAACGCCGGCCCAGGTGGCCGAAGCGTCCGAGGATGACGAGGACAAACCGCGCCGCAAGCGCCGTCGCCGTCGTCGCCGCCGCCGTGGTGGTGAAGAAGGTGGTGTTGCCGCCGAAGCCGGAAACGAACTGGTTTCAAGCGACGAAGACGATGCAGACGAAGGCGAAGGCGATACCGACGCTGACGGCGATGCCACTGCTGAAGCGGCTGAAGGCACCGGCGAAAACGCCGAGCGCCGCCCGCGCCGCCGCCGTGGCAGCCGTGGTGGCCGTCGCCGCCGCGAGGCCGCTGACCGCACTGGCGAAGGCCAGGCCGCTGACGCTCCTGCAGACGCGGAAGCCCCGGCTGAGGATGCCCCGGCTGACGCCGTTGCAGAGCCCGTCGAAGCTGCAGAAGCTGCTGCTGCGCCGGAAGCGAAAGCCGACGCAGAGGAAAAGCCGCGCCGTCGTCGCCGCCGTGCCGCCCCCAAAGCTGATGCCGCAGACGCCGCAGACGCTGCTGATGCCGCAGACGCATCTGTAGCTGCACCGGCTGAAGCTGAAGCCCCGGTTGAAGCACCTGCCGAGGCTGCGACCGAACAGGCTGAAGAGCCCGTGAAGAAGCCGGCGCGCCGGACCCGCACGCGCAAGAAAGCCGAACCGAAGGCGGACGACGCTGCAGCGGTTGAGGCTGAAGCCGGCGAACCTGCCGCCGAAGCGGAAGCCGCACCGGCCAAGCCCAAGCGCACGCGCCGCAGCCCGGCCAAGAAGGCTGCCACCGCTGAGCCCGCCGCTGAAGCAGACGCCGCGCCCGCACCGGCCAAACCGAAGCGCACGCGCACACGCAAACCGGCTGCTGCTGCCGCAGAAGCCGTGAGCCCGGCGCCGGAAAGCAAGGCTGAAGTCGCACCTGCAGCCGAAGCGCCCGCCACTGAGCCGGCTCCTGCTCCGGCACCTGCTCCTGCGCAGGCATCGGCACCCGTCGACAAGCCGGTCCAGACCATCAAGGTCGCGGCAGCCGATGGCGCCGCTGGTGAAACCACCGAAGCCGGCGACGATGACGACCGTCCCAAGCGCAAAGGCTGGTGGCAGCGTACCTTCGGTTAATATCTGAAGGTCAGACAATTAAAAAGGCGGTGAAGCCACAGCTTCGCCGCCTTTTGCATTCATGCTGCGCGCGAACATGTCACGGCACTGTCAGCCGATGTTCATTGACGATTAAGGCACGAGCGCCTAGCGTGCCGATAGTTGAATGGAGACCTGTCTTGCGGACACTTTTCAAGCGCGTTGCGATTGCCTTCCTGATCCTGCTTATGCCCGGTTCGCCCGTGCTTGCGCAGTCGATCCTGAGGGACGCCGAAACCGAGCATTTCATCCGTCAGCTCAGCGATCCGCTCCTGAAAGCGGCCGGCCTCACCCCCTCATCCGTGCATCTTTACCTGCTGCATGACAATTCCATCAACGCCTTCGTCGCGGGTGGCCAGAATATCTTCATCCATTCCGGCCTCATCCTGGCGGCAGATGATGTCGATGAACTGCAGGGCGTGCTGGCGCACGAAATCTGTCACATCGCCTGCGGCCATGGCATCCGGACCCAGGAGGCCTATGCCAATGCCGGCACCGCCAGTGTGCTGTCGATGGTGCTGGGGGCTGCCGCTATCCTTGCAGGTGGGGCCGATGCCGGCATGGGCATCATGATGGCCGGCCAGTCCGTGGCGCAGGGCCAGTTCCTGGCCTACAGCCGCGGCCAGGAAAGCGAAGCCGATGTGAACGGCGCCAAATACCTGCAGGCTGTCGGCATTTCGCCCACCGGCATGATCCGCTTTTTCGACAAGCTGCGCGACCAGGAAATCCTGGCTCAGGTTCGCCAGGACCCCTATGTCCGCACCCACCCGCTGAACCGCACCCGGATCATGCAGTTGCAGGAAATTGCCGAAAAAAGCCCCTATTACCAGACGCCGCCCAATGCCGCGCGCAATGAAGAGTTCCTGCGCCTGAAGGCCAAGCTGGCGGGTTATCTGTATGAACCGCGCCAGACCCTGCGCAAATATCCGCTGAGCGACAAAAGCGTTGCCGCGCACTATGCCCGCGTTTACGCCTATCACAAGGCCCTGGAATGGGATCTTGCCCTCGAAGAGGCCGACGCCCTGATCCAGGCCGAACCGGACAATCCGTATTTCTATGAAATCAAGGGCCAGATCCTGTTTGAAAATGGCAAGGTGCAAGACAGCCTGCCTGTGCTGCAGAAGGCTGTCGCGCTTGCGCCGCAGGAAGCACTGATTGCCACCGCATACGGCCAGGCCATGGTTTCGCTTGAAGACGAGGCGCAAATGGCAAAGGCGATCCCGATCCTGGAGGACGCAACCCGCCGCGACCCGGAAAACACATTCGCCTGGTTCAACCTCGCCAAAGCCTATGCCTGGACCGGAAAGGATGCCCAAGCCAGCCTCGCGACCGCCGAGCGCTTTTTCTCGGGTGGCTCGCCCAGCCAGGCGGCCATGCATGCCGAGCGGGCGATGAAAGGCTTCAAGGAAGGCACGCCTGAATGGCTCAGGGCCCAGGACATCATGGTTATCTCGCAGGCTGCTGCGGAAAGACAGAGACGCCGCCGGTAAAGTGGCGCACACGTAAGAAAGAGTATCCTTTATGAAAAAGTATCTGCCCCTGATTCTGGCTGCTTCCCTTCTGGCCACACCTGCCGTGTCGGCCCAACAGGCCGGCGCGGTCGATCCCGCCGAACGGGCGAAGATCGAAGCGGTCATTCAGGACTATCTGATGGAAAACCCGGAAATCATCATGCTGGCCGTGCGCGAATTGCAGCGCCGCCAGACCGTGGCCCAGATGAAACCGACCATCGACCTGTACCGTGACTATCTGGAAAATGAAAAGGATGCCCCGGTTCTGGGCAACCCGAACGGCGACGTGACCATAGTTGAATTTTTCGACTATCGCTGCGGTTTCTGCCGCCGGCACTATCCGGCGGTCATGAAACTGGTGCAGGAAGACGGCAATATCCGGCTGGTGCCGCGCCAGTTCCCGATCCTTGACCAGCCGGGCGCAACGCCCCTGTCGATGATGGCGGCGCGTGCCGCCCTTGCGGCGCAGCGGCAGGGCAAGTTCGCGCAGTTCCACAAAGCCGTCATGACCTCAAGCGGCCAGATCACCGAAGACGGCCTTTATACGATTGCCGCTTCGGTCGGGCTTGATGTCGCGCGGCTGAAGACGGATATGAACGACAAGCTGATCGACAAGAAAATCCAGAACGAGCTGGCCATCGGCAAGGATATCGGTTTTGAAGGCACGCCCGGCTATATCATCGGCGACGATGTTGTGCTGGGCGCGGAGGGCTATGAACGCCTGAAAGATGCCGTGGTACGCGCCCGCAAGCAGGTGGCCGAGAATACGGCCCCCAAGGCTGACTGACCATGCGGCGCGCCACAGCCGCCCTGTTGCTGTTGCTGTGGTGCGCCCCATGCCCTGCCCTGGCTGACGAACAAAAGCTCGCGAGCCCAGACGAGGTGCGGGAGGCCGTCGCGGTATTCACCGACTGGGCCAATGCCTATATCGCCGGCGATTACAGCCGGCAGTGGCGCCTGACCGACCCGCGCATAAGGCACTGGAAAACCGAAAACCGCTGGCACAAGGCCATGCGCAAGGCCGTCAGGCGCGACGGCGTACTCACCACGGTCGATATCCGCTCGGCAGGCCCCATGCCCGGCGACAAGCTGCCCTGCACCGAAATGCGTCACTGTTACCCGACCGACCTGACCGCCGTGGTGCTGATCCTGGATACCAGCTACGCGCACGCGGCGGTGAAGCAGCCGGAATTCATGGTCATGGTGCAGGGCGAAGAAGGCTGGCGCGTGGGCGGCGGCAATTTCCCCAACCGCCCGTTTGGCGAATCCATGGTGATCCTGAACAGCATCGACGAACGGCGATACCAGCCGGGCCGCACCCCTTAGGCTGCGGCCGTTTGCATTTCCCTAGATCAGGCCAGACAGCGGCGAGCTCGGGTCGGCATAGCGTTTTTTGGGCATGCGACCCGCAAGATAGGCCAGACGCCCGCTTTCGACCGCCAGTTTCATGGCGCGCGCCATCATTACCGGTTTTTTGGCTTCGGCAATCGCGGTGTTCATCAGCACACCGTCACAGCCCAGTTCCATGGCCACTGCGGCATCCGACGCCGTGCCGACACCGGCGTCCACCAGCACGGGCACATTCGCCTGTTCGATCATCAGCCGGATCTGCACCGGGTTCTGGATGCCAAGGCCCGAGCCGATGGGCGCACCCAGCGGCATGATCGCCACGCAGCCCATATCCTCCAGCCGCCTGGCGGCGATGGGGTCGTCGGAGCAGTATACCATGACCTTGAAACCATCCCTGATCAGCGCTTCAGCGGCGGTGAAGGTTTCCAGCATGTTGGGATAGAGGGTCTTCTGGTCGCCCAGCACTTCAAGCTTCACCAGGTCCCAACCACCGGCTTCACGCGCCAGACGAAGGGTGCGCACGGCGCTGTCGGCATCAAAACAGCCGGCGGTGTTCGGCAGATACGTGATTTTTTTTGGGTCCAGATAATCGACCAGCATCGGCTGGTTCGGGTCCGAGACATTGACCCGGCGCACGGCCACGGTGACGATTTCGGCGCCAGACGCCGCGACCGCCGCTGCCGTTTCTTCGAAATCCTTGTATTTGCCGGTGCCGACAATCAGGCGCGAGCTGTAGGTCTTGCCCGCCAGGGTCCAGGTGTCTTGGTCCGTCACTGTTTCCAGTCCTCCGCCGATAAAATGAACAATTTCAAGCCGGTCGCCGTCTGCCAGGCACACATCAGCATAGGTGGATTTGGGCACGATCTCCCGATTGCGCTCAACCGCCACCTTTGTGGGATCAAGGCCCAGGCCCCGCAGAAACCCTGCGATATCGGTCGCTGCGTCCAGATTTTTGGTGTCGCCATTGACGGTGATGCTGATCACGGTGCCTGATCCTTTGGTACGTGGTGCGCCTGCAGGCGCGGTCGGACAATACAACAATTTTATCCTTCCGGCTTTGCATGCCATGCATATGGCATTATACAGGGGGCTTCAAGCGATCTGTCGGAACAGTGAGCCCGCATATGACTGAAAAATCTTCTGCCCGGATTCTGGTGCTCAATGGCCCCAATCTGAACCTTCTGGGGACCCGGGAACCAAAAACCTACGGCACGACCAGTCTGGGCGACCTTGAGGCCATGGTCAAAAGCCACGCGGCGACCTGCAGCTTCAGTGTCGATTTCCGGCAGACCAATAACGAAGGCACCCTGGTGGACTGGATACAGGAAGGTGGCAAGGGGTTTGCCGGCATCATCCTGAATGCAGCGGCCTATACCCATACGTCCGTCGCCATCCATGACGCCATCGCCGCCATAAAGACACCGGTTATAGAGGTGCATCTGTCCAACATTTTCAAGCGGGAGCCGTTCCGCCACCATTCCTATGTTTCGGATGTGGCGGCTGGCGTGATCTGCGGCTTTGGGCCTGTTGGATATATTCTTGCGATTGACGCGCTAGAGAGTATGCTGCGCCACCAATCATGATCGAGGGGTAAGGACTTAGTATCATGTCGAAAATTCAAGATTATAAAGAACTCATTCGCGAACTCGCGGAACTCCTGGACAAATCAACCCTGTCCGAAATCGAGGTAGAGGAAGAAGACTTCCGTATCCGCGTCGCCCGTGATGTTCCGAATGCGGTCAGCTATACCGCGCCGGCCATGGCCGCCCCTGTTGCTGCCGCCGCGCCCGTCGCCGCACCTGCCGCCGCACCGGTCGCGCCTGCTGCCGCCAATCCGGCTGACCACCCGGGTGCCGTACCGGCGCCGATGGTCGGCACAGCCTATGCTTCGCCCTCGCCCGGCGCCGATCTGTTCATCAAGGTTGGTGACACCGTCAAGGAAGGCGACACTCTCCTGATCATCGAAGCGATGAAAGTGATGAACCAGATTGCGTCGCCCAAATCCGGCAAGGTGAAGGAAATCTTCTTCGCCGACGCGCAGCCGGTCGAATATGGCGAAGTTCTCTGCATCATCGAGTAGGACGATAACGCATGTTCAAGAAAGTCCTGATCGCCAACCGGGGCGAGATCGCACTTCGCATCCACCGTGCCTGCCATGAAATGGGCATCAAGACGGTCGCCGTGCACTCGACCGCCGACAATGATGCCATGCATGTGCGGCTGGCGGACGAAAGTGTCTGCATCGGCCCGCCCGCGTCCGGCCAGAGCTACCTGAATATCCCGGCCATCATTTCGGCGGCTGAAATCACCGGCGCGGACGCCATCCACCCCGGTTACGGTTTCCTCTCGGAAAATGCCCGTTTTGCCGAAATCGTTGCCGGCCACGGCATCACCTTCATCGGCCCGTCGCCCGAGCATATCCGCCAGATGGGCGACAAGATCACCGCCAAGGAAACCGTGAAGAAACTGGGCATCCCGGTTGTTCCCGGTTCCGCCGGCGGCATCACCGACGACGATGAAGCCCGCAAGGTGTGTGAAGAGATCGGTTTCCCGGTCATCATCAAGGCATCAGCGGGCGGTGGTGGCCGCGGCATGCAGATCGTGCGCACCGCTGACGAACTGCCGCGCAAGCTGCAGACCTGCCGTACCGAAGCCAAGGCGGCCTTCGGCGACGACGCTGTCTATATCGAGAAATTCCTGCAGAAACCCCGGCACATCGAGTTCCAGATCATCGGTGACAGCCATGGCAACTGTATCCACCTGGGCGAACGGGACTGCAGCCTGCAGCGCCGCCACCAGAAGGTTCTCGAAGAAGCGCCGTCCCCGGTGATCGACAGCACCACCCGTGAACGCATGGGCGGCATCGTCGCCCGCGCCATGGCCGATTTCGGCTATTGCGGCGCCGGCACCATCGAGTTCCTGTATGAAGACGGCGAATTCTATTTCATCGAAATGAATACCCGTGTTCAGGTGGAACATCCGGTGACCGAAATGATCACCGGCATCGATATCGTGCGCGAACAGATCCGGGTCGCCTCGGGCGAGAAGCTCAGCTACACGCAGGACATGGTGCGGTTCTTCGGCCATGCCATCGAATGCCGCGTGAATGCCGAGCATCCTTTCACCTTTGTGCCGAGCCCGGGCAACGTGACCCAGTATCACCCGCCCGGCGGCCTGAACGTGCGCTGCGACAGCGCGGTTTATGCCGGCTACAAGATTCCGCCCTATTATGACAGCATGGTCGCCAAGCTGATCGTGTCCGGCTACACCCGCGAGGGCTGCCTGATGCGGCTTCGGCGGTCGCTTGAGGAATATGTGATCGACGGTGTCACCACCACGATCCCGCTTCACCAGGCGCTGATCGACAATGACGAGTTCCGCGCCGGCCAGTATGATATTCACTGGCTGGAAAAATTCCTGGCGGAACGCAACAAATAGCACTGTCGCAAACGCACATAGATACGATAAATTAGGGGTTATGCCACATGATGTCATAACCCCTAATCTTTTGTTGCAGGCCTATGCCGCCGGCGTGTTCCCCATGGCCGAAAGCCGGGACGATGCCGAACTGTTCTGGGTCGACCCCGATGAACGCGGCATCCTGCCCCTTCAGCATTTCCATATGCCCAAATCGCTGGCCAAGGTCGTGCGCCAGGACCGGTTCGAGGTTCGGGTCGATACAGCCTTCAGGCGTGTGATGCAGGCCTGTGCGCGCCCGGCCCGCGGGCGCGAGACCACCTGGATCAGCGAACGGATTGAAGCCCTTTATACCGACCTTCATGCGCGCGGGTTTGCCCATTCCGTGGAATGCTGGCTCGATGGCCGGCTGGCGGGCGGGCTCTATGGTGTGTCGATGGCCGGGGCCTTCTTCGGCGAAAGCATGTTCCACCGGGAAACAGACGCCAGCAAGGTTGCCCTTGTACATCTGGTCGCGCGGCTGAAAGCCGGCGGTTTCAGCCTCCTGGATACCCAGTTTGTCACCGATCACCTGAAACAGTTCGGTGCGCGCGAAATTCCGCGCAAGGAATATCACGCGCGGCTGAGGGACGCGCTCAACCAGATCACGGCCAATTTCTATTCGCTGGGGGACGTCTCGTCGGGGTCGACCGTCTTGCAGTTGATCACCCAGACATCATAGACCGGATGCTCGAGCGCATTGAGCGCCGGGCTTGAGGCAATCATCCAGCCGTCGAACACGCGCTCCCGGTTCCCTGCCCGCTTGATATCGTCGATTTCGAGATAGGCATAGGTTTCGGGTGTTTCGATCGGCGGCCGGGTCCGGCAATAGCGCGCGGTCAGCGCCAGGGTGCCAAACTGCACTTCTTCGCCAATCGGCAGTTCAAGTTCGGTCGTGCGGGCGGTGATTTTATCCAGCGCCCGCAGAACCGCGATATTGTGGGATGTGTTGGCCGGATCGTCAGCGCCTCCGGGGATCGGCTGCATATCCTGGCCGGAAACGGCAGGCGCAGCCATGGCCATGGCAGCCGCAGCCGCCATCACCAGCGCCAACCGGTTATTCCTTCTTGGCGCCATCACTGCCGCCGGTGGCGAACTTGCCAATCAGACCCAGAAGGTCAAGCGCATCCTGGGTTTCCGAAACCTCGTCGCCGTCCGCCAGCATGTCGTCCATGCCGCCCGGGATCAGGGTCAGGTACTTGCCCCCCAGAAGGCCTTCCTGCGATACGGCCGCCGCGGTATCCACCGGCAGCTCGATATCGGATTTCACGGAAAAACGGATGATCGCTTGGTACGTCTTGTTGTCCAGTTCACTGGAAACCACGGTGCCGACCTTGATGCCGGCCAGGCGCACGTCCGAGCCGACACCGATGCCGTCAATCTGGTCGAAACGCGCCTGCAGCACATAACCGCCGCTGACACCGCCATCTGTGCGGTCATAGGCGAAAACCAGGAACCAGCCGGCAATCGCCAGCACCAGGGCACCAATGAGGGACTCTACCAGATTGCTCGACATACAAACCTTTCAGGGCCGCGGAGGCGCGTCTTACGGGCGCCAGGCTTCATAGTCCGCCGTGGTTGCAGCGCGCTTGCCGCCGGCATTCAGGCTGCCGGCCGGGAAATAGGCGCCGTCCGTACCGGTCAGGTTCGGTACATGGTCCTTTTCCCAGGATTTGACGACAAACGGCTTTTCGGTCGGCGGCGTATCGACGGTGTAATGCAGCCAGCCATGCCAGTCTGCCGGTACACGCGACGCTTCGACCGGGCCGTTCTTGTAGATGACCCAGCGGCGGCGGCCGTTCTTTTCCTTGTAATAAACATTGCCCTGGCTGTCCTCGCCCACTTTCACGCCCTTGCGGCTCGTGAACACGCGGGTACCTACCGTGGCGGTGTTCCACCAGGTGAAGATCGGCGACGAAAAGAGCTTGGAGATAAGACCGGCCATAACATGTGTTCCATACTGTGGATGTTTGCGGGCCCGTTTAGCATGTTTGTGCCGCAAGGAAAAGCGGCAGCATGCATCTTTGCGACAAATCCGTCATAAACGAGTCGTCGCCCGGGTCTGCACCATCTTGCACCTCCGACCTTCTAAGGGCGCTTTAAGGAAAGAATAAGGCAATTGCGCATCGACTCACCAACCATCAACGAGTCGAGGTTTCGTGCGGCTTTCCAAGGGGTCCGTCAACGCCATCAATTTTAAAAATGCGCTTGTCGTTTGGTCCTTTTCACCCCTACACTTTGCGAACTTTTGGGCACGGCCCCCAACATCTTGTGGGGCCGCAGGCCGGGTGAGCGCCGTCAGACTTGAGCGAGAGCAAGGCTGAACAAGACAAAAAATGTCAGGCTGCGACCGATTGGCCGGGTTGGAAACATACGGGGGAACCTAATGCGTATTGAGCGCCGCTTCACGAAAGATATCTCTTGTCCTTACGCCGGCATGGAATGGCGTGCTGCAGTCAGTGAAATTCGCAATCCGGACGGTTCTGTCGTTTTTCATATGGATGGTGTCGAGGTCCCCGCGGACTGGAGCCAGGTCGCGACCGACATCATTGCCCAGAAATATTTCCGCAAGGCCGGCGTGCCCCAGGCGCTGAAGCCTGTTGAAGAGAATACGGTCCCGAGCTGGCTGTGGCGCAAGGAAGCCGACAAGGACGCCCTGGCCCAGATGCCGGAAGACAAGCGTTATGGGTCCGAGACAAGCGCCAAGCAGGTGTTCGACCGTCTGGCCGGCACCTGGACCTATTGGGGCTGGAAAGGCGGCTATTTCGAAAGCGAAGCCGACGCCCAGGCCTTTTTTGACGAAATGCGTTTCATGCTGGCAAGCCAGATGGCTGCGCCCAACAGCCCGCAATGGTTCAACACGGGCCTGCACTGGGCTTATGGCATCGACGGCCCGGCACAGGGCCATCATTATGTCGATTTCGAAAGCGGTAAGCTCGTGCGCTCCAAAAGCTCTTACGAGCACCCGCAGCCGCACGCCTGCTTCATTCAGTCGGTGTCGGACGATCTGGTGAACGAAGGTGGCATCATGGACCTTTGGGTCCGCGAGGCCCGTCTGTTCAAATATGGTTCCGGCACCGGCTCGAACTTCTCGAACGTGCGCGGCGAAGGCGAACGGCTTTCGGGCGGCGGCAAATCGTCGGGCCTGATGAGCTTCCTCAAGATTGGTGACCGCGCCGCGGGCGCCATCAAATCGGGTGGCACCACCCGCCGCGCCGCCAAGATGGTGGTTGTCGACATCGATCACCCGGATATCGAGGCCTATATCAACTGGAAAGTGACCGAAGAACAGAAGGTCGCCGCACTTGTTTCCGGTTCCAAGCTCAATGAAATCCACCTGAACCGTATCATGAAGGCCTGCCACGAAGCCAAGGCCGACATGGGCGACGAAGCGTTTGAGCCCAAACAGAACCGGGCCCTGAAGAAAGAAGTGATCGCTGCCCGCAAGGTGATGATCCCGGAAAATTATGTGCAACGTGTCATCCAGTTCGCGAAGCAGGGTTATACCTCGATCGACTTCAAAACCTACAACACCGACTGGGATTCGGAAGCCTACCTGACCGTTTCCGGCCAGAATTCCAACAACTCCATCCGTGTCACCGACGCCTTCATGAAGGCGGCCAAGGGCGGCATGGACTGGAACCTGACCAACCGGATCTGCGGCACGGTGGCCAAAACCGTGAACGCGGGCGACCTGTGGCGCGATGTCGGCCATGCGGCCTGGGCCTGTGCCGACCCCGGTATCCAGTTCCACACCACCATCAACGACTGGCACACCTGCCCGGCGTCCGGTGAAATCAGGGCCTCGAACCCCTGCTCCGAATATATGTTCCTGGACGATACGGCCTGTAACCTCGCATCCCTGAACCTGCTGACCTTCCGGGGTGAAGACGGCAAGTTCCTGGTCGAGAATTTCAAGCATGCCGTGCGGCTCTGGACCATGGTGCTCGAGATTTCGGTGATGATGGCGCAGTTCCCGTCCAAGGAAATTGCCCAGTTGTCCTATGAATACCGCACTCTGGGTCTTGGCTTCGCCAACATCGGTGGCCTCCTGATGAGCCTGGGCCTGCCGTATGACAGCGACGCCGGCCGTGCCCTTTGCGGCGCCATCACAGCCCTGATGACGGGCGAAAGTTATGCTACGTCGGCCGAAATGGCCAGCGAACTGGGGGCGTTCCCGGGATATGCCAAGAACGCGGACCATATGCTCAGGGTCATGCGCAACCACCGGCGCGCCGCATACGGCCAGACCAACGGCTATGAAAAGCTGCATACCAAGCCGGTTGCGCTCGACCATGAAAACTGTCCGGACAATGCCATTGTCATTGCCGCCGTCGATGCCTGGGACCGCGCCCTCGACATCGGTGAAAAACACGGTTTCCGCAACGCCCAGGCGTCGGTGATCGCCCCCACGGGCACCATCGGCCTCGTCATGGACTGCGACACCACCGGCATCGAACCCGATTTTGCGTTGGTAAAGTTCAAGAAGCTGGCGGGCGGCGGTTATTTCAAGATCATCAACCGCATTGTGCCCGACGCCCTGACCACACTTGGCTATAAGGCCGACGAGATCAAGGCGATCGAGGATTATGCGGTCGGCCATGGCACCCTCAAGGATGCACCGGGCGTCAATTACGACCTGCTGCGCGAACGCGGTTTCGGCACAGAACAGATCGAAAAGATCGAATCCCAGGCCCGGAACGCCTTCGATATCAAATTCATCTTCAACCAGTGGACCTTGGGCGCCGGTTTCTGCAAGGAAAAGCTCGGTTTCTCGGACGCTGAACTGAACGATTACAATTTCGACATGCTGGTCTCGCTCGGTTTCTCGAAAGAGGATATTTCAGCGGCGAACCTGTTCTGCTGTGGTGCCATGACCCTCGAAGGCGCACCGCATCTGAAAGAAGAACATTATGCGGTGTTCGACTGCGCGAACCCGTGCGGCAAGATCGGCAAGCGCTACCTGTCGTGGGAAAGCCATATCCGCATGATGGCGGCGGCACAGCCCTTCATCTCGGGCGCCATCTCCAAAACCATCAATATGCCGAACAATGCCAATGTCGAAGATTGCATGGCCGCCTACGAGCTCAGTTGGTCGCTGGCGCTGAAGGCCAACGCGCTCTACCGCGACGGCTCCAAACTCAGCCAGCCCCTGAACGCCGCCCTTCTGGACGATGTCGACCTCGAGGAAGATTTCGAGGACCTGTCGATGGCGGAAAAAACCACCGTGGTGGCCGAACGCATTGTCGAACGGATTGTCGAGGTGGAACGCCAGGGCCCGCAGAAGCGCAAGCGCCTGCCGGAACGCCGCAAGGGTTACACCCAGAAAGCCATGGTTGGCGGCCACAAGGTCTATCTGCGCACCGGCGAATATGACGATGGCTCGCTGGGCGAAATCTTCATCGACATGCACAAGGAAGGCGCGGCTTTCCGCTCGCTGATGAACAACTTCGCCATCGCGATCTCCATCGGCCTTCAGTATGGCGTGCCGCTCGAGGAATTTGTCGACGCCTTCACCTTCACCCGCTTCGAACCGTTCGGGCGCGTCGAAGGCAACGACACCATCAAGATGGCAACCTCGCTCCTTGATTATCTGTTCCGCGAACTGGCGATCAGCTATCTGGGCCGCGACGATCTGGCGCATGCCACACCGGCCGACCTGATGCACGATACCACCGGCCGCGGCAACCGCGACGATGGCCTGCCCGCACTCGGCAATGAAATGACCGAAGCCCTGGAGCGGGTCCAGAAACTCGCCTCCACCGGTTATGTGCGCGGCAGCAATCTGGTCGTCTTGAAGAAAACGGGCAAAAAAGTCGAGAAAACGGTCGAAACTGTTGCATCTGCAACAGGAACGCACGGAAAAGGTACCGCCACGGTAACCATCGGCTCCGCGGTCGCAAACGGGGCAACCGATGCCACCGCCGACGCCAGAACTGCAGCAAAAATGCAGGGTTACGAGGGCGACGCCTGTGGCGAATGCGGGAACTTTACCCTGGTGCGCAACGGCACCTGTCTCAAATGCAACACCTGCGGCGGCACCAGCGGCTGCAGTTGAGCGATGATTTCAAGTCGTTTGCCAACCCGTCCCGGCAAACGGCTAGCCTTGGGGAAGGCATGTCCTTCCCCTATTTTTTTGCCTATATTTCAAAATACTAACCGGTATCCACCGGGTCCGCCGCGACCAATTGACCTGCCGCGAGTTTAGGCGCATGCTGAATTTTACGAAATCTTTACCGGAATTTGGTGATCATGTTGCGCCTGCGACGGGGGTCGAAATCCGGCGCTTCTGTATTTTAGGTTTGGTCATTTTACGCGGAGCCGCTTGTGGCTGATACGCTGGGAAATAAAATCTCGCCGATTTCCGGGTCGGGTGGCGAGGGGGTTAGGGCTGTGCGCATTGTCAATACAAGCGCGGTGGTCGACCGCCTGCCGGTTGGTGTCCTGATCTGCGGTATCGCGGCAGGCAATGCTGTCGAAGTGCTGTTCGTCAACGGTTTCGCCCGTGACATCTTCAATCTCGAGGACACAGCCACCCTGCCCTGCATGCTTGATTCGATCTGGCCCGCCAGCGACAATCATGTCCTCGCCGGTCAGGTACTTGAAGTTTTCCGCACCGCGCGCGACGCCAATTTTGAATGGAGCATCCGCTTCGGCGCTATTGAGCGCTTCCTCTCCAGCCACCTGATCCCGCTCAAGGATCATGAGGGCAATGTCTATCAGATCATCTGCACGATCGAGGACCAGACGGCTGAAAAGCTGGCCGAACGCAACCTGTTGCACCATGCCTTCCATGATGCGCTGACCGGCCAGCCAAACCGGGTGCTGTTCCGCAACAAGCTCGAGGAAGCCGTGGCGGAATGCCAGCGCGCCGGCCATGGTTCCGGCTGCGCGGTGCTGATCGTCAATATCGACCGGTTCCAGCAGATCAACGAAAGTTTTGGCCATTCCGCCGGCGACCGGTTCCTGATTTCCATGGCCTCGACATTGAGGCGCTGTATCCGGGCAACCGATACCCTGGCGCGCCTTTCGGGCGACGAATTCGCCATCCTGGTGTCGCGCTTCCATGAACTTGAGGAAGTGGAAATGATCTCCCGCCGCATTCATGAGGCGATGGAACAGCCCTATGACCTTGACGGCAATGAGGTTTTTACCTCCGTATCGGTCGGTGTCGCCACCACGATTTCAAGCTCCACCCACCCCGAGGACCTGATCCGCGACGCCGACTTTGCCATGCACAGGGCCAAATCGGCCGGCAAGGCCCGCACGGAAATCTATCACCGCGATTCGCACCAGCGCGCCCGGTCGCAGTTCCATCTGGAAACCGAACTCCGCCGCGCGGTCGAACGCAATGACCTCGAGCTCTATTTCCAGCCGATCATCGATCTGAAAAGCCAGAAACTGCACGGTTTCGAGTGCCTGACACGCTGGATTCACAAGGAACGCGGCTTCGTTTCGCCCATCGAATTCATCCCGCTGGCTGAAGAGACGGGTATTATCGTCGCATTGGGTCGTTGGGCCGTACATGCGGCCTGCACCCAGATCCGGTCCTGGATCGATGAAGTTGGCGAAGCAAACGCCGTACCGGTGAATGTGAATGTCTCCGGCATCCAGTTTGCGCGCGACGATGTCGCCGCCATGGTCGAGGAAGCGTTGCGCGCCCACAATATCGAAGGCCGTTTCCTGCGTATCGAACTGACCGAGAGTGCCATCATGGCCAACCCGACCCGCATTTCCGAATCATTGTCTCGCATCCGCCGCCTTGGCGTGAAGGTCGCGCTCGACGATTTTGGTACGGGTTATTCGTCGCTCAATTACCTGCACCAGTTCCCGATCGACATCATCAAGATCGACCGCAGCTTCATCAACCAGTTGCGCCGGGACAACGAGCCTTACAAGATCCTGCAGATGATCGGCATGCTGGCCCAGAGCCTGGGCCACGAAGTGGTTGCCGAGGGACTGGAGGATACCGACCATATCAATATGCTAAGAGATATGGGCTTTAGCTTCGCGCAAGGGTATTATTATTCGAAACCTGTTGAAAGCGCGTCCGCGAGCGAGATGGTGCGTGGCCACCTGCCCTGGGCGACCTGAGGCTTGAATTCAGCCGTGCGCGCGCCCACATGGGATGAAGAAAACAACCCATTGAAGGTATGAGCATGAGCGAGGAAACCGACCCCAAGAACGAACCCGGCACCCCGGAACCTGCGGCCAAAAAACCGGCCGCCCGCAAGCGTTCTGCCGCCAGCGCGGCAAAAGGCAAAACCGGCTCTACGACGGCTGGCGCCAAAAAAGCGGCACCCAGGAAAACCGGCACCACCGGCACGGCAAGCAAAAAGGCCGCGGCACCAAAAGCCGCAGCAGCGCCCGCGCCGGAACCAGAGGTTTCCGAACCCGCCGCACAGGAAGAAACAGGTTTTGAAGCCGATGCCACAGCGTCGGATGCCGCCCAGCAAGGCGGCACCAAAACCGATGCGCAGGCCATTCTGTCCGATCTCAAGGAAAAAGACTGGGCCGGATACCTTGTGCGCGGCCTGTTCATGCTGCTGTTCGGCTTCCTGGCCTGGGTCGCCGTGATGTTCAGTTTTGTGCTGGCCGCCGTGCAATTTGTCGTCCTGGTGATCGCCGGCAGCCCCAATGGCCAGATTACCCGCGCCATCGTCACGCTTGGCAATTATATCGCCGAGGTCATGGCCTATCTGAGCTTCAAATCCGACGACCGGCCCTTCCCGCTTGGCAAACCCCTGCCTGTGGACGATTAGGCCGCGACACGGCAAACAAAAAACGGCGCCCACCATGGCGCCGTTTCTTTTTTGGGCAACACCGCAACTAAAGGCCGGCGGCAGTAAACAGCGCCTCGCCGCCCAGACGGATCAACGCCAGGAATATGATCGCGGTTCCCAGGCCTTTCATCAGGTCAATCATCTGTCATCCTTTCGGGGCTCACCAGACTGACATTATTTCTAACATCAATGGCCGTATCGGGGAAATCGGCAAATACACCATCGACGCCATGCGCGAACAGCCATTTCAGTTCCTGCCGGCTTGAGGCAATGCCCACCGGCACCTGATCGTCGCGGACCGTCCAGACATGCACCTGCATGCCCAGCCGGTGCGCTTCCGCCACCAGGCCGCTGTCTTCACCCTTGCTGTCGACCAACAGCGCCTTGTTCGGACCAATGCCGTCCACCTTGCCTGCCATCAGGTCCAGGGGCACCTCAAGGCTCCAGGTACCGTTCGAACGGTCTTCCTTGCCTTCGATCAGCCAGATCAGCGGCGCCGGCATGCGGCCCTTCACTTTCAGGATATAGTCGCTTTCAAAACATTGGAAATAAAGCGGCACGCCAGCATCGGCGAGGCGTTTGAAACCCGCGATCAGCTTTTCGGTCGGGTCCAGGCCCCTTTCGGTAAACATGGCCGGCCGCTTCATCTCGATATAGAAACCAGCCGTTTTGCCGGCCTTGCGCGCCGCAATTGCAAAATCGACAATCTCGTCAAATGTGGGCACCGGTTCGATACCGTCGAACATGGTACCGCGCTTGGGACGTGGCTGGCGGGCCTTCAGGGTCCTGAGTTCCGCCAGGGTGAAGTCGAACACATACCAGTCGTCATGGCCTTCGAACACACGCTTGCGGTCGGCAAATTCCGGATGCGCGGCGACATCTGTGCTGTCGGACAGGTAGATATCGTGCCGGGCCACCAGCACGCCGTCCTTGGTGACCACCAGGTCGGGCTCGACAAAGTCGGCACCCTGTTCCATCGCCATGCTGTAGCTCATGAAAGTATGCTCGGGCCGGTAGCCGCTGGCGCCACGATGCGCGATCACGATCGGGCTTTTGTCTGCGGCCTCTGCTGCCGTGTTCATCACTGTTGCTCCTGCGAGCATGGCCATGCCGACAAGGGCACATGCAAAAACAGATTTCATACTTCCTCCATGGGCGTTGGCACATTTGCCATCATATCAGCTTGCCCGGTCGCCTCAAGGCGGCATGCTGATATCGTGATCACGACATTCAAGACTTGACGGTCCACTATATAAAGGGTCTTTAATGACAAAAATGTTAGGACGTTCCCATGGACCCCATTCAGTTGATCGGCTCGTTTGTTGCCATCGCGCTTCTGGCGCTTGTGGCCCGCTGGATGTTCCCGAACAAGGCCGACCTTGACGATGCCCGCGTGCTGAGGAATTTTGCCCGTCATTTTCCGGACGAGATGGCCAGTGGCGCCATCATTGGCGAAGACGGCAAGACGGCGCTTGTACCGCTGGTGTCGGACTCCACCAGGGTCGGGCTTGTGATCGCCATGGGCGACCGCACGGTTTGCCGGCTGGTTGCGGGTGCCGACATCGCGGCAGTCATCCGCAAGGACGACGGCCTCCATATCCGTTTCCATGATTTCACCCAGCCGAACACCATGCTCCGGCTTTCAGGCGACACCTTGGAAAGTGCCAACAACCTTTTGACATCAATAACAATTCGGCCCGCAAAAGATGCTGCTTGATCTGCCCAAACCGACCGAACTGGCCGTACCGGCCTTTGTGCTTCTGTGTTTTGCCGAAATGTTCTACGGCTGGAAATCCGGCCGGGCGCGGTATGAAGGCAAGGATACCTTCACCTCGCTGGTGATGGGGCTGGGCAGCACCATCTCGGGGGCGCTGACCGCGTCCCTGTTCCTGGTGGCATCCTATTGGGTGTGGGACAATTTCCGCCTGTTCAACCTGGGCGCCGCGCCCTGGGTGTTTGTGCTGGCCTTTGTGCTGGACGACCTGGCCTATTACTGGATACACCGCTTCGGGCACCGCATGCGCTGGATGTGGGCCGCGCATGTGATCCATCATTCCAGCCAGCATTATAACCTGTCGACGGCACTGAGGCAGACCTGGACCGGGCAATTCACGCCGGGTTTTTTCTTCAAACTGCCCTTGTTCATCATGGGGATAGAGCCCGCGATTGTGGTGTTCGTCGCTGGCATAAACCTGATTTACCAGTTCTGGATTCACACCGAAGCCATCGGCCGCATGCCGCGCTGGTTCGAGGCGGTGATGAACACACCCAGCCACCACCGGGTGCA
Organism: Alphaproteobacteria bacterium; assembly: GCA_006226495.1. Classification (GTDB taxonomy): domain Bacteria; phylum Pseudomonadota; class Alphaproteobacteria; order Sphingomonadales; family Kordiimonadaceae; genus Kordiimonas. The sequence goes on from SBGU01000046.1 coordinate 66,722, forward strand.
CCATGCCACCAACCCCAAATATCTGGACGCCAACTATGCCGGCGTTTTCATCATCTGGGACAAGCTGTTCGGCACCTACGTGCCGGAAGACGATGCCGAACCCTGCCGCTACGGCCTGGTGCGCGACCTGGGCACCTTCAACCCGCTTCGGGTGGCATTCCATGAATGGGTGGGTATTTTCAGGGATGTCTGGGGCGCGCGCACCTGGCGCGACCGGGCCCTGTTCCTTCTGGCCCCGCCGGGCTGGACACCGGACGGCAGCCGCAAAACCAGCGACATGATCAAGGCCGAGTGGCGGGCACGCCAGCAAGCCGAGAGGCAGGCCGCGGAATAGATTGGGCCAGGTAGCTAGTCCTGGTCCCGCTCGGTTTTGAAGTCGCGCTTCTTGCGGAAACTTGCGACCAGCCAGTCGATCAGGCCGCCCAGCACTGCGGCGATCACACCGCCGGCGATGGCCTCAACGGTGGCGACAAAGGGCAGCCACTGGCCGACATAGGCACCAACAATCAGACCGATGAACATATAAAAGCCGATACGGGTCGACATGGGCTGGCTCCTTCCAAAAACCGTCTGCGCCTTATAGGGACAGGATGGCCCCGCCGTCAACGCCGGCCAATTATTTTGCACTTGCGAAATAAACCGGTTTTGGCGACAGTGGCGGCGGGCAAGTCCAGCCCTTAAGCCCCATTCTGCCGCACGGCCCCCATGTGCCGGCATCAAAGATTATAAGGAGACCCAAATGTCCCAGGACCCAATCGTCATTGTTGGCATGGCCCGCACGCCCATGGGCGGCCTGCTGGGTGATCTGTCCAGCGTTCCCGCGTCCGAACTGGGCGCTACCGCGATCAAAGGCGCGCTCGCAAGCGCCGGCCTCGAGGCGGACGCTGTTGACGAGACGATCATGGGATGTGTGCTGCCCGCAGGGCAAGGCCAGGCCCCTGCCCGCCAGGCAAGCCGCAAGGCCGGCCTGCCGGACGGCGTGGGCGCCATGACGGTCAACAAGATGTGTGGCTCGGGCATGGCCGCGATGATGCAGGCACACGACAGCCTGGTGGCCGGGTCCTCGAACACAATCGTGGCCGGCGGCATGGAAAGCATGTCCCTGGCGCCGCACCTTTTGCCGAACAGCCGCACGGGCGTGAAATACGGTGCGATCCAGATGCTGGACCATATGGCGCTGGACGGCCTGACCGACGCCTACGGCGGCCAGCCGATGGGCGTGTATGCCGAACTGTGCGCCGAACAGTATCAGTTCAGCCGCGAGGCCCAGGACGCCTATGCCATTGAATCGCTGCAGCGCGCCCAGCGCGCCATCGAGGACGGCAGCTTCGACGGTGAAGTTGTGGCGGTCAGCGTCAAATCCCGCGCGGGCGACGTCAGTGTCGGTACCGACGAGCAACCGGGCAAGGCGCGCCTGGACAAGATCCCCGGCCTGCGCCCCGCTTTCAAGAAAGACGGCACCATCACCGCCGCCAACGCCAGCTCCATCTCGGACGGCGCCGCTGCGGTCGTGATGATGAAAGCCTCGGAAGCCGAGAAACGCGGCCTCAAGCCGCTGGCCACCATCAAGGCACATGCCTTCCATGCCCAGGCGCCTGAATGGTTCACCACCGCGCCGGTGAAGGCCATCGAGAAGGTGCTGGACAAGGCCGGCTGGACCGTGGCCGATGTTGACCTGTTCGAAGTCAACGAAGCCTTTGCCGTGGTTGCCATGGCCGCGATCCAGGAACTGGGCCTCGACCATGACAAGGTGAACGTGAACGGCGGTGCCTGCGCGCTGGGCCACCCGATCGGCGCCTCCGGCACCCGTATCTGCGTGACGCTCATTAACGCGCTCAAAAAACGCGGCCTCAAGAAAGGCGTCGCCAGCCTGTGCATCGGCGGCGGTGAAGCCACCGCGCTCGCCATCGAACTGGCCTGAGGCGGACCCAGACCATGATCTTCACCGAAGAACAGCGCATGGTGCGGGACATGGCCCGTGCCTTCGCGGTCGACCGCATTCAGCCAAACGCGCGTGACTGGGAAAAAGCCGGGGAAATCCCGGCCGAATTCCTGCGCGAAATGGGCGCGCTCGGCCTTCTGGGCATGACCGTGCCCGAAGAATGGGATGGTGCCGAAACCGATTATGTTTCCTACGCGCTGGCGCTGATGGAAATTGCAGCCGGTGATGGCGGCCTGTCGACCCTGATGAGCGTGAACAACGCGCCTGTGTGTGCGGCTGTGCTCGCAAACGGGACGACAAAACAGAAAGAACGCTTCCTGAAGCCGCTCGCCCGCGGTGAGATGATCGGCGCCTTTTGTCTTACGGAACCGCAAGCCGGCTCCGATGCTTCGATGCTGAAAACCAGGGCCGAACGCACCAACAGCGGCTGGAAGTTGAACGGCACCAAGCAGTTCATTACCTCGGGCAAGATCGCAGGGGCTGCTATCGTGTTTGCCGTCACCGATCCGTCGGCTGGCAAGCGCGGCATATCGGCCTTCCTGGTGCCGACCGACACGCCGGGCTACACTGTGGCCGGGCTTGAACACAAGCTGGGGCAAAAGTCGTCCGATACCTGCCAGATCGTGTTCGACGACATGGAAGTGCCGACCGATTGCCTGTTAGGTGCAGAAGGTGCGGGCTATAAGGTCGCGCTCTCGAACCTTGAAACCGGTCGCATCGGCATCGCCGCCCAGTCGGTCGGCATGGCGCGCGCGGCCTATGACTATGCCCTCGCCTATGCACAGGAACGTGAAGCCTTCGGCAAGGCGATCATCGAGCATCAGGCTGTCGGCTTCCGCCTGGCGGACATGGCAACCAAGCTTCAGGCCGCCGAACTGATGGTGCTGAATGCCGCTGCCAAGAAGGACGCCGGCGAACCGTGCCTCAAGGAAGCCTGCATGGCCAAGCTGTTCGCCAGCGAAACGGCGGAGGAAATCTGCTCCGCCGCGATCCAGACCCTTGGCGGATATGGTTACCTGAGCGAATATCCGGTTGAGAAAATCTACCGCGATGTGCGGGTGTGCCAGATTTACGAAGGCACATCGGATATCCAGCGCATCGTCATTGCGCGCGAGATCAACCGCTGAAAACAACAAGCCCGGGCCAGATGGACCCGGGCTTTTCGCTCCTCGCAGCCGCGACCTGTTATAGGAATTCGGTCTTGCGGTTCTGGAAATAGAAGGTGGCGGCAATCAATGCCGCGATGATCGCGACCTCGATGCCCAGTGCGGTGAACACCTCGGGCGTCCAGTGGGCTTCGGGTTCATTCTGGAAATTGCCGATGCCGTCAATCCGGCCCAAGCCCATGAACACAAGACTGAAACAGGTGTTCATCACCACCATCGACACAATGGTCCAGCCTTCGGATTCGGAAATCAGCGCCACGGTCAGCATCACCAGATAGGCGATGAACATTTCGACCAGCATGATGGTGAAAACCGGGATCAGGCCGTTGGGCGCACTGTCCGTGCCCTTGATGAACTGCATCAAAGCGAACGAGATCAGAAGCCAGGGCACCACGAAGGTGGTCAGGTTCGCGACCATCTTGGCCACCGTATAGTCGGTGATGGTGACCGGCAGGCTCATGACAAAGGGCAAGGTCTGGTTCTTGCGTTCTGCGACCACGGTGCCCATGACCAGATGGCAGCCGAAGGCGATGATGGCGGTCACCACCATGATGCTGCCGATGGCACTGGCCGCCTCGCTGCCCGAGAACATGAGCGTCAGGGCCGCCAGGCCGCCGACCGTATAGGCAATCAGGATATGGCGATTGAAATACCAGTCCTTGGCGACCAGTTTTTTGACCATGAACATGTTCATTGCACGGTCCTCCCGCGGCTTGCCGAAATGTTGGACAGGAAAATTTCCTCGAGGGTCATATATTCGACCCCCAGCACCCGCGTGCCGGCGGCTTCACACAGTGCCGGCAGGCCGGCATGGAAAGCGCTCGTGGTCAGCACCGACATATGGCCGCTGGCCTGCACGGTTTCCACGCCTTCGATGGCGGGCACGGCACGGCCTTCGGGGACCTCGAGCCGGATGCGGCGCCAGCGATCCAGGAAACTTTCCTTCTCGTCGCTTGCGACCACCTGCCCCCGGTCGATGAACATCACATTGTCGGCCAGTTGTTCGACATCCTGGGTATTGTGGGACGAAAACAGGATGGTGCGCTCCTCGTCCTGCATCACATCCATGAAGGCCGCCAGCACTTCCTGCCGCGCGACCGGGTCGAGGCCCGTGGTCGGTTCGTCCAGGATCAGGAGCTTCGGCATGCGCGCCAGCACCAGCAAAAGGGCGGCTTTCACGCGCTGGCCGTGCGACATGCCCTTGATCTTCTGATCCGCCTTCAGGTCGAAGCGCCGCAAGAGGTCGGCGGCATAGGCTGCATTCCAGGCCGGGTAGATGGAGGCAATGAAATCCATATGCCACTGCAGCGACACCCCGCCATAAAGACGCAGATCGTCAGACATATAGCCGATGTCGGACTTGGCGGCGACCTGGCCTTCCGGCATCGCGTGGCCCAGAACACTCACCTCGCCCGCGTCTTGTTGCACAAGGCCCATCAGGATACGAATGCTGGTGGATTTGCCGGCACCGTTCGGGCCAATGAGGCCCATCACCTGCCCCGATGGCAGGTCGAAGTCGATATGGTCGAGGGTGAAATGCTTGTAGGCCTTTGTCACACCCCTGAATGTTGCTGCTGTCGTCACTCGGTTTCTTCCTTGTTTTTCAATTGCTTCAGGCGCGCGATCAGCGCTCCTTCATCCAACCCCTGCGCCCTGGCAAGCGCTGCCGCCTGCTGAAGCAGCACATCGAGTGCCTGATCCGCTCCGGGCTGTGCGCGTTCTGTTGCATCTGCAACAAAACTGCCCTTGCCATGCTGGGTGACGATCACCCCGGCGTGCTCCAATTCCAGATAGGCGCGCTTGACCGTGATCACGCTGATTTTCAGGCTGACAGCCAGTTCGCGGATCGAGGGCAACTGGTCGCCCGCGCGCCAGTCCCCGATTTCGATCTTCTGGCGGATATGGTCCATGATCTGGACATACATCGGTCGCCGGTCTGTTTGCGAAAGCACAAAGGTCATAGGGTCCATATTCACTGTATATACACACTCAACAAGCTGTATATATACAGTGAATATGGGGAGTCAAGGGGCGCAAAAGAAAACGGGCCGGAAAATCCGGCCCGCCCTGTCATGTCACGCACAAAACCCTGCGTTTCTCAGGCTTCCATGCGTTCGCCGCGTCCTGTCGCCGCCAGGATCAATGGCAAGGCTTCTTCCGCCGCCTGCCGGCCCAGCGCGATCAGTTCGTCGGCCCGGGTGAAGTCGGCCATGTCGATATGGCCGATGCGCGGCGTGATGGTGATCTCGGGCCGGTCAATTTCCAGCCGGGCGCGGCTGAGTGCCTGCAAGGCCAACGACCAGCCGGCGCGCGCCATACGGATGGCGGCAATATGGTTGCGCTGCAGGGCCGGATCGAAACCCATGCGCCGCGCCCTGCCCTGATAGTCGCCCTGCAGGTCAACCGCGATCACCAGGTCGGCCCCCAGGTCGCGCGCAGCCTGCACCGGCACGGGGTCGACCATACCGCCGTCTGCCAGCAGCAGGCGGTCGGTTTTCACGGGCGGCAGCACTCCGGGCACCGCCGACGATGCCCTGACCGCCGTGACCACATCGCCTTCATCCAGCACGATGCGCGCGCCGGTGTAGATATCGGCGGCGATGGCGGCAAAGGGCTTGGGCATCTGTTCGATCAGCAAGAGCCCAAAATGGTCGCGCAGGCGTTTTTCGATCTTGCCGGCGCCAATGAGGCCACCCGAGCCGATACCAAATTCACCCAGCGCCAGCATTTCCCTGAGTGTGATATCGCGGGCGATGCTCTCGAGCTCGTCCAGAAGGCCGGCCGCGACACAGGCGCCGACAATCGAACCGATGCTGGTGCCGGAAACGGTATCGACCTCGATCCCCTCTTCTTCCAGTACCCTGACGACGCCAATATGCGCCCAGCCAAGGCCCGCACCGCCCCCGAGGGCCAAACCAATCCGTGTCACGCTGCCTGTCTCCTGTTTCGTTATATCAGTTGGATATAGTGAACAGCGGGCGTGGCAACAAGATGTCGCCCCGTCCCGGCCCAATTGCACGGCACAAGAAAAAAGGGCGCAGACCATGCCTGCGCCCTTTCAGAATTGCCACTGGCAAAAAATCAGAACGGGATTTCGTCGTCCAGATCGGCTGCGCCGGCACCGAAACCAACGGCCGCGCCACCTTGCGCGCCGCCACGGCCACCGCCAAAACCGCCACCCGAGGACGGACCGCCGAAGTCGCCCGAGCCGTAATCGCCCTGGCTGCTGTCGCCAAAGCCGCCGCCCATGTTGTCGCCACGGCCGCCCAGCATGGTCAGTTCACCACGGTAGCGCTGCAACACGATTTCGGTGGTGTATTTTTCCTGGCCCGACTGGTCGGTCCATTTGCGGGTCTGCAACTGGCCTTCGACATAGATGGTCGAACCCTTCTTAAGATACTGCTGGGCAACCTTGGCCAGATTCTCGTTGAAAATGACAACACGGTGCCATTCGGTGCGCTCCTTGCGCTCGCCCGACGCGCGGTCGCGCCAGGTTTCCGAGGTCGCGATCGACAGGTTCACCACCGGCGAGCCGTCCTGCATGGTGCGGACCTCGGGGTCGCGGCCCAGATTGCCAACCAAAATTACCTTGTTCACACTACCGGCCATCTTGAGCCCCCTTGTTCTTGTTGGTTTCCGGTGCCAGGCGGCACCCGCGTTCTGGCGAACATAGCCATTGAAGCGGCACCTGCCAAGCGCAAAGGAAAAAGATTTTGTTCCTTTTTTGTTCTCATGCGCCTATTCTGTCCGGCACCACGGGCAACGGGCCATTCTAAACCTTTGTACAGGCTGGCAAACGGCTTGCCGTACCGAAAGGGCGCCCCGTCGCTTGCATCTGTCTGGCCTGTGCCGGGTAGCATACTATCAGGCCATCGTTTGCAGTTCGGTTTTGTGTCCTTCTGGGGTTAACGGGAACAGGAGCCGCGACCATGCGCACCTTCCACTTCATTTCTGCTACTTTTGCTGCAGCGCTTTCCATCGGCGCCAACGCGGCCACACCGCAACCCACGGCCTGCGAGACCGATCCGGGTTTTCGCGCCTTCGATTTCTGGCTGGGCGACTGGTCGGTATCATCCAGCAAAAGCGGCAAATATGCCGGCGAAAACCATATCAAGGCCATCGAAGGCGGCTGTGCGATATCCGAGGACTGGCACGGCCAGGGCGGCAGCACCGGCAAAAGCGTGAATTATTATAATCCTGTCACCGGCAAATGGCGGCAGGTCTGGGTTGCGGCCGGCGCCTACAGCCTTGATATCGAAGGCGGCCTCAAGGATGGCTCCATGGTGCTGGAGGGTACCATCTGGTATTATAGCACCGGCGGCGCCGTGCCGTTCCGCGGCACCTGGACCCCGAACGCAGATGGCAGCGTGCGCCAGTTTTTCGAACAGTATGACGCCGAAAAAAAACAGTGGCAGCCCTGGTTCGATGGGCACTATGTTAAAGCGAGCCAAGACAACTAGGGGTCAGCCATGTCAGAACCTGCCACGCCGGCGCGCGCCTGGCGCCTGAATTCGATCGATTTCCTGCGTGGCCTTGTCATGGTGATCATGGCGCTTGACCATGTGCGGGATTATTTCACCGATGCGCGCTTCGACCCGCTGGACCTGAGCCAGACCGACGGCGCGCTGTTTTTCACCCGCTGGATCACCCATTTCTGCGCGCCGATCTTTGTGCTGCTGGCCGGCATGAGCGCGGGCCTGATGGCGGCGCGGCGCAGCACGGCGGAGCTCAGCCGCTTCCTGTTCACACGCGGCATCTGGCTCCTGTTCATCGAAATGACGGTGGTCAGCGTCGGATGGACCTTCTCGATTTTCGAAGGTTTCCTGTTTGTCATGCAGGTTATCTGGGCCATCGGTGCCTCGATGCTGGTGATGGCCGTGCTGGTGTGGCTGCCGAAGCCGGCGATCCTGGCGTTCGGCCTGATCCTGATCTTCGGCCATAATATCCTGGATAATCCGGCGCTGTTCCCGGTGCAGGACTGGTCCCGGCCCATGCCGGTCTGGCATGTATTGCACAACGGCGGCATGGTCATGCTGGGTTCGACCCCGATGATGCTGGCCTACCCCATCATTCCCTGGGTCGCCATCATGCCGATCGGTTATGTGCTGGCCGACCTATACAGCAAGGACGCGGCCCTGCGCCAACGCATCCTGATGCGCCTTGGCCTCGGGGCCATTATCCTGTTCGCCGTGTTGCGCAGCGTCAATATTTACGGCGAACCGGCCTCCTGGGCCCTGCAGGACACAGCGCTGAAAAGCCTGATGTCCTTTGTGAACCTGCAGAAATACCCGCCGTCCCTGCAGTATCTTCTGGTCATGCTGGGCGGCGGCCTGATAGTGCTGTCGCTCGCAGAAAAATGGCGCGGCCGCTTTGTCGACTGGATGGTCACCTTCGGGCGCGTGCCGTTTTTCTATTATATCCTGCACATCTACCTGATCCATGCCTTCGGGCTGCTGGCCGCCGAACTGCAGGGCTTTGGCTGGCGTTCGCTGGCCACCATGTTCTTCGGCTTCCCGCAGGGATATGGTTTCAACCTCTGGGTCGTTTATGGTGTCTGGGTCGCCACCATTGTCATCCTGTATCCGCCCAGCAAATGGTTCGCGGGCGTCAAGGCCCGGCGCAAGGACTGGTGGCTCAGTTACCTCTGAGCCCCGCGCCCTGCGCCCGGGGCCGCCTCAATACTGGCTGGTGCCGCCCTCATACTGGCGCGCACCCGGCACCGGCGGCAGGCCGGCCCAGCGGCTGCGGGTGAATATCTCGTAGCTGATGGCAAGGCCTGACGGGTCATCCAGGGTGCCGGTGCTGACATTGTTATTGTCATTTTCGCCACCGTCCCAGGTCATTGGCGTGCCGCAGTGCGAGCAGAAACGCCGCACGGCCTTGTTGCTGGCCCGTGCGGCCCCGTCGGGGCGCGACAGCCAGCGCAACTGACCCTGCGGCACGGTGGTGAAGGTCATGAACGGCCCGCCGCCATTTTTCTGGCAATCCCGGCAGTGGCAATTGCCGGTGCGGTGCCCATCCAGATTGATTTCATAGCGCACGGCGCCACACAGGCAGCTCCCTGCTCTGAGGTCGACCATCTCGCTCTCCTTATCCTGTTTGTTCTATATTTGTTCCACCACCCTGTGCCTGTCAAGCCCTGACACTATCACACAGGAATATGAGGCATTTGATGACGCCTGCTGACATTTCACCAAATCCTCCTGACAGCTTCTGTCAGCAGGGTCGACTATGTTCTTTTTTTGTTCCGGTATCCGCGCTATGGTCCCACGCACAAAATTGTGCGGTATCCAAATGGCGCCGGATGCCGTAGAAAAAGCCCCTGGTATTGGTTCAGTTTGCAAGAGACAGTCATGCTCACACAGATTTCGGTGCGCGGCGCGCGGGAACATAATCTCAAATCCGTGGATGTGGACATTCCGCGCGACAAACTGGTGGTGATCACCGGGCTTTCGGGTTCCGGCAAATCGTCACTGGCGTTCGACACCATCTATGCCGAAGGCCAACGCCGGTATGTCGAATCGCTGAGCGCCTATGCCCGCCAGTTCCTGGAACTGATGCAAAAGCCCGATGTCGACCATATCGAGGGCCTGTCGCCCGCCATTTCCATCGAGCAGAAAACCACCAGCAAGAATCCGCGGTCGACCGTCGGCACGGTGACCGAGATTTACGATTATATGCGCCTTCTGTGGGCACGCATCGGCATCCCCTATTCGCCGGCCACCGGCCTGCCGATCGAAAGCCAGACGGTGACCCAGATGGTGGACCGCATTCTGGACATGCCCGAAGGCACACGCCTGTACCTGATGGCGCCCATCGTGCGTGGCCGCAAGGGCGAGTATAAAAAGGAATTTGCCGAGCTGCAGAAACGCGGTTTCCAGCGCGTGAAGGTGGATGGCGAGTTTTACCTGATCGAAGAAGCCCCGACCCTCGACAAAAAATTCAAGCATGACATCGATGTGGTGGTGGACCGGCTGGTGCTGAAGGAAGGCCTGGCGCAGCGGCTGGCCGACAGTGTGGAGACCGCGCTCGAGCTTTCGGACGGCCTTGTGGTCACCGAAACCGTGGCCGGCGAAGGCGAAACGGCGGAACGTACCATGATGTCGGCCAAGTTCGCCTGCCCGGTGTCGGGCTTCACCATCGAGGAAATCGAACCGCGCCTGTTTTCCTTCAACAGCCCGCACGGCGCCTGCCCGGCCTGCGATGGCCTTGGCAGCAAGCTGTATTTCGATCCGGAACTGGCGGTACCCGACACCAAAAAGACCATCCGGCAAGGTGCCCTCGCGCCCTGGGCCAACAAGGCCAACAACCCCTCGCCCTTCTATTTCCAGGCGCTTGAGGCGGTTGCCGACCATTTTGGCGTTTCCATCGACACGGCATGGGAAAAGATCCCCGAAGCCGCCCAGAAAGCCTTCCTCTATGGCACCGGCACCAAGCCCATCACCATCATCTATGCTGACGGCAAACGCCGGTTCGAGGTCAACAAGCCCTTCGAAGGTGTATTGAACAACATCGAACGCCGCTGGCGGGAAACCGACAGCGCCTGGATGCGGGAGGAACTGTCCAAATACCAGTCCTCCACCGCCTGCACCGACTGTGGCGGCGCCCGACTGAAACCCGAAGCCCGGGCGGTGAAGATCGACGGCACCGACATCACCATGGTCACCGACCTGTCGGTGCGCGCGGCGTTCGACTGGTTCACGGCACTGCCGGTCAAGCTGACCGAAAAACAGCAGGCGATTGCCGAAAAGGTCCTGAAGGAAATCCAGGAACGCCTTGGTTTCCTCAATAACGTCGGCCTGTCGTACCTGACCCTCAGCCGCGCGTCCGGCACCCTGTCGGGCGGTGAAAGCCAGCGTATCCGGCTCGCGTCCCAGATCGGCTCCGGCCTCACCGGCGTTCTGTATGTGCTCGACGAACCGTCCATCGGACTGCATCAGCGCGACAATGACCGGCTGCTGGAGACGCTCAAGAACCTGCGCGACATCGGCAACACCGTGCTGGTGGTCGAGCATGACGAGGACGCCATCCGCGCCGCCGATTATGTGATCGACATGGGCCCCGGTGCCGGTGAACATGGCGGTACCATTGTCGCCGAAGGCACACCGACGGACATTATGTCCAACAAAAAAAGCCTGACTGGCCAGTATCTTACCGGCGCCCGTGCGGTGCCTGTGCCCAGCCTGCGCCGCCCCGGCCACAAGAAGAAGTTCCTGACCGTGAAGGGCGCGCGTGCCAACAACTTGAAGGATGTTTCGGCGTCTGTGCCCTTGGGTACGCTCACTTGCATCACCGGTGTGTCGGGCTCGGGCAAGTCCACTTTCACCATCGAAACCCTCTATAAGGCCGTGGCCAAACATCTGAACGGCAGCCGCATCACCCCGGGCGCGCACGACGCCATTGAGGGGCTCGAACACCTGGACAAGATTGTCGATATCGACCAGTCGCCCATCGGGCGCACGCCGCGTTCGAACCCGGCCACCTACACCGGCGCCTTCGGCCCGATCCGGGACTGGTTCGCCGGGCTGCCGGAAGCGCAGGCGCGTGGCTACAAGGCCGGGCGCTTCAGCTTCAACGTGAAAGGCGGTCGCTGCGAAGCCTGCAAGGGCGACGGCATGATCAAGATCGAGATGCATTTCCTGCCGGATGTTTATGTGCAGTGCGACCAGTGCAAGGGCAAACGCTATAACCGAGAAACCTTGGAAATCCGCTTTAAAGACAAATCGATATCCGATGTTCTTGATATGACGGTTGAAGATGGGGTCGAGTTTTTCAAAGCCGTGCCGGCCATCCGCAACAAGCTGGAGATGCTGGACAAGGTGGGCCTTTCCTACATCCGGGTCGGCCAGCAGGCCACAACGCTTTCGGGCGGCGAAGCACAGCGGGTGAAGCTGGCCAAGGAACTGTCCAAACGCTCGACCGGCAAAACGCTCTATATCCTCGACGAACCGACAACCGGCCTGCATTTCGAGGACGTCAGGAAGCTGATGGAAGTGCTGCAGGCGCTCGTGGACCAGGGCAATACCGTGGTGGTGATCGAACATAACCTCGAGGTCATCAAGACCGCCGACTGGATTGTCGATCTGGGCCCCGAAGGCGGCGATGGCGGCGGCGAAATTGTCGCGACCGGCACGCCAGAGGATGTCGCCAAGAACCCGCGCAGCTACACCGGCCAGTATCTGAAGCCCGTGCTGTCGCGGCAGGCGGCGGAGTAAGAGGAGACGACAATGCGTTATGCCGTGCTGTCGGATATCCATGCCAATGTCTGGGCGCTGGAAGCCGTGCTGGAGGACGCCGAAAAATGCGGCGCCGGCGCGCTTCTGAACCTGGGGGATATTCTCTATGGCCCGCTGGCACCACGCGAAACCTATGAGCTTCTGATGCGGCATACCTTCGCCGCCACCATTCAGGGCAACCAGGACCGGGATATTTTTGATGCGTCGGATGAAAGCCGCGCCGTGATCCCGACCCTGGATTTTGTCTGCCGCGACCTGGGCGAAGAACCGGTCAAATGGCTGAAAAGCCTGCCCAAAACCGCGGAACTGGATGATATCCTGCTCTGCCACGGGTCGCCAACCAGCGACATGATCTACCTGCTCGAAGATGTCTCGACCGGGCACGCCACCCTCAGGCCCGACGCGCAGATCGCGGCCAGCATGGCAAAGGTTGAAAACCCGCTCACCCTGTGTGGCCACACCCATATCCCGCGCCATGTGCGGCTGGCCGACGGGCGCATGGTTGCCAACCCGGGCAGCGCCGGCCTGCCCGCCTATTCGGACGACCTGCCCTATCCGCATGTCATGGAAACCGGCAGCCCGCACGCGCGCTATCTGCTGATTGACGTGGCAGGGGACGGTTTCGAGCTTTCGTTCCGCCAGGTTGCCTACGATTGGGGGGCTGCCGCCCGGCGCGCAGCCTTCATGGGGCGCGACGATTGGGCGCAGGCCCTCAGGACCGGTCGCATCCGCTAGGCCCGGAAAACCGCGAAAATCACGCCTGACCGTTGCACCGGCTGCGGGCATTTATCATATCTGAAGTTGCCCGGACTATTGCCCCGCCGCCGGCGACGCTTTAGCCTTTAACGAAATATAGACGGATTCGCGCTATTTTTCAGGCTGTCAGCACCATGCCGCCAATGGACCAAACCGCTGCCTAAACAGGAATTGAACATACCCTTGATGCCGACCCTATTCCGACATGCCGCTGCGATCGTCCTGAGCCTGACGGCCGCGACAGTCAGTGCCGTACCGACATCAGCCGCCGAACCGCATGCTGCACCGCATGTGCGGCTCGCTGTGCGCGAATTCCTGCCGCCCTATGTCTATGAAAATGCCGAAACCGGTATCGAGATCGATCTGGTGCGCGCCATTTTCCGCGAGGCCGGCCTGCAGGTGGATTTTGTGCAACTGCCGCGCATCCGCATGATCCAGACCTTCGACGACGGGCGGGTCGATGGTGTACTGACCCAGAATGTGAGCGCCTCGACCGAAGGCTGCGCGACCGTGCCTTATATCACGCACCGCAATGTCGCCTTCACCCTGAAGGAACGCAGGCTGCCGCTGGATACCCTGACCGACCTTGAGAAATATGCCGTGGTGTCCTTTTCGGGCGCCACACGCTATCTGGGCCGCGATTTTGCGGATGCCGTTACGACGAGCCCGCGCTACACGGAATCAGGCGACCAGGGCACGCATATTGCGCTCCTCTACAAACAGCGGTTCGATGTCGTGGTGGGGGACGAATGGATCTTGCGGCTGGCCCAGCGCCGGCATTTTGAACGCACCGGCGAATATATGGAACTAGACAGCCATGCCATCATGCCGGCGTCGCATTATGTCGCCCGGTTTCGCGACCAGAATCTGTGCGATGCCTTCAACAAGGCCTATCTGACCCTGGACACCTCAGGCGCGCTCGCGGAAATCTGGTCCGGTTACCGCGCCAGCATCCTGGTGATGAACACCACCCCCAACTGAGCTAGAAGCTGCTGCCCGGCTGTTTGAGGAAGGCTGTTTCCTCGGCCGTACTTTGGCGCCCCAGAACCGCATTCCGGTGCGGATAGCGGCCGAAGCGGTCGACGATATCCTTGTGGGCATGGGCGAATTTCAGGTTTTCCGCCAGTTCCGGCGCGCTGCCGAACAGCGTGATACTGTCCTCATGCACCTTGCGGCTTTCGCTATGCATATAGGGCATATAGAGGAACGCGCGCCAGCCCGGCAGCAGCGCCTTGTCGGCACCCGCCCGCACGGCTTCCTGCGCCAGCGCCAGCGCCATCGGATCGGCAGCAAAAGCGCGCGGGCTGTCGCGGAACATGTTGCGCGGGAACTGGTCCAGGACAATGATTTCGGCGAGCCGGCCGCGCGGGCTGTTGCGCCAGGCCGCAAGTTCGCCCGCCGCTGCGGTTTCATAGGTCGCCATGAAACGCCGTGTCAGCAGGGCATCGAAACGCGCATCCTTGCGGAACCAGGATGCCGCATCGATTTCCGTGAACCAGAAATAAAGAATATCCTCGGCGCGCATCATGGTTTTTTCTCCTTATTTTCCAAAGGCGTGGGCAACAGGCGCAACAACGCCTCCGCATATTCGACAGCGTCCTCAACAAGGCCCAGATCGACATGGACCGCCCGGTCGTCCTGCGTATGGATATGCGGCATAAGCCCATCCTTGTCATAGGCTGCGAGGGTCAGCGCCGAGATGCCGTCACGCACGAACCACACGCTGTCGAAATCGCCCACCTTGTGGACCACGGGCCGGACGCCGGCATAGCGCGGGTTCAACTGGCTGAGCGCCGCGGCGGCCCGCATCAGGGCGGTATCGTAATAAACCCTTGTGAAACCGCCACTTTCACCAACGATGGCCAGTTTGCCGGCACCAACCGTATCGATATTCAGCACATGGGTGTCCCGCGCCTTCAGTTCGTCCTGGTGCTGGCGCCAGTAATGCTGGGCCCCCAGCATGCCGGCTTCTTCGGCGCTGGTAATGACAAGGCGCACCTCGGTATCGGCGGGCAACTGGTCCCACATTCGGGTCGCCACTTCTGTTGCACATGCAACACCTGTCAGGTTGTCGTTGGCGCCCGGTGTAAAGCCGTGGCGCCAGAAATCGACACTGGCCAGAACCACCTGCCCCACCAGCACCAGCGCAAAAATACCCCTGAGCCACAGGGGCAGGTCAAGCCCGGCCGCGACCGCCAGCGGCACCAGCACACCAAAGGCCACGATACCGGTCGACAGCCATACCGACAGGCCAAAATGGCGCACCTGGTCGGCCCTATAGGCGAAGGATGCCGGCGCGCTATCGAGATGCGCCATCAGGATCAGAAGCCGCCGGCCCGCCCCCTTGCGCGCCACCAGGTTGGCGCTGACCGTATTGCCGCCCAGCCAGATAAGCGGGCTGACCCGCCAGTCGAAATACAGCACATGGCTGGCAAACAGCAGGAACGCCGCACCGGCGAAGGCCATCGGCGCCAGCGGCGCCACCATCACAAACACGGCCTGGCATAGTGCAATGGTCCAGAAAAACGGCAGGTAACTGCGGGGGGTGGTGAAACCTTCTTCGGTGATGTCAAGGTCCGGGATGCCGGTCAGTTCGGCGACCAGCGCCTCGCGGGCTTCCATCTCCTCCTCGGTGCCGGCACCCCGGTGCGGCCATTCCCTCAGGAGATTGAAGATATCGCGTGCGGCAAGGGCCATGGCTTCCCCGGAGTTTCAGCAAGGTTTCTGCACCGCGCGGGGCGCATTTGCCCGCGCTTTTTCGCTTACAATCCTGTCCCGCCTCGGCTAAACAGGCGGCCTGAGTATGACGAGGTGACGGTATGACACAAGCTGTAAAAGCAATTCACATCATCGGCGGCGGCATGGCCGGCAGCGAAGCGGCCTGGCAGGCGGCGGAACTGGGCGTGCCCGTGGTGCTGCATGAAATGCGCCCGGTGCGCAAAACCGACGCGCACCAGACCGACGGTCTGGCCGAACTCGTCTGCTCGAACAGTTTCCGCTCCGACGATCATGAAAACAATGCCGTCGGCCTGTTGCATGAAGAAATGCGCCGCATGAATTCGCTGGTGATGGCGGCGGCCAAGGAACACCGGGTACCGGCGGGCTCTGCCCTCGCGGTTGACCGGGACGCCTTCTCGGCCCATGTCACCCATGTGCTGGAAAACCACCCGCTGATCACCATCGAACGCGGTGAGGTTGACGGCCTGCCGCCCGCGGACTGGGACAGCGTGATTGTCGCCACCGGCCCGCTGACCTCACCCGCCCTGTCAAAAGCCGTGCTGGAGCTGTGCGGCGAAGACAGCCTGGCGTTCTTCGACGCCATCGCGCCCATCGTCTACAAGGACAGTATCGATTTTGGCACCGCCTGGTTCCAGAGCCGCTATGACAAAGGCGACGGCGCCGACTATATCAACCTGCCCCTGACCCGCGAACAATATTACGAATTTGTCGAGGACCTGAACACGGGCGAAAAAACCGACTTCAAGGAATGGGAAAAGGACACACCCTATTTCGAAGGCTGCATGCCCATTGAGGTGATGGCCGAACGGGGCCCCGAAACCCTGCGTTTCGGCCCGATGAAGCCCGTGGGCCTGACCTGCCCGCACTGGGAACAGCGCCAGTATGCCGTGGTGCAACTGAGACAGGATAACAAGCTCGGCACGCTCTACAACATGGTCGGGTTCCAGACCAAGCTGAAATATGCCGAACAGACCCGCATCTTCAAGAAGATCCCGGGCCTGCAGGATGCCCAGTTCGCCCGCTTGGGCGGCCTGCACCGCAACACCTTCCTGAACAGCCCCAAGGTGCTGGACGGCACCATGCGCATGAAGGCCGATCCGCGCCTTCGCTTCGCCGGCCAGATCACCGGGGTTGAAGGCTATGTGGAAAGTGCTGCCATGGGCCTGATGGCCGGCCGTTTTGCCGCCTACGAGCGCCTGGGCCACACGCCTTCCGTGCCGCCGATCACCACGGCGTTCGGCGCGCTCATCAACCACATCACCGGCGGCGCCGATGCCAAGACATTCCAGCCGATGAACATCAACTTCGGCCTGATGCCGCCGCCCGACGGCAAGGTGCGCAAGAACGAGCGCAAGCAGGTACAAAGCCGCCGCGCGCTCGCCGATCTCGCCACCTGGATCGAGGGTCTGCCGGCCTGATCGCCTGCCCGCGCAGGCACTGTTCACAATTGCCGTGAGGGGCTTGACGGCCCCTTATATTCCCGCCACTGTCCGACCGGAACATTTGCAGAACAACAAATGCAGTCAGGGAGGCAGCGATGCGCAGATTTTCTTTCATGGGGGCCGCCACGGGCGTGGCCCTGGCCCTTTCGTCCATGGGTGTGTCGGCTGAAGCGCCGCCGGTTGATGCGGACAGTATTGCCACGGCAACGGCACTCAGGGAAACCGCGCTCAAATCCGATCTCGCCTGGGACCTATTGGAAGGCCTGACCACCGAAGTGGGCCAGCGCCTGGCGGGCACCGCCAAGGAACGCGAGGCCATCGACTGGGCCGTAGCCCGCATGCAGGCCATGGGCTTCGACAAGGTCTGGACCGAACCCGTGACCGTGCAGCATTGGGAGCGCGTTTCCGAAACCGCCGAAATCGTTGGCGCGCATGCGCAGAAACTGACGGTCACCGCGCTCGGGAAATCGGTCGCGACGCCTGAAGGTGGTGTCACCGCCGAAATCGTGCCCTTTGCCACGGTTGAGGACCTTGAGGCCGCCGACCCTGCCCTCGTCAAAGGCAAGATCGTCTTTATCGCCAACCGCATGGAACGCCACCGGGACGGTTCGGGTTATGGCCCTGCCGTGAAGGCACGCGGCGCCGGGGCATCGATTGCCGCAGGCAAAGGCGCGCTGGCGATCGTGATCCGCTCGATCGGGACCGACAGCCACCGGGTGCCGCACACGGGTGGTGTGACCTACAAGGAAGACCAGCCAAAAATCGCGGCAGCAGCCCTGTCGAACCCGGACGCCGACCAACTGGAACGCCTGCTGGCGCGCGGCAAACCCGTGAAGCTGCATCTGGATATCCAGACCGTCGACCACGGCCCGGTTGAAAGCGCCAACGTGATTGGCGAGATCACCGGCAGCGAACGGCCGGACGAGCTGGTGCTGATCGGCGGCCATATCGACAGTTGGGACCTGGGCACCGGTGCCATTGACGATGCGTCGGGCTGTGCGCTCACCATGGCGGCGGCCAAACTGATTGCCGACCAGCCGGATCGGCCACGCCGCACCATCCGGGTTGTGCTGTTTGCCGCCGAGGAGCCTGGCCTTGTCGGCGCCCGCGCCTATGCCGCGGCACACGAGAAGGACCTGGACAAACATGTCATCGGTGCAGAATCGGACTTTGGCGCCGGCCGCATCTGGGCCCTGAAAGCCAGTGTGAACCCGGAGGCCCTGCCCGTTATCGACACCATGGCGCAACTGATGGGGCCCCTTGATGTGGTCCGGCTGGCCGGCACGGCCCATGGTGGCCCGGACGTGGGCCAGATGGCCCGCCTCGGCATGCCTGCGGTCGACCTGGAACAGGACGGCACCGACTATTTCGACCTGCACCACACGGCAGACGACACGCTCGACAAGGTCGACCCTGCCGCCCTGAAGCAGAACCTGGCCGCCTGGGTCGTGTTCAGCTATCTGGCCGCAGACTGGCCCGGCAGCTTCAAATAGGCCCGGTGCAACACCGCAGAAACAGAAAGAGCGCCAGATCGGCGCTCTTTTCTTTTGGGCTGCAGGTCAGGCCAGCGGCTTATTCGCCGTCCTTGCTGGCCTCGGCATGCTGGCTGGTGCCGGCATCGGCCTTCTGGGCGTGATAGGCCTCAAGCGCACTGTCCACCTCGTCAAGGGCGTCACAGCCGGTGCTGCACAGGCGTGCCAGCTTGTCTCTGTTCGTGGTGGCCCGGTCAACCATGTCGCGCTTCAGGAACGCCAACGCCTGCGCCTCAAGCGCCGGTTTGTCATTGGGTTCGATTTCCAGCGCCTGGCGGTAATATTTCAGGCTCTTGCCCAGCTTGCCTTTGGCTTCGCTGGCCATGCCAAGGCCCACAAGGGCCTGCACGTTCGACGGGTCGGCGACCAGGGCACGTTCGAACAGGGCGGTCGCCTCGTCGGTCTTCTCGCCCTTCATGGCCACTTTGCCGGCTGCGGCGAGCTCACGCGACAGCGACTGGTATTTATTGGCTGTCTGCGCCACCGCCGGCAGGCTGAGCGCCGCCACAGTTACACAGATCGTCATCAGTTTTGCGAATGCCATGTTCTTCCTCATCCCTTGTCAGAGCAGACCATGCTAGCGGCTTTTTGGCTGAATGCCACGCCTTTTAGGCAGTCCGTTCCAGTATCGCGACAAAAAAGCCGTCTGTCTGGTGGACGTGGGGCGCCAGTTGCAACGCGCCATCCAGAAGCGACAGGCTTTTGGGCGCGGCGCCCTGCAAAACCCTGGGCCAAACCGCGCGATAATCCACCATGGTCCAGCTTTTTGCCGATTCCGTGGCCAGAAAACGGCTGACCACATCCTCATTTTCCGCCGGCAGAGATGAACAGGTCATGTACAGGAGCCGGCCGCCCACTTTCACAAGCGATGCCCCTTCTGCCAGCAGGCCAGACTGAGTTTGCACGAGAGCGGTTAAGGAATCGTCATCAAAACGCCAGCGCTGGTCCGGGCTGCGGCGCCAGGTGCCGCTGCCGGTGCAGGGAACATCCAGCACCACACGGTCGGCCTTGCCGACAAATTCGACCAGCATGTCCTGCCGGGCCGGGCCTTCAACCGGCAAGCGGTGGCTCTGGATATTATGGGCGCCGGCACGCTGGCTGCGGGCCTTCAATTCGTGCAGGCGCTTGCCCGCAATATCGAAGGCATGCAACTGACCTTTGCCGGCCATTGTCGCGGCGATCAGCAGGCTTTTGCCACCGGCCCCCGCGCACAGGTCAATCACCTGCTGGCCCGGCATGGCCTCGACCAGCAGGCTGGCGATCTGGGCGGCTTCGTCCTGCACCTCAATGAGGCCATCCTTGTAACTGGCGGCACCGCCGAGGTTTACATGTTTCGCGGACCGAAATCCAAACGGTGAATATTTTGTTTTTTCAAAGTCTTCCAGATCACCCTTAAGCTTGTTTGTCAGCTTTTCAGGATCGGCTTTCAAGGGGTTCAGGCGCACATCCAGGGGCGCATGGCCACGAAGCGCAACAGCCGCATCGGCCCAGCCGGCGGGATATCGGCGTTCGAACCCCGTGCGGGCCCAGGCCGGCAGGTTGGCCGCCGCCGCATTGGGTGCTTCGGCCCACACCAGCGCCTGCAGGGCCTCGATCATGGCGCCTTCGGCTTCATCAAGTGCAGCGGGGCCAAAACGGTCGTCAGCCCCGAACAGGTCCAGCTCAGCCGGGTCGGTATGTACAAGATGCGCGATCAACAGCGCGCGGGCGCTGACGCCCTGCCCGACCTTGCCAAGGGCCCACAGGTACAGTTCCCTGACCCGCAGGATATCATAGACAATCTGGGATACGGCGCGCCGGTCCTTGGAGCCGGCATAACGGCGGGCACGGAAATAATCGCCCACCAGCACATCCGCAGGCGCACCGCGCGCCGCCATGGCTGCTTCTACGGCTTCCAGAAGCTCGAGAGCGGCGGCAAGGCGCGCGGCGGGCTGCATGATCCTGGCCCTGCCTTATTTGGTCGGGTAGTTCGGGGATTCCCGCGTGATCGTCACGTCATGGACGTGGCTTTCCTTCAGGCCCGAGTTGGTGATGCGCACGAACTGGCAGTTTTTGCGCATGTCGTCGATGGTGCGGTTGCCGGTATAGCCCATGCTTGCGCGCAGGCCGCCCACAAGCTGATGCAGCACATTGCCAGCCAGGCCCTTGTAGGGCACCTGGCCTTCAACACCTTCCGGGACCAGCTTCAGGGTGTCCTTGACGTCATCCTGGAAATAACGGTCGGCGGAACCGCGCGCCATGGCGCCCACGGAACCCATGCCGCGATAGGCCTTGTAGGAACGTCCCTGATAGAGGAACACTTCGCCCGGCGCTTCTTCGGTACCGGCGAGCAAGGAGCCCACCATGCAGGCGCTGGCGCCGGCGGCGATGGCTTTGGCCACGTCGCCCGATGTGCGCAAGCCACCATCGGCGATGATCGGGATATTCTGGGCACTGGCGACCGAAGCCACGTCGGACACGGCGGTCAATTGCGGCACACCGACACCGGCCACGATGCGGGTGGTGCAGATGGAGCCCGGCCCGATGCCGACCTTGATACAGTCGGCGCCGGCGTCAATCAGCGCCCTGGCTGCGTCTGCGGTTGCGACGTTGCCGGCAACCAGTTGCACATGGCCATAGGCTTTCTTGATCTTGGCGACCTGTTCGATCACACGCGCGCTGTGGCCGTGCGCGGTATCAAGCACGATCAGGTCACATTCGGCGTCCGCCAACAGGCCGGCGCGTTCGAAACCCTTGTCGCCCACCGTGGTGGCGGCGGCAACCCGCAGGCGGCCCTTGCCGTCCTTGGCGGCGTGCGGGTTCGCAACGGCCTTTTCCATGTCTTTCACGGTGATCAGGCCCACGCAGCGATATTCATCGTCAACCACGATCAGTTTTTCGATGCGGTGCTGGTGGAAAAGGCGCTTGGCTTCGTTGCTGGAGACACCTTCCTTGACCGTGATGACCTCCTTGGTCATCAACTCGGCCACCGGCTGGGTCATTTGTGTCGCAAAACGCACATCGCGGTTGGTGACGATACCGACCAGTTTCTTGGGCCCGGCGTGGCTTGCGCGCTCGACAATCGGGATACCGGAAATCTTGTGGCGGGTCATCAGCTCCATGGCGTCGGCCAGGCTCTGGTCCGGATACATGGTGACCGGGTTCACGACCATGCCGCTTTCGAATTTCTTCACCTGGCGGACCATTTCGGCCTGTTCTTCTTCGGTCACGTTCCGGTGCAAGACACCGATACCGCCGGCCTGGGCCATGGCAATGGCCATGCGGGCTTCGGTCACCGTATCCATGGCGGCCGACAAAAGCGGCATATTGAGCTCGATTTCGCGGGTGATGCGCGTGCGCACATCCACCTGCGCCGGCATGACATCACTGGCTGCCGGTACAAGAAGAACATCGTCGAAGGTGAGGCCGAGGCGAATATCCATGGTCATTCCTGTCATCAATCTGGCGCTGATAGCGCAAGCCTCTCGACAGGTTTTTGGCGAGAGGCCGGATCAGGGGTTCATTTGATATTCGCCGTCCAATACCGCGAAAACGGCATCGAATGCAACGCGTATTTTCGAAAAGATTCGCCCGACGATTCACCTCGGGCAAAATGCGGCGGCAGCCCCCGTGCAGGGCCGCCTGCCCCTTATTCTGCGTTGTCGTCCGCGGCTTCGTCGGCGCGCGCCGATTTGGCATGGCGGAAACCCTGCGCCACCACGAACCATTCCTTGCTGTCGGCGCGGCTTGATGGCGGCTTCAAGTGCTTGACGCTGGAGAAATGCGTCTGCAGGCGCCGCATCAGGTCGTTATCAGCGCCGCCCTGCAGCACCTTGGCGACAAAGGTGCCGCCTTCGGCCAGAACCTTGATGGCGAAATCGAGCGCGGCTTCACACAGCGCCATGGTGCGCATCTGGTCGGTCTTCCTGTGCCCGGTGGCCGAGTTGGCCATGTCGGAGAGCACGATATCGGCCGGGCCGTTCAGTTCGGCCATCAGTTCTTCTTCGGCACCTTCCGACAGGAAATCCAGCACCCACATTTTGGCGCCGGCAATCGGCTCCACTTCCTGCAGGTCGATACCGATGATCTGGGTGGTCTCAGGCAGGCGCTGGGTCAGGACCTGGGTCCAGCCGCCCGGCGCACAGCCAAGGTCAACCACCCGGGTCGCGCCCTTAAGTATCTGGTAGCGGTCGTCGATTTCCGCCAGCTTGAAGGCCGCGCGGGAGCGGTAACCCAGACGCTGGGCCTCGGCCACATAAGGATCGTTCAATTGCCGCTGCAGCCAGCGGGTCGAAGACGGCTTGCGGCCCCGCGCGGTTTTCACCCGCACCTTGGCACCACGCGCCCGGCTTCTGGTATTCGATTGGTTGTTCCAGCCTTTTGCCATGCTTTTTGCCTCTGTTTATCTGCGGCCGGCACCGGCACGGAGCGGTTCCTGCTCGGTCTGCATCAGGCTCCTGAGGATACCCTCGCGAATGCCCCGGTCGGCCACCCTGAGGCTCGGCACATTCCACATGCCCAGGATCGCCTCGAGGATAGCACAGCCGGCCACCACCAGGTCGGCCCTTTCTTCACCGATGCAGGGCTGTGCCGCGCGCTCGGTGTGGCTCATGTGCGCCACACGCTGCGACAGCGCATAAATATCGCGGGATTTCATCCAGGCGCCGTCGACCTTGTCGCGCTGGTACCTGGGCAGGTTGAGATGCAGGCTCGCAAGCGTGGTCACGGTGCCTGACGTGCCCAAGAACTGGGTATGGCGCTTCCTGATCACATCACCGACCCGGTGCGCTTCCTCGAAGGCCTTCAGGTGGTTTTCGACCACGCCGACCATGGCCTGATACTGGTCGGGCGGCGGGGTCACACCCGGGCAGGCAAACCGTTCGGACAGGTTCACCACACCCCAGGGGATCGACATCCAGCCGGTGATTTCCGTGCGCCGGCCCGACAGCACACGCACCCAGATAAGCTCGGTGCTGCCGCCGCCGATATCGAACACCAGCGCATGTTTGTTGCCGGGCGCGATCAGGGACTGGCAGCCCATGACCGCCAGCCGCGCTTCTTCGCGCGCCGAAATGATATCCAGGTTGATGCCGGTTTCCGCCTTCACGCGCAGCAGGAATTCGGGCGCGTTTTCCGCCACCCGGCAGGCTTCGGTCGCCACATGGCGCATGCAGGTAACGCCGCGGCGATTGATCTTGTCGGCGCAGACCTTCAGCGCCTCGACGGCGCGGTCCATCGCTTCTTCGGACAGGCGGTTGTTGGCGGAAACGCCCTCACCCAGCCGCACGATGCGGGAAAAGGCGTCAATGACACGAAAGCCCTGGCGCGTGGGCCGGGCGATCAGAAGACGACAATTGTTGGTACCAAGATCGATGGCGCTGTATACGCCGCGCGAGAACGCGCCGCCATCGGGATAGACCTTGCGCTGCGGCTCGCGCGCCGGCGCATCCTGTTGCTGCCTGCCTCGTGCGTCCGCTTGCCTGGCAGGACGCCCCGAGCGGCTACCGGGCTTTTTGCCCTGGCGTGCCCGCCCTTCTTCCAACGACATAGATTTTTCTCTTTTTCATTTTTTTTGCCGCTCCCAGCCAGGAACGGATCACTTGCTTTCTCCATACCACCCGGCGCCCTGCCCGTGCAAAACAATTGCGCCGGGGCCCTGCGAAATTTGAAATGTTCTATTTTTGTTCTTGACGCAACAAGGCGGCAGATGTAGAAGAACAAAAAAGGAACGGAGGCGGACATGCTGACACTTGCGCATCTTGGTACTATCCTGGCATTTGTTTTGATCGGTGGTCTTGGCATGGCCGCAATGCAAGATGGCCTGACCACCATCTGGCGCCATCTTGTGGCCCCCAAGGGTGTCGCAAATGACGTGCAGGCCGCCGAACCCCGGCGCCAGCCGCGCCGCACCGGCGACAGCCATGTGCCGGCCCGCGTTCGCTGGGCGCGCCCTTCCCTGCACTGAGAACAACCCGCACCCGGACCTGCCCGTCCGGGCATACCCGGCATCAGGAATTGATGGCACCCGGACCTGCCAACCCTGAACACGCCTGCGGCAAAAGCGCACAGATGTGCACTTTGGCTGGGCGGTTCACCAAATTGACATATTCTGTTGGGATAAAGTCTGAAGTTTGGACAGGTGTGCCAAAAAATAAGAGGCGCGGCGAACAGATCCGAAAAATGGACTGATACACCGCGCCTAATCCGAGCGAACCCCCAGGTATGCCCGGCCTCCTGCTGTAGCGGCTGCCGTGTGGCGCCTCGGTTGATCTCACCTCCCCAAGTTGATCAACACATCTACAATTTGCCGAAGGTCGAAGCATCGGACAGGATTTGCCGCCTGCTGTCAAGTAGCCTTCGGAAAATAAACAATTTTATCGAAGTGCAACAGCCGTGCAATCGGTTGTCCTGTCAGGGACCGTTTCAGGCGAAACGGATGAACCGGCCTTATTCGACCGGTTCGCCCTGATATTCGGACACGCGGCAATATTGTTCGCTGGCGTTCTTGCGAATCCGTGCGCACAGGGATTCAGCTTCATCCTCGGTAATCAGCGGGCCCACGATCAGACGCAGGAAGGTGCCGATGCCGTCCTGGCTTTGCACATACACCAGCGGGGTCAGGCCATCGAGGTCGGTGCCGAAGGCGCGCGTCAGGCTGCGCCAGCCGCCGGAAACCTGGTCCTTGCTGCGGTAGGACGCCAGATGCACACCATAGAAGGTCTGGTCGGGCGCCGCCTTGTTGGCGGCCGGCGTGGCAGCAGCAACGGCCGCACCGGTGTCGGCACCCGAAACGGCCGTACCCGTGGGCGCGCTGTCGGTGGCGGGTTTCTGCTGCACGGGCACGCTGGTCTGGCGCAGGCTGTTGTCGCTCACTTCAACCGAATAGATGCGGCCTTCGAGGCTTTTCATCTGCTGGCGGAAGGTCGAGACATCGCCTTTCAGCTTGCTCAGTTCCATCTCGGTTGCCGGGTCTTTCCTGAAATTGCCCAACTGGGCTTCAAGGGTGGCAAGCTTGGCATCCTGTTCGCGGCTGTGGCGCACCAGATCGACATACAGCCGTTCCAGCGAATTGAAACGGTCCTTCAGTTCCCGGTGGTCTTCCGAGACCGTACCGACACTGCGTTCAAGGTTGGTCTGGCGGGCTTCCACCAGGACTTCTTCCCCCTGCCACAGGCTGCCCGACGACTGGCACGCACCAAGGGTCAGGGCAAAACCGGCAATTGTTGCCCGCGAAAGCACCGCCCGAAGGCGCGTCTGGCTGGATGTTGCGATCTGTTTCATTCTGGTACCCTTCCTGCTCAAGCGACCGGAAACGCTGGAAATCTGCTTGTTTGCGCCAATGTTCCGGCATTCTTGCCGGCTGTATGGCCCATTCTCTCGCGACATTATAAGCAAAAGGAATGCCAATATGGTTGCATGGCGAATATTTGCCCGGGCCGGTCTTTACAAGCGCTGCCCTGCCCCCATCTTATAAAGTCTATAATAATATCAGAGACAGCCGAATGGATATCCGCACTTTATGCCTTGGCATCCTCAGTCTTGGGGAAGCCACGGGCTACGAAATCAAAAAAATGGTCACAGAGGGCCGCTTCAGCTTTTTCAGCGAAGCCAGCTTCGGCTCCATCTATCCGGCGCTGACGCAGATGACCGGCGAAGGCCTTGTTGCCTGTCGCACCGAAGCCCAGGGCAATCGTCCCGACAAGAAAGTCTACAGCCTGACAGACGCCGGCCGTGCGTATCTTGAGGAACAACTGGCAGAAGCCCCGAGGCCGGACCGCAACCGGTCGGACTTCCTGGCCGCCCTCCTGTTCGCGGAAGCCGTGAGCCCCGAACGCATCGAAGACCTGATCATCGAACGGGTGTCCCTGCATGACGAACAGATTGCGCTTCTTAAAGCGCACCTGAAGGATGAACAGGGTACGGTGTCGCGTTTTGTGCTGGAATATGGCCTGGCGATGCAGCAGGCCGCGCGCCGGTTCCTGGCGGAAAACCGTGCCCGACTGACCGCCCAGCCCGACAAGCGCACAGGCTGAAGAATACGCCCCGGGCCTTCCGGGCGGGGCGTTTTTGTATATTCAGATACTTTTTTTCTGGTTCAGTCGCCTGCGGAACGCCATGAAGGTGAAGGGCATGGTGCCCAGATAGACGATTGCGATCAGGATCAGCACTTCCCAGGTGCGGGCAAACAGCCCGGCGATCACAGCGCCGATGATCAGCATCACCGGCACAAACCATTCCTTCGGCACCCTGAGCGCCTTCAGGGATATGGTCGGCAGGGTCGATACCATCAGCACCGCAACCACCAGCGAATAGGCCGCGACAAAATACTGCAGCTTGCGGATAAACTCGACCTCGAAGGCGAATTCCACCATCAGCGGCACCAAAAGGAGCGCTGCCCCCATGGGTGCCGGCACACCGGTCAGGAAACCATAGCGCTTGCGCGGCTCGTCATCATCCTCGAGCCGGGAATTGAAGCGCGCCAGCCGAAGTGCCATGGCAATGGCATAAATCAGCGCCGCGGCCCAGCCCAGCCGGTCCAGGGTCTGCAAGCCCCAAAGATACAGGATCACCGCCGGCGCGACACCAAAGGCCACGATATCCGAGAGGGAATCCAGCTCCGCACCAAATTTGCTGGTGCTTTTGAGAAGCCGGGCAACCGTGCCGTCAAGGCCGTCGAACACACCGGCCAAGAGGATGCCGGCCACCGCCAGTTCCCATTTGCCAGCCAGCGCAAAGCGGATTGAGGTCAGGCCCGCCATGAAGGCAAACAGGGTCACCACATTCGGCAGGATGGTGCGAATGGAAATAGACTTGAACAGCAGTGCCTTCTTTTCTTCGGCCATGGACCGTGCCCGTCAGATCTTGCGGGCGATGACGGTTTCACCGCCAATCATGGTCTGGCCAACCTTCACCATCGGCACCAGGCCGTCGTCAAGATAGATGTCGGTCCGGCTGCCAAAGCGGATCAGGCCAAAACGGTCGCCCCGCGCCACCGTCTGGTCGTCCGACAGGTCGCACAGGATGCGACGGGCCACAAGGCCGGCCACTTGCGCGAACGCAATGTCATGGCCGTCTTCGGTGGTCATGCGCACGAGTTGGCGTTCGTTTTCTTCACTGGCATTCTCGTCAGCGGCATTCAGGTATTTGCCAGGCACATAGGCGAGCCTGGTGACCTTGCCCGCGGCAGGAACCCGGTTCACATGCACGTTGAAAACGGACAGGAAGATCGAGATGCGGGTGCGTGGCGCGTCGCCCATATCCAGTTCGGCCGGCGGCAGCGCTTCGGTGATCAGGCACACGGTGCCATCGGCAGGGCTGACGAGCACGCCCGGCTCATCCGGCACAACCCGTTCGGGGTCGCGGAAGAAATACAGGCACCAGGCGGTCAGCACCAGACCGATCCAGCCCAGCGGGTCGGCGACCCAGAAAAGCGCGAGCGACGCGACAAAGAAAATCGCGACAAAAATATGCCCCTCGCGGTTGATCGGGGTCATCACTACGTCCAGAGCCTTCATGGGCCTTGCCTTCTTCCTGTAACTTCAAAAACTGCCACACACTGGCGATTTGCCGGTCCGTCGTCAAGGTCGGCACAACGCACCGGGCAGCAAATACAGCTATTATATGCCAAGCCGTTCGGGCAAAAGAAAATTCCACCGCTTTTACACTTGTTTAAACCTGTTCGGCGATGCTTATATCGCGGACCGGTACTTTATTATTAGCATGGGAATACACGGGGCACCATGAAACTTCAGGACAAGCTTGCCAAAGTCCAGGGCCACCTTGAACGCCTGGAAGATCCGGCTTTTGACCAGCTCGACTTTGATTGGGAAGGCATCCAGTTCCATGCCCGCGCGGAAGAAGAACATGATGGCGGTGGCAAAATCCACCTGAGCGCGACCCTTGGCCGCCTGTATTTCACCGTCGAAAATGCCGCCCAGCGTGCCATGGCAATCGAACGGGTTTATACCACAAACCGGGGCATCGACGGCGCCTACCAGATCAGCCGCACGGGCGACGTGCGTTTCAACAGTGTCACCCTCACGGACCAGCCGCTCACCGGCTCGGCGCTCATGGGCGCCTTGACCCTGATCCTTCTGGAAGCCGAAACCCACCTGCGCGCGCTCCGGTCGCACCTGAAGCCGCTGAACTAACATTCTGAAACCGGGAAATTGGACGGGCGACCAGCTTACTGGTCGTCATCACCCTTGTTTGGCAGGCGGAAAATCTGGCCAGGGTAAATCAGGTCCGGGTCTTTGATCTGTTCGCTGTTTTCCCGGAAGATCACGGTATAGCGCACACCCGAGCCATATAGCTGGCGTGCAATCTGCCACAAGGTATTGCCCGGGCGGATAAACACGCCCCCTTCCGCAGTCGACGGATCGATAGGTTCGCCGGTCGCAAACGGCTGTTCGATTCGCAACTGTACCTGGCCTTCGCTGATGGTCTGGTCGACCCGCAGAGTATGCTGGCCCATGCTGATGGCACCGTCGCGGGTGATAGTCCAGCGGCCCTGGTCGTCGGCGCGGGTACTGCCCACAAATTCGCCGTCCAGATACAGCCGCACCTCGACCCGCGGCAGCGAGCGACCGGTGATCACCGGTTTGCCGCCATCACCATAATCGATGGTATCGACACTCAGACTTTCGCCCACTTCCGCAAGCGCGGCCACGCCCGGTTTCTGCAGCACCTTGCTGGCACCCTCCCCGCTTTTGGGGGTCAGCACCGCAACCACACCATTCTGCTGGCGTTCCAGGAAGCGCTGGTTGTCGCGTTCGGGTACCGAAACCACGACCACGTCATCGGCCTCGGTCACCGCACCATCCGCAGTCTGGCGGCCTTTGAGGTTGAGCTCGACCGAACCGGCCTCAAGCGGTTCCTCGAGGATCATGACCCATTCGCCATTCTGGTCGGCGGTAACTTCGGAGATTTTCTTGCCGTTGGCATACAGTTCGACCACGGCGCCCGGCGCCATACGCCCGGCGATCACACCGGTGCCGCCACGCGAGATGCGCACAAGGTCAAATGCCGGTACGGGGTTTTGCTGTTGTTCTGCGGCGGGTTTGCTGTCACCGGCCACCGTGGCCGGTGCCGCCGGGCTGCCCGCCTCGTCGTCAGAGCCCCCGAAAACATATATCAGCGCGCCGATGGCGATGGCTGCACTGGCGATACCGATGACGATGCGGCGCATGTCATCATTTTTGCTTTCGAGTGCGGGCATGAAAGGACCTTACAAACCGTTCAACAATGCCTTAACAATCAAGGCTGTATATTGAAAGATGATTTTACAAAAATCATGTCAATAGTTTGGCATAAATGTCCTCAGGAAGAAGGTTTTTCTATGAAAATGCGGCATCCCATCAAAACTGTGTGTGTTTATTGCGGTTCGCGGATGGGAAACAAACCGGAATATGCGGCATTGGCGGGTGATGTCGGCCGCCTGATCGCTGACAACGGCATGTCCCTCGTGTATGGCGCCGGTTCGATCGGGTTGATGGGGGTGGTCGCCCGCGCGGCCCGGGATGGCGGCGCGCCGGTGATCGGCATTATCCCCGAACATCTGGACGCGGTGGAGATCACGCAGGATGGCCTTGCCGAACTGCATGTCACCAAAAACATGCATGAACGCAAGCTGATGATGTTCGACCGGTCGGACGCCTTCATCGTGCTGCCGGGTGGCCTTGGCACCCTTGACGAAACCCTGGAGATCATGACCTGGGCGCAGCTCAGCCTGCATGAAAAGCCGATCATCCTCTTGAACCACGAGAATTACTGGAGCCCGCTTCTGGAACTGATCGACCATGTGGTCGAAGGCGGTTTTGCGGCCCCCGAAAACGCCCGGCTGCTGCATGTGGTGGAAAGTGCCGAGGAAGCGATCGATTTCCTGGCGCGCCATACCACCAGCGACGCCAGCAAAAGCCAGCTTTTCTAGATCAAAAGCACGTCATTCGGGGTCGGAAATGGTCATTTTCAGCGCGTAGGCTCTTCAACAATTGCAAAACAGGTGATAGTGTGCGCGCAAATTCACGCCGGGGGCCTACCCCGGCATCCAATAGGCCTGTCTGGCTATCAGCTAATTTGAGGGACCAATGAGCAAGATTAAGGTAAAAAATCCCATTGTTGAGATCGACGGCGACGAGATGACCCGCATCATCTGGCAGTGGATTCGCGAACGTCTGATCCAGCCCTATCTCGATGTGGAACTGCTCTATTACGACCTGTCGGTCGAAAAGCGTGACGAAACCAACGACCAGATCACCATCGATTCCGCAAATGCGATCAAGGAACATGGCGTTGGCGTGAAATGCGCCACCATCACCCCCGACGAACAGCGCGTCGAGGAATTCAGCCTCAAGAAAATGTGGAAAAGCCCGAACGGCACCATCCGCAACATCCTGGGCGGCACCGTGTTCCGCGAGCCGATCATCATCAAGAACGTACCGCGCCTGGTGCCCGGCTGGACCCAGCCGATCGTCATCGGCCGTCATGCGTTTGGCGACCAGTATCGCGCGACCGACTTCAAGGTTCCGGGCGCCGGCAAGCTGACCATGAAATTCACCCCGGCCGACGGCGGTGAAGCCATCGAGCATGAAGTCTACGAATTTGCAGAATCCGGCGTTGCCATGGGCATGTATAACGTCGACGAAAGCATCCGCGATTTCGCCCGCGCCAGCATGAACTATGGCCTGATGCGCAAATACCCGGTTTACCTGTCGACCAAGAACACCATCCTGAAGGCCTATGACGGTCGCTTCAAGGACCTGTTCATGGAAGTGTTCGAAGCCGAATTCAAAGACAAGTTCAAGGATGCCGGCATCACCTACGAACACCGCCTGATCGACGACATGGTTGCCTGCGCGCTCAAGTGGGCCGGCGGTTTTGTCTGGGCCTGCAAAAACTATGACGGCGACGTGCAGTCCGACACCGTGGCCCAGGGCTTCGGTTCGCTCGGCCTGATGACCTCGGTTCTGATGACCCCCGATGGGAAAACGGTTGAAGCCGAAGCCGCACACGGCACGGTGACCCGTCACTACCGCCAGCACCAGCAGGGCAAAGAAACCTCCACGAACCCGATTGCGTCGATCTTCGCCTGGACCCGTGGCCTGCAGTATCGCGGCAAGATGGACGGCACGCCGGAAGTCATCGAGTTCGCCAAGACGCTCGAGCGCGTCTGCATCGAGACCGTCGAGCGCGGCGCGATGACCAAAGACCTGGCGCTGCTGATCGGCCCGAACCAGAGCTGGATGACCACCGGCCAGTTCTTCGACAAGATCGACGAGAACCTGAAAGCCAAACTGGCCTGAGCCAGCCGGCATCCAAACAAGAAAAGCCGCCCTGTCCGGGCGGCTTTTTTATTAGCTGTCAAACAGTTACAGCGCCTTGTTAAGACGCGGCCCGATCCAGCCAATCCTGCCGGTTGGCCAACATCGCCACCCGTTCCTCGGCGCTCAGGAAGCCTTCCTCCACCAGTTCGGCCAGGCGTTCTTCGCTATAGGCCATGATCTGGCCCACGAGGTCCGGATATAGCGACAGGATCATCAGCATGTCCGGATTTTCAAGCCACAGCACGCGGCAGCGCGTGCGCGCAATCGCCGCCACCTGGTGCCGCCCTTCCGAGATCAGGCCACATTCGCCCAACAGGTCGCCAGACCGCACAGGGATGGTTCGGTGTTTGAAAAAGGCGCTGATTTCACCCGACATAACAAAATAGAGCCCGTTGTCCATATCCGCCTTGTGCGCAAGCACAGTGCCGGGCGCAATGGCGAGGGAGCGCACGCGCATGGCAACCTCGTGCGCCACTTCGCGCGGCAGGCGGGCGAAGACCGGGAAATCGTCCACCACCTCGACCGGCACGGCAAATTCGCGCCGGTGTACTTCATCCGAGAAACCCGACGCCACGATACCGATGGGCAGCGCAAAAAACGCAAGGCCGAAAATCATCACAAACCCACCGACGATCTTGCCGGCAACCGTGATCGGCACGACATCGCCGTAGCCCACAGTTGTCAGGGTCGCAAGCGCCCACCAGAGCGCGGCAGGTATGCTGCCGAACTTGTCGGGCTGGGCCTCGTGTTCGACATGGTGCATCACGGTCGCGGCCAGGAACAGAAGCCCCATCATCACGATAAGCGCCGCGAACAATGCCCGGCGCTCAGCAAAAATCACCCGGCCGAGCGAAGCCAGCGCCGGCGAATAGCGCACCAGTTTGAGAAGCCTGAGCAGGCGGAAAACCCTGAGTTCACGCAAATCGACGCTGACAAAGGCACCCAGATAGAAAGGCAAAATGGCCATAAGGTCAATGAGCGCAAGGGGCGAGAATATATAACGCAGGCGCCGTTTCGCCGGGCTGTCGCCGGCAACGGCTTCGCGTTCGGCGCTGGCCCATACGCGCGCCAGATATTCCCCGGTGAAAATGATCACCGATACCGTATCGAACACATGGAACCATGGGCCGTAAGCCGCCCAGAATTCCGGCACGGTTTCAAGGGCGACCATCGCCAGATTGACGAGGATCAGCCCGATCATGAAATATTCGAAGAAGGCGGCCGCGCGCCCGGCAAAACTGCCAAGCTCGAGGAAATCGTAGGTCCGGCGCCTGAGGCCCGCTGCTTTCATGGTTGTCCCCTGTCGCTGCGGTGCCTCATGCCGGTTTCCTTCAGGCCGACGCCAGCGCGGCTTCGATGGCGGTGATGGCGGCATCCGCCTTGTCGCCGTCCGGGCCACCGGCCTGCGCCATGTCCGGGCGGCCACCGCCGCCCTTGCCGCCGATGGCATCGGCGCCCACACGCACCAGGTCGACCGCGCTGATGCGGCCGGTCAGGTCGTCGGTCACCCCCACGAGCACGGCGGCCTTGCCGTCATTGACCGCGATATAGGCCACAACACCCGAACCGAGCTTTTTCTTGGCTTCGTCCGCAAGGCCACGCAGGTCCTTCGGGTTGATGCCGTCCAGCACCTGGCCGATGAATTTGACACCGCCAATGTCCTTTGCGGTCGGGCCCGCAACGCTACCGCCACCAAGAGCGGCTTTTTTGCGGGCGTCGGCCAGTTCTTTCTCCAGGCTCTTGCGTTCGGCCTGCAGGCTGGCGATACGCTCGCCCAGGTCGGCCGGGCCGATCTTGAGGCTTGAGGCGGCATCCTTCAGAAGCCGCTGCTGTGCCAGCAGATGATCAAGTGCCGCCGCACCGGTCAGCGCCTCGATCCGGCGCACGCCCGCCGATACGGCACTTTCGGACACAATGGTGAAAGTGCCGATGTCGCCCAGGCGATTCACATGGGTACCACCACACAGCTCGACCGAATAATGTTTGCGGCCTTCGCCGAAATTGTCACCCATCGAGACAACACGAACCTCGTCGCCGTATTTTTCACCGAACAGCGCCATGGCGCCGGCTTCAATGGCTTCGTCATAGCTGAGGAGATGGGTTTCGACGGCAGCGTTTTCGCGCACGACGCGGTTTACTTCACGCTCCACATCCAGGAGTTCGGCATCAGACAGCGCCTTCTGGTGCGAGATATCGAACCGCAGGCGGTCTGGTGCCACCAGCGAGCCTTTCTGCGTGACATGTTCACCCAGGCGGCGGCGCAGCACTTCATGCAGCACGTGGGTGGCCGAATGGTTCGCGCGCAGCTTGGTGCGACGCTCGCCGTCTACCTTCATATCCAGCGCGTCGCCAACCTTCAGGCTGCCGTCGGTGACCTTGGCACGGTGCACATGCAGGGCCGCAACCATCTTATGGGTGTCGGTCACTTCGGCCACACCCGCGGCGGCCTTCAGGCTGCCGGTATCGCCCATCTGGCCACCGGATTCACCATAGAAAGGTGTCTGGTTGGTGATGATGGATACTTCGTCGCCAGCCTTGGCTTCAGTCACCTGCGCACCGTCCTTGACGATGGCAACGATCTGGCCTTCGGCGCGTTCGGTCGAATAACCGACAAATTCTGTGGCACCCGACTTGTCGAGAATGTCGAACCAGACCTTTTCGGTGGCGGCATCGCCGGAGCCGGCCCAGGCGGCACGTGCCTGCGCGCGCTGGCGCTCCATGGCGGCATTGAAGCCGGCAACCTCGACCGCACGGCCTTGCGAGCGCAGGGCGTCCTGCGTCAGATCAAGCGGGAAGCCATAGGTGTCATACAGCTTGAAGGCAACTTCGCCCGGCAGGTCGGCCTTGTCGCCAATCTTGCCCAGTTCGTCGTCCAGGAGCTTCAGGCCCTTGTCCAGCATCTGGCGGAACTTGGATTCTTCAAGCTTCAGGGTTTCTTCGATCAGCTTCTGCGCGCGACCCAGTTCCGGGAACGCCTGGCCCATTTCGCCCACCAGGGTCGGGGCAAGCCGGTACATCACCAGATCCTTGGCGCCCAGCAGGTGTGCATGGCGCATGGCACGGCGCATGATACGGCGGAGCACATAACCCCTGCCCTCGTTGGACGGCAGCACACCGTCGGCGATCAGGAAGCTGCAGGCGCGCAGGTGGTCGGCAATCACCCGGTGCGAAGCGCGGGTCTTGTCGGTCTCCGGCGCCTTGGTTGCGTCGACCGAAGCTTCGATCAGGCGGCGGAAGGTGTCGATTTCATAATTGTCGTGCGTGCCCTGCATCACGGCGGAGATACGCTCCAGGCCCATGCCGGTGTCGATGCTGGGTTTCGGCAGGCTGATACGTTCGCCCGACGCCAGTTGTTCGAACTGCATGAACACCAGGTTCCAGATTTCGACAAAACGGTCGCCATCTTCTTCCGGGCTGCCCGGAGGGCCGCCCCAGATATGGTCGCCATGGTCATAGAAGATTTCCGAGCACGGACCGCACGGGCCGGTGTCACCCATCGACCAGAAATTGTCGCTGGTGGCAATGCGGATGATACGGTCTTCGCTAAGGCCGGCAATCTTGCGCCACAGGCCAAAAGCCTCGTCATCCTCGTGATAGACGGTGACGGTCAGCTTGTCCTTGTTGATCCCGTATTCTTTGGTGATCAGGTTCCAGGCGAACTCGATGGCGTTTTCCTTGAAATAGTCGCCGAACGAAAAGTTGCCGAGCATTTCGAAGAAAGTATGGTGGCGCGCCGTGTAACCGACATTGTCCAAGTCGTTATGCTTGCCGCCCGCGCGTACACATTTCTGCGACGAAGCCGCGCGGTTGTAGGACCGGGTTTCGGTGCCGGTGAACAGGTTCTTGAACGGCACCATGCCGGCATTGGTGAACATGAGCGTCGGGTCGTTGATGGGCACCAGGGGCGCCGACGGCACGACCTCGTGCCCGTGGCTCCCGAAAAAGTCCAGAAATGCCTTACGAATATCGTTGGCGCCCGTCATTGTACCAGCCATGAAATCAGCCTCTGTTGCTGCAAATACCTACTGTCCGGTGCTGACCATGTGGCCGCCCGGTTTCAGGCCCTTGTAGCGCCCGGTCAGGCCGGTGTCCAGCCTATGCGGCGTGCGGGCCGCCAAAATGCGCAAGCTGTGGTGGCATCGGCACAAATCGGCACGCACGGGCACCCTCGCCGCACGCAAATGATGGCCCCGCCCGAACAAAAAAGGCGGCCCCCAGGACCGCCTTTTGATACCCGGCCAAAAGGCCCGGATTATTCGTCCCGGACTATTCGTCCATGCTGCCCGTGTCTTCATCGTCGCCCGAAGCCAGCATGGCTTCGTTGACGAGGCCGGCATTCTGGCGGATCGCTTTTTCGATCTCGAGCGCGACATCGGCATTCTCGATCAGGAAACGTTTGGCGTTTTCCCGGCCCTGCCCGATGCGCTGGCTCGAATAGCTGTACCAGGAGCCGGACTTCTCAACGACA
This sequence comes from Alphaproteobacteria bacterium, assembly GCA_006226495.1. Classification (GTDB taxonomy): domain Bacteria; phylum Pseudomonadota; class Alphaproteobacteria; order Sphingomonadales; family Kordiimonadaceae; genus Kordiimonas. The sequence goes on from SBGU01000046.1 coordinate 103,304, forward strand.
CCGGCCTTCACGCCCAGATCGAGGATTTCACCGGTCTTGGAAACACCTTCGCCATACATGATGTCGAATTCCACCTGCTTGAACGGCGGCGCAACCTTGTTCTTGACCACTTTGACGCGGGTGGTGTTGCCGACGATATCGTCCTTGTCCTTGATCGCGCCTGTGCGGCGGATATCAAGGCGGACCGAGGCATAGAATTTCAGCGCGTTGCCACCGGTGGTGGTTTCCGGGCTGCCGTACATGACGCCGATCTTCATCCGGATCTGGTTGATGAAGATGACGATGGTCTTGGACTTGGAGATGGAGGCGGTCAGCTTGCGGAGCGCCTGGCTCATGAGCCGGGCCTGCAGGCCCACATGGCTGTCGCCCATCTCGCCTTCAAGTTCGGCGCGCGGCGTGAGCGCAGCCACCGAATCCACCACGAGAATGTCCACAGCCCCCGAACGCACCAGGGTGTCGGTAATTTCAAGCGCCTGTTCACCGGTGTCCGGCTGGCTGATCAGGAGCTCGTTGAGGTCGACACCCAGCTTGCGAGCATAAATCGGATCAAGCGCATGTTCGGCGTCCACAAAAGCGGCGATACCACCGGCTTTCTGCGCTTCGGCAACGGCATGCAGCGCAAGGGTGGTCTTGCCCGAGCTTTCCGGGCCATAGATTTCGATGATCCGGCCTTTCGGAAAACCGCCAACACCAAGCGCGATATCCAGATTGAGGGAACCCGTGGAAACAGTTTCGATTTCGACCCCGGTTTCCCGCTGGCCAAGCTTCATGACCGAGCCCTTGCCGAACGCCCGGTCAATCTGGCTGAGCGCTGCTTCGAGGGCTTTAGTTTTATCCATGGAAGTTCCCTTTACGAGTTGCAGTTCAGGCATAGCCATTTGTCGGGTCTCCTTATTCCACAGGCGTTCGTCCCTTGCAATGCAAGTTTTGTACTATGTTTGTTCCTGTGACGCAAGGCAATATTCCCCTTTTGTTCTCATGCCGGTTCCGGGGCAAAAGAACAGGCAATCCGGGGCCTCAGCCCAGGATCGTCTTCACCTGTTCCGCAAGGTCCTTGAGGGAGAAGGGTTTTGGCAGGAACTGGAATTCTTCGGCTTCCAGGTTCTTGCGGATCATGTCTTCGGCATAACCCGAGACAAAGATCACCGGCAGGTCCGGCCGGTCTTTCCTGGCTTCCTTCACCAGGGTCGGCCCGTCCATGTTGGGCATGATGACATCCGAGATGAGGAGGTCGATATGTTCCCGCGTGGTGTTCAGTATTTCAAGCCCCGCTTCGCCCGACGCGGCCTCCAGCACCTTGTAGCCCTTGTTCACCAGGGCCCGGCTCGCGAACATGCGCACGGGGTCTTCGTCCTCGACGATCAGGATCGTGCCCTTTCCGGTCAGGTCGCGGGCCGGTGCTTCGGGTTTCTGGCTGTCCTTGCGTTCGGCGGCTTCGGCTGCGTGCGCCTTGAAGAACAACAGGAAGGTGGTGCCCTGCCCGACCTGGCTTTCAACGAACACAAACCCACCGGTCTGTTTGACGATACCATAAACGGTGGCAAGGCCCAGGCCCGTTCCCTGCCCCACTTCCTTGGTGGTGAAGAAGGGTTCGAAGATCTTGTTCAGGTTATCCTTGGGGATGCCGCAGCCGGTGTCTTCCACTTCCACCAGCACATAATCGTCCGGCACGATAACGTCGTAGCGTTCCACAAGCGGATGGTCGGGCCCGATCATGCTGGTGCGCACCTCGAGCTTGCCGCCATTTGGCATGGCATCGCGCGCATTCACCGCCAGGTTGATGATCACCTGCTCAAGCTGGCCCTGGTCCACTTTCACCGGCTTGAGGTCGCGGCCATGCACGACCCTGAGCTCGATATTTTCGCCGATCAGACGCCGGATCAGGTTCGAAAGCTCGGCCAGCACGTCGGTCATCATCAGGACCTTCGGCCTGAGCGTCTGCTGGCGCGAGAAAGCCAGCAACTGCCGCACAAGGTTCGCGGCCCGATTGGCGTTCTGCTTGATCTGGATAATGTCGGAGAAAGACTGGTCGCCGGCATCGTGTCGCACCAGCAACAAATCACAGAAGCCGATGATGGCGGTCAGCAGGTTGTTGAAATCGTGCGCCACCCCGCCCGCAAGCTGGCCAACGGCCTGCATCTTCTGGGCCTGCACGAACTGGCGCTCGAGGCTTTTTTCCTGCGTGGTATCAATCAGATACAGGATCGCATAATGCTCGTCACCCTTGGTGATCGAGGAGGAGAACACCTGCCCCACCCGTTCCGGCTGGGTGTTATAGACCACATCCAGGGGGTGCGACGCCGGTTTGCCGTCATAGGCATAGGCGATCAGTTGGGTCAGTTCATCCCGGTCGTCGATCTTCACAAGGGTCTGAACGGAATCGCCCTGTTTTATATTCTTGCCGGACGGATGCCGCTTGAGCGGCTGGTTGAATTCCTGCACCACACCTTCACGGTTGGTGATGGCGATAGCCACAGGGGCCGCATCGAAGATCGGGTCGATCAGGAACTGGCGTTCCACGGGAACCAGCCGGCCGCGGATCTGGTCCAGCCGGCGGATGAAACGGTAGCGACCGATATCCCGGTTCTGTTCGCGGGTCTTCAAGGGCATATCGACCACATCAACATCGATGCGGCGCTTCTTGCCAACCAGAAGCTGGCTTTCGCCGGCCTTGAGCTGGATACGCGACGGCAGGGGTGCGTCTTCGTCCAGCTCCAGCCAATCCCTGAGGGTCTTGTTGATATATTGGATGCGGCCATTATTGTCTTCGAGCGAGATGCCGCAGCCCAGGCGTTCGAACAAGGGGTCGCCCCAGTCCTCGATCAGCCGGCGTTCGTTCTGCAGCCGTTCGCCGTCGGTTTCAGACACCACCTGCCACAGCGCATGTTGTCCGACCCTGCGGCCCGATATGGTCAGGTCGACACCATCGTCACCGCTGCCGCTGAAGCTCATTTGCCCGACACCGGACTGGCGCACGCCGGCGATCAGCCGCTGCAGCGCATTGCGGGCATTCTCGTCGCCCACCAGCGCCTGCAGGCCACCGGCACGACCGCGCATCAGACGTTCGAATGCCGGGTTCGAGGCAATGGCCTGGCCGCCAAGGTCGGTGACCAGCAGCGCCCGCCGCTCCAGCCCCACCAGCGCCTGCAACAGCTCGCGGTCCAGAAGGTCGCGCCGGGTCATGGGTTCGTCAAGGGCGGACAGGGACTTGAGAAGCGTGAAGGCCGTTGCCACAAGAACCAGGCTGCCTGCCCCCAGTGCGCCCGTGAGGCCCCATGCGATCCAGGCCATGAAACCCGCGCCAGCCGCCCCCAAAAGGCCGGCAAGGGCAATCGCCATCAGGCGCAGGCCGGACTTGGCTTCGCTTTGAATGAGCGCATCCCGGAACGGCTGCGGCAGTCTGCTTTCCATATAAACCCACCCATGTTTTGCCCGAGCTTAGCGGGCTGGCGCAGAATATTGCAAGCGCCCAAAGAAACCGCGCAGAATGCCGCCTACCTGGTGCGCGGGCGAATGCCGACCCGGCGCAGCTTCAGCACATAACTGATGACTTCCGCGACCGCCTTATAGTGATCCGGCGGGATTTCCTCATCCAGTTCCACGGCGGCGTGCAGGGCCCTGGCAAGCGGCGGGTTCTCGACGATCGGGATATTGTTTTCCTGCGCGATTTCGCGGATTTTTGCGGCAATGCCATCAACACCCTTGGCGATCAGCCGCGGCACTTCCATCTGGCCATGCTTGTATTCAAGTGCAACGGCATAATGGGTCGGGTTGGTGATCACCACATCGGCCTTGGGCACATTGGCCATCATGCGCTGGCGCGCGCGCTCCATCCGGATCGACCGCAGGCGGCCCTTGACCTTGGGGTCACCGTCCGTCTGTTTATATTCATCCTTCACTTCCTGCTTGGTCATGCGCAGCTTCTTGTGATGCTGGTAGCGCTGGAAGGAAAAGTCGAATACAGCGATGAAGGTCAGCACGATAATGACGCCGACCAGAAGCTTCAGGACCATCACCTTGATAAGGATCAGTATATCCATCATCGACAGCAGCATCATGGTATCGAGCCGGCCGCGTTCGGGATAGACGATCAGCACGATAACCCCACCGACAGCAATAAGCTTCGCAACGATTTTCAGGAATTCGACCGGCATCCGCGATGAAAACATGCGCTTCAGGCCTGCCATGGGCGAGATTTTCTTGAGGTCCGGCTTCAGCTTTTCAAAGGAAAAAACGCCACCATGCTGCATGCGGTTCGCCGCAATCGCCACCAGGAGGAAGGTGCCGAAGGGAATGAGCAGCACATAAAAAACCTGCTGGACCGCGCCCATGATCGGCTCCAGCGCGCCGGTCTGGTCGGCATCGATATTATGCAGGTTCGACAGGAACCCGACAAAGGGCATGGAAATATGCGACCCGATATATCCGCCCATGCCGGCCAGAAGACCGGCAGCCGCCATCAGCATGGCCCAGGTCTTGACTTCCTGGCTGGAGACAACTTCGCCCTTCTCCCGCGCGTCCTGCAGTTTTTTGGGCGTGGGCTCTTCGGTTTTCTGGGCGTCGTCTTCTTCTGCCATGGCCTATCCCACAAAATCCAGAAGCAGCACGCGGAACTGGTCGAGGAACAGGTTCATCATCGACCCCATAAGCAGCATGATCAGGGTGAAACCGAGGAAAAGGTTGATCGGCATGCCGATGAAAAAAACCTGGAAACCCTGCACCATGCGCGCAACCAGACCAAGCCCGACGTTATAGACGATGCCGAACACGATGAAAGGCAGCGCCATCTGCGAGCCCAGCATGAAACTGCTGGAAACATAGCGCACGGTCACGGTGGCAAAATCGGCCACCGGCAACGCCATGCCTGCCGGGAACCGCACATAACTGTTGGCCATGCCCATGATCAAAAGATGATGCAGGTCGGTAACCGTGATCAAGGTAACGGCAATGAGGGTCATGAAGGTGGCGACAATCACGCTTTGGCTGCCCTGGCTCGGGTCGAAGCTCTGGGCTGCGGCAAGGCCGGTCTGGAACGCGATCAGCGAGCCGGCAACGTGGGTCGAGGTCAGGAGGATGCGGGTCACAAGCCCCATCATCAGGCCGATGGTCAACTCCCGGATCATCAGCGCGGCCAGGTCGAAGATATTGCCGGGCATCGGCGGCAACTGCGTGCGCACGGTGCCATAAACGATGATCGACACCATCATGGCAAAGGCCACGCGCATGCGGGCGGGCACCGAATGGTCGCCCAGGACCGGCATGATCATCACAAGCGCGGCCATGCGAACGGTGACAAGCAGGAAACCGAAGGCTTCGGCGGGAAGGATGTCGCCCAGCACGGCCTTATCCGCCCGCGATGATGCGTTCGACGATACGTTCCATGAAACTGTTCAGCACCCGGCCCATATAGGGCAGCGAGAACAGGAGCATGGTGAAGATGGCGAGGATCTTGGGCACGAAGGTCAGGGTCATTTCCTGAAGCTGGGTCAGCGCCTGGAAAAAGGCAATGAACAAACCGACCGCCAGCCCGACGCCCATAATGGGCCCGCAAACAAGCAGCAGGGTCTGCACCGCGTCGCGGCCTACCTCAAGGACTTCGGGTCCTGTCATCTGCTTCCCCCTCCGCCCAAACGGTCAGATCGGCATTTTCAGGATGTCGTTATAGGCGGAAATTACCTTGTCGCGCACCGTGACCACGGTTTCGACCACCATTTCGGCATTGGTGACGGCGGTAACCACATCCACCATGTCGGCCTGGTCCACGAGCGCCCTGGCGCCAATGGCTTCCGACGCCCCTGTTGCCTTGGCAACATCACCGAGGGTTTCGGTCACGAGCGCGGAAAAGGCGGATTTGTCGGCCATGCCGTCCGGGCCGTTACGACCACCAAGACCGGCACTGTCCTGAAGCTGTTTGCTGGCCTGCGAATAGGCGTTTACGGCATCAAGCTGTTTTATGTTCATTCAGCCCTCCTCAGCGCAGCAGGTCGAGGGTCATGGTCGCCATGCGGCGCGACGCCTCAAGCGCGTTCAGGTTGGATTGGTAGGTCCGCTGGGCCTGGCGCATGTCCATCAGTTCGATGAGACCATTGACGTTCGAGGTCTTGATATAACCAGCCGAGTCAGCCGCCGGGTTGCCGGGGTCGTATTTTTTGCCGAATTCCTTCTGGTCGAATTCAACCCCGGTCGCCTTGACCGTCTCGACACCGTTTGCGCGGTCCATTTCGGTCTGGAACGTCACGATCTTGCGGCGGTAAGGGTCGGCGCCCGGATCGGTCGCGACCGAATCCTGGTTGGCAATGTTTTCGGAAATAACGCGCATGCGCACGGACTGGGCCCGAAGCCCCGCCGCAGATGCCATCATCGCTTTTTGAAGGTCCATCGCCTGGTCCTTTTAAATCGGGTTCAAGCCCGGAGCCGCGTTTCTACGCCCCGTTCTTGCCGAGGGCAATCTTCAACAGCCCCATGTTCTTTTTATAGAGATTGACCATCATACCATATTTCATCTGGTTGTTGGCCACCATCATCATCTGTTCTTCAAGCACGACCGAGTTGCCGTTCGGGGCTTCTTCGGCATGTTTCATCTCGACGATATTCGCGGGACCGAAACCGGAATTGGTTCCCATATGGCCCGGCTTCGAACCGCGCAGCGATACGCTGCCCATGCCTTTGCCCTTGCCGGTCAGGTCGTCGACGATACTGGAAAAATCCTGCGATTCCAGTTCCCTGGCCTTGAAACCCGGCGTGTTGGCATTGGCGATATTCTCGCTCAGCACCTGCTGGTTCTGGTTCAGCCAATGCATGCGCCGGCGAAGCGCCGCCATGATCGGTATATTGGTTAAATCCATGTGCCTGCCTGTTCCTAAACCGTGCCCATCAGAGCTTCCAGAGAGCATAACATGACCCGAATCAGGTTAACAAGTTGCAAACATAAGAAGTTTTTTTGGGCCTCTGCCCCATGGGCATTCGCTTGCAATTTTGCCGCATCTGTCGCTCAATGCAGTCATGAGCGACAACAGGAACATACCGGTACCCACCACCAAGGCGGTGGCCATCAAGGACAATGCCGAGGGGGCGCCCCCCAGCATTACCGCCAAGGGGCACGGTTTTGTCGCCGAAAAGATTCTCGATATCGCGTTCGCCGAAGGTGTGAAGGTGCGCCAGGACAGCGACCTGATCGAGCTTCTGGACGCCTTCGAGGTCGAAAGCCCGGTACCCCTTGAGGCCCTGCATGCGGTTTCCCTGATCCTGGAACGGGTCTATGCCGAAAACAAGCGCATGGAAGCGGCCACCACGGTTGACACGGCACCTCTGCCCCAAAGCCCGCAAACCCCACAGGATACGGACAAGAAGAATGTTAGGTGAAATGACCGGCGCCTTTGCCGCGCTTCTGTTCGTGCTCGGGCTTCTGGGCCTGATGGTCTGGGCCATGAAACGTTTTGGCCTGGCACCCGGCCAGCCGCGCTTTCCCACAAAAGGCGGCAAGCAGATCACCATTGTCGAAAACCGCATGCTGGACGGACGCAACCGGCTGGTTATTGTACGCTGGCGTGGCCGGGAGTATCTTCTCGGCAGCGGCGCCAATGGCATCAGCCTGATCGGGACAGAAGACAGTGACTTTGAAAAAATGCTGGAAGCAGCAGGGGACGAAACCGGTGACGACCAGAAAAGCCTTTAGTTTTGTGTTTCACCGGCGCCTGACCGTCCGCACACTGTTGCTGTTGCTGCCCGTCTTCATGGCGGTGGTGATTGCAGGTGCCGGCCCCGCGTTCGCCCAGTCCCTGAACCTGAACCTCGGTGAAGACGGCTCCCTGTCCGGGCGCGTGGTGCAGATGATCCTGCTTCTTACCGTGCTCAGCCTCGCGCCGTCGATCCTGATCATGATGACCAGTTTCACCCGCATGGTGATCGTGTTTTCCCTGCTCAGAAGTGCCATGGGCACCCAGCAGACACCACCCAACATCGTGCTGGTGTCGCTGTCGATGTTCCTGACCGCCTATGTGATGGCCCCGACCCTGACCCAGGCCTGGGACCAGGGCATCCAGCCGCTGATTGACGAGCAGATCGACCAGAAACAGGCGTATGAGCGCGCATCGGTGCCGTTCCGCAATTTCATGCTGTCGCAGGTGCGGGAGAAGGACCTTGAGCTGTTCATGAACCTGTCGAACGCCGACCCGGTCGCGAACGCGCAGGACGTGCCCATGACCACCCTGGTGCCGGCCTTCATGATCAGCGAGCTTCGCCGCGCCTTCGAGATCGGCTTCCTCTTGTACATCCCCTTCATCGTGATCGACATGGTCGTGGCCTCGATCCTCATGTCCATGGGCATGATGATGTTGCCGCCGGTGATGATCGCCATGCCCTTCAAGCTGATATTCTTCGTATTGGTGGACGGCTGGAACCTGATCGCCGGTTCGCTGGTGCAAAGCTTCGGCACCACACCGCCACCAGGGGTCGGCGGATAGCCCTGCCCTAATCCTGCAGCCCTTTGCCTTCGTAGATTTTCGGCGCCAGCTTTTCGATGCGGGCGGCGCGGGTTTTTGACTGTTTTGCCCCAGCGAAATGCAGCAGATAGCCGCGCTGGCGACCGGGTGTCAGGGCTTCGAACGCGACCTTGAACGCGGGCTCGGCCTCAAAGCGGGCCGCCAGTTCCTCGGGCACCGGGAAGTCCCGGGTTTCGCGATACTCGACCTTCAGGCCGGCTTTTTCCACGGCGATGGCTTCTTCCACATATGCCTTAAGCACGGCTTCCCTGCCCTCAATTTCCGTAATGCCGTCAAAGCGTATCTGCCGCCCGGCCTGCACATTTTCGGTCTGCTGGATCAGGATGCCTTCGGGGTCCTTCATCAAGGCACCCTTGAAGAACAAAAGCGCACAATAGTCCTTGAACCCGTGGATCAACAGCACATTGGCCTTGCCGTCCGTGTAACAGGGCACGCCCCACTTCAGGTCCTCGGTCAGGCCGCAGCCCAGCACAATGGCGCGCAGCGCGCGATATTCCGCCGCCCACTGGTTCGATTTGGCGATAACGCCATCAACCTTCGGATTGGTCTTGCCTGTCACTTTCTCATCCTGTCTGTCGTGATGGTTTCTTGTCGTTTTCAGTCCAGCGTCAGCCGCACGATCTGCGGCGCGTCCAGGCTGCCGAGATACAGCATGTCGCCCACCTGTTCGGCGGACGTGACCATGTAAACCGGGTTGCCGTCGCCGTCATGATAGACCTGGGTAATGGCACCGGCTTCATTCAGCCCCAGCACGATGCCGCGCTTGATGGCAGACGGCTGCATCCAGGTCGGCAGCTTGCTGTAGATTTTCTTGAGCCACGGTTTCGGGTGCGCATCGTCAATCTTCGGGTTGCGCGGCGACGGGATCGCCAGCCAGAAGGTGCCGGTGCGGTTCGCGGAAATGTCGTCCGGGAAGCCCGGCAGGTTATCGACAAAAATGTCGCTGTTACCGGCCTTGTCGCCCTTCAGCCAATAGCGGCTGATACGGTACCGACCGGTTTCGTTCACCAGCACGAAACTTTCATCCTGCGACAGTGCCACACCGTTCGCGAAATAGAGCCCGTCCATGAGGGTACGGGTCTCGCCGGTTGCGGGGTCATGTACCAGAAGCCGGCCATGGGCGCGCGCTTCCAGGATATCCAGCCGATAATCGGGCTGGCTGTAGGTGTCGCTGGCGTCGGAGAAATAGATTTTGCCGTCGGATGCGATATCCACATCGTCGGTGAATTTGAACGGCCGGCCATCGGTTTCGGTGGCAAGCACAGTGATGCTGCCGTCCGGCGCCACAGACAACAGGCCCTTGTAGGCGTCACAGACAATCAGGTTGCCTTGCGCATCAAAATGCAGGCCCAGCGGGCGCCCGCCGTCGATGGTCGCGAAGGTTTCCTGCACCAGGCCGTCGGGCGACAGGCGGATGATGCGCCCGTCCTGCAGTCCGCCATAGATGCGGCCTTCAGCGTCCACCGCCACATCCTCGGGCCCATGGCCATCCTTGAGGGAGATAACTTCGGCGCCTTCCAGCCGGTCATTCGCGGCGAGAAGCCCCACAAGGCCAGCCGATTTGGGCGGGTTCCAGGCAACGGGATCAAGTTTCGCGGGTGCAAGCCACAGCCACAACACCACCAGTGCCGCCAGGCCCACAAGCCCGAGCACAACCCGGATCAGTCCTTTCATGCGTCGTCTCCGCCTTCAGGATCGACCACTTCTTCGGCGGGCGGCGGGTCCTTCTGTTCCCAAAGTTCGATCTTGGTGCCTTCAGGGTCCATGATCCAGGCAAACCGGCCATAGTCATATTCCTCGGTCTCGCCTACCTGTTCAACCCCCGCGGCCTTGAGGCGCGCAAGCAGGGCATCAAGCCCCCTGACCCTGAGGTTGATCATGTAATCCTTGCCGGAGGGGCGGAAATATTCACTTTCCTTGCGGAACGGTCCCCAGACCAGATAACCTTCCTGTGTGGGGTCGGCATGTTCCCGGAACGGGAAGCTGGCGCCGATGCCATCATAGGGAAACCCGAGCTTTTTCTGGTACCACTCAGCCAGTGCGTCGCGGTCCTGGCATTTGAAAAAAATGCCCCCGACGCCGGTGATGATGCCCTCTTCCGCCATGTTGCCCTCCCTTTCCGTGACCTGAGTTCCGGTGGGACAACTTTAACGGCTGTACAAAAGTTTGGCGATGGCTTTATTTCCCGGGCACCGATGTCGGGACGACCAAAATGCAGGGAAGCTGCGGCAACCGCAGGACAGCAGGGCCATCCTGCGGCTGAAGCCGGATCAGTAGACTTCTTCCTTGGTCTTGAGGAAGCGTAGGCTGGGGAAGGTTTCCTTGGCCTTGTCCAGGTGCCAACTGTTGCGCGCCAGGTAAACCGGTGCGCCGGCATGATCGACCGCCATCGAGGCGCGGTTCTGGTCGGTGAACTGCTTCACTTCCCGCGGGTCGCCCTCGATCCATTCTGCGGTCATCAAAGTGGTCGGCTCGAACTTGCAGGGGATCTGGTATTCCGTGCGGATACGGTCCGCCAGCACGTCGAACTGCAAGGGGCCCACAACGCCCACAACCCAGTCGCTGCCCAGGTTGGGCTTGAACACCCGTGCCGCCCCCTCTTCCGCGAGCTGCTCGAGCGCGCGGCCAAGGTGCTTGGCTTTCATCGGGTCTTCGGCCCGCACCTTCTGCAGGATTTCGGGCGCGAACGACGGTACGCCGGTGAAGCGCACGATTTCGCCCTCGGTCAGGGTATCCCCGATCCTGAGGTTGCCATGGTTCGGGATGCCGATAATGTCGCCCGCATAGGCTTCTTCGGCGATTTCGCGGTCCTGCGCCAGGAACAGTTGGGCATTATGGATCGCCAGGATCTTGCCGCTCCTGACATGTTTCATCTTGATGCCCTTGCGGAACCGGCCGGACACAAGGCGCAGGAAGGCAATCCGGTCCCGGTGTTTGGGGTCCATGTTCGCCTGGATCTTGAAGACAAAACCGCTGACCTTCTCTTCGGTCGGCACCACTTCGCGTTCCAGCGCCTTGCCCGGACGCGGTTTTGGCGCAAAATCGCCAATACCACGCAGGATTTCCTGCACACCGAAGTTGTTGATGGCCGAACCGAAAAACACCGGCGTCTGTGTGCCTTCCAGATAGGCTTCGATATCGAAGGCCGGGCACAGCTCGCGCACCATCTCGACATCCGCCTTCAGTTTCTCAAGCGCATAATCCGGCAGCAGTTCGACCAGTTTCGGATCGTCAAGGCCCGAACATTTGATGCCTTCACTGATGGCATCGCCCTTGCCGCGATCGAACAGGATCAACTGGTCATGGATCAGGTCGTAACAGCCCAGGAAGTCGCGGCCCATGCCGATCGGCCAACTGGCCGGCGACACATCAAGCGCCAGGGTCTGTTCGATTTCGTCCAAAAGCTCGAACGGGTCCTTGGTTTCCCGGTCCATCTTGTTGATGAAGGTGGCAATGGGCATGTCACGCAGCCGGCAGACTTCAAACAGCTTGCGGGTCTGGGCCTCGATACCCTTGGCGGCATCCAGCACCATGACCGCGCTGTCGACGGCGGAAAGCGTGCGGTAGGTATCTTCCGAAAAATCCTCGTGGCCCGGCGTGTCCAGAAGGTTGAAGGTGCAGCCCGAATAATCGAAGGTCATCACCGACGACGCCACCGAAATACCGCGTTCCTGTTCCACTTTCATCCAGTCCGAGCGGGCGCGGCGGCGTTCGCCGCGTGCCTTCACCTCACCGGCCATCTGGATGGCACCGCCGAACAGCAGCAGTTTTTCGGTCAGGGTGGTTTTACCGGCGTCCGGGTGCGAAATGATCGCGAAGGTCCGGCGCTTATCGATTTCCTCGGCCAGTGCCATGGTGCTCGTATCTCTCAGACAGGATGACAGAGACCCGGGCAAAACCCCGGGCCGGTTGGCAGCGCACCCTAGCGATTTTTTGGCCAAAATAAAGAGGAAATGCCGGGAGGCACCGCAAAAGAGTGTCTTTTCCGCAACAGTTGCGGACAATTTTACACACTTATGGTTAAAGTTAATTGCAGCTTAAGGTTAACACGTGTAAACCGCGCCGCAAAATCATCAGGCAAACTAAACAGTCCAGTATTTAACGAACCAAACCCAAGGGAGTGGCACGTGTCCGACCTGCATAGTTTGCCCAAAGACAGCAATTTTCATTGCTTTTCTTTTGAAGGCTTTCCGATCCATGTGAAAGAATATTCGCGTGGACTTACCGAAACCCCGCTTGTTTTTATCGGCGGCGCTTTCCAGAACATCAACCAGATCGAAAAGGTCAGCCTGGCGCTTGCCAAGGAAACCTGGGTCATTGCCATCGACACGCCCGGCAATGGCGATACCGGTGTGCTGCCGCACAATTACGGTTTCGATTTCATCTGCCGCGCCATCCATAGCGCGGTGAAGAAGCTGGGTATCGATGTCATCAACCTTCTTGGTTGCAGCTATGGCAGCATCGTCGCCATGCGCTATGCCCAGATGTATCTGGGCGTCGACAAGCTGATCCTGGGTTCCGCCATGGACCGCCTGCCCGAACGGCTGGAATATGAATTCAACCTGCTGCTGTTCCTTCTGGAATGGAACCGCATGGAAGATTTCGCCGACGGTTTCACCAATTTGCTGACCAACCCGGCGTTCCGGGCCGAAAACCGCCTCGCGCGCCTCACCGCCGACAAGCTTCGCCATGCGCTCCTGAATGCCAGCACCGGCATGAAGGAACAGTTCAAGCACAATACCATGCGTATCCTGCGCCACGGCCAGACCGACCTGAGCCTGATGCCGGACGTGGACGCCACCGTATTCACCGGCGAGCATGACCATTTCCTGCCCATCGAGGATAACAAGCGTGTTGCCGCTTCGTTCAAGCGCGCCCGGTTTGTCGCCCTCAAGGACGCGGACCATATGTTCCATGTCGAACAGTTCCGCCAGACGGTCGAAACCATCCTGGACGGCCTGCGCGGCGAGCGCGAGCAACTGCCGCTCGCGGCCTGATGTCCTGCCAATTTTCCCGAAAAGAAAAGCCGGGAGACATATTGCCCTGTCTCCCGGCTTTATATTTGGTCGCCTGGTCCCGCCTGAGGGGTCTGGGGAGGGAGGGAAGGAAGAACCGCCCCGGCCGAACCCTGCGAACCATAATCGGTTGATTTGCCAATCACCGTGGCGCCCGAATACCGGGCCTTGCACACGCCGTCAACCATTATTGGACTATATAGTCCAGAAAAAGGAAACCACAAGAGGTGGCGGCGCATTTTCGCGCCCTTTGTGCATTTTTTGACAGCGCAGTCATTTTCCCGCTACCCGTCCGTGCCGAAGCGGTGATAATGAGGCGGGCAATGGCGGCGTGTGCGCCCCTGCCCTCTATGGATTCGCGGAGACAAGCCCATGGAAATGGTGACCCTGATCGGCCTGATGGCCGCGACCCTGACGACGGTCTCGTTTGTGCCGCAGGTGGTGCGCGCCTGGCGCAGCCAGTCCACCAAGGACGTGTCCCTGGCCATGTTCACCATCCTGTGCACCGGTGTGGCCATGTGGCTCCTGTATGGCATCATCATCGGCGACCTGCCGATCATTGTCGCCAATTCGGTTACCCTGGTGCTGGCGGGCTCGATCATCGTCGCCAAGCTGCGCTTCGGCTGAGGCCAAAAGAAAACCGGCGCCAGATGGCGCCGGTCCCTGATCCCCGTTGTCCGGAAATCGTTACTTGAGCGTGCGGTTGAAGAATTCGAGCGCCATGTGCCACAGGTGCGCGCGGGTATCCTCGCCCCGGATGCCATGTTTCTTGCCCGGATAGGTCATCAGCTCGAACGGCTTGCGCTTGTTCTGCAATACCGACATCAGCTTGACCGAATTGTCGAAAAACACATTGTCGTCGGCCATGCCATGCACAAGGAGCAGCTTGCCGTTGAAATTGTCGACATATTTGAACACGCTTGAATTTTCGTACACATTGCCCGGCGCTGACGGCAGGCCCAGGTACCGTTCGGTATAGGCCGTGTCATACAGCCGCCAGTCGGTCACGGGCGCGACCGCAACACCGGCCTTGAACACATCCGGCGCCTTGAAAAGGTTCATCAGGGTCATGTAACCGCCATAGGACCAGCCCCACATGCCGACCTTGTCGCCATCTACGAACGAAAGCGTTTTCAGATAGTTGACACCAGATACCTGATCTTCAACTTCAACAGTGCCCATGGCATTCTTGATATGGCCCTCGAACTTCAGGCCCCGGTTCCACATGCCCCGGTTATCCAGCACCATGACCACAAAACCCTGCTGTGCCAGGATGTCGTTGAAGTCGACCGACCAGCCATATTTCACGCGCTGGCCATGGGGGCCGCCGTAAGGCGCCATGATCGCGGGGTAACGTTTGCCGGCCTGCATATCGTTCGGCAGATAGAGGCGGTAATAGAGGTCCGTGCCATCACCGGCCTTGATGGTGCCGAACTCCTGTTTCACCTGCGACGACGCATAGGCATGGAACGGATGGCTGGCGTCCAGCTTGTTCGCGAGCACCGCCGACAGGGTCGAACCATCCACAAGCGAGCGCACCATCACCTGCGGCGGCTGTTCGGGGCTCGAGAATTTGTCGATGAACACACCCTCGCCCACCGTTACATCGTGCCAGCCCTTTTCCTGGCTGATGCGGGCGACAGCGCCGTCCGCGCCCAGCTTGTAGAGGTGCTTCTCGATCGGGCCATCCTTGTAGCCCGAGAAATAGACCGTGTCGGTGTCGGCATCATATTTCTCGATACTGTCGACCACCCAGTCGCCGCTCGTGAGCGTGGCCACAGACCCATCCGACAGGTCGTAACGGTACAGGTGCCGGTAGCCAGTGCGTTCACTGGTCCAGAACATGGACTTGCCGTCACTCGTGAACCTGAGGTCATTGGTCAGGTTGACCCAGATATCGGATTCTTCACTCAGGAAGGTCGTCTGCACATCGCGGTCGGCTTCCGCGAACACTAAGTCCAGGCGGGTCTGGGCACGGTTGAGGCGCTGGTACGCCACGGTCTGGCTGTCCGGCAGCCAGTTCACACGCGCGAGATAGATATCCATATCGTCGCCCAGGTCGATCCAGTTGACCGACTGGTCGGCCAGCGCAACCACACCCAGCCGCACGGTCACATTGGCGCTGCCGGCTTCGGGGTAACGCTGCTTCAGCGCCACGACGCCGCCGTCCGGCTGCACTTCATAACGGTCCTTCACCAGCACCTTGGATTCGTCGAACTGTTCGAAGGCGATCTTGCTTTCGTCGGGCGACCACCAGTAGCCGGTGAAACGGCCCAGTTCTTCTTGGGCCGCAAACTCGGCCATGCCGTTCGCAACTGTGGCCGATGCACCTTCGGTCAGGCGCACTTCCTTGCCGGACGCGACCTCGACCGCATACAGCTCGCGCGAGCGAATGAAGGAAACATAATTGCCCTTGGGGCTGAATTTGATGTCGGTTTCATATTCCGGGGTTTCGGTCAGGCGCTTGACCGTGCCGCCCAGCGGCAGCACATAAACGTCGCCGCCCAGCGGGAACAGGAGCATGCTGCCGTCCGCGGACCAGAAATAGTCGACAATACCGGATTTGCCGGCGATCGCGCGGTTGCGTTCGCGCCGGGCTTTTTCCTCTTCGCTCAGTTCTTCGGCGCCGCCGTCCAGCAGTTTGGCCGAATCGACCAAGAGGCTGGCGTTGCCGCTCGCCACGTCAAATTCCCACAGGTCCAACTGGGCCTGGTTTTCTTCCTTGCCACGCAGGAAGGTGATGCGCTTGCCGTCCGGCGACATCTTGAGGCCCTGCACCGCCGGCCCGTCGATGCTGGGGCTGGCCACCAGCCGTTCAATCGTCAGGTTTTCCGCCGTGGCACCCTGTGCCCCCACAAGCCCCGTGCCCATCATCAGGGCTGCAATCACAGTCGCTTTATTCATTCCACCCTCTTTGGTTTTTTATGGCCGCATGATCAGCGGCAGTCCCGTCCCCTGCCTAGCAAATTTGCCGGGCCCGGCACAGTAACATTCTCGCGGGGTTCACGCGTTCAGGATTTGCCCGACTTGTCGCACAGGTTCCGGAAGCCGGCGGCGACAAAGGGCACCATACGTTTGTAGGCACCCACCATATCGTCCGAATGGCAGACACCGTTCGACAGATGGTCGATACGGCCCGTGCGCGCAAACGTGAGGGTCAGCGCCCCTGACAGGAAATGGTAACACCAGTACATGTCGGCCGGGTCCGCGTCCGGCAGCGCCTTTTCCAAGGCCTCGATAAAGCGGCGCACCAGCGGGTCGAAATAGCGGGTCATCAAGACACCACCCCATTCGGTGGAGCTGTTCACCTGGCCGATCAGTTCAAAATAATGGCGCCAGCCCTCGTCGTCTTCATAGCCATGCGCCAGCATCGGGTTCAGGAAGGCATCGATGATGGCTTCGACAGTCGGGCCATTTGGCCCCGCTGTGCGCTGGCATTCCTCAAGCGCGGCCTTGCGCGCCTTGTTCAGCACTTCGGCGCGCCTGAGCAGCACGGCATCGAACAGCCCCTGCTTGCTGCCAAAATGATAACTGGCGAGCGCCAGGTCCACGCTCGCGCGTTCGGCGACCATGCGCATGGACACGCCTTCGAAGCCATGGCGGGCAAACAAGGCCTCTGCCGCATCGAGAATCCGTTCCTTGCGGGTCTGTCGCCGCTTCTTTTCCTGCTCAGCCACTCGGTCTCCCCTCCTGGTGATGCTCTTTTGTAGCCCAATAAAAACATGGGCGTAAATCCATATTCCGCCATTTTTCAATGACCGTTGAATTTTTGAATTGACTTTTCAACGGTTGTTGAATTTACTCCGGATCAAGGTCTACGATTCCAACCAAAAACCCTGGGGAGGGAAATTATGAAATCCAGACGGACCCTTTGTGCTGCCCTTTTGACAAGTGTAGCCGCGACCAGCCTGCTAACCACCGTACCGGTTCTTGCCGCCGATGACGAAGACAGCGTCGGCCTTGAGGAAATCCAGGTTACAGCCCGGCGCCGTACCGAAAGCCTGCAGGACGTGCCGATTGCGGTAACGGCCTTTTCCGCCGACAAACTGGCGCTCACGGGTGCATCCGACCTGACGGACATCGCACAGGTCGCGCCCAGCGTAACCATCGAACCGTCGCGCGCCACCAACTCCACCCTGACCGCCTTCATCCGCGGTGTCGGCCAGCAGGACCCGCTGGCAGGCTTCGAACAGGGTGTCGCGCTTTATGTGGACGACGTCTATATCGCCCGCCCGCAGGGTGCGCTTCTGGATATTTACGACATCGAGCGCATCGAGGTGCTGCGCGGCCCGCAGGGCACGCTGTATGGCCGGAACGCGGTCGGCGGCGCCATCAAATATGTCACCAAGCGCCTGTCGGACGAGCCGGAATTCAGCCTGAAGCTTTCCTATGGCACCTATAACCAGATCGACGCCGTCGCCAAGGGCTCGGTCCCGCTCAGTGACAAGGTGCGTGTGGGCGCCACCGTTGCCTCCCTGAACCGGGACGGTTTCGGCAAGAACCTGACCACCGGCGAAGACCAGTATAACAAACAGATCCTCGCCGCCCGCGCCAGCATCGAACTGATGCCCAGCGAAAGCCTGTTCATCCGCGTCGCCGCCGATTATACCGACGATGATTCGAACGCTGTTGCCGGCCATCGCCCCTACCCGGGCCGCGTCAGCGGCGACCCGGTCCTGGATGATGTCTATGACACCACCGCAGGCGCAACCCTGTCGACCGCCAACAGCGACATCCATGGCAACAACGAAGTGCATTCGAAGGGGCTTTATGGCTCGGTCGAATATGAAGCCAGCGAAAGCCTGACCCTGAAGTCCATCACCGCCTACCGGGAGGACTATACGGAATCGGTCATCGACTTCGACAGCCTTGCCGTCGACGATTTCGATGCCCCTGTGATTTACGACAACAGCCAGTTCAGCCAGGAATTCCAGGCGCTGTTCAATTCGGGCAAGTGGCATGGTGTTGCCGGTTTCTATTATCTGGACGCCTCTGCCTCGAACGACTTCGACGTGGTGCTGGGCCAGTTGGGCGTGACCGCCTACACGGGCGGCACGGTCGACACCAAGGCATGGTCGGCCTTCGCAGACATCACCTACGACATGAACGACAATCTGTCGCTGTCGGTGGGTGGCCGTTACACCAACGACAAACGCTCTGCCGACATTTTCCGCGGCACCTATCTCGGCAAGGGTTCACCCTTCCTTGGCAATGACGCAGCCATCCTTCTGGCCACCACCAGTGATTTCGAGAATGACCGCACGTTCAAGGACTTCTCGCCCCGATTTGCGGTGGACTACAAACTCAGCGACGATGCCAAGGTCTATGCTTCCTACAGCCGTGGCTTCAAGGCCGGCAGCTTCGACCCGCGCGGCGCCAACTTCTCGTCGCCCGAAGTTGAAGACGGTTTCGACGCCGAAACCCTGGACAGCTTCGAACTCGGCCTGAAGTCGACCTGGATGGAAGGGCGCGCGCGCACCAACATCGCCCTGTTCTACAGCGACTATAAAGACATGCAGATCCCGGGTTCGCTGCCGATCGACAGCGACAATGACGGTGTGAACGACGGCTTCGTCGGCACCGTGACCAACGCCGGCAAGGCGCGCATCAAGGGTATCGAATTTGAAGGCCTGTTCCTGCTGACGGAACAGTTGACCCTGCAGACCACCTTCAACGTTCTGGATGCCGACATTGTCGAATGGATACTGAACGATGTGAACGTGGCCGACCAGCGCGCGGTGCAGAACACACCCGAGTTCATGTCCTATGTCGGCCTGACCTACGCGATCCCGATGTCGTCTGGCACCCTGAGCCTGAACGGCAACTGGTCGCACAAGGGCTCGGTCGTGCAGTTCGAAACCCCTGTGCCGGAAATCGACCAGAAAGCCTATGACCTCGCGAATGCCAGCATCGTCTGGACCGCCGAGGACAACAAATGGTCGCTTGGCCTGCATGGCAAAAACCTGTTCGACACCCGGTACAAAACGGCGGGTTACAACTTCCCGACCCTCGGGCTCGAGAACAATATCACCACCTTCTACGGCCCGCCGCTGACGGTCACCGCGACCCTGACGGTCAATTTCTGATAAACCCCAGGATGCCCGGGGAGAGCAATCCGCTCTCCCCCATGGCCCGCAACACAGGAATATCAAATGTCGCCGTTTGATACCAAAGCCCCGCTGCTGCCTGAAATCCTGTCCCTGCACGGCAAGTGGAAAGGCAAGAAAACCGCCGTCAAATGCGGCGACCGCAGCCTGAGCTGGGCCGAATTCGACCGGGAGACCAACCGGCTGGCCAATGCCTTCATCGATGCCGGCATCAGCCGGGGTGCATCGGTTGGCGTGGTCATGCTGAACGGCCTTGAGATGGTTGAAACCCTGATCGGCATCATGAAATCAGGCGCCTCATCCGTACCGATCAACCTGTCGGTCACCGACGAGGCGCTTTATGCCATGCTGAACGACGCGGGCGTTGCCGCTGTTGTGGTAACGCCCGACCAGGCGCCGCGCCTCGCTGCCTACCAGGCGCAGAAACGCGACCTCAGGCTGATCGTGGCCGGCCAGAATTACGATGCCTTCAAGACGTCGGGCGCCAATAGCAAACCCGCCGTCACCATCCAGGACGATGATGCCCTGAACGTGATCTACAGCTCGGGCACCACCGGGCTGCCAAAAGGCATCCTGCACACCCACAAGGGCCGGCGCGACTGGGCCTATGACCTGGCGATTGCGCTTCGCTACACGCCGTCGTCGCGCACCCTTTTCACCATCGGGCTATATTCCAACATCAGTTGGGTCGGCATGGTCACCACCTTACTAGCTGGCGGCACCATGGTGGTGCATGAAAAATTCGATGCCCGCGAGGCGCTGGCCACCATCGAACGCGAACGCATCACCAACATGGCCATGGTGCCGATCCAGTACCAGCGCCTGATGGAGGTGAAGGACCAGGAGAAATTCGACCTCTCGAGTATTCGTGCGGTCATGAGCTGCGGTTCGCCCCTGCACGCAGACCTCAAGGGTGCGCTGATCGAACGGCTTGGTCCTACCGTGATCGAACTCTACGGCCTGACCGAAGGCATTATCACCACCCTTGAGCCCGAAGAGGCCGAAGGCCGGCTGGCATCGGTCGGCAAGCCGCTTATTGGCACCGATATCCGCATCGTCGGCGACGACGACCGGGAGGTACCCACGGGCCAGCCCGGCGAAGTGCTCGGCTGCGGCCGCATTGTCATGCCCGGCTACCTGAACCGCCCAGACGCCACCGCGGACAGCACCTGGACCGACGCCGACGGCCGCGCCTGGTTGCGCACAGGCGACATTGGACAACTGGACGAAGAAGGCTATCTCTATATTGTGGACCGCAAGAAGGACATGATCCTGTCGGGCGGGCAGAATATCTATCCACAGGATATCGAGGCTGTCTTGATCAAACACCCGGATATCAACGATGTTGCCGTCATTGGCGGCAAAAGCAGCCGCTGGGGCGAAACCCCGGTCGCCATCGTGGTACTGGAAGCCGGTACCGGAATCGGTGCCGACGAGATCAAGGCCTGGGCAAACGCCCTTCTTGGTAAACAGCAGCGCCTGAGCGCGGTGGAATTCATCGATGCCCTGCCCCGCAACCCGAACGGCAAAATCCTGAAACGCGAGCTACGCCAACATTATGGGGACAAGGATTATGGCTGACAGCGCGGCACGCCCGACGGCACGTTTTACCGACGAATATTTCACCAATGGCGACGGCCTCAGGCAGCATTACCGCGACTATAATACGGCAGGGCCGGACGCGCCTGTGGTGCTGTGCATGCCGGGCCTGACGCGCAACGCCAGGGATTTCGAGGAAATTGCCGCCCATATGGCCGACCGCTGCCGCGTGATCGCGGTTGAACAGCGCGGGCGTGGCCTGTCAGACTGGGACCCCGACCCCGCGCGCTACCTGCCCATCACCTATGTCGGCGACATGCTCACCCTCATAGACACGCTTGGCCTCAAGGATGTCATCGCCTTCGGCACATCGCTTGGCGGGTTGATGACCATGATCCTGCAGGCGCTCAAGCCCGGCGTGTGGCGCGCGGCCATCATCAATGATATCGGGCCTGAGATAGACAAGAACGGCATCGAGCGCATCAAAAGCTTCGTGGGCAAAACCACCGCGCCGGCAAGCTGGGAAGAAGCCGTTGCCACCACGCGCCGGCTGGGCACGCCGATGTTCCCGAACTTCACAGATGCCCAGTGGGTTGCCATGGCCCACAAGCTGTATGCCGATGTGGACGGCAAACCGGTCATCCAGTATGACCCCGACATTTCGAAAAACTTCGAAGGCCAGCCTGACCAGGCCGCGCCGGACCTGTGGCCGGTGTTCACCGCCATGAAAAGCCTGCCCATGCTGGTGCTGAGGGGTGAACTGTCGGACATCCTGTCAGCCGCGACCCTTGAGAAGATGGCATCCGGGCATCCGGACCTCACCGCAGTGACCATCCCCGGCGTCGGGCATGCGCCCATGCTGTGGGAACAGGAAAGCTACGATGCGGTGGATGCCTTCCTCGCCCGCTTCCTGTAGCACCGGGCGACGCAGGACCCGCCAAAACACACGCTTTTTCAAGGAAATCCGCGCGATTTCCAACCTTGCGCTGGACACAGGCGCCGGCCTGTGGCAAAGCTGCCGCTTGTTGTTTTATTTCAAGGAGTCCGGCGTGCACGAACAATTATTGCCGATATCAGCCAAGGAAGTTTTCGAAGCGGAAAGGGCAATCCAGGGCGCGGTCAAACGTACCCAGACCGTGGTTTCGCGCACTTTGTCGGACATTACCGGCGCCGAATGCTGGCTGAAGTTCGAGATTTTCCAGTTCACCGCCGCCTACAAGGAACGCGGTGCCCTGAACAAGCTTCTGTCGCTGCCGAAGGATACCAAGGGCGTGATTGCGGCATCGGCCGGCAACCATGCCCAGGGCATCAGCTATCATGCTGCCCGCCTTGGCATTCCGGCCACCATTGTCATGCCGGAAGGCACGCCCTTCAACAAGGTGAAGCGCACCGAAGAACTGGGCGCGCGTGTGGTGCTGACCGGCAGCAATTTCGAACTGGCCACCCAGGCAGCCTATGAACTGGCGGAACGCGAACACCTGACCTTCATCCATCCGTTTGACGACCCGCTGGTGATGGCGGGGCAAGGCACCGTGGGCCTTGAAATGCTGGAAGACGTGCCGGAACTCGATACGCTCCTGGTGCCCATCGGCGGTGGCGGGCTGATCTCCGGCATCGCCACCATCGCCAAGCATATCAACCCCAACATCCGCATCATCGGTGTGCAGACCGAAGCCTTCCCGGCCATGAAGGAAGTGGTGAACGGCATCGACCTGGACGGCAGCTTCATCTCGATCGCCGAAGGCATCGCCGTGAAGACCCCGGGCCAGAATACCCGCAAGGTGGTGAAGGAACTGGTGGACGATATCCTGATCGTGCCCGAACGCCGCATCGAAGCCGCCATCGTGATGCTGATGGAAATCGAGAAAGTGGTGGTCGAGGGCGCGGCGGCAACGCCGCTGGCCGCCCTCCTCGAATTCCCGGAACGGTTCAAGGGCCACAAGGTCGGCATGGTGCTCACGGGCGGCAATATCGACAGCCGCCTCTTGGCCAGCGCCATCATGCGCGGCATGGCCCGCGATGGCCGCCTGTCGCGCCTCCGCATCACCATGATGGACCAGCCGGGCGCCCTGGCGCTGGTTACCGAAGTGGTGGCCCGCATCGGTGCCAATGTCATCGAAATGCGGCACCAGCGCGAATTTGGCGCCATTTCCCTGAAGCTCACCGAAATGGAACTGGTGGTCGAGACCAAGGACCGCGAACATGCCATGCGCCTTGTCGCCGCGCTCGAAGACGCCGGCTTCAAGGTCGATTACGCCAAAACCATGTAACATGGCGGGGCGGCCCTGCCGCCCTTTGCCCCCTTCAAACACGCTTGCTCCGGCACCCGGTTATTGTTACAATATTACATTAACTCTGGAACCCGGTGATGTTGCGTTTTCTTGTGGCCCTGTCTGTTGCTTTCCTTGTCGTCGCGGGTGGTGTGATGCTGCTGGCGCTTGCGCTCAGGCCGCCTGAAAGCCAGGGCACGGTGCATATGATGGCGCCCACCATGGCTGACGGCAGCGCGGCATCCGATATCGCAGTAGACGGCCATATGGATGGCCATATGCTGTCCGCCCTCGCCCTCAGCGCCCGCAAGGGCAGCGACCGTTCGCTGGAACAGCTTGCGCGCTTCTATGCGTCCGACCATGCGGTAAAGAATGAGACCGCCCGGAGCTGGAGCCACGAGGTGATGCAACTGCTGCTCGCGAACCTCACGCTCGTGGAAGACGACCTGATCCCGATCATCCAGGCCGCCTGCGACAAGGGCAGCTTCGCGGACGACGATTGCCGACGTTTCTATATCGAAACCACCCCCGGCCATTGAGGGCGCGCCCGGGTTGCCTCACGTCTGCGCGACGTCATCAATTCTTCCACTAACTGTTATTCAATAAACAAATTTTCCATATATGATGGCTTCATATAGCCTTTCCTCATGACAGGAAGGCTGGCAACGCTGCCCACCCCGTTTCCGTACCCAGAGTTGCGATCTTTGTCGTTGCCACCGTCCCTGCAGGGTTTTGCCGTCCCCCGAACGCAAGTCCTGCAGCCCCCGCACGCAAACAGGAGACACATGTTATGGATACTTCAGGCAAATGCCCGGTCATGCATGGTGGCAACACCAAAAACAGCACCTCGGTGATGGACTGGTGGCCGAACGCCCTCAAGCTCGACATCCTGCACCAGCATGACAAGAAGACCAACCCGATGGACCCGGGTTTCAACTATCGTGAAGCGGTCAAGACCCTCGATTTCGACGCCCTCAAGAAGGACCTCCTGGCCCTGATGACCGACAGCCAGGACTGGTGGCCGGCCGACTGGGGCCATTATGGCGGCCTGATGATCCGCATGTCCTGGCACGCGGCCGGTTCCTACCGGCTGGCGGATGGCCGTGGTGGTGGTGGCACCGGCAACCAGCGTTTTGCCCCGCTCAATAGCTGGCCGGACAATGCCAACCTCGACAAGGCGCGCCGCCTGTTGTGGCCGATCAAGAAAAAATACGGCAACAAGCTGAGCTGGGCCGACCTTCTGGTCCTGGCCGGCACCGTGGCCTATGAAAGCATGGGCCTGAAGACCTTCGGTTTCGGGTTTGGCCGTGAAGATATCTGGGCGCCCGAGACCGATGTCTATTGGGGTGCCGAAAAGGACTGGCTGGGTGCCGACCGCTACAAGGGCGCGGACCGTGACAGCCTGGAGAACCCGCTGGCCGCCGTGCAGATGGGCCTGATTTATGTGAACCCGGAAGGCGTGAACGGCAACCCGGACCCGCTGAAAACGGCGGAAGACGTGCGCGTGACCTTCGCCCGCATGGCCATGGACGATGAAGAAACCGTGGCCCTGACCGCCGGTGGCCACACGGTCGGCAAGACCCACGGCAACGGCCGCGCCGATGACCTGGGCCCCGACCCCGAAGGCGGCGATGTCGAAGACCAGGGTTTCGGCTGGCTGAACAAGAAGGGCCGTGGCATTGGCCGCAACACGGTCACGAGCGGCATCGAAGGCGCCTGGACCACCAACCCCACCGTGTTCGACAATGGCTATTTCGACATGCTGTTCGGCCATGAATGGGTATCCCGCAAAAGCCCGGCCGGCGCCTGGCAGTGGGAACCCGTGGACATCAGGGAAGAAGACAAGCCCGCCGATGTCGAGGACCCCGCGATCAAATGCATGCCGATCATGACCGATGCCGACATGGCGATGATCAAGGACCCGGTCTACCGCAAGATTTCCGAGCGTTTCCACAAGGACCCGGCCTATTTCCGCGAGGTGTTCGCCCGCGCCTGGTTCAAGCTGACCCACCGGGACATGGGGCCAAAAGCCCGCTATATCGGCCCTGAAGTGCCAGAGGAAGACCTGATCTGGCAGGACCCCGTGCCCGCCGGCAGCACCGGTTATGATGTGGCTGCCGTCAAGGCAAAGATCGCCAAATCCGGCCTCAGCGTCAGCGACATGGTGTCGACCGCCTGGGACAGCGCCCGCACCTACCGGGGGTCTGACATGCGCGGCGGCGCCAATGGTGCCCGCATCCGGCTTGCGCCCCAGAAGGACTGGGAAGGCAACGAGCCCGAACGGCTGGCCCGCGTCCTGAAGGTGCTGGAAGGCGTCGCCGCCGATACGGGTGCCAGTGTGGCGGATGTCATCGTGCTCGCGGGCAACCTGGGTGTCGAACAGGCCGCGAAGGCGGCGGGCTTCGATGTCGAGGTGCCGTTCACGCCGGGCCGGGGTGACGCGACCGACGAGCAGACCGACGCCGCCTCCTTCGATGTGCTGGAGCCGATCCATGACGCCTACCGCAACTGGCTGAAGAAGGACTATGTGGTCAGCCCCGAGGAACTGATGCTGGACCGCACGCAACTGATGGGCCTGACCGCGCAGGAGATGACCGTGCTCGTGGGCGGCATGCGGGTGATCGGCACCAACCATGGCGGCAGCAAACACGGTGTCTTCACCGACCGTGTCGGCGCGCTGACCACCGACTTTTTCACGGCCCTGACCGACATGGCCTATAGCTGGGTGCCCACGGGCAAGAACAGCTATGACATCCGGGACCGCAAGACCGGCGCCACCAGATGGACCGCCACACGGGTCGACCTGGTGTTCGGCTCCAACTCGATCCTGCGTGCCTATGCCGAGGTGTATGCGCAGGACGATGCCGGGCAGAAGTTCGTGGGCGACTTTGTCGCCGCCTGGACCAAGGTCATGAACGCCGACCGGTTCGACCTCGTGAGCTGAGGCCGGCAACCGGACAAATGAACCGGGCGCTGCGATCCCCCGCAGCGCCCGTTTTTATGCGCCTGCCGTGGTAAAGCTGGCGCAAATGCCAGCGGTGCGCCAGACTGTGACCCCGGTCGGGCGCGCCCGTGCGGGAAACCATTTCGGGGAAGGACAACACCCTATGCAGACTGCCCTCGCTTATCTGGTCGCGGCGTTCGCCGAAATCGCCGGCTGTTTCAGCTTCTGGGCCTGGCTGCGCCTCGACAAGCCGGTCTGGTGGCTGGCGCCGGGCATCGCGTCGCTGGGGCTGTTTGCCTATATGCTCACCCTGGTCGACAGCAGCGCCGCCGGCCGCGCCTACGCCGCCTATGGCGGGGTCTATATTGTCAGTTCCCTTGTGTGGCTGTGGCTGGTTGAAGGCACGCGGCCTGACCGCTGGGACATCATCGGTGCCGGCATTTGCCTTGTGGGCGCCGCCATGATCCTTGCGGCGCCGCGCGCGCCCGTCCAGCTTCCCTAGGTCCTGTACTCATAAAAGGCTTTTCAAAATAGTGCTGCTGTGATTCAAGCTCCTGAAGGAGTTTGGATCATGGCACGATTTGATTTGAG
>SBGU01000004.1 GCA_006226495.1 Alphaproteobacteria bacterium
CCTGATCGTCTGCGCCCGCAACAACTGGTTCTATGAAAAACCCGCTTTTGCGGTGGTGCAGACCTATGCCCTGATCCTTTTGGTTGCGTGGGCCTTGGTTGCCTATGTGCTGCCTTTCCTGCTCCGGCTTTTGTCGCATCAGCAACATTTCATCTATCTGGCACCGGGCGGCAGGGGCATGCGGGCGCATCTGGTCAATCTGGCACCTTTCCTTCTGTTCCTGGGGGCAGGTACGCTGTCGCATCTCATGAACTGGGGCTATTTTTACTGGGTGCTGTTGCCGGTTGCGGCCTATGTGCACGGTGCCTTGCCCTATCTTTACAAGGCGTACAGGGCCGACCCGGCGGACGATATGGCGGATGCCCGGGCCGACGAGGCTGTGGCGGACTGAATTTCAGGCAATCACGACCCGGTTGCGGCCCATCTGCTTGGCGCGGTACAGGGCCGCATCGGCTTCGCCCTGCAGGCTGCCGAGGCGCGGTGCCCCCTTGCCATCCCAGGTTTTCAGGCCGAACGAGGCGGTCAGGCGCACCCGGGTCTTGCGGTTGGCGAACGGGTCGGCGGCCATATGGGCGCGCAGCCGTTCGGCCACCAGTTCCGCCGTTTCGGCATCGCAATTCGGCAGGAAAATACAGAATTCCTCGCCGCCCACGCGGGCGATCAGGTCGCCGTCGCGCAACTGTTTTTCCAGCCGTTTGGCGACACTGCGCAAAACCATGTCGCCAAAGGCATGGCCATGGGTGTCGTTGATTTTCTTGAAAAAATCGATGTCCACCATCATCAGGGCCGCGCCAGTGCCCTTTTCGCTTACCTGTTTCAGCGCCGTTTTCACCATGGCCCGGAAACCGCGCCGGTTCAGAAGCCCGGTCAGGGGGTCGTGTTCCGCCATGTCGCGCAACTGGTCCTGCCGCGCCTGCCAGTCGCTGACATCGACCGCGCACATCATGATGGCATTGTCGTCCATGCGGCGCGCCACCAGGTCGACCACCCGGCCCATGGGCGTGGCGACCGCCCGTTCCGTGGCTTCCATGGCGTCGGTTTCCACGATGCGCGCCATCAGGTCGGTCATCACGGGCGGTACTTCGAGGTTCGGGTGCGGGTCGTCCTGGAACAGCGCCCGCATGGCGCTGTTGACAATGCGGGGCCGGCCGCTGTCGGAAAAAATGGCCACGCCGGTGGGGATGGTCTCCAGAATGCCGTCCAGCGACGCCTCGAGCCGCCGGAACGAGCTCAACAGGCTTTCGTTGGCCTGTACGGCGGTGCTGACGTCGGTGATCGTGCTCATGATCGCGGTCTTGCCGTCCTGCCACAGCACCGGTTCGTCGGTGACATCAAGCCAGATTTCCTGGCCCGACTGGGTGATGTTGCGGATACGGTTGCGTTCGGGCGGCAGGCTGCCGTCGGCAATATGGCTCCAGCGTTCCAACAGTCGGCGGTGGTTGTCAGCCGGGATATGACGCCCGAGGTCACTGTGGGCCATCAGGTCGGCGACATCGTCATACCCGAGCAGGCTGGCGACACGCCGGTTGACATAGAGAATCTCAAGCCCGCGATGCACGGTGATGCCCAGAAACGCATTTCTGAACATCTGGTCCAACTGGTCTGCCGTAATCGGGGCCGTTTTCATCTGATGCATGCATGCTGCCTGAGCTTTTCATTACCGCCATATTAAGCCTGTCGGCTTAAAAAATGGGTAACAAAATGCCAGCAGACCAGTGCAATCCTGCCGACCGGTCGTGCGTGGCCTAGTTCGCGAAGCGGAAGTGCAGCACGTCGCCGTCGACGACCACATATTCCTTGCCTTCAAGCCGCATCTTGCCGGCGTCCTTGGCACCCTGTTCACCCTTGAGGCCAACATAGTCGTCATAGGCGATGGTTTCGGCGCGGATGAAGCCTTTTTCAAAATCGGTATGGATCACACCGGCGGCGGCCGGGGCCTTGGTGCCCTTGGTGATGGTCCAGGCGCGGGCTTCCTTGGGGCCGACCGTGAAATAGGTGATCAGGTCCAGAAGGTCGTAACCGGCGCGGATCACACGCGCGAGGCCGGTCTGGCCGAGGCCCAGGGTCTCCAGGAACTCGCCTTTTTCCGCGTCATCGTCCAGTTGGGCGATTTCAGCTTCCACGGCGGCAGAGATCACCACGCAACCGGCACCCTGTTTGGCGGCCATTTCGGCCACGGCTTCCGAGAATTTGTTGCCGGTCGAGGCGCTTTCTTCCTCGACGTTGCAGACATACAGAACCGGCTTCGAGGTCAGGAGCTGCAGCATTTCGAATGCGCGGCGCTCGTCACCTTCCGCGACCGTCAGGTTGCGGGCGGGTTTGCCGTCCTTCAGCAGCGGGATGATGCGGTCGATCAGGCCCATGGCAATGATGGCTTCCTTGTCGCCGCCGCGCACGCGCCGGCCCAGGCCATGCACCCGGCCCTCAAGGCTTTCCAGGTCAGCCAGCATCAGCTCGGTTTCGATGGTTTCGGCGTCCGACACCGGGTCGACCCGGCCGTCCACATGGGTGATGTCGTCGTCTTCGAAACAGCGCAGCACGTGGCAGATGGCGTCCACTTCGCGGATGTTGGCGAGGAACTGGTTGCCCAGGCCTTCGCCCTTCGATGCACCGCGCACCAGGCCGGCGATGTCCACGAACGAAAGCTGGGTCGGGATGATCTGCTTCGACGTGGCGATTTCAGCCAGCTTGTACAGGCGCTCGTCCGGCACCGGCACCTGGCCCACGTTCGGTTCGATGGTGCAGAAGGGATAGTTGGCGGCCGCCGCCGACGCCGTGCAGGTCAGCGCGTTGAAAAGGGTCGATTTGCCCACGTTCGGCAGGCCGACGATACCACACTTGAAACCCATCTATTTGTCTCCTGACTTCAGGGCGCGCAGCAGGTCTGCCATCGGGCCCTCGTTATTCTTTTTGTCTGCCGTCTTTGCCGCCGGTTTGGTGCTTGCCGGTTCGGCGGCTTTCGGCCTGGTGCCGTTTTCACGCGGCGGATTGATATGGCGGGCGAC
This sequence comes from Alphaproteobacteria bacterium, assembly GCA_006226495.1. Taxonomy (GTDB): domain Bacteria; phylum Pseudomonadota; class Alphaproteobacteria; order Sphingomonadales; family Kordiimonadaceae; genus Kordiimonas. The sequence continues at coordinate 3,006 of SBGU01000004.1, forward strand.
CTCGGTCATGAAGCGCGGCGCGTCACCTTCTGCCAGCCAGCCGGCTTCGCGCGCCACGGCATCCAGCACCGTCTCCAGCACCGGTTGCTCGGCCTTCGCAAAATCGCCCAGCACATGGCCATGCACCCGGTCCTTGTGGCCGGGGTGGCCGATACCGATGCGCACGCGCACAAAGTCGGCGCCGATATGCTGGGTGATCGACCGGATGCCGTTATGGCCGGCGGCACCGCCACCTGTCTTCACCTTCACCTTGCCGAATGCGAGGTCCAGTTCGTCATAGAAGACGACAACATCGGCGGGCGTCAGCTTGTAGAAGCGCATGGCTTCGCCAACCGCCTGCCCGGACAAGTTCATATAGGTCTGGGGCTTCAGGATCAGGAGCTTGTTACCCCCGATGCTGCCTTCGCTGGCCAGCCCCTGGAACCGCGACCGGAAGGGCAAAAAATTATGGCGGCGCACGATCTCGTCCACCGCCATAAAACCTACATTGTGCCGGTTGTTCTGGTAACTGCTGCCCGGATTGCCAAGACCGACAAAAAGCAGCATGAGACCTTTCCCTCCGGCTGGTGGAGCACCCGGAAGCGGGTGCTCCGGGCCACGATTATTCGTCGTCGCCTGCTGCGTCGTCGCTGGCAGCTTCAGCGGACTTCAGGCCGCTCGGCGCCACGATGGCACAGATGGTGAAGTCGCGGTCCGTGGTCGGACGGCAGCCTGCCGGCAGCGTGACCGAATGGATCTTCACAGCTTCGTTCACGTCGAGGCCAGCAACCGAAACTTCGATGAATTCCGGAATGTTGTCGGCCGGAACATGCAGTTCGATGGCGTGACGGGTGTGGTTGATAACGCCGCCGCGCTTGATGCCCGGGGACTTTTCTTCACCCACGATATGAACCGGAACTTCCATCACCAGGTCCATGTCCTTGCCAAGACGCAGGAAGTCGATGTGGATCGGCATGTCCGAAACCGGGTGCAGTTGCAGGTCGCGCGGCAGGACTTTGGTTTTGGTCTTGCCAACCTGAACTTCGAACGTGTGGGACATGAAGCCGCCACGGTTCAGAAGACGGATGATTTCGTTCTGCGGGATCTGGATCGATTCGGGTTCTTTGTTGTCGCCGTAAATTACAGCCGGTACCTTACCGGCACGACGCACGGCGCGGGAGGCTCCCTTACCCACCCGTTCGCGCGGCTCGGCAACGATGGTGACGATGTCAGCCATGTTAGTTCTCCAAAAACTGATAAACGGTGGCGGGACCATCCCGGCACCGACCGCCACTTCCTCCAGGGATGCAAGGGCGGGGTTCCCCAAATGGCAAAGCATTTGAGTCGGGCGCGATTTAGCGCGAAATGCGCGGAAAAGCAAGCGCAAACAGGCTGTCCGCCCACCCTGGCGGTTGCAGTTTGATGCCCGCCGATGGCGCCGCGCACATGAGGGTTGGCACATATACCACATTTTAATAAAGTGCCGGTCACTTTGTGTCCTGGGGGTCGCAAGGAGTTGCCGATGTTGTGGTGTGTGCAGATTTCCGGCCTGTTGCTGGCCATGGCCCTTGCCGTGGTGGCGCCCGTGCGGGCGGACGAGGTCACGGTGGGTGGCTATCAGTTCGAGCCGTTTGTGGACGGCGACGCGGGCCTGACGCCGGACCTGATCGCGCTCCTGAACAGCGTGCAGCACAAACATCACTTCAATTTCCTGACCATTCCGTCCCAGCGCCGGTACGAGCTGATGCGCACAGGCAAGATCGATATGGTCATGTTCGAAATGGCGGACTGGGGCTGGGCGGACGAACATGTCGAGGTTGAAACCACACCGGCCATCCTGTCGGGGCACGAGGCTTTTGTTGCGCGCCGCGCCGACTGGGACACCAGCCAAAGCCCGGCCGACCGGCTGAAGCACCGCATGGCCCTTACCCTTGGTTATCATTATGCCTTCGCGGGCTATAATGCCGACCAGCAGTTCCTGAAAAGCCGCTACGATGTTGTATTCGCCGAAACCCAGACCAAGGTGCTGAAGCACCTGGTGGCGGGCGATGTTGACATCGCCATCGTCAGCGACCTGTTCCTGACCACCGCCATGCGCACCGACCCGACGCTGGCCGCACAGGTGATGGCCGTCTCGCCGCCCGACCAGCATTATGACCTGGCGTTTCTCACCCGCACACCCGGCCCGGTTTCGGCGGCAGAGCTGTCGGGCATGCTGGATAGCCTGAAGGCATCGGGCCAACTGAAGGCATTTTTCGAGGCTCGCGGCCTTGCTCAGTTCCTCAGTTACTGACAACAAGGGCCGTCAAGGCCGTGGCAGCGCGGGCAAGGCGTCAGGCAGGATCGGACGGTGCGGCACGTGGGAATTTTGTATGAAGTATAATGTGGCGCTGGCCATGCTGTTCAGTTTGATTGCCGGTGTTGCAGCAGGGGCCCAGCCAGCCCCCGGACAGGCCCCGGCCCCAGTGTCGGGCCCAGTGTCGGCTCCGGCCCCAATCCCGGCCCCCGGCCTTGTCGAGGTGTTCACCCACGGCGAAGGCAAGTTCGGCATGAAACAGGCCGATGGCCGCCTCCTGGGCCCCGGTGTCGATGCGCTCGAATGCGCCATGAAAGCCCTGGACCAGCCTTACAGCCTCGAGGCGGTATCGATGGCGCGCTCCAACCGGCTTGACGCGGAAGGCCGGGACCATATCTGGTTCCCGACCTACGACACCGGCGACCCCGAGCGTGCAGCGCGGCTTGCCGGCCCCATCGGCTGGCTCGCGATCCAGTGGTTTCTGCCGCATGGCGCACGCCTGCGGCCCGATATGCCCGGCTTCAAGGCCCGGGCGCGGGTGACCGCCTTTCCGGGTTCGCACCCCGAAGTGCTGCTGCGCCGGGGTGGTTTCAATCTGGTGCCCGGCACGGACGATGAAAACCGGCTGGTGCTGTGGCTCGTCGAAGGCAAGGTCGATGCCGCCCTGTCCGCCGATTTCCGCGAGACCCTGAAGGCGGGCGCCGCAGACTATGCCAGAAGCCTCGATATCGTGCCCTACACACGCCTGCCGGTGGCGTTCGAGCTCACCAGAGGTTTCGCCAAACACCATCCGGGTTTCCGCCCCCGCTTCCAGGCCGCCCTCGACACCTGCCGCGCGCGCGGCATCCCTGCGGAAGAATAGATCAGGCCGCGCTTGCCGTCGCCGCCAGCCTGTCACGGAGCACCTTGATGCCGGGTTTGGCGTCGGCTTCCGCCAGCAGGTCCGTCAGGTCCCGGGGCGCATCGGCTTCCGCCGCCTTTTCGGCAAGCGCACCGATGCTGCCGGCAGCCTTGACGATGCGGTAATGCAGCGCCGGGTGTTCAAGCGCCAGGGCCGCCGCCAGCGCGTCTTCCAGCAGGCGGCTGTTCTGGCCGGCGCCCATCAGCCGGTAAAACCGCAATTCGTTGAAAAAGCGCTTGTACTGGCGCGGGTTGGCCCTGAGCACGGGCCGCACCTCCTTGAACACCGCCACATACTGGTTTTCGTCCGCCTGCTTGCGATCTTCGATGGTTTCTTTGAGCTCGCTCAGCTTGCGGGCGTCGTCGAGCGCGGCCTGTACATCGACACCGCGCGCCTGCAGGGCGTTCAACATGGTTGCGGATGCATCAACCGCAGACCGGCGCACAAAACCGGGCGTCCATTTCAACAATTTGTCTGCAGCTTCCTGCAGCGCGCCTCGTGTCGCTTCGCGCCGGGCCGCTTTTTCGCGCGCGGCCTTTTCTTCGGCAAGGCTGGCTTCCAGCGACTTGATCTCCTCGATACTGCCGCGCCGGCCTTCGCTTGTCAGCGCATCCAGGAACCGTTCGGTGGCTTCGGCATCCGGTTCGGGCAGAGTGACAAAAAACTGCACGATCTTTTCAAGGAACCGGCGCCCGAACGGTTTCTGTTCGCTGAGTAACTGGTTCTTGTCGATCTTCTGTGCCAGCTTTTCGTAGGCGACCTCAAGGCTTTCGGCCACCATTTCCCGGTGCATGCCCAGGACAAACAGGCATTCGTTCCTGTCGGTGCCGAAAAAGGTGTTCAGGGCCTCGATCACCGCCGCGCACTCGGCGGGGCTGCAGCGGTCCAGATCGTCGATGAACAGTGCCAGATAGCGATCCCGCGTCCGAAGGGCCGCCAGCATGCGGGCAAAATCCCGCTCCACCTGCGCGTCGGGGCCCGCAAGCGCCAGATAATCCGGCGCTTCGATATAATCGACAATCTTCGGCGCCGGCAGCGCCTTCCAGCCGATCAGGAAAGCGTTGACAAAAAGGGCAATGAAACTGCTGGTTTCCTTATGCTCGACCAGGCTCTGCCATGCCTTGTCCTGTCCGAGATACAGAAGCAGCCCGGCGATCCAACTGTTTTCGCCCGTGTCCCACAGCGCCTTCACGAGCAAGAGGCTGAACAGGCCGACAATGAACAGGGTCACGCCGTTCGTGAAAAACGACCTCAGCCCCGCGCGCAGCAGGGCGGCCCGATCCAGCCGGTTGAATTCCAGCCGTACCAGGAAATCGGCGCCATATCGGCGGGTCAGCGCACCCAGCACCTCATTGACAATATTGGCCTTCAACTGGGTGCCGCGGCCATGGCGCCAGGCATTCACGAACACGGTCGCGAACTTGCGGTCGGTCGCCGGTTCGGGCTTTTTCCGAAACTGCGGCATCAGGGACAGGAACAGCCCGGCCCAAAGCCGGATGACCCCATGTTTCATGCCGCGGCCAAGACCTTTCAGCCGCTGCCACCAGCCCCGCTTGCGAATGGCGGTGGCCTCGTCCGGCCGGTCGGGGTCCAGCTCGTTCCCCAGCATTTTCATCAGCGACGACTTGCCCGTGCCCCAGGCCCCGTCCACCGCCACCGTCAGCGGCAATGCCGTGCGCCGGTCGCTCACAAACGACGCAATGCCCTTGGCAATGGGATAATAACCCAACAGGTCATCCGCTGTGGCATGGTCCGCGAGGAAATGCGGCCGGGTGTCTTCTTCGGGGGTGGGGCGGTTTTTTATTTCAGAGTCGGAGTCATGAGTGATACTTGGGTCATTCTCTGACAATAGGTCTTTGGCAAGGCCGCTATACGCTATGGATTTGAACCCAAGTCTAGCCGAATTGGTTAGAAGCCATTTTTGCAACCCAACAACCCAGTCTGCAGAGCTTGAAGGTAGGAGGAGGATATCTAGGTCAAGAGAAATGCTAAGTGCTGAAGCCCGTTCGAGAATGCCGCATAGCCTAAGCCTGTTGCTGACCGGGTCAGTTTCTATCAGCGCCCCGGAATCGAGGACCGACATTTTCATCGGTCTCCTATTGGAGTGGCGGACCTTTAGGTTGTATGATTCAACGAGCTGATCGGCGATTGGTTCATGGTCAGCTTCGCCATTAACGTTGTAAATGGTTACGCCTGTTGGTGTGTCTCGCTCAGACTTGGTCGTCAAAAAGGTCAAAGACGTAGTATAGTTTTGGGTAAGTTGCCGAACTACATTGATATCGCGCAGGTTTGGGAAAAGTGCACTTTTAGTCAGTATTGGATGCAGTCCTTTGTCATCGTAAGCGACTACGATATGATCGTAGTCCACGTGGTTAAAGTTGGATTCGCTAAGTACGTGGGCTGACAGAGCCAACTCCAATGAACTTGCCTCTCTGTCGCGCGCACTATCGGAAGCGCCAACCTTCCGTGTGCCTGCGTTTTCGAAATTTACGTCATCGGGTTTGACATCTAGAGGTGAAGTACTCACCGAGTTCTCAGCCGCGCTGTCCTGCACCGGACCCTGTTTCACTTCCACGGTAGCCCCCTCCCGTTCCACAATCGCGGGTTAAGTGTAACCTTTACGTGCGCCATTGTGGAGTCCGGTAAACGCGCAGTCGACCCCCTCCGTCGTCATTCGCCGGCTTGACCGGCGAACCCAGGGTCGCGGATGCGGGCAGTTCGAAACCGGGGTCTAGCCAAGGGTTTCGTAGAGGTCCGACCAGTCGGGGTTCATGGCCTCGATCAGCCCCAGCTTCCAGGCACGCTTGTAGCGTTTCAGCCGTTTTTCGCGCGCGATGGCGGCTTCGGCGGTGGCATGCAGTTCGTACCATACGAGGCGGGTGACATCATATTTGTCGGTGAAGCCGGATGCCAGATGCTGCTTGTGCTCGGCCACGCGGCGGGCGAGGTCGTTGGTCACGCCGATATAAAGTGTGCCGTTTCTGCGGCTTGCAAGCATGTAGGTATAGTAGCTCATGCGGCCAAGGGTGGCGCTGCTGGGTTGGGGCAAAGCCCCAGCTTCGCAAACGCCGGTCAAGCCGGCGAATGACGAAGGGAGAGGTGTCGCCGTTCGCCCTGAGCTTGTCGAAGGGCAGGATCAAGGGGCTTGTATTGCCAGACGTGCATGGGGGCAGCTAAGGCCCGAACCTTAAGATTGGGGCGCTCGATTGTACAAAAACAAAACCCCGCCGGGTGGGGCGGGGTTTTGGTGTTTTGCGGTTTGCGCGAAGGGCTTAGTCGAACAGGCTCGACACGCTGGTTTCGTGGGCGATGCGGTTCATGGCTTCTGCGAGCAGGGGTGCCACGGTCACGACACGGACCTTCGGGTTTTCCTTCACCGCGTCGGTCGGGCGGATACTGTCGGTGATGACCAGTTCGTCCATGACGCTGTTCTTGATACGCTCCATCGCCGGGCCGGACAGTACGCCGTGCGCCACATAGGCGGAAACCGATTTGGCGCCCGAAGCTTCCAGCGCCTTGGCGGCATTGCACAGGGTGCCGGCGCTGTCGACGATATCGTCCACCAGTACGCAGTCGTAGCCCTCGACGTCACCGACGATATGCATCACTTCCGACACACCGGCGCGTTCGCGGCGTTTGTCGATGATGGCAATCGGCGCATCCATGCGTTTTGCGTAGGCACGTGCGCGCACCACGCCACCCACGTCGGGCGAAACGATCATGGTTTTGCGACCGGCGTATTTTTCCTTCATGTCACGCACCAGGACGGGCATGGCATAGAGGTTGTCGGTCGGGATATCGAAGAAGCCCTGGATCTGGCCGGCGTGCAGGTCCATGGTCAGGACCCGGTCGGCGCCGGCGGTGGTGATCAGGTTGGCAACCAGCTTGGCCGAAATCGGTGTGCGCGGGCCAGGCTTCCGGTCCTGGCGGGCATAACCGAAATAGGGGATGACGGCGGTGATGCGGCGGGCCGACGCGCGCTTGAGCGCATCGATGCACACCAGCAGTTCCATCATATGGTCGTTTGCCGGATAGCTGGTGGGCTGGATCAGGAACACGTCCTCACCCCGCACGTTTTCATGAATCTCTACAAACACTTCCTGGTCGGAAAAACGTTTGATGGCCGCTTTGGCGAGCGGCATGTTCAGATAGGCGGCGATGGCTTCCGCCAGTTCCGGGTTGGAGTTCCCGGTCAATATCTTCATGCCCATTAAATGGCCTCCGTGAGATGAAGACTGCTGAATGTTCGCGGACGGTGTATCAGCGCGGGAAGGGTGTGTAAAGCCGCTCGGACAATTTGACGGATGTTTGTCGGCCTTGGCCCTGTGGCCTGTATCAATATTGCGCAGATTGGCCTTATGCGCGCAACATGACCGCACTGAGTTGCCGGCCATAGTCCGGATCGCGCGCGTGAGTCGTGCGGCGGTAGGAAAAATGATGCGCGCTCGCGTATGTATCGACACCGGCGTCCCAGATGTGGCTGAGGCCCGATGCGGCGAGGCGGAGCGCCACGAAGCCCGGCAGGTCGAACTGGAAATGCGTATCGTCGCGGCCCTTCAGGAAATAGGGCGCATAGGCGGGGTCGCTGTCCAGGAACCGCGCGCGGAAGTCGGCCCCCACTTCATAGCTCGCCTGCCCGATCGTTGGGCCGATGGCGGCGCGGATGCGCGCGCGGCTCGCCCCCAGCTTTTCCATCAGCGCCACCGTGCTTTCCAGCACACCGCCCAACGCGCCCTGCCAGCCCGCGTGTGCCGCGCCAATGATGCCGGCTTCCGTGTCTTCAAACAGCACGGGGGTGCAGTCTGCGGTCAGGATGCCCAAAATCAGGCCCGGCCGGTCAGTCACCATGGCGTCGGCCTTCGGGCGGTCCGTGCCCCAGTCTTTGGTGACATGCAGTGCGGTGGCGCCATGCACCTGATAGCAGGACAAGACGGGTGTATCCGGTTGGCCGGAGACGACCGCGGCGGCGATGCGCCGGTTTTCGGCCACGGCGGTGGGGGAATCGTTCGAGCCCGCGCCGCAGTTCAGGCTTTCATACAGCCCGGTCGACACACCGCCATCCCGGCCAAGGAAGCTGTGCGGGCTTTTGAAGTCTGGGCACTGGATAGGGGGCATGGTGTCGGGCTCCGGCAATTGTCAGGCCAGCATAACGTGGCAATCGGGGCGGGAAAAGGGCGCGGGTTCAGAAACCCGGTGCGGGCGGCAGGCCGGGGGACTGTATGGCAAGGAGTTTGAACAACTGGCCCATCTCGTCAGGCGCGGTCAGGCGCTTCAGCTCACCCAGGATGCGGGCCTGGCCGGCTTCGTCCGTGCGGGAGGCCAGGGCCTGCGCGCGCGCGCCGATGCCGATGGTCATCAGGAAGCTGCCCTGTTCGGCGACGGGCGACACATCCGCGCCGGCCTCGCGCGCCGCGTCCGCCAGCCGGTCGAAGGCGACATGGGCGGTCAGGTCCGCGGCGCCCGGTTCGGCGAACGGGTCCGTATATTGGTGCGCTTTCAGGGCCTGGAACGTGTCGCCGGGCGCGGATCGCGCATAACCATAATCGATGACCAGCGCCGCGCCCGCATGCGCCGTCAGCCGCGCGGCGATATCGCCCATGATGCTGAAGGCCGTAGGGCAGACCTCGGCAATGCTGCCGTTCGGTGCGGCTTTCACGCTTTCTGGCACCAGCGCGAATTTGGCATCGGCGGGGCCGAGGGTGAAGCCGAGCATGTCGCCTTCCGCGCCCACCAACCGTTCGAACCACAGGCCGTCGCGCTTTTCATATTGCCGGATCGGCAGGGCATCGAAAAATTCGTTGGCGACCATCAGGCACGGGCCTGCAGGCACGGTGGACAGGTCGTCATGCCAGCGCGCCGCCGGTACTTTTTCTTTCTGAAGCGCCCTGAGCTGCAGGCTGGCTTCGACAAAATGCACCTGCACGGCGGCGGCAAAACCGGGTACGCGCGCTATGGTGCGCAGGATATCGGCCATCAAGGTGCCGCGTCCCGGGCCCAGTTCGACCAGTTGCACCGGGTTGGGGCTGCCCATCGCGGCCCAGCGGTCGGCGAGCCACAGGCCGATCATTTCACCGAACATCTGGCTGACCTCGGGCGCGGTGATAAAATCACCCTTGGCGCCGAACACCCGTTCCTTCTGGTAATACCCATGCTTCGGGTGCATCAGGCACATGGCCATATAGTCGGCAAGGCTGATCGGCCCTTCGGCCTCAATACGCCGGACCAGCAGTTTGGCAAGCTCGGTCATTTGGGGTTCAGGCCTTGCCGGCCCGTGCGCGGCGCAGGCCCATCCACATCAGCCAGCCGGCGAACAGGAACATGGGGATGCTGAGCAGTTGCCCGCGCTGGATGCCATAAAGCACGGTCACGCCCACGTCCGGTTCGCGCACAAATTCGACCAGGATGCGCATGAGGCCGTAACCCGCGAAAAACACGCCGGCGATGAAACCCGGCATGTCCTTGCCGAGGCGGGTCCTGTGATAGAGGAACTGCAGCAGGAGGAACAATATGATGCCTTCGCCCAGTGCTTCATAAAGCTGGCTCGGGTGGCGCGGCAGGTGTTCGGGGTCCTTCGGGAAGATCATCGCCCAGGATACGTCTGTCGCCTTGCCCCACAATTCACCATTGATGAAATTGGCAATGCGGCCCGTGAGCAGGCCGACGGGGCTGACGATCGCGACAATATCGGCCACGCGCATCAGGTCCAGCTTGTATTTGCGGCAGAACAGGATCACCGCCAGCACCACGCCGATGGCGCCGCCATGGAAGGACATGCCGCCGTCCCACAGGCGCAGGATATCGAGCGGGTTCCTGATATAGAAAGGCAGGTTATAAAAAAGCACATAGCCGATGCGGCCGCCTGCGATGACGCCGACGATGGCCCAGGTCAGGAAATCGTCGATATGCGCGGGCGACATGGGCGCGCCAGGCTTCTTCGTCAGGCGGCGGATATACCACCAGCCGAACAGCAGCCCGGCGATATAGGCAAGGCTGTACCAGCGCACATCAAGCGATATGTCGGTGAAAGGCACGGGGATGGAAAAGGCCTCGGGGCTGATATCGGGATAGGGGATGGTGCCAAGCACGGCGGCGGTATCGACGATGAAGGACATGGGAACCCCCTTGATGGTTTGCCGCCATCATGGCCGTGTGGCCCGCCCTGTCAAGCGGTGTCGGCGCCTGCGGCAAACAGGCCCATTGCCTTTGCCGGCTTTTTCCCCCATATCAGGGTCAGGAACGCCAAAGGTGCGCCGAGTGCCCGAAGTGCCCCAAGCCTCAGGAGCGGATACATGCAGACCAGCAACAAATTCTTCGACGACCTGTCCCGCCTGGCCACCGGTGCCGTAGGCGCCGCGCACAGCGTGAAGACCGAAATGGAAGAACATTTCCGTGCCTGGCTCGACCGCCAACTGGCCCAGCTTGACCTTGTCACCCGCGAGGAATTCGAGGTCGTGCGCGACATGGCCGAAGCGGCGCGGCGCGAAAACGAAGACCTGCGCGCCGAAATCGAGGCGCTGAAGGCCAAAAAGCCCGCCAAGAAGGCCTGAGGGCGCAATAAAGTTTCAATGGAATCGATGGGTGAGAAGCAGCCTATAACACGCTGTAGGTGCGCCTTTATTCGCCATATCAGAATCCCGCTTCACCCGGCCTTTTCAAAAAAAATCTGCGATTGCGGAATAAGCTCTTGCCACCGACTCCCGGCTTTGGCACGCTAGATTTTGTGTTCAGCAGATTGAAGGGAGCCAGATTTCGTGGTTCTAGAGAATCAACGCTAATACGACCGGCGTAACCAGTTCTGCCGGTCTTTATCCGGCAGGCATCATCTCCGGGGGGAAACGAGATGACCACTTTAAGTACCGGACACTCCGAAGTTCTGCACAATAATCCAGTCGATATGGTTGAAGACATGGCCGGCGCCAATGAATGGGGCGTCGAACGTCATGGCGACGATGAACTGACCATGTTCATCTCGGGCCAATATACCGACCTGCAGTTCCGGGTGTTCTGGCGCGAAGATTTCAAGACCCTCCAGTTCGCGTGCCTGTTCGACCTTCGGGTGCCGGAACCGCGCCGGGTGGATATCTACCACACCATCGGCCTGATCAACGAACGCATGTGGATCGGCCATTTTGAATATTGGGCGGAGGAGGACGCGCTCCTGTACCGTCATGCCAGCCTCGCGAACGACCCGCTTCTGGGCGCGATCGGCGAGGAACATATCGCCACCATGATCGATACCGCGATCAATGAATGTGAACGTTTCTACCCCGTGTTCCAGTTTGTGATGTGGGGCGGGCAGTCACCCGAAGGCGCCATCGAGGCCGCCATGCTGGAGTGCGCAGGCACGGCTTGAGGGAGCGAAATACCGGCGGCCCATGTTCGGGGGAGCACGCGCCGGGCGACTTGCCGACGGGACCGGGCGGGGCTATGCTCCGCCCGGTCTCATTTGAGGGTGTTTGTCTTTTCCTGACGGGAGTTTGGTGGCGATGATCGAGGCAATCAATGCAAACAGTCCGCTGATCCTGGTCGGCTGCGGCCATATGGGCCATGCCATGGCCGTGGGCTGGTTGTCTGCCGGGCTGGCGCCCGAGGCGCTGTATGTGGTTGACCCGCATGCCAATCCCGGTGTTTTGCCGGCACTGCCCGCAGGCCATTTTGTCGAAGCGGTCGGCCTGTTGCCGCGCGGGCTGAAACCGCGTGCGCTGGTGATCGCCGTGAAACCGCAGATTATCGACAGCGTGTTGCCGCTTCTGACGCCGTTTGCGACCGAGGACACCTTGGTGATCTCGATCGCGGCCGGTATAACCCTCAGCCATATGAAAGAAGGCATCGGTGCCGATGCGCTTTATGTGCGCACCATGCCCAACACACCGGCGGCGGTGGGGGCCGGCATCACCGGCATGGTGGCGGGTGCGGGCCTTTCGGAAGATGACCGGCACCTGGTGCAACGGCTTCTGGATGCCACCGGCCAGTCGGTCTGGATCGCGGACGAGGACCAGATGAACACGGTCACCGCCGTGTCGGGCTCTGGCCCTGCCTATGTGTTTCACCTGATCGAATGCATGGCGGCGGCGGGGGTCGAGGAGGGCCTGCCCGAAGACGTGGCCATGCGGCTCGCGCGCCAGACCATCGTGGGGGCCGCCCGGCTTCTGGATGTCGAGGCCGATGTGCCGGTCGGCAAGCTGCGCGACCGGGTCACGAGCCCGGGCGGTACCACGGCGGCGGCCCTGAAGGTGCTGATGCATGACGGCGATGGCCTTGCGGCCCTGATGTTCAGGGCCGTTGCGGCGGCGCGCCTCAGGGGCGAGGAACTGGGCGGTTAGTCTGCCGCGGCGCCTGCCGGGCTGAAATCCTGCCAGTAGAAGTCCGGGATCGACCGGATGCGTTCACCCAACAGGGGATTGTCGAGCCAGAAAATGGTACGCCGGTGCGCGGCCATTTCCTGAAGGCTGGCCGCTATGTCCGGGTGGCCCTTGAAATGCGCCATGAAACTGCCGTCGGCATAGGCGGCAGCCAGCCCGATTTCCAGGATGCGCGCCAGTTCCTCATCCTGGTTGGCCACATAGAAAAAGGAATCGTACCGGTAGGCGATCATCAGATTGGGCACCGCGACAAAATTGTCCGACAGGCTGGTGTTGGCCCGTTGCAGTTCGGGCGCAATTTCGTTGAGGCCGCGGGGGAAGGCAGTGAAGCGACCACGTTTCAGCATCGGCCACAGGCTTTCGTCGGGACCGGTGACCACCCTGAAGCCGGCGGCCGCCATGATGGGCGTGTCCGGCCAGGAGGCGCCGGCGCCCACGGTTACTGTCGCCGTCAGTTCCTGCAGGCTGTGGATGTTTGCAAACAGGGGTGCGTCGGCGGCGCGGACCGCCAGCAGGCGATAGCCCAGAAGGCCCCGGGTCAGGGGCACGGCCACCATGCGCAACTCTTGTTCGCGTTCGGGGTCATACCCGCTGAAAAACACATTATAGGGTGCCGTGCCGTCGTCCAGGTCGCGCAGGGCCCGGTTCTGCGGCACATGGTGTTCGATCACCTGAAGGCTGTGGTTGCCGCCTTCGGCCTTCAGCGCCAGTCGCATCACACCGGCGATATAGTCGTCATCGCTGTCATAGACGCCAAGGCGGAATTCCGCCGCGCCTGCCGGCAGGGTCATGGATATCAGGCACAGAATTGCAGCAAGCCCCCGCCGCCAGCCAACTGGCATAAGGCCCTCCAGTCGTCTCTCGCCCCCTTGCATAACAGAACTATAAGCGATTCCGGCGGCCATTGCGTGCCCTATCGTGGGGGTGTGCGAAAAAAATCGGGCCCCGGCATATGCCGGAGCCCGTTGGAAAGTCAATAAACATAGGGAGGTTCATGCGTCTTAGAAACTCTTAAGACGAAGGAGGAAGGGCCGGTCCCAGGGGGAAGTGGGGGGAGGGGGGAGGAACCCGGGACCGGCCTTTATGACGTCAGACCATTGGTGTGGCGTCAAACTCGTCAGCGGCATTTGCGTTGTCGCGTCCGCCGCGCTTGAGAGGTATATATGTCGTGGGAACGAGAAGAAAAACCCATTTTTCTGCCGTATCAGCCATGCGTTTTTTGCATAGCGACACTTTTGTGACCGTTTGATTAACGAATGGCTTATAGGGTAGAATAAATAGAACAGCACTGCTGACCAAAAAGGGTATACTATGCAAGAGCTTAAGGCTGGAGGGATCAGGATGCAGAGAAAATTGTTCGCGGCTACGTTGTTAACTTTTTGCCTGTTAGGCGATGGCAACGCTGTCATTGCGGCCGACAAAAAAGGTCTTGAAGCCCGTCTTTGGGAGGCAACAGACGCCCGCGACGCCACGAATCCCGTGTTTGACGAGGCCGTGAAAGCCGGAAAATTCGACGCGCTGGAGATGCTGGGGCAGATCGGCGGCGACGCCTGCAACCGCCTTGTGCCGTATCTGAGCGATGCGTCGGACGAAATTGTGCTGGCGGCACGCAGTGGTGCGGCCATGTGCCAGGACACGGCGCTTGCCCAGACCCTTCTGGCCAACGGGCGCGAGATCGATGGTGAATGGACTGTACGCCATTACCGCGAGGCGCTGGGTTTCTCGGGCGGTGCCGCCGCGCGCCCGCAACTGATTGCCGACGTCAATGCCCTGAAGGTGGATGACGACCCCGCGGTGATGGCCGATACGCTGTTTGGCCTCTTGCAGTCGGTCGTCTATGACCGGCTGGAAGCCGACAAGGTGTCGGACCTCGATTTCCCGCATGTGCTGGCGCTGACGGCGAACGAGCTGATGGGCTATCATGCCGCCTATCTCCTGACCCGCTTCCAGGGGGTGGAAACGGTGCTGGACCGCGTGGCGGTCGAGGCGGCGCTGGCGAAGGCGCAGGACCATACCAAGGTGCCGCTGGTGCGTGTGCTGGCGCAGTTCGGGGACGGTGCGGCGCCCAAACTGCTGGCGCTGTCGCAGGCGGGACCGAAGGCCGTGCAGCGTGAAGCCGTGCGCGGCATGGGCAAGATGACCGATGCCGCCACCCGCAAATATCTGATGGGCCTGGCCGAAACCGGCAAGGGCCCGCGCCGCCACCTGGCCATCCAGGCCCTGGGTGCCCGTGTGAAGGGCGACCCGGCGGTCGAGGCCCTGTTGTCGCGCATTGCCTCCACGGGCACCGGCTGGGGTGCCGTGTCCGCCATCGAGGCGCTGCAGGAAGTGGCCCCCGCAACCGTGGCGGCCACCGCCAAACGCTGGCTTGAAGGCGCCGACTATTATCTGGCCTACAAGGCCACGCTGCTGCTGTCCGGCAGCGAGGACGGCAAGGCCGTGCTGAAGGCTTATGTGAATGCACATCCCGGCACCGTGCGCGCGCATGATGCCGCCGTGGCGCTTGATCCCGCCATCGAGGCCGACACCAAACCGCGCCCGACCGTGCCCTACCGCGAGACGAAGTCCTATATCGGCAAACAGTTGCGGCTGGTCACGAGCAAAGGGCCGATCATCATCGATATGTATGATGCCACGCCCTATACGGTGACCAACTTCCTGAAGCTGGCCGAAGCCGGCAAGATGAACGGCATGCTGTGGCACCGGGTGATCCCGAACTTCGTGGCCCAGGCCGGCCAGATCGAGGACGCTGATCTTGCGAACTGGGGCAGCATCCGCGAGGAATGGTTTGCATCCCAGCATTTGCCGGGCACGGTGGGGGTGGCCACGGCGGGCCGCGACACCGGCGGCACCCAGTTTTTCATCAATACCAACTATAACCTGCACCTGAACGGCCGTTACACGGTGTTCGGGCAGGTGATCGAAGGTATGGATGTGGCCGAAATGCTGGAAGAAGGCGACAAGATCATCAAGGCCGAAGTGCTGAAGGGCGAAGAAGTCTTGCCGCCCGAAACCGTGGTCGAACCCGACGTCGGCACGGAATAGACACCGGGCTGGTCAGGTCCTAGAGGATGTTGCTCTCGGACCTGATCTGCCGGATCATGAAATCCCGGAACAGCGCCACCTTCAGTGAACCGCGAAGTTCGGGCGCGTAACAATAATAGCTGTTGAAGCTGGTGCCATCCACATTGGGCAGCACGCGCACCAGTTTCTTGCGGTTATGCACCAGATAGTCGGGCATGACCGCAAGCCCCATGCCGGCTTCGACCGCATGCAACACGGCATAGAGGTTGTTGATCTGCAGGCGCGGTTTGCGCCGCTTCCTTGGTGTGCCCACATTCAGCAGCCAGTTCAGGTCCCGGATCACCGGCGCGTTGGTCATGCCGAAGGTGATCAGGTCATGGAAATCCAGGTCGTCGGTGGTGATGGGCGTGCCGCGCCGGTCCAGATACTCGGGGCTCGCGTAAATATGGGCATGGAAGGTGGCCAGCGGGCGCTGGATCAGGTCGGCCTGTTCGGGTTCGTGCAGGCGGATCGCGACATCGGCCTCGCCCGCCGCCAGGTCAAGGTCGGCATCGTCCAGGATCAACTGCATGTCGATGTCCGGATATTCGGCCATGAACTGTTCAAGGTGCGGGGTCAGCCACACGGCGCCGAAGGTCACCATGGTGGTCACGCGCAACAGGCCGGACGGCCGTTCCTTCGATTCCATCAGACTGCGTTCGGTTTCTTCGATCCGGTGTACCACTTCGCGCGCGGTGTTATAAAGCTCCTGCCCCTCGTGGGTCAGCACCAGGCCGCGGGCATGGCGGGTGAACAGGGAAACATTCAGGCTTTCTTCAAGCGCACGGATCTGGCGGCTGACCGCCGACTGGCTGCAATTCAGCCGCGAGCCGGCATTGGTGAAGCTGCCGCATTCCGCCACGGTATGAAAAATACGAAGCCTGTCCCAGTCCATAGATCACTCCCCATCCGGCCCACGACGATGCCACCCAAACACCATGCGCGCAAGGGCGAAGGTCGCTTGCCGTAACCCCTTGTATTCAATACTATAGCCCACACTACAGGAGCGGTGGGGCCTTGAGCAACAAATCGGTACTAGAACATGTGGCCTATATCGTCAAAAGCCAGCATCCCGGGCTGAGCGCCGAAGCCATCGTCAGTTTCCTGATCATCCTCGACCTGGGTGAACCCACGGTGGCGCAAGTGGCAAACATGGTGGGCATGACCGAACCCAAGCTGTTCCAGCATCTTTCCATGCTGACAACTTCGGGCGGGGGGCTGATCCAGCTCATCAATAATGGCGATGGCAGCAATTCTGTACGTCTGACAGCCAGGGGGCAACAGCTCCGGGCGCAAGTCGCATCCAGCTTTTCAGACTAGGCCGCAGCCCCTGCCAACGCAAAAGGGCGCCCCGGTCAGGACGCCCTTCCATCATCATTCTGGCCAATATGGCTTATTCGGCTGCCGCCGCGGTGCTGTGCTCAAGCTCGGCGACATATTTTTCGGCCTCGAGCGCGGCCATGCAGCCCATGCCTGCGGCGGTGACAGCCTGGCGGAACACCTTGTCGGTCACGTCGCCGGCGGCAAACACGCCCGGGATGTCGGTCGCGGTGCTGTCCGGCTTTTTCAGAAGGTAACCTTCCTCGTCCATCGGCAACTGGCCCTTGAAGATGTCGGTCGACGGCTTGTGCCCGATGGCAATGAACACACCATGCACCGACAGGTCTTCGGTCGTGCCCGATTTCACATTCTTCAGGCGCACGCCCGTTACACCCAGCGGCTGTTCGGTGCCCAGAACCTCATCCAGCACGGTGTCCCATTTCACTTCGATATTCTTGGTCTTGAACAGGCGTTCCTGCAGGATTTTCTCGGCGCGGAATTCGTCGCGGCGGTGGATGATCGTTACCTTCGAGCACAGGTTGGCAAGATACAGCGCTTCTTCAACCGCAGTGTTGCCGCCGCCGATCACCAGCACTTCCTTGCCGCGGTAGAAGAAACCGTCGCAGGTGGCGCAGGCGGAAACGCCATACCCGTTGAATTTCTGTTCGCTTTCGATGCCAAGCCATTTGGCCTGGGCACCGGTCGCGATCACGACCGTGTCGGCGGTATAAACGGTGCCGCTGTCGCCTACGGCGCGCTTGGGCACGGCCTTCAGGTCAACCTCGGTGATCAGGTCATAGATGATCTCGGTGCCGACATGTTCTGCCTGCGCGCGCATGGCTTCCATCAGGTCCGGGCCCTGCACGGTTTCGGCGAAGCCGGGATAGTTTTCCACATCGGTGGTGATGGTCAGTTGGCCGCCTGCCTGCATGCCGGTCACGATAACCGGATTGAGGCTCGCACGGGCCGCATAAATGGCGGCGGTATAGCCTGCGGGGCCAGAGCCGATGATCAGCACCTTGGTGTGTTTTGTGGCGGTCATTTCTATTCCTCTTACACGGGTTGCCGCGCGGGGTATCGGGCGGCTGTCTGCAACCTGGGTTTCGCCATCCTACATAAGCGCAAGCGTGCGGCTTGCCAATGGCGGATGCGCGCCAGAAGCATGGAAAGATTCGATCAAGTTGATCGCCTCAAGCGAATAATATCGACCTGAGTAATCGAAAGCTTCGGAAATTAGCCGTTGATCACCGCCATGCCGCGGGCGTCATAGCGTTCGCCCTGCACCCGGTCGGCCAGCTTGTTCAGGCTGGCGGTCTCGCCCGCGCTCAGCCCCACATCATAGGCGGCCAGGTTGCCTTTCAGGTTGGCAAGCTTCGTGGTGCCCGGGATGGTGAGGATATTGTCGCCCCGGCCCAAAACCCACGCCAGCGCGACCTGCGATGCCGTCGCGTGCTTTTTTGCTGCCAGGGCTTCGATCTCGGCCACCAGCGCCAGGTTGGCGGCGTAGGCGTCGCCGGCAAAGCGCGGCATGGTGATGCCGCGCCAGTCGTTTTCGCCGGGGCGCTTGTCGGCGCTGAACTTGCCGGTCAGAAGCCCGCGGCCAAGCGGAGAATAGGCCACAAGGCTGGCGCCCACGTCGCGGCAGGCGGCCAATACGGTATTTTCGATGTCGCGGCTGAAGATGGAATATTCGGACTGCACGGCGGAAATGGGATGCACCTCGGCGGCGCGCCGGATGGTGGCGCTTGCGGCTTCCGACAGGCCGATGGCTTTCACCTTGCCTTCGCGCACCAGGCCGGCCATGGCCTCGACCGTTTCTTCAATGGGCGTCTGGGGCGAAACCCGGTGCAGATAATACAGGTCGATCACGTCGGTCTTCAGGCGGCGGAGCGATTCTTCACATGCCCGGCGGCAATTGGCCGGGCTGCCGTCGATGCCGATGGGGCGCCCGGTTGCGGGGTCGCGCAGGGGGCCGAATTTGGTGGCGATCACCACACGGTCGCGCCGGCCGGCGAAGGCGGCACCCAGTAGGTCTTCGTTGGCCCCCATGCCGTACATTTCGGCGGTATCGAAATGGTCGACCCCCAGTTCGATGGCTTCATGCAGCAGCTTGATGGCGGCGTCCCGGTCGGTCGCCGGTCCATAGAATTCCGACAGGCCCATGCAGCCAAGGCCGATGGCGCCCACTTCAATGCCAGATTTGCCGATTTCGCGTTTCATGCCGTTTCTCCCCCAATGCCACCATGGATAAGCTGTTGTAACCCGCCATGGCGTCAAGGGCCAGCCGCACATAAAGGAGAATTTAACCGCCGCCGGGGCACACTCGGGTTCCCCTGGCAAATTGCCAGGCAATTTGTCGGGGTTGTGAATTTGCGGTCTGGATCGATGGCACGAGGCAGGATAGGCTGTCGCTTCGACCGAGGGGAGTGCGATTTGCGCGGTAAGGTCCTGATAGTTTGGCTGTTCCTGGCATTGCTGGTGGGGCTGGGTAGCCCGGTTCCGTCGGCCCCGGCCCATGCGGAAACGCCAGATGCCTCGATGCCGTCGCTTGCGGACGGCTGGTCCATCTATGCCGGGCGTATTGTCGAACCCCGCATCGCCGCGACCCTTGAGGGCGCCGAACCCGTTACCATGCCCCATATCTGGAAAAACATGTCGGACCAGGGCCCAAACGGCGCCTTCGGCATGGCCACCTATGTAAGGCATGTCAAATTGCCGGGGCCCGGGCATTATTTTGCCCTCGTGCCCGGCAAGGTGCGCATGGTCTATCATTATTATGCCGTGGTCGCGGGGCCGGGTGGCACCCATGAACTTGTGGACCTGGGCGGCAATGGCGCCCCCGGGCCGGACGCGGAGGCGGACACCTGGGGCCCGCCGCGCCTGATGCGCCTGAATTTCGAGGCCGACGAATTCGATCTGGTGGTCCAGGTTTCCAACAACAGCCATTTTCTGGTTGGCATGATCCGGGTGCCCGATGTGGTGCCAGCCGAAGCGGCGCGCGCCAAGGTCGATATGCAGGTCGGCACCACCATGGCCTATGTCGGGCTGCTGGTTGCGGTCGGGCTTTACACCATGCTGCTGGCCTTCTGGCATGCGGGCGAAAGCTATTATTATGTCGGCTGCGTGATGATGCTGACCATGGCCCTGCGCATCCTGGCGATCGACGGGCTTTTGTGGCTCTATTTCCCGCACCTGCCGGTCACGATTGTGCTCCGGGTCGAATATATCACCTTCTTTGCCATGGTGCCGGGCCTTTACTGGCTGGCGGTCGGGCTTTACCCGAGCGAGGCCAGCATCAAGGCGCTGCTTGCCTTTGTGGTGGCGGCGGTGGCGGCGACCGCCGTGGCCCTGTGGGCGCCATTGTCGGCGCTGTTCAGCCTGCGCGATCCCTATACATTGCTGGCGGGTGTGGCCTGGCTGATGGCGCTGGCGACCTTCATCCGGGCGCGTGCCAGCCGGCGCGACGGTGCCACGGTGGCGCTTATTGGCCTTGTTGCCATTGCGGTGGCGATGGCGCTGGATGTGATGCTTTATAACAGGGGCCGCCCCACCGGCACCGAAAACGTGCCCATGGCCAGCATGCTGTTCGCCATTATCCTGATGTGGCTGTTCACCGCGCGCTACCGCAAGGAGCAGGCGGAACGCGACGCCATGGCCCGGGGGCTAGAGCAGGCGAACACGGCGCTGCAGCACCGGGCCGAAGAACTGGACAAGGCGCAGGACCAGGCGGCATCCGCCCTGCAGATGAAGGCCAGTTTCCTCGCCAACATCAGCCACGAGGTGCGCACGCCCCTCAATGCCATCATCGGCTTTTCCGACCTGTTGCTGGTGCAAAGCCATGCACCGGCCGACGTTGAAAAACAGCGGGAATACCTGCGGCTGATCCGTAACAACGGCCAGCAACTCCTGACCCTGATGACCGATATCCTCAGTGTCTCGGACCTTGAAGCCGGGCGCTTCGACATTTCGCCCACGGCTGCCGACCCGCGCGATGTGGTCGATATGTGCGTGGGATTCGTGGCACCCGCCGCCATGGAAAAGCGGCTGTTCCTGGACGTCCAGTGCAAAAACGCCGCCATGCAGGTCGACGAACGGCTGATGCGCCAGGCCATCATCAAGATCCTGTCGAATGCGGTGAAATATTCACCCGAACGGGGCGTGGTCACGGTCAATGGCCGTGTCGCGGGCGGCGAATATATGCTGACCGTGGTGGATACCGGCCCCGGTATTGCCGAAGCCGACCTGCCGAAGGCGATGGAACTGTTCGGGCGTCCCGGCCATGCCTATACCGCGTCGAAAGGCGGCATGGGGCTGGGCCTGCCGCTGGTGTCGCGCTTCATGGAGTTGATGGGCGGGCGCATGAATATCGATACGATCCAGGGTGTCGGCACCACCGTTACCCTGACATTCCCGCTGCAGCCGCCGGCACCGAAAGCCGAAACCTAGTCCTTGAAGCGCACCACCGAATCCGGCGACGCGGCATACACGGTCTCGCTGCTGTCCGACCATTTGCCGTCCGTCAGCACCTGGGCGGTGGCATGCATGTTGCCGTCCCTGATGCTGTAGCTGGATTTGGCCTCGGTCGGGCCACCCTTTGCGCTGCGGATCGCCTCGTGGGCGTCGAAGCCTGCATCTGTCAGGGTGATCACGCCATCGGTATAAAAACCGTCAGTCGTGACATAGCGGAAGATGATCCGGTCCTGGTCGGCGTCATAATGGATCAGGCTTTCGCCACCATAGGCGCCGTCATTGATGCTGTGGGTGATGCGGATCACCTGGCCGTTCATGGCCCATTCCCACTTCGAGATATCGTGGAAATCGGTTTCGCCCGGAAACCCGCCGGAGACAGATTTCCAGGTCGTGCCGACAAAAGGCGCCAGCGGTGCCAGTTCGGGGGCGGGCTCTGCCGCGCGGGCGCTGAACCCGAAGAAACAGAAGCAAAGCAAAATGGCAAAACGCAGCATGGTGTCCTCCTTCCGCTGAAGGGCCAGTCTAGTGCAGCGGTGCCCTTAATCCAAGGTTTTGCCATGCCGGCTTGCGGCGGCAAAGGCGGCGGTGATAGGCTCGGCGCCACTGTCACGAAAGGGGATAATCATGATCAAATTATTCTGGTGCGAACGCAGCCGCGCCATGCGTGGTGCCTGGCTTCTTGAAGAACTGGGTGTGCCCTATGAACTGGTGCGCATTGATGTCCGGTCTGAGGACCCGAAGCCGGCGGACTTTCGCAAGGCCAGCCCCATGGGCAAGGTACCGGCGATCCAGGATGGCGATACGTCCCTTGCCGAATCGGCGGCTTTTTCGCTCTATCTTGCCGACAAATATACCGACGCCGGGCTTGCGCCGCTGCCGGATGCGCCAGACCGGGGCGACTATCTTTATTGGATGATATATACCCCCGGCACCATTGAGCCGGCGATGGGCGAAAAATTCAGCGGCATCGCGCCCAACAAGCTTGCGCACGGCTGGGGCGACTTCCCGACCATGATCCAGGTCCTCGAGGGCCGGCTCAGGGACCGCACATGGTTGCTGGGCGACAGCTTCTGCGCGGCGGACGTGCTTGTGGGCTCGTCGGTCAATTTCATGAAAATGTTTGGCGCCCTGCCGGACAGCCCGATCCTGGATGCCTATCTGGAACGCTGCAAGGCGCGTCCGGCTTTTGCCCGCGCGATGGCGCACGAAGCTGCCTACGCCTGACCGCCGCAAAGGGCAACGGCCCACCGCCGGTCGGCCCATGTTTCGCTGGCTGGTACTGGTGCCCTGTTTTGGGCTTGTCGCGGCCATGGCCTGGCTTGTGGACTGGCAGGCGATGGCGCTCTACGGCGCTGCCAGCCTTCTCTGCGGCCTGATGTTCTGGCGCGACAAACGCCTGGCCGAAGCCGGGCGCAGCCGTATTTCCGAACAAAGCCTGCAGGTCGTGGCCTTCCTGGGCGGCTGGCCCGGGGCCTTGATTGTCGGGCAACTGATCCGGCACAAGACCCGCAAGCTGTCGTTCCGGCAGCCACTTTGGGGGACCGTCTGGACGCACATGGTGCTTTGGGTCTGGCTTGTGAACACAAACCAGACCCTATTTTCTTTCCTCGCGTCGCTGTCGGCGCTGCTGGCTAGAGGTTTTCGCTGATCGGCAGGGTATGCACCCGTTTGCCGGAGGCTGCAAAAATCGCGTTCGTAAGTGCCGGGATGAAGGGTGGCAGCGAAATTTCGCCGGTGCCACGCGGGTCCTCGTCGCCAAAATCCATGATATGGATATTCACCTCTGCGGGCGCTTCATCGATCCGTAGCTTGCGGTAACTGTCGAAATTGTTGGTGGTCGGCACCCCGGCCCGGAAGACCATCTTGCCATATTTGGCGGCGTCCAGCCCGTCGATGATGCCGCTTTCGATCTGGGCGCGCACACCGTTCGGGTTCACGGGCAGGCCGCAGTCGACCACGCTTGTCACTTTCAGCACCCGGAAATCCTTGTCGCCGATCATCTCGACCTCGGCCACATGGCCGCATACACCATAATGGGTGTTGAAGATGGCGACCCCGCGCCCGCGACCCCTGGCCAGCGGCGTGCGGTAGCCGGATTCGGTTTCGAGCCGCCGCAGCATGGCGACATAGCGGGTCAGGTCCAGCACACGGTTGGGCCAGTTGGAATGTTTGACCGATGGCTTGCGGCTGAAAAGCTCGATCAGGAAATCCAGCGGGTCCTTGCCGGCGGCGACGGCCAGTTCGTTCAGGAACCCCATGGTGACCCAGGCCCGTGTATTGCTGCCGGGGCCGCGCCAGGCCCCGTTCGACACGGCGGTGTGCATTTCCATCCATTCGCCCTTGTAATGGTCGAGGATGCCCTGCGGGATTTCCCGTGCCGCATGGCCGGACCAGCCGTCGGCGACTGCACGCACATGCATGGCGGTCAATTTGCCGTCCTTGTCGAGCGCGCCGCGCAAGCGGTATGCGCCCATGGGATTATAATAATCCTGCTCCATCTCGTCCTCGCGCGACCAGGTCACCTTGACCGGTTTTTTCATCAGGCCCGAAAGGATGCAGGCTTCGGTAATATAATCCTTCTCGAACTTGCGCCCGAAAGCGGTGCCCATGCGGTAGAAATGGCCGGTGATCCGGTCCGATTTCAGCCCGGTGGTGATGGCAACAGCATTGATGGCTTCGTCCATGAACTGATGCCCGACCCAGATTTCGGCGCTGTCGGCACGCACATCGGCGATGCAACTGTGCGGTTCCATGCAGGCATGGGCCCAGGTCGGGTGGCTGTAGGTGGCTTCGACCACCTTGGCGGCGTCCCGGAACGCGGTTTCGATATCGCCGTCTTCGATGATGGTGGCCATCTCTGCGATATCAAGCGCATTGAAGGCCCGGCGCATCACCAGTTCGCTGTCGGTGTCCATGCCCGGGGTGCCGTTCCATTTGCATTCCACCGTGGCGGCGGCCTTTTTGGCCTGCCACAGGCTTTCAGCCACCACGGCAACACCGGCGGCGATCAGCCGCTTGCCGGACTCTTTCTTGCGGGCCTTGATTTCATGCACCGCCACCACACCCGGCATCTTCAGCGCTGCGCTGGCATCGAATTTTTCCAGTTCGCCTTGCAAATGCGGGCAGCGGCGGATCACGGCATGCAGCATGCCCGGTACCGTCTGGTCCAGGCCATAGATCGGCTGGCCGCGCACAATGGCCGGGGCATCGGCATTGGGCCGGTCCGCGCCGATTTCGGTATGGGCGCCACGACCCCGTGTCTTGACGGTGCTCAGGTCCGCGGGGGCGGCCTTGCCCTCAAGCGCCGGGATCAGCGCCGTGTAAGCCAGCCGCGCGCCGCCCGGGCCACCGGTCACATGGGCGCCGGCTGTTTTCAGGCCGCTTGCCGCCACCTTCCACCGGCTTGCCGCCGCCTCGACCAGCAGCCCGCGAATATAGGCGGCGGTTTGCCTGAGCGGGGCCCACAGTTCCTGGGTGGTCAGGCTGCCGCCAGCGCCCTGGATCAGCGGGCCCATCGCGGCCTTGCCCTTGTCGTCCATGGCGCCGACAAAGGGCATCAGCTCCACACGCACATGTTCAAGGGCGACATCCAGTTCGTCGGCAATCAACTGTGCCGCCATGGTGACCGTGCCCTGGCCCATGTCGGGGGCCGGCACGGCCAGCACGATGCCGCCCTCGGTGTCCAATCGCAGGATCGGGGGCAGGGTTCCTGTGGCTGCGGGGGCATCAGCAGCCAGAAGGCGAGGGGTATTGCCCACCAGGAACAGGGCGGCGGTGCCGGCCGTGCCGGTTTTCAGGAATGCGCGGCGTGAAAAATAGGTCATGGTCCGTCTCCCCCTCAGGCCTGTTGCATCTTGGCCGCGGCGCGTTTGATCGCCTTGCGGATGCGCACGTAGGTGCCGCAGCGGCACAGGTTGGTGATACCGGCGTCGATATCGTCGTCGCTGGGGTTCGGGTTGGTCTTCAGAAAGGCGGCTGTGGCCATGATCTGGCCGGCCTGGCAATAACCGCACTGGGGCACGTCTTCCTCGAGCCAGGCTTCCTGAACGGGATGGAGCTGGCTGTCCGATGCCGCCAGGCCTTCGATGGTGGTGATGCTGGTGCCGTCCTCGACCGCGGCCATGGGCAGGGAACAGCTTCTGACCGCGTCGCCGTTCACATGCACGGTGCAGGCGCCACAACTGCCGATACCGCAACCGAATTTGGTGCCCTTCAGGCCCGCATCCTCGCGCAGGAACCACAGAAGCGGCATGTCGCCATCGCCGTCGAAACTGACTTGCTTGCCATTGATGGTAAAGCTGACCGCTGCCATGTTGCGTCTCCCCCTGCTGGCTGGTGTGGGTTATAATATATCATTATGCCTGCTGCCTGTCGCGTCGGTTGAACGCAATGAACACACCGTTCATCGAACTTTCAGACACAAAAGTTTAGGAAACGGGGAATCGCCTGTCTCTGCGGGGCTGTGGCCACAGTTTGGCCCCATATCGCCTTACTCGCGCCCCGCTTGTCCCCAATGCTTGAAAATAGCCTGTTGGGGAACAGGTTTTATTATGTTATAAAATAACATATCTTAACAGCGAAGTTGGGGAAGTGCCATGAAGAAAACACCGCGCGCCGGCCTTGTTGCCGGACTACTGGTATCGTCGGTCAGCCTGTTTGTCCTTGTTGCCTGTGCCTCGAAACAGATGGCCGAGGTCGAACCCGACGTTAGCGCCGAACAAATGGCCAAGGCCGAGGCCCAGCGCCAGAAGGACGCCAACACCGTGGTGATGGTGGACCCGAACGTGCAGCAACAGCCGCCGGCCGTAACAGTGCAACAACCAGCCATGGCTGAAGCAATTGTCGCCACCGGACAAAGGCGCGAGGGCTATTCGGTCGATGTTTCCCGTGGCACCTGGGATGCAAAGAGCACGCATGCCCTGGCTGCGCCGGCTCCCGCCTATATGGCACCCCAGCCGTCCCGCGACCAGCATGTGGCCAAGGATGAAAATGCCGTCAAGGCGGTGATGGCGGACCCGGTTTCCACCTTCTCGGTCGATGTCGACACCGCGTCCTACAGTTTTGTGCGCAACCGGCTGAATGAAGGTGAGCTGCCGAACCCGGCTGCGGTGCGGGTCGAGGAAATGATCAATTATTTCCCCTACCAGTATGCCGCGCCCACAGGCGAGGTGCCGTTTTCGGTGACGACCGATGCCATGGTCACACCCTGGAACAAGGAAACCTACCTGTTGCGCGTCGGCCTGCAGGGCCAGCGCGTGACGGACGAGCGTCCGGCGGCGAACCTTGTATTTCTGGTCGATGTTTCGGGCTCGATGGCCAGCCCCGACAAGCTGCCGCTTCTGGTGAAGTCGCTTCAATATATGGCCGGGCAACTGAAGGCGGACGACAAGGTCACGATCGTGGTTTATGCGGGTGCGAGCGGGCTGGCCCTTGACGTCACATCGGGTGCCGATGTCGGGCGTATCCGCGCGGCGCTGTCGAACCTGCGTTCGGGGGGCTCCACGGCGGGTGAGGCCGGTATCCGGCTGGCCTATATGAAGGCGCGCGAGGCCTTCATCAAGGACGGTATCAACCGGGTGATCCTGGCCACCGACGGCGATTTCAACGTCGGTATCAGCGACCGGGACGACCTGAAGAAACTGATCGAACAGGAACGCAAAAGCGGTGTTGCCTTGACGACCCTCGGTTTCGGCAATGGCAATTTCAATGATGCGCTGATGGAACAGCTCGCCGACGCCGGCAACGGCAACTATGCCTATATCGACAGCTTCACCGAGGCCCGCAAGGTGCTCGGGGACCAGATATCCGGCACCCTGATGACCATTGCCAAGGATGTGAAAATACAGGTCGAGTTCAACCCCGCCCTGGTGGCCGAATACCGGCTTATCGGGTATGAGAACCGCATGCTGAACCGCGAGGATTTCGACAATGACACGGTCGACGCCGGCGAAATCGGCGCCGGGCACAATGTCACCGCGCTTTATGAAATCGCGCTTGTGGGCAGCAAGGGCCGCCGGCTGGGTGATCTGCGCTATCAGACCGACAAGAAGGCCGAAGGCCGCAAGGACGAACTGGCCTTTGTGAAAATCCGCTACAAGGCGCCGGATGGGGACGTGAGCAAGCTGATCGACGAAGCGGTGCCTGCGTCAGCGCTTTATGTGCGCCGCGCACCGTCGCCCGATCTGGTGCATGCCTCCGCCGTCGCGGCCTTCGGCCAGCTTCTGGGCGGCAGCCGCTATATGGAAGGTTATGGCTTCAAGGATGTGAAAGCTTTGGCCGAACGCGCCCGCACGGACGGCCGGGAATGGTCCGAATTCCTGGGTCTGGTCGACAGCGCCGCGTCGCTGGACGGGTTGAACACGGCGCCCGGTCGCTAGGGCGTCAGGGCATGGGGGCGCCCAGACGCGCCTCCAGAATGTCGTACCAGTCGCGCCGGGTCAGTTCGACCCGGAAGGCGTCGGTCGCCGCGCGGATGCGGGCCGGGCTTGTGGTGCCTACAATCGGCACCACCGGCGCCGGGTGCGCCATCAGGAACGCGAAGGCCACGGCCGCGCGGTCGACATCATAGTCTTCTGCGATACCGTCCAGCACTTCAATGAGCGCCAAAAGCTTCGGGTCATTGTCCGACCGGTCCGCCTTCGGCGACACCAGCCGTCCGCCCGCCAGCGGCGACCAAGCCAGCACCACCGTGCCGGTTTCTTCGGCCAGGTCGAGGATGCCGTCATAAAGGGGGTCCACCTGCCAGCAGGAAAATTCCGGCTGCTGGCTGACAATCGGGAAATCCAGATGCGCCTGCAGGGCCCGGAATTGCGCCGGCGTATAATTGGAAACCCCCACTTCGCGCACCTTGCCGCTGGCCCGAAGCGCCGTCAGCGCCGCCGCCACCTCGTGCGCGGGGGTCAGGAAATCGGGCCGGTGGATCTGGTAAAGGTCGATCACATCGGTATCGAGGCGTCGAAGCGACGCTTCGCAGGCTGAAACCAGATAGTCTGCGGTGCTGTTATAGGGCACACCCGGGTTGATGCCGCCCTTGGTGGCCAGCACCATCCGCTGCCTCAGCGCCGGCGTGGCGGCCAGCACGTCGCCCAGCAGGCTTTCTGCGTCGCCAAAACCGCTGTCACCGTCGAAACCATATATGTCCGCCGTGTCAATGAGGCTCATGCCCGCCTCCAGCGCGGCCTCGATGCGGGCGGTGGCGGTGCGTACATCCGTGTCGGCAAAACGCCAGCAGCCATAGGCCATGGGGCCGATCACCATGCCGCTGTCGCCAAGGGCAATGCGGTCACTGTAGGGCAGGGGTTTTTCGCTCATCGGGCGGTCCTTCGGCATAAGTGGCGGGGGGCGTATCTTGGCGTCCCGCCCGCGCACAGGCAAGGCCGGGCTTAGTGCTTTTGTCGTATTTCCACAAAAATAGATTGAAGCGCAAGGCTGGCCCCCTGTAGGGTGCCCGCAATCAAAACAAGAATTCGGCGGCCCTTTTTTGTAGGTGGGCCATCCGGTCACCAGTTTCGAGTAACATTAAAGACGGCCAAGGTTGTTCCACCATGAAGTTCACTTTGACGGCATTTGCCTTTGCTGCGGCTTTGTTTTTCCCGCCAAAGGCTGCTCTTGCCGCCCCGGTCAGCATCTGCACCGAACCCGAATTCTGGGCACCCTATAATTTTGTCGCGGACGGCACCCTTGAGGGCCTGCATGTGGAACTGGTGCGCGCGGCCTTTGCCGATGCGGGCGAAGAAGCGCCGGACTTCCATGTCCTGCCCTGGAAACGCTGCCTCGAACGCGCGGCGGACGGGCAGATCGATGCGGTGCTGGGCGCCACCTGGTCGCCCGAGCGCATGCAACAATATTATTTCCCCGCCGACGCAGGGCAACTGGATCATCCGTCCCGTTTCCGTATCAGCCAGATCGAATATGTGGTGGTGATCCGCAGTGACACCCAGGCGCCCGCCGTCGTGAATGCCAAAAACCTGCCGGAACCGGTGGGGGTGCCGTTCGGTTATATGATGGCCCGTATGCTGGCCAAGGCCGGCAAGCAGGTGACCGCAGCCAACAAACATGGCGACCTGTTGCGCATGCTGAACCATGGCCGGGTCGATTCCGTGATCATCCTGCGCGACATGGCGGAAATGTATCTTGGCCACGACAAGGCCTATGCCAACCTGCGGGAACTGGAACCGGCCTTGTGGTCGACCTCGCACCATATCCTGTTCTCGCGCGCCGGCGGTGTGGACGAGGACCGGGCCGGGCGCCTGTGGGCGGCGATCGAAAAGGTGCGCGAGGACAAGGCGCGCATGGAGGCGCTGCGCCAGGCCGTGCAGAAAAAGGTCAAGGCCTGCCTGGACGGCGACGTTATCTGCAAATTCTAGCTGGCGTCCCGCTCCGGCATCAGCGCGGCCAGCTTTTTGGGCGCGACCGCGCGGTAGCTCTGGGCTGTCCATTCCATGGCCATATCGAGCGGCACACTGTCGCCCGGTGCGAACCGGCAACTGACCCAGCCTGACGCCCCGAGGCCATAGCCGGTTTTTTCCGCGAACGGATGCAACAGCGCAAATTCGGCCGATTGCGGCAGCTTGACCGTGAAACCGAATGCGCCGTCCTTGTGCCAGCTCATGAAGATGAACACCTTCTTGCGGACCTTGAACGCATGCTCGCCCCAGGGATGGTCTTCCCATGTCTCGGGCAGGCTGAGCGCATAGGCGCGCAGGGCGCCGAAGGCAGCATCCAGGTCGCGGTCCGCGTCGCAAGGCGTGGTCATGGCCTAGTCACCGGACCGCATCAGCCGGTACAGAAGGATGGCCGTGCGCGCGGTGGCCAGTTTCTGCTTCTCGAGGTCCAGCCATTCGTCCGGTGTGTGGCCGCCGCCGCCGAAGCCGCCCAGCCCGTCCATCGCGGTTACATGCGGGGCCACGAAGCTTGAATCCGCCGCGCCGCGTTTCTCGGGCGGGAAGGATGTCAGCGGCCCGTCGCCCAGCGCTTCATTGACGTCGCTGAACATGGCCAGAAGCGCGCGGTTGGCGTCGGTTTCCTGCATGGCGGGATAACTGTCTTCAAAGCTGATGGTGGCGCCGGTCTGCGGCAGATGGTCGGCCACGATCTCGCGCATCTTGGCGCGGGCGCGTTCTTTCTGGTCTTCGCTCATGAAACGAAGGCCGCCGTTCACCACCACTTTCTGGGCGACCACATTGTCTTTGCCGTAAGCATTCTGGGCGGCTTCATTGTCACCTTGCGTGACGAACGTGCCGCCGGCCATGACACCGGGGTTGAAGGTCAGGCCCTTTTCACCCCGCACTTCAGCGTAGAAACGGTTCAGGATGCGGCTGGCTTCGAAAATCGCGCCGGCACCGACCCGCTCGCTGAAAATGCCGGACGAATGGGCGCGCACGCCCGTGGTCTCCAGGCTCCAGCCCGACGCGCCGCGCCGGCCGATCACCGCCATGCCTTCGCTCGAGCCTTCAAAATTCAGCGCCACGTCGCTGGTTTTGCCGGCCTCAATCAGGTCGCGGCGCGACACAGACAGCGGTTTGCCGGTCGATTCCTCATCGCCGGTCAGGAACACGCGGAACTGGGCGCCGGACAGGTGCCCGGTTGTCTTCAGCGCCTTCAGGGCATACAGGATGACCACATCGCCGCTTTTCATATCCTCGATGCCGGGGCCGGTGGCGCGGCCGTCCTTCATTTCAAAATGCTGGAACGGGCTGTCTTTGGGGAACACCGTATCCATATGGCCCATCAGCAGGATTTTTTTGCCGCTTGCCCCCTTCAGGCTGGCGTCAAGATGCCCGGCGCGGTCCATCTCGGCCGGCATGTCGATCCAGCGGGTCTCGAAGCCGATGTCCTTCAACTCAGCCGCAATCGCGTCGCCAACCGCGCGCACGCCTTTGAGGTTCCGGGTGCCGCTGTTGATATTCACGATCTTTTCCAGGAAGGCGACCTGCGCGTCATAGTCCGCATTCACCGCCGCCACGATGGCCTGTTCGTCCATCGTCAGTTCGGGCGCCGCAAAGGCGGGCAGGCTGGTCGCAAGGCCGGTGGCGGCCAGAAGTGCGGCCTTCAGTGCGGTTGATCGGAACATCGGTTTCCCCCTTGTGTGTTTTTCCCTCGTGGCAGCTACGCTAACGGCTGGCGCGCGTGATGAAAAGCGCCTCACACACTTGTGTGGCAGGTAAAGCTTCGAATATTGGCTTGCGCAACTAGTTGGTAGGTCTATTAATAATCTTGTCGCGGAGGAGAGCTACCTTGGAAACTCAGGGCACTTTATTTGACCAGCGTTTTTTTTATAAGTATGCGGGTAAAATTGTCGCCGATCCTGTAACGGCGATCATTGAATTGGTTGCTAACTGTTGGGACGCTTATGCGACCAACGTTGAAATAGTATGGCCATCCGGTGACGAAGCGGGCGTGTTTTCGATCTCTGACAATGGCTGCGGGATGAGCAAGGCCGAGTTTCTGAAACGTTGGCCGACGCTGGATTATGATCGGCTCGCGCATCAAGGAAGTACGGCAACTCCTCCAAAGGATATTGGCTCGAAAAAGCCACGTACCGTATTTGGTCGAAACGGAAAAGGGCGGCACGCCGCGTTCTGTTTCTCAAATCCCTACTTCGTGAAAACGCGGCAGTCGGGACAAGAGACTGTTTGGCAAGTCTCTAGAGGCATTTCAAACCCAATAAAGATTGAGCTTGTCGAAGAGGTAGCTACGTCTTCTGGCGATGGATGTGAAATCTACGGAACTTGGGATGGTGGAGTTATGCTTATGCCAGACCAAGAGATTAGAGCAATCATAAGTACCAGGTTCCTAACCAGCCCCGATTTTGCCGTTTTCGTGAACGGGGTCAGGGTAACTTTTAACGACGTACCAGAGGAATGTGTAAAAGAGGTTCGTTTTGAAGTTGGCGAGCTTGGGGAAGTTCACATTTTGTTGGTCGACAGCCAGCGTTCGGACCGAACCATGAAGCAGCATGGCATTGCGTGGCGTGTCAATGGACGTCTCGTTGGCGAACCCGGTTGGGCTGGCTTTGAGAACGCTAGATTGCTTGATGGGCGAAGCGAGGAAGCGCGTCGCTATACCATTTTTGTCTTTGCGGATTTTTTAGCACCTGCAGTCAAAGATGATTGGTCGGGTTTTGACGATCAAAATACCCTCTGGAAATACGCCTACCCCGAAATAGCAGCGAAGATTGAGGCGATTATCAGTGAGATAACTAGTCAAAAGCGTCAAAAAACTAAGCAGGCTATCAAGGAAAAACACTCCAGCAAGTTGCACCGGATGGATGCTTTGAGCCGTGAGCGTTGGAACAGATTTGTCGATGATGTAGTTGAGCAATGCCCTGCAATTGGGGAAACGCAACTAGAACAACTAGCTGCGATTTTGGCCAATCTCGAGGAGGCTCAATCTAAATATAGTCTTTTGAAAAAACTACATAGTTTGCAGCCGAATGACTTCGACAATCTAAACGACCTTTTGAGGGACTGGACCATCAATACGGCGAAATCCGTGCTCGACGAAATCCAGACCCGTTTGTCATTGATTGAAGAAATTCGAATTAGAACAAAGGATGAAAAGGCGGATGAACTGCACGATTTACAGCCTTTGTTCGATCGAGGACTCTGGATTTTTGGCCCAGAGTTTGAAGCCGTTGAATTTACGTCTAACCGTGGAATGACTACGGTTATCAAGAAATTGCTTAAGCAGGACGGTCAGGGCACGACCAAAAGGCCGGACTTTGTAATTCTTCCTGACAGCTCACTTGGATTTTATTCGAGGCCAAGTTTTGATGAGCAACATCAAGAGGATGGTGTGGACACGGTTGTAATAGTCGATCTTAAACGCCCTGGTGTGCCCATAGGGGGTGGCGAGCTGGATCAGGTGTGGGGGTATGCCAAAGAATTGAAAGAAAAGAGTTATCTGGCTGCCGACACAAAGATATTCGGGTTTGTGCTGGGGGACAGAATCGCTAAAGGTGAAAGCGAGCCACTTGAGCGCGGCAATACCAAAATTGTTCCCATGCTATATGATGTCTTTTTGAAGCGCGCAGAAAACAGGCTGCTAAATTTGCACAAGAAAGTCAAAGAAGCACCTTTTATGGAGCGGTTTGATTCTGACGAGTTTCTTCACTCATCTGCATCTTCACAAAAGGAACTAGCTGTTTGACAAACAAAAAGCCCCGGATCGCTCCGGGGCTTTCGTTATTGAGGCGGGTGCGGTCCCGGGGGACCGCGCGGGCCTTAGAGTTCGCCAGCGTGTTTTGCCAGATAGTCGGCAACACCGGCGGCGTCGGCTTTCATGCCTTCGTCGCCTTTGTTCCAGCCGGCCGGGCAAACTTCGCCGTGCTCTTCATGGAACTGCAGGGCTTCCACGAGACGCACGAATTCGTCAACGTTACGGCCGAGCGGCAGGTTGTTCACGGTCTGGTGCCATACAAGGCCGTCCTTGCCGATCAGGAAGGTGCCGCGCAGGGCAACACCGTCGGATTCGATCAGCACGTCATAGTCGCGGGCAACCTGTTTGGTCACGTCGGCAACCATCGGGAAATCCACGGGGCCGAGACCGCCCTGTTTCGTGGGCGTGTTGCGCCATGCGATGTGGCTGAACTGGCTGTCGATCGAGCAGGCAACAACCTTCACGCCAAGTTCCTTGAACTTTTTCATGCGGTTGTGGAACGCCAGAATCTCGGACGGGCACACAAAGGTGAAGTCCAGCGGGTAGAAGAACAACAGGCCATAGTCGCCGGCCAGATATTCCTTGAAATTGAAGTTTTCGTTGATGCTGCCATCTTCCATCACGGCGACGGAAGTGAAGTCGGGTGCGGGTTTGCCTGCGAGAACGGCCATGCGTCCCTCCTGTAGGTTCAGGGTTGAATAAAGGTTCAAAACGAATTTTCGGGCGCGCCTGCAAGCCAAGGGCCCGCCGGCGCATGCCCGCCCAATTTAGGGGTTTGAGGCGCGAATGCAACAAGCCTTGTTCGATTTCTGTAATCGAATTAGGCGATTAAATATTGTTTCTGTAAGGGAATGTTTCACTTTTATAAATGCCGCCATCGCATCTTGCAAGCCTTTATGGAAAACGCCACATGTAAAGGGAAATTCGGGGCGCCGAAGGCCGGGGCACGCATGCGGCAGACCGGCCCGCAACAGAGGCCGGCGCAAGACAGGCGGGGACTATCGTTGGCGGAACTGGATACCATCCTGCGCTATAGCGCATTCGGGCTGATGCTGTGGCTGGCGGTCCTGTGTTTCCGCGATTATCGCCACCTGATCACCGGCCGGCTGGGCGGCTGGGCTGCGCTTTGCACCGCCATTTACCTGCATACCACCAAGGCCGGTGTGCATTTTGCCGCGCTGGACCTGGCGCCCGTGCTGTTGCCCCTGTCCGCCGCCGGGCCGGTGTTGATCTGGCTGTTTTTCCTGTCGCAGTTCCAGGACCATTTTGAGGTGACCTGGCTGCACAAGCTGGTCGGTTTCGCCAAGATCGCGACCGGGGTCGGCGCCTATTATACCTGGGGCGAGGGGCCTGAGGGGCTGAACAATGTCCTGTTCGCTTCGACCGTGGCCATCGGGGTTGCGCTGATGCTGCATCTGGGCTGGGTGATCTGGCAGGGCCGCGCCGAAGACCTGGTGGAGGATCGCTGTCGGTACCGCAACCTGGTGAGCGCGGTTGTGGTGGTGGTGACCATCGCCAACCTTATCGGTGAACCGATCGCGGTGAATTTGGGTATCGAACACCAGATGATGCCGGTGCAGTCGGTCGCCATCCTGGCGGTGGCCGTGTTCATGCACTGGCAGATATCCACCGACAGCGGCACCGACCTGTTTGTGGTGGCCCCGGCGGGCCGTGTGCCCGCGACCATGCCCGAAGTGTGCGAGGCACGGCCCGAGGACGGGTTCGACCTCAAGGTGCTGGACCGGCTGATGGCCGACAAGGCCTATCTGGAGCCGGGGCTGACCATCAAGGGCCTGGCCGACCAGGCCGGCCTGCCCGAACACCGGCTCAGGCGGCTTATCAACCAGCATATGGGCTTCCGGAACTTTTCCGATTACCTGAACCATCACCGTATTTCAGCGGCCAAGGAACGGCTGGCCTGTGTCGAGGAACGGCACCTGCCGGTGCTGACCATCGCCATGGACCTTGGCTATTTGTCGCTCGGGCCCTTCAACCGGGCCTTCAAGGAACGCACCGGGCAAACCCCCACCGAATTCCGCCGCCAGGCGCTTGCCGATTTCTGAAAAATATCGCCGTTTCCGGAATCTTCATGCCGTTTTTGAAAATGGCAGGACCATCGGGGTTGTTTGTCCCTATCTCTCCTTCAGGCGACGGGCGGCGGTGACGCCATAACCCCCGCGCCAAAGCATGAGCAAGCGAGGAGAGCAAAATGCTGAAGCTGAATTTTGTGGGCCGCGCGGCCCGTCTGGTTGCGGTTGCCGGTGTTCTGGGCGGTGTAATGGGTGGTGCGCACAGTGCGCTCGCACAGGATAACGAACAGGTTGAAGGTTTCTGGGTGAACGGCGACGCCAATGCGGTGGTCGAGATTGCGCCCTGCGGCACGTCGTCGAAGCGCCTGTGCGGCACGCTGGTATGGCAGGCCGACGGCACGGCCAAGGACCTCGCGGTTGGCGCCGAGCTTCTGAAAGGCTTCCGCCCGGTGGCCGACCACTGGGAAAAAGGCAAGGTGACGGATGTTGCCACCGGCCGCACCCTGGATGGCAAGCTGCATCCGCAGGAAGACGGCAGCCTGAAGATCAGCCAGTGCCGCGGCGGCCTGTGTACCTACAGCAACTGGCAACGCCCGAGCCGCGACATGGCGGCCCTGCAGTCCTTCTTTGAAAAAACCGGGCGCTGACGCCGCCCGCGCATGAAAACCCGGCGGGGCCCCGTACCTGCCGGGTTTTTGTGTCAGTAGGCGACGGCCACCACGGGCCGCGCGGGCAAAATGTCCAGTCCCGGGTCGCTGACGCCCCGGTACAGGATCACCGGGCCGGTGTCCGCCTGCCGCGGGGCCCTGCCGCCCGGCCTGCCGGGGTTGGCCAGCACGCGGCGCATGCGGTCGATCAGCAGGCTGCGGGTCAGGGGCAGGCCCAGGATGGTGTCCGCGCCCGCGCCCCGGCAGGCATGCGCCTTTTTCCGGTCCGGATCGGCGATCACCACAAATACATGGGACGATGCGGTGGCATTGTCGCAGGTCCTGATGAAACGGGTCAGGGTCGGGCCCCCCATGTCCTGGATGTCATAATCGACAAAACACAGGTCGTATCCCACCCGTTCGATCAGCTTGAAGGCGTCGAGGCTGTCGTTGGCCGAATGCAGGCCCGCGAGCCTGAGGCCGTGCAGGAAATGATAGACAATGTCCCTGAGCATGGGGTTCGAGAAAGCAACAAGCGCACGCATGCCATGCAGTCGTGCTGCCGCCGCTGCGGCCTGGCTGTTTGCCGGTCGAACCCCGTCGTGCATTCTGTATCCTTCCCCCGTTGGGCCCGCCCGGGCCGCGCGTCAGTAATTCACCGCCATCACGCGGCGTGTCCCCGGTTCCGAAAGCCGCCGGTCATCGCCGCGAAAAAGCACCAGTTGGTCGCGCCGGCGGCAGGGGCCGGTAAAAGACGGCGTTTGCACAAACGGTTTGGGGTTCATCAGTGCATGATGCAGGCGGTTGTGCAGCAGGCCGGTGGTCAGTGGCAGGCCCAGGATTTCATGGGCGCCGGCATCGCGCGCGGCCACCACCCTGTCGCGGTCGGGCGCGGTCACCACCGTGAAAATCAGCGCCTGCGCGGTGGCATTGACGGTGGTGCGCAGGAACCGGGTCAGGTCGGGCCCGCCCATGTCCTCAAGGTCATGGTCGACAAAACACAGGTCGTAACTGTTGCCTTCGGCCAGCCTCAGCGCTTCAAGGCTGCCCTTGGCGCAGTGGATATCCCCCACCCCCAGGTCGCCCAGGAAATGATAGATGATCCTGAGAAGCTGCGGGTTCGAAAAGGCGACCAGTGCGGTCATGGCGGCATAGTCAGGTTTCAGTGTGCTCACGGCTCGTCTCCAGGTGCTCGGTGGCGTTATGGTCCTGTTGTTGGGGCCTGATGCAACCTTGTGCGGCCGCTTTCCCACTTGCGGGGATTGCCGGAGAGATACGGAAATTAGGTGTTTGAAATCAAAGGTTTAATTGTAAAATTTTGTATCAGGATGTGTGCAGACTATACCGGGGCTGACAAAAAAGGGCGGACCCGGCCGGGCCCGCCCCTGATGTCGCAACCATAAAGCCTTACTGGCGCACGGCCTCCAGGCCCAGGGCCGCCAGATGGTCCTGCACCGAGCCTTCACCCGCCAGGTGCCCCGCACCCACGGCAATGAATATCTTGCCCGAGCCGGCCATCAGGGCCTTGATCTGCAGGGCCCAGTCCTTGTTGCGCTCGGTGATCAGTTTGGCATAGAGCA
This sequence comes from Alphaproteobacteria bacterium, assembly GCA_006226495.1. Classification (GTDB taxonomy): domain Bacteria; phylum Pseudomonadota; class Alphaproteobacteria; order Sphingomonadales; family Kordiimonadaceae; genus Kordiimonas. The sequence goes on from SBGU01000004.1 coordinate 40,813, forward strand.
CATCCTGGTCCGCCCCCATGGAGGCCGCGATCTTGTCACCCAAACCGTCCGTGTCGCCCACACGCCAGTCGGCGATGATGCTGTCCAGAAGGTTCGGCTGTTCAACAAACTGGCGGATGCCTTCCTGATAGAAAAGCACTTCTTCTTCCATCGGCAGGTCGCCGAAGATGCGCAATTGCTGTTCGATGGTCTCGAACGCGCCCAGGGTCTTGCCGGCGGCCTTGGCTTCGGCCCACAGCAGTTTTTCAACGCCCGATTCCGGGTCGCCGCCGCGCGCCTGGATCTGCAGCGCCTGCAGGGTAACGCCGACAAGCCACGGGCGCAGGGCCGCGAACTGGGGCAGGGCTTCAGGCGGCATGCCCAGCATCTTGAAGGCAGTCAGCGTATTGGCCGTGGCTTCTTCGCCGATCAGGTCCACAAGCGGCGTGCCGGTGGTATTGACGCCATATTTCATGATGAGCGGCTGCATTTTGGCCGGGTCCATGTCGTCGATCGGGGCCTCGACATAGAAGGTGTCGGCGGCCTCGAAGGCGGCATCGATCTTGGCGGTGCGCCACCGAAGCGACGGATTGAGCACATGCACGGTGCCAAACAGCCAGATTTCGCTGTCGGCGTCGCTCAGTTTCCAGAGCGCGGGGTTGGCCGCCTGTTCGGTGTCCGTGCCCATTTCGGCCTGGGCGAACGCCGGCAGCGCCGGCAGGGCCACAAACAACAGAAGCGGCGCAATGGTGCGGGCAAATGCCTGTTTCAGTATGGTCAAGAATGTCATTCAATATATTCCCGGAAGGGGCGCCCCGTGCCCGCAATCCGAAGAAAGCGGCCCGCGGCCAGAGTTCTCGTGATAGCCCGCCCCGCCGCCCCTTGTTCCGGCGGGCCACAGGCCAATGCAAGCTATGGCAGCAACCGGGCGCGGTTGGAAGCCATAAAAAATTCGGGTGTCGCGGGTGGCGCGGGGCTCAGTCGCCCAATTGTTCGCGCAGGGTGCGGGCGCAGGCGGCGGCAATCTCGGCCTGCAGGCGCAATTGCATGTTGCCGGTTTTCCTGCTGCCTTCACCCAGCCGGCTCAGGGCTTCTTCGAGAAGGTCGAGCGTGCCCAGGATTTCGGCCTGGTGCGGCGGTACATCCAGCCGTTCGGGCGTTGCGGCGGCGGTTTCCTGCGCCGCCGTGGCGTTGGTCGGTGTGCCACTGGCCGGCATGGCACTGGCCAGGCTTTCGGCAACAATGCCGCTGACCGCGCTGCGCATGGCGTCGCCCAGCATGTCGGCCATGCCGGGTTTGGCGGTGGCGGACGCTTTCGGCGCTGCGGGCGCCTTGGCTTCGGGCAGGCCGGTGCGGATGGTCGGCGCTTCGGACGCCAGCACACTGGCATGGTCGCTGAAACTTTGCGGATAGCTGTCGCTGGCCGGGGTAAAGGTCACACTGTCTGCGACAGCGGCCGGCGCGGGCGCCAGGTCGTCCAGGAACATGGGTTCGTCATCGACGGCAAATTCCGGCAGTTCGCCGCTGTCCCGCGCGGCGACAACCGGGGTCAGGGTGCCTTCATAACCTTCAAACACACCGCCACAGGGGCTGAAAATCGGCGCGGCATCCAGGGTCCAGTGCCGGTGGCCGCGGGTCAGGTCATCCAGGCTGATCGGCGCATCATGGATGGCGCTGCGGCGCTGGAAAGCGCGCGAAACCGGGTGGCCAAGCTTGGTATTCAGGCCCAGGAGGTCAAGCATCGACGCGCCAACCACCATCGGCAGGCCGGCCAGAAGCTTGCGGCCATGGGGCGAGACGTCGGTCACGATACCGTCGCGGTCGGACCGCCAGGACCAGCCGCCGGGGCCGGGGTCGCGCAGCCGGTCGCGCACAGCGGCGCTTTCGTCCATGGCCATATGGTCCGCGGTGCGTGCGGCGGGCGCCGCCGAGCCATCCTGCTCGTCGCCGGTGTCGTCGCTGTCGTTCGCGGCGGTGACGGCACTGTTTTCGGCCAGGCCGGGCGTCTTGGCGGCGCGGTCCGCCAGCAGGTCTTCGCCGCTCCTGAGGATACGCAGGCTGGCTGCTTTCTGGGTGCCGGTGTCGGGAGACACCGGTTGTGCCGCCGTGTCGCTGTCGGGATGCAGCAGGGTAACGGTGGCGGCGGGGCGGGCCCAGGTTTCTTCGGCGCTGACGGCGTCGTGCGCGCCCAGGTCGTCGCGCCACAGCGCGAGGGTGGAGCGGCTGTCGAACGGCGGCGCCGCGGGGGCAGCGCGCGCCAGCGCGATCCAGACATTGGCCGACAGATCGGCGCGGCTTGCCAGGATCTGGTGATGCTCGCGCCCGGTCATGCGGATCAGGTCGATGAAGGCGTCTTCGTCGAACGGCATGTTTTTCAGGAGCTCGGACACCAGGCTCGCCCGGTCGCGCGCGAGGCGCAGGCCAAGGTCCAGGGGTGGTGTCGACATGCGGGCGACAAGGTCGGCTGCGGTGCGGCGGCTTTCGGCCTCCACATGCGGGATCAGGGCTTCGATAACGTCCAGAAGCTGGGAGCGCGTGGGTTCGCGGGACGGGGCCTTGCTGGTCAGGAACAGGTCGACAAGGTTGCGGAACAAGGCGGTCCTGTCTTCGCCATCGCGTTCCCGCGCATAGGCGACCAGCTCCCTGATACGACTGTCCAGTGCGTTCATGTCGAATGCCGACACTTTACCCACAACCAAAGCCCACTTCTGTTGTGACTCATCGCCTTCGTCGACGATGGTCCGCCGGCCGTCCCAGCCCGAAATTTATTTGTAAGTGGGGTGAAGATAGCTCCCGAATCACCCAGCGGGCTTATTCTACCCAAATCGCTCTATGATGCTAGTGATGATTAACATTAGAAATATTATTTTAGGAATTTGGAACTTTATTTCCGAAAAATGCTTGGGTAGTATGCGCGACAGTGCCCCAACCCCGGGCCGTGTTAGCAGTATCTTTCAGGGAGTCAGTCTATGGGTCGTGTCAAGCTTGATGCCGTCGACCGCAAAATCCTGTCGTGCCTTCAGGCCGAAGGCCGCATCACCAACGTTGAACTTGCGGAACGTGTTGGCATCACGGCGCCTCCCTGTCTCCGGCGTGTTCGTGCGCTCGAGGAAGAAGGTTACATCAAGGGCTATCACGCCGACCTGGACCAGGAAGCCCTGGGCTATGGCCTGACCGTGTTTGCCATGGTCGGCCTGCACAGCCAGGCGGAAAGCGACCTGCAGAAATTCGAGGAACAGTGCCTGGGCTGGCCCATGGTGCGCGAATGTTTCATGCTGAACGGCGAGATCGACTTCATGCTGAAGATCGTGGCGCAGGATCTGGCCGCGTTCCAGAAGTTCCTGACCACCTCGCTGACCCCCGCGCCCAACGTGGCCAGTGTGAAAACCTCGCTGACCATCCGCACGTCCAAACACACACCCGGCGTGCCGCTGCCGCCGGTGGCCTAGTCGGGTAACTGGCTGGTGCGAAGCACAAAGCCCGCTTGCAGAAGCGGGCTTTTATATTTCCAGAGGATCGTTCCTGATGCTGGATGGAGGTTTTTCGTGAAGAAGATATTTGCGCTTTTGGCTTTTTTGTCGACCGTGCCTGTCCAGGCTGACGACACCGGGTTTACCGGCATCATGAGCATGCAATGCCCCTTTGGTGTTTGTATGGGGGCGTTGGCAAAGGACTTTCAGAAGAAGCAGAGCCCGAATGAGCCCTGTGAGGAAGGCCTTTGTTTAGTGGCAAACGTGCCGAACCCTGTTCCGCCTTACTCGGACTATAGCGTTGTGTTCAATCATGAAGGTGCGGCCTGTGGTGTGATTGCCTCGATGTCGGCAAAAAAACAAAAAGCGGTTTTGAAAGAGTGGAGTTTTGCGGCCATGTATTATTCTGGCCGCTACGGCAATCAACGCGATTTCGATGAGCGGACGATGACCACCACCTGGACGACGTTCGAAAGCGCCGAGGATGACGATCTGGCTATGGTGGTTCTGACAATCGGAAAAACCAAGGGTGCTTATCTTCTGACCGACGTGACCACGTTCAAGAACATCGACACCTGCCAGTAGGGACGACGCCAAAAAATAAACTGCCTGAATTGGTCACGCCAGCCCGGTCACTGACGGCATGGGCCAAACAGCCCTTGCTCTCCTGCCGTTTCCCGATGTTAAACTTGGCGCCGGACTATGGGGCAGGGGCATGAGTGTGGCGCTGAAACGGCCAATCCAGATTCTCTTGATGCTTTTCGTGATCGTGTCACCGGCCCTGCGGGCGCAGGCCGATGGTTGTTCGCGCACCCTCAGTGTCGGCTGGACCGACATTCCCCCGGCTTTCTTCCGCGGGCCCGACCGCGCGCCGGTCGGTGTCGATATCGACATCCTGAAGGCCGTGCTTGCGGCGGCCAATTGCCGGTTCGAGACACGTCACATGCCGTTCAAGCGTTACATCGAGGGTCTGCGGTTCGGCACGCTGGATATCGTGATGCTGGCCTCGAAGAACCCCGAGCGCGAACAATATGCCTATTTTTCGCCCGCCTACCGGCGCGAACGGATGGTGCTGTTCACCACGCCCGACCGGCAGGACCTGCTGGCAACCACCGACTTGGCGGCACTGTCCAGGTCCGGCGCCACCCTGGCCATCGGCCTTGGGGTCTGGCTCGGCCCGGATTTCGCAGCCCTTTATGATGGGGATGCGGCCTTCCGCGAAAAGGTGTTGCTGATCGACACCTATCCCGCCAGTTTGCGGGCGCTGCTGGCGGGCCGGATCGATGCCATGGTCGGCGACAGTGTCAGCGTGAATTACCGGATCAATGAAATGGAACTTGCGGGCTGGGTGGTGCAGGCGCCCCTGGTGGTGCATGACAATGACGTTTATTTCATGTTCAGCCGCAAGGCGGTGCCGCAGGCCGACGTGGACCGCATCAATGCGGCGCTCGATACCTTCATTGGCAGCCCCGACTATATGGGCATCCTGAACCGCTATCCCGTTGGCGACCCGGCGGACCTTGTTCCCACCACATTGGCCCGCGATTAAAAAAGCCCGCCGGTTGGGCGGGCTTCTGGTGTTGGTTCCGGGCGCGGGGCCTCAGATGAATTCGAGCTTCATGATCTCGTAATAGCGTTCGCCGCCGGGGGTCTTTACCTCGACCTCGGCACCCACCGTGCGGCCGATCAGGGCGCGCGCAATCGGCGACTGGTAGGAAATGCGGCCGGCCTTGACGTCGCCTTCATCCGCACCCACGATCTGGTACACGACTTCTTCGTCGTCTTCGTCCAAGAGGGTGACGGTGGCGCCGAACACGACCTTGTCGCCACTCAGGCTCGTGGGGTCGATCACCTGCGCGCGGCTCAGTTTGCCCTCGAGCTCCATGATGCGGCCTTCGATATGGCCCTGGCGTTCCTTGGCGGCATGATATTCGGCGTTTTCCGAGAGGTCGCCATGGGCGCGCGCTTCTTCGATAGCCTGTACGACCGAGGGACGTTCTACCGACTTCAGGTTCTTGAGTTCCGCCTCCAAACGGCGGAAGCCCTCCATAAGCATGGGCACTTTTTCGTTCATGAATCCCGTCCTGATTTCAGGGTTGCTTTTCTTCTTGTTCCCGTGGGCGGACCCGGTTGACCCTGGCCCGCATAAAACAGGAGCGCCGACCCACGAGGGCCGGCGCAATCTCTTTTCCTTTAGACAAGTTTTGCCGGAAAATCAAGCCAGAAGCGGATTTGCGGCCGGTCAGGCTCTGCCTGCCGCTTCGGCTGCCAGGGCAACCGGCATGCGCGGGCTGTCGGCAAAAAGGCTGGGCGCCAGCCATTTGCTGATGTTTTTGGTCAGGTTCGGCGGGCCGACCACCGCCAGGTCGCCACAGTCGATGGCGCTTCTGTAGGTACGGTCACCCATCCAGACATCGGCCATGGTGCGCACGGTCGAGGTGAAATAGACATCCACATCCCGAAGCGGGTCCTTGATGCACAATTCCACCCGGCCGGCATTGACCAGCAGCCACCAGTTGCGCTGGCTTTCATAGTCGGTGAATTCGAACCTGAGCACGGTTTCGCTGCCGGGCAGGCATTCGGGCCGCACGCTGCGTTCCAGATAATACATCAGGAATTCGGGGTCATAGTCGGCATCCGACAGGGTGTGTTTGGCCCAGCACAGGCCCCATTCGCCCATGGCGACCAGAAGCGGCAACAGGGCCTCTGCCGCCTGGCTCGGGTAATATTCAAAGCCGCGCTGGCCGCTGATCTGGCGTTTGACCACCAGGCCCTGTTCCTCAAGCGCCTTCAGGCGCGTGGTCAGAAGCGCGGGTGAAATCAGGCCCAGCCCGCGCTGGATTTCATTGAAGCGGCGGGCGCCCATCAGCATTTCCCGCATAATCAGGATGGTCCATTTTTCGCCCAATATTTCATTGGCCTTGGCGATAGGACAGAACTGGCCATAGCGCATGCTGTGTATCTCCCCTTCCGATACCCCGCATCCCGGCCGGCTGGCCGACATGCCCAACTATAGAATCTGTAGTGGTTTACTTCAATGCGTGAACTATCGGGGCCGGCGGGCGGTGCGTAGAAGGGGCTCACAGACTGGCACCGTCAAACAGAGAGGAGACAAAAATGCCGCTTGTAACAATCGATGTGATCAAAGACGTATTCACCCGCGAACAGAAACAAAGCCTGATCGAACGTGTGACCGAAGCCATGGTATCCGTGGAAGGCGAAGCCATGCGCCCCGTAACCTGGGTGCGCATCATGGAAGTCGAAGGCGGCGACTGGGCCATCGGCGGCCAGAGGCTGGCGGCCAAGGATGTGCATGCGATGGCCGGTGGCGGCAGCTAAGGCTGATGCCACGCACGCACTGCCCCCCCCCCCCCCGAACAGCCCCGGCGGCCCAGGCCCCGGGGTTTGTTTTTTGGGGGTATGCGCATTCCTTCAGCCTTCCGTGCGCCATCACCCTGGGCTTCGACAGGCTCAGCCCGAACGGGGAGGGTGGGGTTGGCAAGGTCGGTGTGCGGCATGACTGGGTGCCGCCAATCATCCACCACTGTTCGCTAGTTAGGCCCCCCTTTCACTAAATACGCCCCACCGCTCGCCCTGAGCCTGTCGAAGGGCAGGATGCAGGGCCGGGTGTACCAGCCCCCTTGTCGCCTCGTGGCCTGGGCTTCGACAGGCTCAGCCCGAACGGGGAGGGTGGGGTTGGCAAGGTCGGTGTGCGGCATTCCCGGGTGCCTGCCAATGATCCACCACTGTTCGCTAGTAAGGCCCCCCTTTCGCTAAATACGCCCCACCGCTCGCCCTGAGCTTGTCGAAGGGCAGGATACCGGGCCGGGTGTACCAGTATCTTTGCCGCCTCGTGGCCTGGGCTTCGACAGGCTCAGCCCGAACGGGGCGGATGCGGTCGGCAAGTTCAGTGCGCGGCACTCCCTGGCGCATGCAAATAACCCACCACCGTTGGCCCTGAGCTTGTCGAAGGGCAGGATGCCGGGTGCCGTCGCCAGGGCAAGGAAAAAGGCCGGCACCATCGGGCGCCGGCCTTTTCTGTTTTGTGTCCGTCGCGCCTGTTACGCGACGTTATAGTCCTGCAGGCGCTTGACCGTCAGTTCGCCGGCCTTCAGGGCCTTCAGGGCCTGAACGGCGGCGCGCGAGGCGGCGATGGTGGTGAAATAGGGCAGCTTCATTGTCAGCGCGGTGGTCCTGAGCTCGTAGCTGTCCTTGATCGCCTGTTTGCCTTCGGTGGTGTTGAACATCAGCTGCACACCGCCGTCCTTCATGACATCCAGAATGTGCGGGCGCTGGCCTTCGGTTACCTTGAAGACACTTTCGACCTCAAGGCCGTTGTTCTTCAGATACTGGGCGGTGCCGGTGGTGGCCATCACCTTGTAGCCCATGGCCAGCAGGTCGCGGGTCATGGGCACGACGGCATATTTGTCGGCGTCGCGCACCGAGATGAACACCCGGCCTTCCATCGGCAGTTTCACGCCGGCGGCGAGCTGCGACTTGTAGAAGGCCATGGCGAAATTCTTGTCGATGCCCATCACTTCGCCGGTGGATTTCATTTCCGGGCCCAGAAGCACGTCGACACCCGGGAAACGCGCCCAGGGGATCACCACTTCCTTCACCGCCACATGTTCGGTGATCGGGTCCACCAGTTTGAAATCCTTCAGCTTGGCACCGGCCATCACCTGCGCGGCGATGGCGGCAATCGGGCTGCCGATGGCCTTGGCGACAAACGGCACCGTACGGCTGGCGCGCGGGTTGACCTCGATCAGGTACACCTCGCCGTCCTTCACCGCGAACTGCACGTTCATCAGGCCGACCACATTCAGGCCCTTGGCGAGCTCGCGCGCCTGGCGCTTGATCTCGTTCACCAGGCCGACGGGCAGGCTGTAGGGCGGCAGGCTGCACGCACTGTCGCCCGAATGGATGCCCGCTTCCTCGATATGTTCCATGATGCCGGCGATATGGATGTCGGTGCCGTCACTGAGCGCGTCCACATCCACCTCGATGGCGTCCTTGAGGAAGCTGTCGATCAGGACCGGGCTGTCGCCCGACACCTGTACGGCTTCGGCGATATAACGGTCCAGGCCTTCCTGGTCATGTACAATTTCCATCGCGCGGCCGCCCAGCACATAGGACGGGCGAATGAGCACCGGATACCCGACCTCGTCGGCCACCTTTACGGCTTCGGCATGGCTGCGGGCCAGGCCGTTGTTCGGCTGCTTGAGGTTCAGGCGTTTGACCAGGTCCTGGAAACGCTCGCGGTCTTCGGCCAGGTCGATGGCGTCCGGGCTCGTGCCCAGGATCGGGATGCCGGCGGCCTCGAGCGCGTGCGCGAGCTTGAGCGGAGTCTGGCCGCCAAACTGCACGATCACACCCTTGACGGTGCCGTTCGTCTGTTCCTTGCGGATGATCTCGATCACGTCCTCGGCGGTCAGCGGTTCAAAATACAGGCGGTCCGAGGTGTCATAGTCGGTCGATACGGTCTCGGGGTTGCAGTTGACCATGATGGTCTCGAACCCGGCGTCCGAGAGCGAGAAGCAGGCATGGCAGCAGCAATAATCGAACTCGATGCCCTGGCCGATGCGGTTCGGGCCACCGCCCAGGATGATGATCTTTTCCCGGTCGGTCGGGTTGGATTCGCACTCGGCGGCCTCGCCGGCCGCGAAGGTTTCGTAGGTCGAATACATATAGGGCGTGCGGGCGTCGAACTCGGCCGCGCAGGTGTCGATGCGCTTGAAGGACGGGCGCACACCGGCGTCAACACGTGCCTTGGTGACCGCGGCTTCCGTGAGGCCGGTAACCTGCGCCAGCCGTGCGTCCGAGAAGCCCATCATTTTCAGTTTGCGCAAGGAACCGGCGTCCTTGGGCAGGCCGTCTTTGGCCACGCGGGCTTCGGCATCGACGATCTTTTTCACTTCGCGCAGGAACCAGGGTTCAAATTTGGTGACCCGGTTGATTTCCTCGAGCGACAGTCCTTCGCGCATGGCCTGCGCCGCGCGCAACAGCCGGTCGGGCTTGGCCACAGCCAGGTCCGAGAGGATCGGGCGGTAATCGCCGCTGCCGGGCACATAATCCTTGAAGGCCACTTCATTCAGGCCGGTGAGGCCGGTTTCCATGGAGCGGAGCGCCTTCTGCAGGCTTTCGCCGAACGAGCGGCCGACCGACATGGCTTCACCCACCGATTTCATCGAGGTGGTCAGAACCGCTTCGGCGCCGGCGAATTTTTCGAAGGTGAAACGCGGGATCTTGGTGACCACATAATCGATGGTCGGCTCGAACGAGGCCGGGGTCACGCCGGTGATGTCGTTATCCAGTTCATCGAGCGTATAGCCAACGGCCAGCTTGGCGGCGATCTTGGCGATCGGGAAACCCGTGGCCTTGGATGCGAGCGCCGACGAGCGGCTCACGCGCGGGTTCATCTCGATCACGATCAGGCGGCCATTGTCCGGGTTCACGGCAAACTGCACGTTCGAACCGCCGGTCTCGACCCCGATTTCGCGCAGCACCGCAATCGAGGCGTTGCGCATGATCTGATATTCCTTGTCGGTGAGCGTAAGCGCCGGGGCAACCGTGATGCTGTCGCCGGTGTGCACGCCCATCGGGTCGACGTTTTCGATCGAGCAGACGATGATGCAGTTGTCCGCGCGGTCGCGCACCACTTCCATCTCATACTCTTTCCAGCCCAGGATGCTTTCTTCGACCAGCACCTCGGTGGTGGGCGAAGCATCCAGGCCGTTGGTGACGATCTTGATGAATTCTTCCTTGTTATAGGCCACGCCGCCGCCGGTGCCACCCATGGTGAACGACGGGCGGATAATGGCGGGCAGGCCGATATCGTCGAGGATCTTCAGCGCTTCATCCAGCGTGTGCGCGGTATCGCCGCGGCAGACCTCAAGGCCGATCTTTTTCATCGCCTTGCCGAAGCGGTTGCGGTCCTCGGCCTTGTCGATGGCGTCGGCGTTGGCGCCGATCAGCTCGACATTATATTTCTTCAGCACACCCATTTTCTCGAGGGCGAGGGCAGTATTCAGGCCGGTCTGGCCGCCCATGGTGGGCAACACCGCATCCGGGCGTTCCTTTTCGATGATCTTGGCCACCACGTCCGGGGTGATCGGCTCGACATAGGTGGCGTCGGCCAGTTCCGGGTCGGTCATGATCGTGGCGGGGTTAGAGTTCACGAGGATCACCCGGTAGCCTTCTTCCCGAAGCGCCTTGCAGGCCTGGGTGCCCGAATAATCGAACTCACACGCCTGCCCGATCACGATGGGACCGGCGCCGATGATCAGGATACTTTTGATGTCGGTACGTTTAGGCATGGCGCGATATTCTCCATTGGGTACAGGTGCTGCCGGCCCGGCGGAATTGGGCCCGGACCGAAGTGCGAATGTGTGATATCCCTTGTCCTGCGGCGGTTGACCAGGTCGAGGGTGAAGCGGAATGGCTGGAAATCTTGTGGACCGGGCGCGCGGCCTGCGCCGCGCCATGACGGACGCGGAAAGGTGTTTCTGGCATCATGTACGCGCACGGCGTTTTCACGGCCTCAAGTTCAGGCGCCAGTTTCCGGTCGGTCATTTCATCGTCGATTTCGCCTGCCCGGCGCGACGGTTGATTGTCGAAATCGACGGTGGCCAGCATGCCGACCCGGAAAGCGGGGATGCCCTGCGCACCGCGCATCTCGAAAGCCGGGGTTTTCGTGTTGTCCGCTACTGGAACAACGACATCCTCGGCAATATCGACGGTGTCATGACTGACCTTGAGGCACACCTGGGCCAACAGCCCCCTCACCCCAACCCTCTCCCCGCGGGGGAGAGGGGGTAGGGCGGTGCTCCACAAAAGCCCTCTCCCTTGAGGGAGAGGGTTGGGAGAGGGTGTCGGTGCGCGCATCGGAACGTCCTTATGCAGCGGTTTTATGTTTCTGGATCATGTCCATGAACTGGTCGAACAGGTAGAAACTGTCCTGCGGGCCGGGCGATGCTTCCGGGTGCTGCTGCACTGAGAAGATCGGCTTGTCGGTGCATTCGATGCCGCAGACGGTGCGGTCAAACAGGCTGATGTGGCTTACCTTCACATTGTCGGGCAGGCTGTCGCCGTCCACCGAAAAGCCGTGGTTCATGCTGGTGATCTCGACCTTTTTGGTGCGCAGGTCCTGCACCGGGTGGTTGGCGCCCCGGTGGCCCTGGTGCATCTTGTAGGTCTTGCCGCCGAACGCGAGCGCGAGCAATTGGTGGCCAAGGCAGATGCCGAAGATCGGCAGGCCGGTTTCGATCAGTTGTTTGATGACCGGCAGGGCATATTCACCCGTCGCCGCCGGGTCGCCCGGGCCGTTCGACAGGAAAATCCCGTCCGGCTTGTGGCGCATGATGTCGTCAAACGTCGCGGTCGCGGGCACCACGGTCACATGCGCGCCGGTGGCCGCCAGGCAGCGGAGGATATTGTCCTTCGCGCCATAATCCACCGCGACAACATGGGCCTTGGGGTTTTCAAGCTTGCCGTAACCCTGGCCGATGGCCCAGCGCGTGGCGTCCCATTCGCGGGTTTGCGCGCAGGTGACTTCTTTTGCCAGGTCCATGCCCTCAAGGCCCGGCCATGCCTTGGCTTTTTCAATGAGCGCGGGCACGTCGAACTTGCCGTCCTTGTTATAGGCGATCACACCGTTCGGCGCGCCGTGGGCGCGGATATGGCGGGTCAGCTTCCGGGTATCGACACCCGAGATGCCGACAAGGCCGACGCGGGCCGCCCAGTCGGTCAGGCCACTATCGGCGCGGTAGTTGGCGGCTTCGGTCACATCCTCGCGCACCACAAGGCCGCGCGCGGCGGGCGTGATGGTCTCCACATCTTCCGCATTGGTGCCGACATTGCCGATGTGCGGGAAGGTGAAGGTGATGATCTGGCCGGCGTAGGACGGGTCGGTCAGGATTTCCTGGTAGCCGGTGATCGAGGTATTGAAACAGACTTCACCGACCGTATCGCCTTCGCGCCCGAAACCATGGCCCCAGAAGACCGTGCCGTCGGCAAGAACAAGAACAGCGGTAATATCATCTGCCGGCGGGATGCTTGTGGTGGCGGATTCGGTCATTGCGGCGTTACCTCCTGCCTGGCGATTACAAAAAACCCTTATGGTATCAAAGGGTTGGAAGCATATGGGCGTGCTTCATGGGGCCGCTGGGCGGCGGCCAAATTGTCGGGACAATAAGCAAAACACCCCCGGGGGTCAAGGAAAAGCTTGAAAAAAATTATCCAATAAAATCAATAACTTAATATTGATATTCCCGTTTGCTCCGGCGGGGTCTCTGGTTTATGATGCACGCTTCCGCCAGATTCACTCGGGAATGACACAAGAATGTTACGGGACGAACTCACTCAGGCCATGAAAGACGCCATGCGCGCGAAAGAAACGCGCAAGCTTGGCACCGTGCGCCTTATCCTTGCGGCCATCAAGGAGCGCGACATCGAATTGCGCACCCAGGACGCGGCCGACCGGGATGACGATGCCATCATCACCGACATCCTGTCGAAGATGGTCAAGCAGCGCAATGACAGCATCAAGGCCTATGAAGAAGGCGGCCGCTGCGAGCTTGCGGAACGCGAGCGCGAGGAAATCGCCATCATCCAGGGTTTCCTGCCCAAGCAGATGACCGACGCCGAAGTGAAGGCCGCGTGCGAAGCCACGGTCAAGGAACTGGGCGCGGCGGGCCTGAAGGACATCGGCCGCTGCATGGCGGCGCTCAAGGCCAAATACGCCGGCCAGATGGATTTTGCCAAAGCCAGCGGCATCATCAAGGGGCTGTTGAGCTAACGGCTTCTGTTCGAGGCAATGAATAAAGAGAGCGGGGGATGTTTCCTCCGCTTTTTGTTTTTGCGCCCCATGGTCTGCCCTTCGACAGGCTCAGGGCGAGCGGTGGTGCGGTCGAGGACGAACGGTGGTGTGTGTTCGGTACGGCGGTGTGGCTCTGGGTGAACGGTGGGGCGGGGCAGGCGCGGGCTGTGCCCAGCGCTCTGGCGGGTTCCGGCTGGCACCAGCGGAACCCCCTTTCCGGCATATCCTCCCCGTTCGCCCAGAGCTTGTCGAAGGGCAGGAGGCAGTGCCGGGTGCCCATGGTGTCAAGCGGGGGATGTTTCCTCTGCTTTTTGTTTTTGCGCCCCGCGGTCTGCCCTTCGACAAGCTCAGGGCGAGCGGTGGTGTTTGTTCGGTGTCAGGCTGTGTTCAGGGCGGGCGGCTCATCGTCAGCCAGGGTCATTGATCCTGTGCCTTCCCCGTTCGCCCTGAGCCTGTCGAAGGGCAGGATGCAGCGCCGGGTGCCCAAGCATACAGATTCACCTTTGCTCATGGCCGCGCAAGGGCTAGAAGGGTTGTTTCCCGCTAACCGCCAGTGCCGAGGGGTCATGGCCTTAAGTCCGCAGTTTCTGGACGAGCTCAAGCATCGTTTCACCCTGTCCGATGTCATCGGGCGGACGGTGAAGCTTGCGCGGCACGGGCGCGAGCATATGGGCCTGTGCCCGTTCCATAATGAAAAGTCGCCATCCTTTACGGTGAATGACCAGAAGGGCTTTTATCACTGTTTCGGCTGCGGTGCGCACGGCAGTGTCATCGACTTTGTGATGGGCACACAAGGGCTTGAGTTCATGGAGGCGGTCGAACGGCTGGCAGGTGACGCCGGCATGGAAATGCCGCGCCAGACCCCCGAGCAGATCGAGCGCGACAAAAAACGCGGCTCGCTGTCCGATGTCATGGACGCGGTCACGAGCTGGTACGCCGCGCAACTGAAGGGGCAGGTGGGCCGCACGGGGTACGACTATATCAAGGGCCGCGGCCTGACCGACAAGACCATCGAACGGTTCCGCCTGGGTTTCGCCCCCGCCCAGCGCACGGCCTTGAAGGATGCCATGCGGGCGCGGGGCATCCCCGAAGACCAGCTCATTGAAACCGGCATGCTGATCAAGCCGGAGGATGGCGGCGAAAGTTACGATCGGTTCCGCAACCGGGTGATGTTCCCGATCACCGACCGGCAGGGCCGGGTGATCGCCTTCGGTGGCCGCGCGCTGGATAAAGATGCCAAGGCCAAATATCTGAACAGCCCGGAAACCACGCTCTTCCACAAGGGCGCGAACCTCTATAATTGGGCCAACGCCCGCGCCGCGTCCTACGACTGCGGGCAGGTGATGGTGGTTGAAGGTTATATGGACGTGATCGCGCTGGCGCAGTTCGGCATCGATTATGCTGTCGCACCCCTTGGCACCGCGCTCACCGAAGAACAGATCAGCCACCTGTGGCAGATGGCGGATGAACCGATCCTCAGTTTCGATGGCGACAAGGCCGGCCAGCGCGCCGCAGGGCGCGCCATGGACCGGGCTTTGCCGATGCTGAAACCCGGCAAGTCGCTCCGCTTCGTGTTCATGCCCGAAGGCGACGACCCCGACAGCCTGGTGCAGCGCGAAGGCAAACGTGCGGTTGAAAAGCTGGTCGATGCCGCCATGCCCATGGTCAACATGCTGTGGAACGCGCTGACCGAAGGTGTGCCCGCCGACACGCCGGAACGGCGCGCGGGGCTTGAGAAGCTCATCTTCAGCAAACTCGCCGAAATCGAAGACGAGAATGTGAAGAAGCTCTATCAGGGCGAATTCAGGAACCGGCTTTATGACTTGTTCCGCCCGGCAAGGCGCCAGGGCGGGGCTGGCACGTTCAAGCAGAACCGACCCTTCATGCCGGGCGGCAAGCGCGATCCCCTGCGCGCACCACCCACCGGGCTGTTGGCGCAAACCAGCATCGGCCGCGGGCGCGGCGCGGGGGCAGTGACCGACCGTATGGAAAAGCTGATTGTGCTGACCCTGGTGCACCATCCCGAAATTCTGGTGCGGCACGAAGAAACGGTCGCGCACCTCAATTTCACCGTGCCGGGGCTTGACGCCGTCTGTACCGCTTTATTAGAGAGGGCGGCCTTGGGGCACACCCTTGATATGGAGGGGGTGCAGACCTATTTGATGGACAAAGGGCTATCGGAAACATTGGACAGGATCAGGGACGAACGCGCGCTCAGGGACGACTGGTTTGCCTGGCCGGCAGCCGCGCTTTCCGATGCGATCACCGGTTTTGAGCATATTGTGCAACGATTCCAGCATATTACCGCTGCCCGGACCGCCTACCAGCAGGCCGAAGCGGACTATGCAAACGACATGACGGATGAAAACCACGCCCGCTTTGTGGCGGCCCAGGAAGCCTTCAGGGCGCTTGAGGAAAAAGAGGCCGACAAGGACGGCTATCGGCTCGAATCAGGCAGGTTTTCTTTCAACTAATATGGTATAGACTGCGATTCGCGCAGTTTCTCGGAGATAAAATACATGGCAAAAGATGCGACTCAGGACGACGACAAGGACATCAGCACCGAAGAAAGCAGTTCGGGCCCGCTGGTGGATTCTGCCGAAGCCGCCGTCAAGAAGATGATCGCACGGGCCAAGGAACGCGGCTATATCTCTTATGATGAGCTGAACGCCACCTTGCCGACCGAAGAAATGTCCTCTGAACGTATCGAGGACATCATGACCATGCTTTCCGAGATGGGCATCAACGTGATCGACGGCGACGAGCCCGACGATGGCGAAAATAGCGATTCGTCCAATTCGTCCGACGATGACAGCGACGACAGCGACGACAGCGACAACAGCGACGAAGAATTCCGCACCACCGACAAGAAGGAAGCGGGCGACCGCACCGACGACCCCGTGCGCATGTATCTGCGCGAAATGGGCTCGGTCGAGCTTCTGTCGCGCGAGGGCGAGATCGCGATCGCCAAGCGGATCGAAGCCGGCCGCGCCACCATGATCGAGGGCCTGTGCATGAGCCCGCTGACGTTCCAGGCCATCATCGAATGGGCCGAGCGTCTGGAAAATGGCGACATGCTCTTGCGCGACATCATCGACCTTGAAGCCACCTTGGGCAAGGAACCCGACGGCGCCGACCTCGAAAGCGAGACCGGCGGCGACGTGATTGCCGAAAGCACCGACGACGGCAAGGACGACGAAGACGAGCAGCCGCGCCGCAAGGCCCGTTCCGCGGACGATGAGGACGAGGATGGCGAGCGGTCTTCCGGCGACGATGATGAAGAATCGGAAGGCGACAGCAACAATGACGACACGGGCGGCGACGATGACGACGATGAAGAATCGGCCATGTCGCTGTCGGCCATGGAAGCGCACCTGAAGCCGGAAACCATCGAGAAATTCCAGCTTATCACCGCCACCTATAAAAAATACGCCAAGCTGCAGGAAGCGCGCCTGTCCGCCGCCGTGCAGGGCGACGACCTGTCCGGCCCGCAGGACCGCCGCTTCAAGAAGCTGCGCGACGACCTGATCGCGCTTGTATCGTCGGTGAAATTCAATGCCGTGCGTATCGAGGAACTGGTCGACGAGCTGTATGGTCTGAACAAGCGCCTGATGAGCCTGTCGGGCCGTCTGTTGCGCCTGGCCGAAAGCCACAAGGTTGCCCGCGTTTCCTTCCTGGAGGAATATCAGGGCAACGAGCTGGATGAAGAATGGCTCGACCGGGTCGGCAAACTGAAAGCCAAGGGCTGGGCCTCGTTCGTGGCCGCCGAAGGCGACGCTGTCCGCAACATCCGCGAACAGGTTGCCGAAGTGCTGAACCGGTCCGGCCTGCATGCCGAAGAATTCCGCCGCATCGTGCGCACGGTGCAGAAGGGCGAAAAAGAAGCCCGCATCGCCAAAAAAGAGATGGTCGAGGCCAACCTGCGCCTCGTGATCTCGATCGCGAAAAAATACACCAACCGCGGCCTGCAGTTCCTCGATCTTATCCAGGAAGGCAACATCGGCCTGATGAAGGCGGTGGACAAGTTCGAATACCGCCGCGGTTACAAATTCTCGACCTATGCCACCTGGTGGATCAGGCAGGCGATCACCCGGTCGATCGCCGACCAGGCCCGCACCATCCGTATTCCGGTGCATATGATCGAAACCATCAACAAGCTGGTGCGTACCGGCCGCCAGATGCTGCATGAAATCGGCCGCGAGGCGACCCCGGAAGAACTGGCCGAACGCCTGTCCATGCCGCTTGAAAAAGTGCGCAAGGTCATGAAGATCGCCAAGGAACCGATCTCGCTCGAAACCCCGATCGGCGACGAGGAAGACAGTCACCTGGGCGACTTCATCGAAGACAAGAACGCCATCCTGCCGGTGGATGCCGCCATTCAGGCCAACCTGCGCGAGACCACCACCCGCGTGCTGGCGTCCCTGACCCCGCGCGAGGAACGGGTGCTGCGCATGCGTTTTGGCATCGGCATGAACACCGACCATACGCTCGAGGAAGTTGGCCAGCAGTTCTCGGTGACCCGGGAACGTATCCGCCAGATCGAAGCCAAGGCGCTCCGCAAACTGAAGCACCCCAGCCGGTCGCGCCAGTTGCGCAGTTTCCTGGACAACTGACAAGAGACAGGAAACCGGCATTGTTTCGGGATCGGAATAAACAAGGGGGCGGCCTTATGGGGCTGCCCCTTCTGTTTATGGCCCTTCTGTTTGCGGCCCAGTTGCCCGCCCGCGCCGACGACAGTGAAGCGCCGGCCAGCCATGCCCTGAGCCTCGATTTCGCGGGGCGTTTCCTCGTGGAGGTGCAGGTGGCGGACAACCCGCGCCGCTTCCCGTTCCTGTTGGATACGGGCGCGGAACGCACCATGCTGTATCGGTCCCTGGTCACCGAACTCGACCTTTCGGCCCTGCCGCGCCAATCGACCCGGGTGCAGACCGCCACCGGCATCCGCACCATGCAGCTTTATGATGTCGGCAGCCTGCAGGCCCTTGGCCGGACCGTGCGGCCCGGCCCCGCCGCCGTGATGCCCGATGTCGACCTGCCGGGCACCTATGGCATCCTGGGTGTCGAATTCCTGCATGGCCGCACGGTCGAACTGGCGGGCGACCGCCTGACGGTCCATGAAGGCAGCGCCATGCCGCCCCGGGACGGCTGGTTCCATATAGAAGGCCGGCCGGTCGGGCGCGGCAGCCTGGCGGTCGATGTCCAGATCGGCACGCTTCTTGTGCCGGCCATGGTCGATACCGGTGCCAATGTCAGTGTCCTCAATCGGGCGGCCTACCGGGCGCTGGTTGAAGGCGGCTGGGTCGAGTTGGAGGAAAATGTCGACAGCCTGATCGCCGCCGGTGGCACCGTGCAGGCGGCGCGCGTCAGCGGCAAGCAGGTCGCCATCGGTGGCAAGACCTATGGCAGGCCGTCGCTTCTGGTGGCCGACCTGTCGATCTTCGCGTCCCTGGGCGCGCGCCACAGCCCGGCCATGATCATCGGCATGGACCTGATCGGCCGCCAGCCGGTGGTGATCGATTTCAGCCGCTGGCAACTGGCGATCCGGGAGGCGGACACGCCTTGATCCGCTGCCCGGATGGCCATCTGCCAGCGGGGGCGACACGCCGGCGTCCCGGCAAGACAAACGCGGTGCCGGATGGTTCGGCGCTGCGGTTTTATCGGGGCATCTGTGTGGCTGTGCGGCCCCGGGCGCCGGGGCCGGCGGCAATCTGTTGCGCATGGGGACCGGTCTGTTGCATCTGCAACAGATTTGGCGGCTTCTTTACGGGCTTTTGTTGCCGGTGCAACAAAATGGCTCGCTCCTGGCGTGTGGGCCGAAAGCCGGGGCCTGAGGGTCAGGCTTCCAGAAGCTCGCGCAGGGCTGCGGGGTTGCGGTTGGCGATGGGCTGGTTCTGCCCTGCCAGTTGCTGGCGCACCTGCTCGGCCGCGGCGCGGGCGCTGTCACGGCTCAGCTCACTGTCGACCTTGCGGGCGACCGCCGTGTCGCTAACCCCTTGTTCCAGATTGGAAACGGACAGGATGGCGGCTTCGTCGCGCGGCTCGGCGCCGGGCTTCTTGCCGCTCGAATCCACCTGTGCCTCCGGCGATTTTTTGGCCGGTTTCTGCACCTGTGCCGCGTTTGCCTGATCGCCTGCCGTGCCTTTGACCGAAAAACTCATGTTCAACACCTTGTCCGCACGGCGCCCTGTTGGCGCAAGTGCCTGTTTATTCAAAACTATCATGCCAGAAACCGGCGCTTTTGGGAAGGCCGGGCGGTTTGGCACCCGGCCTTTTTCCCGCTATTTGCCCGGGCCTGTCCTGGCTCTAGCGTTTATATTGCAGGAAGGCGGCAATGCCGTCCCGAAGTGCCATCACATCCAGTTTGTCGCTGACCGCATAGGGCGTGTGGATCGACAGCACCGGCACACCAAAGTCAATGGTATCAACGTTGTAGCGGGCAATCTCGCCGCCCAGGGTGCCACCGCCCGCACGCCCGACCTTGTAGGTCGTGGTCTGCCAGGGCACCTTCTTTTCATCAAGCGCAGCCCGGGTCCAGGCGATGAATTCGCTGTTGGCATTGAAGCCCCGGCCATACAGTTTGATATTCACACCATACCCAAGGCGCGGCGCGTTCGACAGTTCCCACACACCCGGGTTCATCGGGTTCACACCGGGGTTCACATCGATCGACAGGGCTTTCGAGGCTCTGAGCGCCCGCGCCAGCATGGGCTGGCGGTACTGGTCGCCGGCTTCGGCGAACAGCATTTCTCCAATAAGATCCGTCAGATAGCTCGAGGATGCGCCGGTGTTGTTGATATTGCCGGACTCTTCATTATCCGCCAGCAGGATCACGGCGGTCTCCGGCAGGTCACGCACTTCGGCGGCGGCATGCAGGCTCGCGAACGCCGCCAGCCGGTCGTCCTGGCCGTAAGCCGCAATCAACCTCCGGTCGAAACCAACATCGCGCGGCGCCATCGCCGGCACCAGTGCCAGCTCCGCCGACACCATGTCTGAGGCGTCTAAGTTATGGGAATCTTTAAGGAATTTCAGGACCCAGTCGCCCGCGTTCAGGTCGCCATGCGGGCCCGATGCGGCAATGGGGTCCAGGTCTTCATGCTCCACAACACTGCTGGCATCCTTTTTCATCTGGTCGCGCGCCACATGGGGCGACAGGTCGGGGATAATGAAAATCGGATCGCTGTCCTTGATGCCGATATTGATCTCGACGGTCTTGCCATCCTTGCGGTCGACCCGGCCAACGAGCGCGAGCGGTACGTTGGTCCACTGGTAAGTCTTTATGCCACCATGATAATTGGTCTGGAACAGGGCAAATTCCTGCGTGTCATATACCGGCCGGCCCTTCAGTTCCAGGCGCGGGCTGTCGATGTGGCTTGCCACAATGCGCACACCTTCCGCCACGGGTTTTGCACCGCCGATGATCAGGGTCATGGCCCGGTCGCGGTTCAGGTGGTAATAGCGCGCCCCCGCCTTGATGGCCGTGCCCGGTTTCCACTCGCGAAAGCCCATGCGCTCGGCTTCCTGCTTCACGGCGGCAACCGCCTGCAGTTCGGTGCGGGCACCGGAGAGGAACTTCTTGTAGGCCTCGCCCAGCGCCATGGCGTCTGCGGTCTTTTTGCTGTTGGCATCCTTCCAGGCGCTGTCGCAGGTGCCCTGCGCGCACGGCTTGTCGTCCGCCCATGCACCCGGCGCCGCCATGAAGGCGACCGACGCTGCCAATGTTGCTGCAAGTCCCGCTGTCATCAGACTTTTTTTCATGTCCCACTCCAAAAATTGTAACAAAAACCGTGCCCACATTTCCTTACTTAGAATGCAGGGCGTGCCATTGCAAATGTTCCCGCATGACCCTATATCGAACTGATACACAAGAAAACGGCGAGGATTTCAAAATGATGTTATGGGACATGATCGTGCTGGTGGTATTGATCGGCGTCTTGGGCGGCACCATCAATAACTGGATTCGCATGCGTGAAAAGCAGATGAAGGCCCAGGTGGCCGGGCTTGATGAAGCGACCTCCGCCCGCATGGCCAAGCTTGAGGAGCGTGTTCGCGTGCTGGAACGCATCGTCACCGACAAAAGCTCCCGTCTCAAGGAAGAGATAGACGCGCTCTGACGCCTGCCCGGGCTGGCGCAGCGACCCGTGGCGGCTGGCTGGCCGCTGGGGGGCTGGCCTGTCATTTTTGGACTGTTCAACGGGGGGCGCTTTTGCTACAGCAAGCCCCGTGGTCGGGGCCTGTAGCTCAGTTGGTTAGAGCTGGCCGCTCATAACGGCTTGGTCGGGGGTTCGAGTCCCTCCGGGCCCACCACTCCACTTTTAAGTTATTGATATATATTGTTTATTCGGTATTTTGTCTAACCGGCGGGTTAAGGTTAGACAATTATTGGCCCCGTTTTGCTGTCCGTTCCCACGGTAAGTGAAATTTTTCTCGGCCAAATGAAATGTGAGACGGAATCGTCCCCTGCGGGAGGCCTTGCTGCTTCTGGGTTCGCTGAGACTACCTCCATATCTGCTGGAATTTGCGTTTGCCGGCATAACATGCGCGCATGGTTGCATGATCATGCGCGATAACCGAAAGGTATCGACGATACCTATATTGAACGGAGAATGAGGCCGCGGGTGCAAAAGTCGGTGCCGAACCGACCGCGTCCAGCGGCAAGCATGTTGCGGACAAGCTCGGCCTTCTATTGCGATACGTCTTGTCGGGCTAATTTTGAAACGCCATAGATCGTGGCGGAGGTGCTTTTCCGTCAGGGTCAGGACCAGTCGAGCGGCAGGCCGACATAGTTTTCGGCGATGCCTTTCTGCGCCGCGTCGGAATGGCGGATATAGTCCAGTTCGGCCCGTTGCATCTGGCGCCCGAAGGTGTCGGTGTCCGGAAAGCGGTGCATGAGGTTCGTGAACCACCAGGAAAAACGCTCGGCGCGCCAGACCCGGGGCAGGGCGCGTGCGGAATAGGCCGCGAGCGCGTCCGGGCTGCCGCGCCGGTGCCAGTCGATCAGGGCGTCGGCGAGATAGGCCACATCCGACGCGGCGAGGTTGAGGCCCTTGGCGCCAGTAGGCGGCACAATATGGGCGGCATCCCCCGCCAGGAACAGCCGACCCCACTGCATGGGCGCTGTAACAAAGCTGCGCAGGGGGGCGATCGATTTTTCCAGGCTTGGCCCGACCGCCAGCTTGCCGGCAACATCAGGGCCCAGCCGGCGTGCCAATTCCTGCCAGAAACGGTCGTCCGACCAGTCTTCCAGCTTTTCGCTCAAGGGTACCTGCACATAATAACGGCTGCGGGTGTGCGAGCGCATGGAAGCCAGGGCAAAACCGCGTTCGTGGCTGCAATAGATCAGTTCCTCGTCGCAGGGCGGCACGTCGGCCAACAGGCCGAGCCAGCCGAAGGGATATACCCGTTCGAAGGTTTGCAGTGCGGTGGCCGGTATGCTTTTGCGGCTGACACCGTGATATCCGTCGCAGCCGGCCACAAAGTCGCAGTGGATCTGGTGGCGCGTGCCGTCCTTGATAAAGCTTACAGAGGGGGTTTCTGTTTCCAGATCATGCAGGGCAACGTCGCCGGCTTCGAAGACAAGCTCTCCGCCACGCTTGAGGCAGGCGGCAATCAGGTCCTGGGTTACCTCCGTCTGGCCGTAAACCATGACCGACTTGCCGGTGAGCTTCGTCACATCGATCCGGACCGGGCCATCTTCGCTCAGGAGCTGGAAGCCATGATGCGGCAGGCCTTCCCGGCGCATGCGGTCGGCCACCCCGGCGCGTTCCAGAAGGTCGACCGTGATCTGTTCCAGAACTCCCGCACGGATGCGCCCCTCGACATGGTCGCGTGTCTGGCGTTCAAGAATGATGAAATCGACCCCGGCCTGATAAAGCAGTTGCGACAACAAAAGGCCGGACGGGCCGGCACCAATGATAACAACCTGGGTTTTCACGATCTTTCTCCCATGTGTACCTTTCGATCAGCCTATGGCGGGTGCGCGGCAAAAACAGTGGAGGACATGTCATAAAAATTGGATTTTTCGTCGATTTTGTTACTCTGGGTCCTCGCCCGGAAAGCAGGAGGCCGTCGATGCCGATACGGCAGGAACGAATTGCTGATATACCGAGGTTTTTCCTGTATGGCGAAGCCGCGCATCCCATGGATGAACCTTTTGTCCATGCTGAAACCATCGCCTGCAGAAGCCGGGAGTATAATTGGACTATTCGTGTGCATCGCCATGGTGATCTCAATCATATGCTGATCATTCTGGCGGGCGGTGGCACGATGGAGATTGACGGGCGGCAACTGGCGTTTCGCGCGCCGGCGCTTCTGGTGGTGCCGGCCGGTGTGGCCCATGGCTTCGCCTTCGATGCCAATACCGAAGGCTGGGTCATCACCATGGCAGACCGTTCCTGGCGCAGTGTGGCCGCGGGTCCGGCAGCGGGCGCGCTGTTTGTGGCAGGCCGGGCGACCATGCATGAATTGCAGGCATCCCGCGGACCGCAGTTGGACCGGTGGGCCAGCCTGATCGCTGATGAAACGGGGCGCAGCCAGCAGGGTGCCGAGGCCGCCACCGCCGCCGCGCTGACGCTTTTGCTGGTCGAGCTGACACGCGCGCTGGCGCCGCGGGACAGGGCGGAAAGTGCGCCGGTAGGCCGGCGCCCCGCGCTCGTGGAGCGCTACCGGGCGCTGATCGAAGTCCATCATGCGGAAGGCCTTGCAGTCTCCGACTATGCGGCACGGCTTGGGGTAACGCCGGCGCGCCTGCGCGCGGCGTGCCAGGCCGTGGCCGGAGAAGCGCCGATCGCGCTGTTGCAGGCCCGGTTGATCAGCGAGGCAAAACGGTTTCTCTGTTACACGGACCGCACGGTCGCCGAAGTTGCCTACGCCCTGGGCTTTGACGACCCTGCCTATTTTTCGCGGCTGTTCACGCACCGAACCGGCACCACGCCGGGTGCCTATCGGCGGGATCAGGCGCGCGCCAAGGCGGCTCCTCTGGCCTGATCAGGGCCGGGTCGACAGAAGCCAGACCGCAAGGGCGCGGCGCTCGTCGTCGGTCAGATCAAACAGCGGCATCGGGCCGGGCGGTGCCTTCAGCAGTGCCTCGAGGCCGGCAATGTCATGGCGGGCGCCGAGATTCGTCAGTTCCTTCACCTGAACGCCCGGCGCGGCATCTGCCGTCACATGGCACTGGCCGCAGCCCAGGTCGGCGAACAGGGCCTTGCCGCGTGTCTCGAGGAGCGCCCGCTCGTTGACATCCAGTCCGGCCAACGGATCGGTGGGGATGGTGGTCGCCACCGACGGCTGGTCGGTCGCCACCATATGGCCCCAACTGATGCGGTAGACCGTGCCCGCATAATCGTCCGATATATAGATCGCACCGTCCGCGCCCTGCAGCGCATCGACCGGGCGGCCGATAATCTGTTCACCATGTTCAAAGCCGGTCAGGAAATCCCGTTCCTGAATGGTGCCATCCCGGCCGAAATGCAGGGAAACGACCTTGTATCCCGCGAGGGTCGAGCGGTTCCAGGAACCGTGCTCGGCCACAAGGGCCGCGCCTTCAAAGCCGGGAGGTTCCTGCCCCGGGGTCAGGAAATGCATGCCAAGGGGCGCGCGGTGGGCGCCAAAACCATGCACGGGGGATACCGATGCCTCGATTTCTGCGGCGTGTCCCGCGCCCATATCAGGGTCGGGCACCCTGTTGTCATAGGCGTAGGGCCAGCCGTAAAACCGGCCTTCTTCAATCAGGTTCAGCTCGCAGTTCGGAATATCGTCGCCCAGAAGGTCGCGGCCATTGTCTGTGCCATAAAGTTTGCCGGTGCCGGGTTGCCAGTCGAAGCCAACCGTGTTCCGGAGGCCGCTTGCGAATATCTGAACGTCGCCGCCGGCGGGCCGCAGGCGCAGCATGGTGGCACGCCAGGCATGGTCGTCCGCGCAGGCATTGCAGCTTGAACCGACGGTGACATAGAGGAAGCCGTCAGGCCCGATGCCGAGGGTCCGGGTCCGGTGGTGCCCGCCGGTTGGCAGGCCGTCCAGCACGGTTTCGAGCGGCCCGGCCACGCGGTTTGCACTGTCGAACGGCATACGCCGGATACGGTCATTTTCCGCCACATACAGATAGCCGTCATGCACCAGCGCCGAATGCACAAAGTTGAGGCCGGACACGATGGTCGTGCGGCCGTCCGGCTGGCCATCCCGGTTGGAATCTGCATGCAGAAGCACAATATTGCCAGGGCGCATGCTGGCGACGATCAGGTCCCCCGTCGGGGTGAGCGCAAGGCCGCGCGCATTCGGAATATCGCGGGCATAAAGGCCGATATGGAAACCGGGCGGCAGGCTGAACCGGTCGGCCAGATGGTCGGCGTCGGGGGGTGCAATCTGGGCGCCGGACAGGAAGTCCTTGAACGGGCCTTTGATGGTGGCGTCTTTCAGGGGGTCGTCGACCGCGGGCCAAAACAGGAAAGCGGCGCCCAGAAGGACTGCCGCTGCGCCACCGGTCAAAAGAAACGCCCTGTTCATCCGTGTCTCCAGTCCGTCTGGCCGGTAATGGGAAGGGCCGGCACCTTGCCAGGTGCCGGCCGTCGGTGAAGCTGCCTTACGATCAGAAATCGTGCGACAGGTTGAGGAAGAATTCCCGGCCGCGGGTCAGGACCGCTTCGGCATAACCGCTGCTGACCGACAGGGCCGAGTTGCCGCCGATCGAATAGACCTCGTCGGTCAGGTTCTTGCCGGACACCTGCAGCCGCCAGTCGCCGTCGCCATTTTCGAAGGTGACGGATGCGTTCAGAAGGGTCACGCTGCCACCTTGCGAAATTTCCGGCGTATTCTGGGCGTCGTAGAACTGGTTGGACGTATACACCAGGTCCACGCGCGGCAGCATGCGCCAGCCGTTCGAGAAAGCTTCGCTTTCATAGCCAAGCCCGATATTGGCCGACACTTCAGGCGTGAAGGGGATCGAGCTTGCGGTGGTGACACCGGTCGTGACACCGCCGACGGTCGGGTCGTTCACTTCCTTGATCTCGTCATCAAGATACCCGAAGCCCGCGTCCAGGGTCAGCCGGTCGGTCAGGAGCCAACTGAGCTCCAGTTCAAGACCCTTGATCGTCGCCTTGCCGGCGTTGGCCAACAGGGGTGCCACCTGATAGCGGTAGGTAAACTGAAGGTCGTCGTAGCTTGTGGTGAACAGCGCACCATTGAGACGCAGGCGATTGTCCAGCGCATCGGCCTTGAAGCCCAGTTCCCAGGTCTCGGCATTTTCTTCGTCGAAGCTGTGCAGCGCGTTCAGCACGTCCTTGGGCAGGAAGGTGTTGAAGTTGCTGTTCCAGCCGCCACCCTTGAAGCCCTGCGAGAAACTGAGATAGGTCATGAAATTGTCGTTCCAGCGGTAGGCCGCACTTGCGGACGCCGTGAAGGACTTGAAGGTCTTTTCATAAAGCCGGACGGTCAGATACTTGTCGTCAGGCGCCAGATAGCTGAACTGATCGGGGATCGAACCTTTGGTATCCGCCGTATAGCGGCCACCGACGGTCAGCGAGAAGGCATCCGTCACATCGTAGGTCGCCTGCGAGAAGACGGCCCAGTTATGGTTCTTGACGATATTGTTGTCGCTATCCCCAATACCCCCCGGGAAGGGCGGCGGTGCGAGCGTGACGGTGACAATGTCGGTCACTTCTTCATCGAAATAGTAGAAGCCCATTACGGCCTTCAGCCGCTCGGTTTCATAAAGGACCTGCAGTTCCTGGCTGAACTGATCGCCTTCGCTGGAATAATCGGTGTGCAGGATCGGGTATGGTGTGCCGTCCGGGTCGCGGTTGCCGTTCCAGTCAAGACTGCGGTATGCGGTGATCGACTTCAACGACAGGTTTTCGTTGATGTCATATTTCATGTTGAGCGACAGACCCCAGCTTTCCAGATTGCTGACGGTCTTGTGCGTGCCATTGTTGGTGCCTTCTTCGCCAATCAGGAAATCGTTCACGCAGCGCGGATCGTCGATCAGCGGCACGGCCTGGCCGACGCTGGTCATGCCCGGGCAACCGGCGGCGAAGCTGACGCCGCGCACGAAGGCCCCGGTTTCGCTGATCCCCACATTCTGGTAGGCCACGCCATTTTCATCGGCATGGGTATAGTCGAAGCCCAGTTTGACCTCGAAATTCTCGTTCGGCATCCACAGCGCTTTGGTGGTCAGGGTATAGGTGTCATCGTCGCCGAGCTTTTTGCCGTCAAACGGACGCAGGACATACCCGTCGCGGGTACGGCTGCCGAAGCTGGCGCGCAGCGCAAACGTGTCGGAAACCGGGATATTGGCCGCGACAAACACATCGCGCAGATTATCGGTGCCAAGCCCCACCTTGAAGGTGCCCTCGAAACCGGATGTAAGGCTGGGGTCACGGGTCGTGATCACGACCGCGCCACCGATGGTGTTGCGGCCAAACAGGGTGCCTTGCGGCCCCCGAAGCACCTGCACGGATTCAATGTCGCGGAAATCCATGGTGCCGCCGACCGACTGGCTCAGATACACGTCGTCAATATAGATGCCGACACCCGGGTCGACGTTGGCGGTGGGGGTCAGTTGCCCGATACCGCGGATATAGATGACCGACTGGGCCTGGTTGGCCGCCAGCGGGGCCGCGCTTGAGAATGACAGGTTCGGTGTCGCCTGGTCCAGGTCCTCGGTCGAGGTGATCTGGCGGCGTTCCAGCCCGTTTGCCGTGAGCGCGGTCACTGAAATCGGCGTATCCTGCAGATTTTCCTGGAACTTCCGGGCTGTGACGATCACCTCTTCAAGGACCGGGGTGCTGCTTTTTGTTTCGTCACTATTGTCCTGAGCGGACGCAGAGTTGGCGGACACGGCCGCCAGAATGATCGAGGTGGTAAAGGCAATGCGGTGCCCGATGGCACGGCGACTGCCGCTCTTGGTTACAAACATGGTTTTCCCTCCCGTTTTTCCCTGGCTTTCGGGCACACGTCAACTGTTCGCCGCGGCCATGGCATGATCCCCATCCCATTCGGGGTGTCAGCCGGGCCTTGAACGCAGGTGCCTTCATGAAAGCCGTTATGTCTTCCGCTTTTCCTCCCTAGGGGAAGACAGTCAACCTTGGACATTCTGTTTCGCTTGGATTGAGAATGATATCCAATTGAAAAACCCGCCTTCTTTATAAGATTTTGCTAATTGTAATTCCTGATTACCAAACTGTGCAAGCCTGGTCCGGGCCTGCCCGCGCGCGGGCGGTTGTCGATGCCCGCGCGGGTGCGGCCGCCGTTGGGCGGTTGCCTTCAATATCCTGAAAAGGCTCATGTATTCAGGGAATTCTTCATGATCCTGCGCCGCCAAATCAGGTTGGAAACCCGCCTGTGGGCGCCGGTTTTTGCGGCTTCACCGTCCGTTGAACAGAGCCTGTTTCAGCGCGCTTTGCCATAAAAAAGAGGCGATGACGTGGGCTGTCTGGGGCTTGCCAAAGCCTGCTTTCGGTCCCACCCTTCTGTTGTTGGCCGGGGCACGTGTGCGCCGGCCCGGGGAAGGGGAGACCAGCCATGCAACCAAATGAAGGAACCGAATTCTGGCGCAGCCTGAAGCCGATCGAGACCGTTTTCAGGCCGGACGCCAGCCCTGAAACCTACCTGCCGGATGTGGCAGATGTCGATGAACGCTATTTTGTGCCTTTCAGCGAAACGGTCAGTTCACGTCCGCTATGGATCGCGCCGCGCGCCAACAAATGGGCCGATATCCTGATGGCCAAATCGGCCGGCCTTGTGAACCGGCATTATCACCCGCATGAGGTGCTGGCTTATACGATCTCCGGCAAATGGGGCTATCTGGAACATGACTGGATCGCGACCAAGGGGGATTTCATTTATGAAACGCCGGGCGAAAGCCATACCCTGGTGGCCTATCATCACCCGGACCCGATGCGTGTGTTTTTTGTCGTCACCGGCCCCCTGATCTGGCTGGATGAAAATGGCGAAACCACCGGATCGTTTGATGTGCATGACTATATTGCGCTGTGCCGCGCGCACTATGACGCGGTCGGTATCGGCGCCGATTATATCGATGGCCTGATCCGCTAAAGCCGGCTTGCTTCGTCGGACAAGAGTTCGATGAAGCTGAGCTGGGCGCCCGTGGGGTGCCAGTCGCGCCGGGTGGTGATGCCGATCGGGCGACTGACCGCTTCGCCGGGCAGCGGCAGTTCCACCAGCATGCCGGCTGCTTTTTCATAGCGGATCTGATGGCTGGACAAGAGCATCATATGGTCGCTTTCATTCAGGATCGCGCGTGCGGCCACCAGCGAATTGCATTCCACAAGCCGGCTTGGCGGCGTGACACCGGCATCCAGGAACAGCCGGTCGAAATGTTTGCGGAGCGGGGTTTCCTGCCGGGGCGCAATCCAGGGATAGCGTCGCATCAGGTCGCCTGTCAGGGCCTTTGCCCCCGCAAGCGGGTGGCCCGCACGGACCACGATGGACAGGGGGTCGTCGAACAGGTGCCGCTGTTCGACATCCTCAACCGGCAAGGTGGGGCGCAGCGCGCCGATCAACAGGTCGATATCGCCCGTGCGCAGGCCCTCAAGCAGGTGTTCATAGGTGCCTTCGAGGATTTCGATGCTTTCGTCCGGATAGGCGCCGGTGAAGGTGGCGATGGCCTTGGGCACAAGATAGGTGCGGGCGAGCGGCATGGTGCCGATCACCGTCATGCCGGCATGGATGCCTTCCAGCGCCTTGATCTCGGCCCAGGCCTGCCGGAATTCGGCAAAGGCCAGTTTCGCGCACATGGACAGTTTCCGGGCTTCGCGGGTCGCCTGGACGCCATAACTGGTTTTTTCATAAAGCGGTACGGCGAGCAAACGTTCCAGGTCGCGCGCAGCGCGGTGAATGGTCGGCTGCGACACGGCAAGCGCCCGCGCGGCCATGGCGAAGTTGCCGTTGTTGACCACAGCAACAAGCGCTTTCAACTGGGCCGTGGTAATGAGCCGCTCAAGTTTGACATCCCGCCGCAGGCCCGCCGCCGCGCGGCCCGACGACAGGTCGGACAGGCCTTGCTGAATCTGGCTCAATGCCCGGTCCACACGGGCGCGGAACACCTCGCCAGCGCTGGTCATGAACATGCCATTGTTACCTCTTTTGAATAGCTTTACTTCCATCAGTTTTTCGAGGTTCAGGACCGCCTGCGTGATGGCGGGCTGGGACAGGTGTACATTCTGCGCTGCAAGGCTAACGCTTTGGGTTTTTGCGACTTCCTGAAATGCAAACAAGTGCCTCAGGTTCGGAAAGGCCGGCGCGCCTGCCCGGCTGG
This sequence comes from Alphaproteobacteria bacterium, assembly GCA_006226495.1. Lineage (GTDB taxonomy): Bacteria > Pseudomonadota > Alphaproteobacteria > Sphingomonadales > Kordiimonadaceae > Kordiimonas. The sequence goes on from SBGU01000004.1 coordinate 71,345, forward strand.
CGACGGGCATGGTCATTTGGGCTGCAGGGGCGTTGCCACGCATGGTTTTTGTCACTCCAATTAGCAATTTCTTATAGATTGAAACCAATTTCGATTGGTGTTTCAATAGCTTTCCCTCGAAAAAGAAAAGGCCTCGCCGCGAGGTCATCCGCCCGGACTTGATTGAAGCCCGGCGGCAGGCGCGGTGGGCATCAGAACAAGAAGCCGTACTGTGTTTCCAGAGGTAGGGACCATTTATGTCTATAGTGGTGCAGAATATCGAGCGCGCTGATGCGTCTGTCGCGGATGCCTTTGCCCGGTTTGGCGTTGCCACCGTGCATGAGGCGCAGGGCCGCAAGGGGCTGATGCAGCCCCATGTCCGACCGATCTATCGGCGCGCGCATATTGCCGGCACCGCAGTGACTGTTTCGGTGCCGCCGTGCGACAACTGGATGCTGCATGTGGCGGTGGAACAGTGCCAGCCCGGGGATATTCTGGTGGTGGCACCGACGTCGGCGTCGGATGCCGGTTATTTTGGTGAACTGCTGGCCAGTTCATTGATGGCGCGCGGTGTGCGCGGCCTGATCATCGATGCCGGTGTGCGCGACGTGGCTGAACTGGAAGTCATCGGCTTTCCGGTATGGTCAAAATGCATTTCGGCGCAAGGCACGGTCAAGGAGACATTGGGCAGCGTCAATGTGCCGGTCGTTTGCGCCGGCCAGCTTGTGAACCCCGGCGACGTGATCGTGGCCGATGACGATGGTGTCTGTGTCGTCACCAGGGCGGAAGCCGCCGATGTGCTGGCGAAATCCGCCGCCCGGGAAGACAAGGAAGCCGCTGTGCGCAAGCGCCTGCAGGCCGGCGAACTTGGCCTTGATATCTATGCCATGCGGGACCGGCTGAAAGCCAAGGGCCTGGCCTATATTGACGCTGCGAACAGGGATTGAGGATGATATGGGTATCGCCGTTCCCTGCACCATGATGCGCGGCGGCACGTCGAAGGGCTTGTTCTTCGACGCAGCCGACCTGCCCGCCGACGCGGCGACACGCGACCGGTGGCTCATGTCCGCCATGGGGTCGCCTGACGAACGGCAGATTGACGGTATGGGCGGCGCGCATCCCTTGACCAGCAAGGTGGCGGTGCTGTCGCGCCCGTCTGACGATGCGGTCGATATCGATTATCTGTTCCTGCAGGTGCCGGTGAATGGCGGCAAGGTTGGCACGGCCCAAACCTGTGGCAATCTTTTGGCTGCCGTCGGTCCCTGGGCCATCGAACAGGGCTGGGTTGCACCCCGGGCCGGCATCACACCGGTGCGGGTGCGGCTCGTTAACACGGGCGCGATTGCGGTCGTGCATGTGGAAACGCCGGACGGGCAGGTGCGGTATGACGGCGACGCCCGCATTGACGGTGTGCCGGGCACGGCGGCACCCATCCTGCTCGATTTCCAGGATGTGGCGGGTTCAAGCTGCGGGGCGCTTTTACCCACCGGCAACGTGCGCGACACGGTCGATGGTATCGACGTTACCTGTATCGACAATGGCATGCCGGTCGTGCTGATGCGGGCGTCCGATTTTGGCAAGACCGGGCAGGAAAGCCCTGCAGCGCTTGAGGCCGATCCGACCCTCAAGGCGCGGGTCGAGAAAATCCGCCTTGCGATTGGCCCCCGGATGCACCTTGGCGACGTGCGGGATAGCACGGTGCCCAAAATGTGCCTTTTGTCTGCGGCGGCGAACGGCGGGTTCATTGCGACCCGTACCTTCATCCCGCACCGGGTTCATGAAGCGATTGGCGTGTTGGGCGCGCTCAGCGTCGCCACCGGCTGTTTGCTGCCGGGCTCGGTCGCGGCAGAGCTTGTCGGCCCGGTCGATGCGTCGGAGGGCCTGCGCATGGATATTGAACATCCGACCGGCTTTTTCACGGTCGATATGAAGGCCACAGTGACCGATGGCGTCCTGTCGCTTGACCGCGCGGCGCTGTTGCGGACCGCCCGCAAGCAGATGGCGGGATCGGTATTCCTGCATGACTGGGTGGCATCATGACCGGCGACCTGCGTCAAATCTGTCTGGTCGGCTATGGTGAAGTGGGGCAGATGCTGCACGAGGATCTGCCGCAGACCTGCGATTTTGTCGCCTGGGATACCCGGTTCCCTGTGGGTGGCAGCGGGCCGGCCCGTGTAGCGACGGCGCGCGGGCTGACACTGACAGCCGGGGCTGCCGCCGCCGTGCGCAGTGCCGATCTTGTCATCTCCGCCGTGACCGCGGAAGAGGCGCTTGAAGCCGTTCAGGCCGTTTTGCCCGGCTTGAAACCCGGTGCCTGGTACCTGGACCTGAATTCCTGTGCCCCGGCGACCAAGATTGCAGCGGCGGAACTGGTTTTGGCGGCGGGTGGACACTATGTCGAAGGGGCGGTGATGGCACCCGTCGGCCCGCGCCGCCTGGGGACCGCCATGCTTCTGGGGGGACCGGATGCCGCGGCTTTCCTGCCTGTCGCCAAGGCGCTTGGGTTCACGGGTGCGGAAGTGTTTTCCGACCATTACGGCAAGGCGTCGGCTGCCAAAATGTGCCGCAGCATCATGGTGAAGGGGCTTGAGGCTCTGGTGCTGGAGGCGCTTCTGTCGGCGCGGCATTACGGGGTGGAGGACAAGGTCCTGTCGTCCCTCGACAATCTCCTGGCCGACAGGGATTGGCCGAACCTGAGCCAGTATATGATTTCACGCGCGCTGCAGCATGGCCGCCGGCGGGCCGAAGAAATGCGCGAAGTCGCCAAAACCGTTGCCGACGCCGGGGTACGCCCGCGCATGAGCGGCGCCACCGCCGAAAGCCAGGATGCCGCAGCGGCCTTTGCTGCCGCCCTCGACGCCGATGGGCTCGACGACATGCTGGACCGCATTCTGCTGATGGCCCGCAAAGGTACACAGGGAGAGTGAAGTTGATTATCGATTGCCACGGCCACTATACCACCGCGCCGGCGCCCCATAACGAATTTCGGGACGCCCAGGTCGCGCATTTCAAGGACCCGGCCAACAATCCGGCGCCCTTCTATCCCGATATCAGCGACGATGAAATTGTCGAAACCATCGAAAAGAACCAGTTGCGCCTGATCCGCGAACGCGGTGCCGACATGACAATCTTTTCGCCCCGCGCGTCGGCGATGGCGCACCATGTGGGCGACGAAGCGGTCAGCCGGGACTGGACCCGCCACTGCAACAATCTGATCCACCGGGTGACCATGCTTTATCCCGATGTTTTCATCGGTGTCTGCCAGTTGCCGCAATCCCCCGGTGTGCCGATCAGCCATTCGGTGGCGGAACTGGAACGCTGCGTGACCGAGCTGGGTTTTGTCGGCTGCAACCTGAACCCGGACCCGTCCGGCGGGCACTGGACCGCGCCGCCCCTGACCGACAGGCACTGGTATCCGTTTTTTGAAAAAATGGTCGAACTGGATGTGCCGGCGATGATCCATGTGTCGGGGTCCTGCAATGCCAATTTCCATGCCACCGGCGCGCATTATATCAATGCCGATACCACGGCCTTCATGCAGTTCCTGCAGGGCGACCTGTTCCGCGATTTCCCCGCGCTCAGGTTCATCATCCCCCATGGCGGCGGTGCGGTACCTTACCATTGGGGCCGCTACCGGGGCCTTGCGGACATGCTGAAACGCCCGCCGCTTCGCGATCATGTCATGAAAAACGTCTATTTCGATACCTGCGTCTATCACCAACCGGGCATCGACCTTCTGTTCAAGGTGATCGATATCGACAACATCCTGTTCGGGTCCGAAATGGTTGGCGCCGTGCGGGGCCTCGATCCCGAAACCGGCAATTATTTCGACGATACCAAACGCTATATCGATGCGCTGGATATCCCGGCGGCCGACAAACACAAAGTGTTCGAAGGCAATGCCCGGCGCGTCTACCCGCGCCTTGACGCTGCACTGAAGGCACGCGGGAAATGAGCGTGCTTGCCCAAAATATGTTCCTGATGGACGCAGACTGGCTGCCGTTCCATCCTAATCCGTCGAAGCCGGCGTTCCGCCTGCCGGCGGGGGCTGTGGATGCGCATTGCCATGTGTTCGGCCCCGGCAACCGGTTCCCCTATGCCCCGGAACGCAAATACACACCCTGCGATGCGCCGAAGGAAAAGCTGTGGGCGCTGCGCGATTTTCTCGGCTTCAGCCGCAACGTGATCGTGCAGGCGACCTGCCACGGGGCTGACAACCGGGCGCTTGTGGATGCGCTTCAGCATTCCGGCGGCAAGGCCCGTGGTGTGGCGACGGTCCGGAAAACCGTTACGGACGAGGAACTGCAGGCGCTGCACACAGCCGGCGTGCGCGGTGTGCGCTTCAACTTTGTCAAACGGCTGGTCGATGTGCTGCCGCACGATACCCTGATCGCAATCGCGGACCGTATCCGCCCATTGGGCTGGCATATCGTCATCTATTTCGAAGCTGCCGACCTCGGCGATATCCTGCCGCTGATCGAACGCCTTGGCACCATGATCGTGATCGACCATATGGGGCGGCCCGATGTATCAAAACCTGCGCGCGGCGCGGATTTCGACCGTTTCATCGACATGATGGCGGGCCATGACAATGTCTGGACCAAGGTTACATGCCCCGAACGGCTGTCGCTGACCGGCCCGAACGGCTATGACGATGTGGTACCCTTTGCGCGCCGGGTGGTGGAACGCTTCCCCGACCGGGTACTGTGGGGCACCGACTGGCCGCATCCCAATATGAAAAAACATATGCCGGATGACGGCCATCTGGTTGACTTCATCCCCAAGATTGCACCCACGCCCGCGCTTCAGCGCAAGCTGTTGGTCGACAACCCCATGCGGCTTTATTGGCCTGAGGAGATAGGCTGATATGCCGGTCAAGAAACCCTATGACGATATTCCCGGCACCACGGTCTTCGACGCAGACCGTTCGCGCCAGGGGTATCATTTGAACATGTTCTGCATGTCGCTGATGAAAGCTCCGAACCGGGAAAGGTTCCGCGCCGGTGAACGTGCCTATCTGGACGAATGGGCGATGAGCGAGGACCAGAAACAGGCGGTTCTGGACCGGGACTATAATCGCATGCTGTCGCTGGGCGGGAACATCTATTTCCTCGCCAAGATATTCTCGTCGGACGGACTGAGCTTCCAACATGCCGCCGCCACCATGACCGGGCAAAGCCAGGCCGATTATGCGGCGATGATGCTGGCCGGTGGCCGCTCGCCAGAAGGCAATCGTTACAAGGGGGAGAAACAGGGTGGCTAGAATTACCGCAGGGGTTGCCACATCGCACGTGCCCGCTATCGGCGCGGCGATCGATCTTGGCAAAACCCGGGACCCCTACTGGCAGCCGCTGTTTGCGGGTTATGACTTTGTCAAACAGTGGATCGCGAATGAAAAACCCGATGTGGTTTTCCTCGTTTATAACGACCATGCCACCGCGTTCGACCTGAATTTTATCCCGACCTTCGCCATCGGCTGCGCTGAGAGGTTCCAGCCGGCGGATGAAGGCTGGGGCCCGCGCCCGGTGCCCGAAGTGATCGGCCACCCGGTCCTTGCCGCCCATATCGCGCAAAGCCTGATCGAAAGCGATTTTGACCTGACCATCGTCAACAGGATGGACGTGGACCATGGCCTGACCGTGCCGCTGTCGCTGATGTTCGGCCAGCCTGATGCCTGGCCGTGCCGCGTGATCCCGTTTGCGGTGAATGTGGTCCAGTATCCCGCACCTTCCGGCAAGCGCTGTTATGCGCTTGGCAAGGCGCTCCGGGCCGCAGTCGAAAGTTTTGACGAGGACCTGAATGTGCAGGTCTGGGGAACGGGTGGCATGAGCCACCAGCTTCAGGGCCCGCGTGCCGGCCTCATCAACAAGGAATTCGACAATGCTTTCCTGGAAAAGCTGGTCAACGACCCGGATAGCGCCGCGGCCATTCCGCTTGTGGAATATCTGCGGGAAGCCGGCTCGGAAGGCGTTGAACTGGTGATGTGGCTGATCATGCGGGGCGCCCTGGATGCCAGGGTGCTGGAACGCAAGCGTTTTTACCATGTGCCCGCGTCCAACACGGCGGTTGGGCATCTGGTGCTTGAAAATATGTCGGCCCCATAGGGCCCTGTAAGTTTGGAAAGGCAGTATCATGAAAATCGTCCTCGCCGGCGCCGGTGCTTTTGGCCAGAAACATCTGGACGCGATCAGGAATATTGAGGGTGTCGAGGTGGTTTCCGTGGTGGGCCGCGATCTGGCAGCCACCAGGGAAGCCGCGGCAAAATATGGTGTGCCGCACGCGACGACCGAGCTTTCCGACGCGCTGGCCCAGCCCGGCGTTGATGCCGCCATCCTGTGTACGCCGACCCAGCTTCATGCCGCCCAGGCCATCGAATGCATGCGTGCGGGCAAACATGTGCAGGTGGAAATCCCGCTGGCCGACAGTTGGCAGGATGCCGAAGCGGTGGACCGGGTGCAGAAGGAAACCGGCCTTGTGTGCATGGTTGGTCATACCCGCCGCTTCAACCCATCGCATCAATGGGTGCATAACCGGATCAGGGCAGGGGAACTGAACATCCAGCAAATGGATGTGCAGACCTATTTTTTCCGCCGCACCAACATGAACGCGCTTGGCCAGCCCCGGTCCTGGACCGACCATCTTCTGTGGCACCATGCCGCCCATACGGTGGACCTGTTCCAATACCAGACGGGTGAGGCGGTCACGATTGCGAACGCGGTGCAGGGGCCGAAACACCCGGACCTTGGCATCGCGATGGATATGTCGATCCAGCTTCGCACCGAGACCGGGAAAATCTGTACCCTGTCGCTCAGCTTCAACAATGACGGGCCCCTGGGCACCTTCTTCCGCTATATCTGCGACAATGGCACCTATATCGCGCGCTATGACGACCTGGTCACCGGGCGGGAAGAAAAGGTCGATGTCTCGGCCGTCGATGTGTCGATGAACGGGATCGAGTTGCAGGACCGCGAATTCATTGCCGCGATCCGCGAAGGACGGGAACCGAATGCCAGTGTCGGCAAGGTGCTGCCCTGCTATCGCACCCTCTATCAGCTTGAACAGTCGCTTCAGGGCCAATGACGGCGGCTGTGCATAAACGCCCGCTCGGGCCTTTTTCGGCCGTGCCCATCGGGCTTGGTGCGATGAACCTGAGCCATGCCTACGGCGACCCGGTCGGCCCCGATCAGGCCGCGCGGGTGATCGCCACGGCGCTTGAGCTTGGCGTCGATCATTTCGACACCGCTGCCCTTTATGGTTTTGGCGCGAACGAAAAGCTTGTCGGCCCGCTACTGAAGCCACACCGGTCGAAAATCCTGCTCGCCAGCAAATGCGGCATGACCGGCGTGGACGGCAAACGGGTTATCGATGGCCGGCCCGAAACGCTTGTGCGTACCTGCGACCAGTCGCTCGCCAGGCTTGGCACCGATGTCATCGACCTTTATTACCTGCACCGCTGGGACAAGACGGTCCCGATTGAAGACAGTGTCGGCGCGCTGTCGCGCCTGGTGGAAGCCGGCAAGATCAGGGCGATTGGCCTGTCCGAGGTATCGGCCAGCACGCTCAGGAAAGCCCAGGCCGTGCATCCGGTGGCGGCGGTGCAAAGCGAATATTCGCTCTGGTCGCGCAATGTGGAAATCGCGCTTCTGGATGCCTGTGCCGACCTGGGCGTGGCCTTTGTGGCCTTTTCGCCGGTGGCGCGCGGTTTTCTGGTCAATCTGGCGCTTGATCCGGCCAGTTTCACCGCAAAGGATATCCGCCGCAGCATGCCGCGTTTTGCCGAGCCGCATTTCAGCAATAACCGGCCTCTGGCCGAAGCCGTGGCCAACATGGCTGCCGATCTGGGTGTCGCATCCGCAACCCTGGTGCTGGCCTGGCTTCTGGCCCGCCGGCCCTTCATTCATGCCATACCGGGCACCACCGATATCGGCCATTTGCACGAGAATGTCGCCGCCGCAACCCTGAACCTCGGGAAGGATGTTCAGGATGCGCTCGACCGGCTTTTTGCGCCCCGCGCGGTCAGTGGGCCGCGGTATCCGGCGGCCATACAGACGGAAATCGATACGGAGGAATTTCCGGGGAAAATCTAGGGCCGGCAAAGGCGCGGGTCCGTGTTGGGGAGTGGGTATCTATGTCCGAGGGAAGGACGCGGTTCGATATTGCCAAGATACTGGATGACGGGCGTTGGACCCTCTACCAGATTCTGGTCATGTGCATGGTGGCGATGGTCATCATTCTGGATGGTCTCGACAATCAGGTGCTGGGCTTTGCGGTACCGCTGATCACCAGCGAATGGGGGGTGGAGCGGGCTGATCTGGCGCCGGTTTTTGCCCTTGGTTTTGTCGCCATGGCGATCGGCACGTTTCTGGGGGGCTGGCTTGGTGACCGCATCGGGCGTCGGCCATCCCTCCTTTTGTGCATCGTTACCTTTGGTACCGCCACCGGCGCGGCGTCATTCGCCGATGGTGTGCTGGGCCTTGGTATCTGCAGGGTGATTGCCGGGTTCGGCATGGGCGGCGCAATGCCGCTTGCAGCGACCCTGATTGCGGAATTCACACCCAGACACCGGCGCAGTATTGCGGTGACCATCGGTATTGTCAGCATTCCGATGGGCGGTGTGATCGGCGGTTTCATCGCGGCTGAGGTCCTGCCGGTTTACGGCTGGCGCACGTTGTTCCTGATCGGCTGCGGCCTGCCGCTCGCCATTGCTGTGCTGCTCTATTTTGTGTTGCCGGAATCGCCGCGTTTTCTGCTCAGAAGCAATAAGGCGGATGCGGATGGCACGATGGCCTATATCGCCAGATTGCTTGGCCGCATGGGGCACGATGTGGCGCCCGACACATACTTTGTCGACGGACAGGAAACCGACGATGCCGCCCGTGCCGCCATCGGCGCGCTGTTCACGCCGAAATACCGCCGCGACACCCTGGCCATGTGGGTCGCCTTTTTCGCTGGCCTGATGACCATCTATGCCATTTTCAACTGGGCGCCCTCGATGCTGACTGAACAGGGCCTCGCCATCGACCAGGCCAGCAAAAGCATGGCCTGGCACAATATCGGCGGGGTGCTGGGCGCCCTGGTCTGTGCGATTGCCATGGCGCGGCTTGGCTCACGCACTGCGCTTCTGGTGTCTGCCGCCGGTTCCGTGATTGGCGCTTTTGCGCTCGTGGTGACGCCGGTGGATGCCGGCAATACGGTGGGTCTGGTTGTCCTGATGGCGATTTTTGGCGCGTTTCTGAACGCGGCCCAGACCGGGCTTTATGCCTTGGCCGCCCAGGTTTATCCAACCGCGATCCGTGCCACAGGGGTGGGCGCAACTGCCGGGGTCGGCCGGCTTGGGGCCGTGGCCGCCTCCTATGTCGGGGCGGCGTTTGCGGCGATCAGCGCCGGTGCCTATTTCGGCATGCTGGGGGTCGCCATGGCGGTCGCGACGGTTGCCATATTTGCCATGAAACTGCATATCGCCCCGGTCAAAGGGCCAGGCAAACACTAAGCCCGGGCCAGAGGCCGGGCCAAAGGGGAGGGAAGGCCATGCTGGCACAATTGCTGATCGACAATGCCTATCAGGATGCCGAAGGCGGGCGCACGACCAGCCGGCTGAACCCGGTGGAAGGCACGGTGGCGTCAACTGCTGCAGCGGCAACAGTTGCGGATGCAAACCGGGCGGCGGACGCTGCAGGGGCAGCGCTGCCCGCTTGGGCCGAAACATCGCCAGCGGCGCGGCGTGCATTGCTGCAAAAGGCGGCTGCTGCCCTCGATGCCCGGGCCGACGATATCGTTGCCGCCATGAAAGCGGAAATCGGCGCCACCGAGCCCTGGGCACGGTTCAATATCATGCTGGCCACCGGCATGCTGACGGAAGCCGCGGCGCTGACCACCCAGGTGGCAGGCCATGTGATCCCGTCCAACAAACCGGGCCTGACCGCGCTTGCGGTTCGGGAGCCGGCGGGTGTGGTGCTGGGTATCGCACCCTGGAACGCACCGGTGATCCTGGGCGTGCGCGCGGTGGCGACCCCGCTGGCCTGCGGCAATACAGTGGTGCTGAAAGCATCGGAAATTTGCCCGATGACCCACAGTCTGATCGGCGCCGCCTTCCTGGATGCCGGTTTCCCGCCGGGCGTGGTGAATGTGGTCACCAACGCCGCCGAAGACGCGCCCGACATTGTCGGCGCCCTGATCGATCATCCCGCTGTGCGGCGGATCAATTTCACCGGTTCCACCAAAGTGGGGCGCATCATCGCGACCAGGGCCGCGCAGGCTTTGAAGCCCGTGCTTCTGGAACTGGGTGGCAAGGCGCCTTTCCTGGTGCTGGAAGATGCCGACCTGGATGAGGCCGTGGCCGCCGCGGCCTTCGGCGCCTTCATGAACCAGGGCCAGATCTGCATGTCGACCGAACGCATCATCCTCGTGGATGCCATTGCCGACAGGTTCGTGGAAAAAATGGAGGCCAAGGCAAAGACCCTGGTGGCAGGCGACCCACGCAAAGCCGCGACCCCGTTGGGCGCGGTGGTCGATACAAACGCCGTCGCGCACGTGCTGGCGCTGATCGACGACGCCAAGGCGCACGGTGCCCGGGTGTTGACCGGCGGCAACGCCGATGGGGTGATCATGTCCGCAACCCTGGTGGACGGGGTCAATAAATCCATGCGCCTGTACGGCGAGGAATCCTTCGGGCCGGTGACCGCCATCATCCGGGTGAAGGACGAAGCCGAGGCCATCGCGGTCGCCAACGACAGCGAATATGGCCTGTCGGCTGCCGTGTTCACCCGCGATGTGGTGCGCGGCCTCAAGGTGGCGCGCCAGATCAAAAGCGGCATCTGCCATATCAATGGCCCGACCGTGCATGACGAAGCCCAGATGCCGTTCGGCGGCACCAAGGCCAGCGGCTATGGCCGGTTCGGCGGCCAGTGGGGCATCGAGGAATTTACCGAACTGCGCTGGATCACCATCGCGGGCGGGCCGGGGCACTATCCGATCTGACCGGGCAGTCCGTTCAGACGGGGCGGGGTTTGGGGAAACCCCGAGATCAAGGGGAGAGGGATATGACTGACAAGAAAGACGGGGGCTTTCTTGCCCTCGGCATCGGCGCGACCGTTCTGATCGTGCTGTTTGTGCTGGGCTACAGCAGCCTCCATGGCTTCGAGGCCTATATCGGCTGGGTCGCTTTTGTCTGGATGACCGCGGTGCCGGCCCAGATCATCTTCGGCCTGCATATGCATTTCATGGCGCCCGCGCGGCTCGCGGGCCTCAGGCAACCCCTGAAGGGGCTCGCCTACCTTGGCCTCACCGCCGTGTTGATGCTGGCGGGCGGGGCGTTCCTGTATCTGGTGCCGGGTGGCGCCAGCGCACCGGGGCCGTTCCTGATCATGGCCACCATCATCAGTATCGTTGCCACCTTCTGGCTGGTGGGCGCCTGGGGCTGCTGGCCTTTCACCCTGGTCAGTGCCGACCCGTTCAAACAGGGCCTGATGGCGGTGGTCGCGGCTTACGGCCTTGGTTTCGCGGGTTTCCGGCTGGCATTCGATTTCAGTTTCATGGCCGGGGCGCCGGTCTATGTGGCGGCGCTTGACCCACATGGCGCCTTTGGCGCCTGGACCGCGCTGGCGTTTGCGGTCACCACCGTCGCCGTCATGATGTGCCAAAGCCTGTTCGGCTTCTGGCCCGCGACCCGGCTTGCCGCCAAACAGCCGGGCCTTGGCCTTGTGGTCACGCTCCTCAATCTGGTCCTCAGCGCCGGCCTGTTCTGGCTGATGACCGCCTATCTGGGCATGGATATGGTCGACTATCTGGTGCGGGTGCCGGTTTCCATCATCTTCGGGGTGTTCATCGCGGCCAACATGATGCAGTTCCGGCTGTTCGAAACGGTCGACCAGCCGAAACGCGGGTTGATGCTGCTTGTCGTCACCCTAGTGCTGGCCTGGGGCATGCAGCTCCTGTACCGCTTCGCCATGCCCTATGTCACGGGCACCGACCTGCCGTCGGGCGCCCCCGGTTATGCGGCCGAGCTCTGGATCGCGACAGCGCTTTTGGGGGTCACCTTCCCGGTTATCAACCTGGTGTCGGGCTACTTCGGTTTCTGGCCCGCCAGGCGGGGCTGAACCCGGTCCGGGCAAAAGTGTTTGCCTGAAGTCCTGAACCTGTTGCCGGTGCAACAGGTTCAGGTACAAAAATCAACGCTTCTGTTGCATATGCAACAAAATGGCTCGCCTTCAGCGTGTGTGGTTTCGGCCAAAAAAAGACCCGGCCGGGGAACGCTGGCCGGGTCTTCAGTATCGCGGGAAAACGCGCTCCGTGGATATGAAATCCCTGGGGCGCCACATCACTGGGAAGGCCGATATGGGTTCCCGCATGGTGCCGCCCGCCGCCCGACTGTGTGCCCCGCCATCCAAAACGGAGCTGCTCCCCCGGGCAGCGGACGGTGTCTCTCGGTTCAGCTTTGGCGCGGTGTGCCGCTGGCGACCGAATAATGGTCGAACCAGTCGGACTCCTTGCCGTCGAAGCGCTTTTCTATTTTAATATCAACAAGATAGGGCTTGCCGGCAGCCATCGCCGCCTTGGCGCGCAGGAGCGCCGGTGCGATATCGTCCGGCTGTTCCACCACTTCGCCTGCCACCCCATAAGCCTTCGCCAGTGCCACATGGTCGATGGTCGGATGGCCGAGGTCGACGCCGATATATTTGCCGGTTTCATACATGCGGCCCTTCAGGCGTGCGCTGTTGATCCGGTTCGACTGGTATTGGCCATTATTGAAGATGACGATGCCGACCGGCACCTCGTAGCGTGCGGCGGACCATAGGGCCTGGCAGCCGAAATTGAAGCTGCCGTCACCGGTCAGGCACCATACCTCCTTGTTCGGATTGCCGATTTTGGTGCCGATGGCGGCGGCCACGCCCCAGCCCAGCACCCCGGATGTGGTGTAGAAATTGCGCCGCCGTTCGCTGGCCGGCTGCTTGTGATCAAAGTCCAGATACCGGCGCGGATGGTCGTCCGAACTGATGAGTTCCGAGACAATATAGGCGCCTTTGTCGATCGCCTTGTTCAGTTCGATCATCAGGCGCGAGGTCGCGATGGGCACCTGATCGTGTGCCGCTTCGGCTTCCTTGGTGAATTTTGCCTTGCGCGCGGCGGCATAATCCGCGAACCAGACGCGCCGCGCGCGGATGGCGGCTGTGTCTGTCTGGCGGGTCTTCAGCTCGGCAAGCACCTGTTCTGTCGTGGTTTTTATGCTCGCAATCGCCGCCAGGTCGACCGGGTAATTGCGCCCGACCTCGCTCTCAACCAGGCTGGTGTGCAGGATGCGGGCGTTCTTCTTGAACACCGCTTCCCTGGGCCGGTTGAAGAATTTGAACATATGCCCGCCGATCGACCAGAAACAGTCGGTCCGGGCGAACAGGCTCGGGTCGTCCATCACTTCACCGACAAAATGCGGATGGGTGGTCGGGAACACACACGGAATTTTCACCGAAAACATCACGCCGGCGCCGGTCAGTTCGGCGATTTCGGCGACCGTATCGCTGATTTCATGGCGGATGCATTCATTGCCAAGGAACAGCATCGGGAAGTCTGCCGACAACAGGTAATCGGCGAGGGCTTTCACATGGGCGGCGTTTGGTGCCACATCTGTCGAAACCACCGATCGCGACCGGGGTACAATCTCTGTCTCCGGCACGCGGGTTTCGAACAAGTCCTTGGAAATGGTGACAAAACTTGGGCCGCCGGGAGGCGCTTCTGCCAGGAGGAAGGCCCGGCGCATCACTTCAGGGATGGTTGCCGCATTCATCACGTCCCAGGTCCAGCGGGCATAGTCTTTCGGCAGTTCGTGCAGGCCCGGCGCCTCAAGGAAACCGTCGTGCCCGCGGAAATTGGTCGACTGTCGCCCGACCATGATGACCACCGGAATGCGGTCCTTGAAGCTGCTGACCATCTGCCCGAGCGCAAAAGCGGCACCGGCGACGCTGTGCAACTGCACGACCGAGGTTTTGCCGGTTGACCGGCTGTAGCCGTCGGCCATCGCCATGGCGCAGTTTTCATGCAGGCAGGTGGTAAATTGAAGGGCCGTCCGGTCGACAAAAGCATCGAGAAGCCCCACTTCCTCTGACCCCGCCAGGCCAAATACATAAGGCACATCCCAGTCCATCAGGAATTCGGCGACCAGTTCCCCGCCCGTGGCCCCTTCTATTTTTCGCGGATTTTCGGGTGCAGGCACTGTCGGCGTGTCCGCGCGCGCCGCTGGGCCTTCGAGGTGTGTGGCCAGCGCAGCGGCGCTGGTTGCCGTGACACCGGCGACACCAAGGCGGCGGATAAACTCGCGGCGGCCGATTTTCTGGTCGAGGAAAAGTCTGGAAATGTCCTTTAGCATCGAGGAAACGTCCTGCGTAAATGGGTACAAAAAGGTCGGGAAGCCCCTTTCTTTTGGCTGGGAACGGGCCAGGGGCTTCCCTTCAGGCTCAACGAGGAAGTTAGAAATTGACCCGGAGTGTCATGCCCCACTGTGCTTCGCCTTCGTTCGGCACGCAGTAGAAGGAACCGGACACACCGCGCAAATCCTGTTTTTCGACGCAGTATTTTTCGGCGAAGATATTGTCGACATAAGCCGACAACTGATACTGCTGCCCGGCACCGAAATTATAGCCAATGCGGGCATTGACCTCGAACCGGCTGTCATATTCGTCGATCGGGATTTGCGGACTGAATTTAACCTTGGATTTGCTCTGGTAGCGGGCGTTCGCCTGCACGGTCAGCATGTTTTCGCCGATGGCGATGTCATGCAGGATGGTGCCGTTCCAGGTGAATTTGGGCGTGAGTGGCAGCTCGTGGCCCTTCTGGAAATCACCCTCGCCGAGATCGAAATCGATGCCGGTTACGTCGGTCAGTTCGGAATCGAGCATGCCAAGGCTGGTGGAGATGAGCCAGTTTTGCGCCGGCAGCCAGTTGGCCTCGAGTTCCAGGCCCTTGATCTCGGATTTCGGCAAGTTGAAGAATTCCGGGCCGTGCACGCCGACGTTGAAGACCTGCTGGTTCTTCCAGAAATTATAGAAGATCGCGCCGTTCAGTTGCAGGCTGTTGTCAGCCAGGGTCGACTTGAAACCGATCTCGAAGGAATCCAGGATTTCCTCGGTCAGCGGCCGCTGCGGGAACGGGGTGGCGTCGGTGTGCAGGAATTCCACATCGAACTTGCCGGATTTGAAACCGCGCGAATAACCGCCATAGATCATGAAATCGTCGTTCGGTCGGTATTGCAGGTTGATCTTGCCGCCAACCTTGTTGGATTTCAGGTTTTCCCGGCTGGTATTTTCGTTGGCGCAGTGGCTGAAGGGCAGGGCGCCGGCGCTAATGTCCGGGCAAGCCGGCAGGGCTGCTGCAATGGTCTCAACCGTGGCCCGGTCGTAATAGATTGACGGGTCGGTGCCTGTCTTGTCGAACGCCCCGGCATAGTAGGACGGGTTGCCCTTGTTGTCGTGGGTGTAACGCACGCCGACCGTCAGCGCCCATTTTTCAGCCAGGTCATAGTCCGTGTGCAGGTAGGCGCTGTAACTTTCATCCGACAGGTCGGCGATGCTGAAGGATACCGTGTTCGGATAGGGGTTCGGGATGATATCGAACAGCTCGGGCGGCGTGATACCGACCGCCGACGGGTGCGCGCCCGGGAAACCGTTCGACCCGAAGCGGATATTCTGCGCGAGAAGCGAGTTCTCCTTCAGGTAGAACAGCCCGGCAATCCAGCGGAAGCGGGCCGTGTCGTCCGCCGACGCCAGGCGCAGTTCCTGGCTATATTGTTCATACTCCTGATCCATGTCGATGATCAGGACATCATGGTTGACGCCGTTCGTATTGCCGTTCGCCGTATTGTCTTCTTCATAATAGGCATGGGTATGATCGTAAGACGTGATCGAGGTCAGCGACACCGTTTCGAAATCATGCTGCAGCTTCAGGTAACCGCCGTCCACATCCAGGTCCGCGCGCTGGGACCCACCGGTCCAGACGTCATGCCAGTTGCGGGTGGAATGGTTGATACCTTCAATATTGACCGTATCAAGCCGGGTGCGGAAATCGATGTCTTCCGTGAAGGGCGCCAGGTCGTTGATGCGCAGGATCGTGTCGCGTGTCAGGGCGCCCGCAACCTTCTGCGGCTGGGCCTCGCTGCGGTCCCGCGCATGATGCAGGCTGACCGTGACTGTGGTGGCGTCAGACAGTTTGGTGACCAGCGTGCCACGCAGCGAATACCGTTCGGTATCGCCATAACTGTCGTCGCCGCTGTCCAGATTGTTCCAGATACCGTCGCGGGAATGATACATGCCCGCAACCCGCATCGCCGTATGCTCGCCCATGGGCACCGAGACGCCGCTCTCCACTTCAACGAGATTGTGTTTGCCGTAGGTCAGTTCGCCGAAGCCTTCGACATCACCACCCACTTCCGGCATGCGGGAAATATAGTTGACCGCACCGCCTGTGGTGTTGCGGCCGAACAGACTGTTCTGCGGCCCGCGCAGAATTTCGACCCGTTCCATGTCAAAAAGGCCGAGTGTGCTCAGGTAAGATGAATTGAGCGTCACCTCATCCATGTAAAGCCCGACGGAGGACGGGGCATTTCCAAAAAATTCGTTGGTGCCCACACCCCTGATGATGATGTGCTGGCTCAGGGCGTTCTGAACCACCACATTCAGGTTGGGGGCGAGGCGGGTGATGTCCGTCAACTGGTTCACACCCATTTTCTTTAGCTTATCGCCTGAATAGGCCTGCATGGTGACCGGCACATCCTGAAGGCTTTGCGCGCGCTTTTGGGCTGTGACGACAATTTCTTCAAGGGCGAGTGCGCCATTGTCCGTGTCCTGGTTCTGGGCCAAGACACTGTAACCTGGGGCGATGCCGGTAATGACCGACAGGCCGGCCAAAAGGCTTGCCCGGCGCACACGGCCGGACAGCAGAGTGTTATTCATAATTCCCTCCCATTTCCCAATGCCTGCAAGCGATTTTGGGCCATCTGGTAACAGAGGCATACGCACTACATTGCCACAAGACATTGTGCCGGCAGCGCCGGTGCTTCGACGGCCTCCCTTGCCGCCTATCGTCCCTTGCTCATCCCACGCAAGGGACATGTCCGCGGATATCGCGGAAGGCTAAGGATCAATCTTTCAGCCATCAAAGGCCAATCGGAATTGGCGCGGTATCTATAAGTTTTTGCTAATTCATTAAGATGTTACCCATGGCGGTGGGTGCCCGGTGGGCTAAAACAGCCCGGTCACATTGTGATAGGATGCCGTAGGCCGAGCCATGTCTTGTGACTATCCCCTGGTCTGACCGTGTCCCCCAGGTCGTGCGCGTCTAACGCGTAGACATAATGAGAAGCTACACGTCCGCGGGTTCGGTCCATTTTTTCGTCGTGTAAGAGAAAAATATTCGGGTACGGCCAAAGAAAGTTGTCTTGTTTCCCCGATCAATGGTGCGTGCAAATTTCCAACTATTTCTGAGACATTTTCCTAATTTTCAGCCTTTTCTGAGAAAAGGTCAGTCTATTTCTGAGAACCGCGCGACGGAAATGGCGAAAACGCTGGCGCCCGTTTCCTGTTTATTTTGAGATTGCATATGTTTCCTTCATTCCATTCATGTGGCAAAAGTCCGGGTGGCCGCAACAACTGGCACGTCCAAGCTAGGTTCATCCCAGTTTTCGAACGCCGCTGCTTAATTAGGAATTATCGAAAATACAGGCCGCCATTTTCGATTTTGTCTGGTCGGGTAGATCATCCAAATGTCACCAATGCCCCATTTCAAATGGGCCAAGGTCATTTGGGTACAGGGCTCGCCTGAGAGCGGTTTCATGCCGATGCTGCGGGACCGGGCTTTATATTGCCGCCAGCCAGCCCGGTAGGCGCGTTTGATATTTTCCGCGCTATCGACGACAGGGCGCGCGCCCATAGATAGCATTCAGGTCTTCCTGGAGCGCTTCCTGGACCGATAGGCAACTCATCAGGAGCGCAGCTTCGACGTGGGCGCTGGCAAACAGGGCAGTCGGGGGTATGTCGGAGCCTTGCGCCGCGTCAGGTGCGAGCGGCGGCATCGGCCGCTCGGCCGTTTGATTGGGTTTGCGGGGCCGGACATGGCGATGAGAATATCACATTTATGGTCGATAACCGAAAGTTATCGACGGTAATTATATTGAACGCAGAATGAGCCCTGGAGCGCAAATGTCGAAGCCAAACTGACCGCGTCCAGCGTCAACTACAATTGGGGATTAATGGTTTTTTGGCCAGGATCGGATATAAGTTCTCCGCCTTTGCCATTTCGAATGGGCGCAGCCTTGATTGACCAATTCGCCCCGACCGCAGATGTAGTAGGACAGTGTCGGGCTGCCAACTGGGGGTGCCCCGACCAACCGAAACTGTATGGGAGTGGGGCGGTGGCCGAAAAGGTTTGTTCAGGGGGTCCGAAATCGGATCACCCAGGTATGGCGGCAATAGGGAAGGTTTCCGCGCCCTTGAAAACACGGACACAATGGGGCGTGCTGGCGCTTCTGACCCTTGGGGTGTTGATCGCCTATTTTGATCGGACCAGCATATCCTCCGCGCTTGCAGACCGTGCCTTCATTGATCATTTCAACATGAGCGACGCCGACCGCGGTTTTGTTGCCGCGGCCTTCTTCTGGTCCTATGCCCTGATGCAGATCCCCATGGGGTGGGTGGTCGACCGTTTCGGGGTGAAATATCCCTACGCGATCTGCTTGGTCTTGTGGTGCCTTGCCACCGCAGCAACCGGATTGATGCAAGTGGTGGTCGGGCTTTTCATCATGCGCCTGATTGTGGGGCTGACCGAAGCGGTGGTAACACCTGCGAGCTACCGCTGGATCAGGCTCAATATCCCCGAAACCCATGCCGGCACCGCCATCGGCATTTTTGCCATGGGCAACAAGATCGGCATCGCGCTTGGCGCGCCTGTCGCCGTTTGGCTGATCGTGCAGTTCGACTGGCGGCTGATGTTCGTTGTATCCGGTCTTGCCGGCCTTGTGTGGCTGATCCCCTGGATGCTGCGGGTTCGGAACGACTTTACCAGCAAGGCCGCCCTGCAGGCATCGCGCAAAAAAACGGGACAGGTGACCTTCCTCAGTATCATCAGGGCACCGGTCATCTGGGGCGCGATGATCGTCAATTTCTGCTACGGCTATTTTTCCTTCTATTGCATGAGCTGGATGCCGGCTTATCTCGTGGAAGCGCAGGGGCTTTCCCTGAAAGAATCCGGGCTTTACACCTTCTTCAGCTTTGCCGGCATCGCCACAGTGGCCATGATCGCCGGCTGGGCGGCCGACCGGGTCATCGCCTATGGGTACGACCCGATAAAAACCCGCAAGGTGTTCATCGTCGCCGGTTTCATGGGGGCGACGACCGTGCTTTTGGGGGCCTATACCGACGACCTGCAATGGGCGCTGTTCTGGAATGTGTTTTCGCTATCGTGCCTGGGCCTGACGACGGCCAACAACCTGGCGCTGTGCAAGGTGACCCTGATCCCGCCGCCCGCCGTCGGCCTTTCGGTTGGTGTACAGCAGGTTGCGGGAACGATATCGGGCGGCGTGGCCGCCAGCCTGTCCGGCTGGCTCCTGCACAAGACCGGGTCCTATGACGCGCCAATGATGGTGATTGTGGTTTTCCTGATGATCGGGGCTACCGCCACCATCGTGCTGCTCAGGCCCAAATGGTCCCCAAAAGTCACGCCGGTCGCCGACTAGGCTGCCGGCAAGGAGGGGCAGTGCCACGCGCTCAGCGCGTGGCGGCCACCAGTTCCTCGACCTTTTTGGTGAAACCATTTTCGGCGCAACCAGCCTGTGCCCGGGTGTCCGTCGCCGGATAGGTGTTGAGCGCATAAGCGGCTTCATTGACGACAAAACGGAACGGTCCAAAATTCGAGCTGATCATCTGTGTGTTCCGAAGCGGTAGCTGGTCTTTGATCTTCAGCCACAAGGCCGGCACCACATTGCTGTCGGCAACCAGGTAGGCCGCCTTGTCGCCAAGGCGCAGCATCGAAAGGTCAAGGCTTACCGCCGGGAACGGTTCGTCATGATATTCGCAGCGCGGCAGGCCCTTCGTGCCATCCATGGAACAATGTGACCTCAGGTTTCGTGGCGTCGTCTTTTTACCGGGGCAGGACAGGGTCGTGGTTGCCGTTGCCATTTTGAACGCCGCACCGGAATATTGCATCGTACCAAGCTGCGCCAGGGCATCCTCGGCGATCAGTGTGCCCATCGCATCCTTGATGGCGCCTGCTGCCGCGGGGCCGCGCGCACCAACGTCGTCCTTCCAGATGCGATAGGCCGCGCTGGCCGGCGCGCCGATGGTGAAAAGCGCGACGGTACCCTGGTCTGCCAGGGTGTCTTCAAGATAGGACGAGGCCTTGCCCGGCACGTCGCCGCTGACCTGGTCATGGGCCAGTTCATAGACAACCGGCTCGATACCGTAATTCAGGACCAGTCCGATAACCTGGCCGTCCAGCCCCCTGAGCGACAGGACGCCGAAGGTCTGGTCTACGGGTTCCCGGCCTGTGCGGTCCGCGCCGTCGACATAGCGGTTTTCGCTCGCCCGCCATTCGTTCCGCCCCTTGACGAGGGGTAACAGGGCGGTGCTGTAGCCGATTTCGGCAGGCTTAAGTCGTGCTATGGCTTCTTTGGTGGCAGCAATGCTGCGCTGCCGTACATTTTCGGTAAAGGCCGCCGAGACCGGAATAGGAGACGGGCCCGGTGCCGCCACCCGCAGCGAATTGTGTGTGTGGGTGGTGCTGAGCACAAGCTGGCTTGCCGGAATGCCGGCCGCTTCGGCAATGTCATGCCGCAGTTGATTCCAGATATCGGGCGCGACCGCCGGTACCTCGAGGGAAAGTATCACCACCAGTTTGCCTTCGCTTTCGATGGCGACGGCACGGACATGGATGGGGTCGGCAACCTTGCTCAGAGGGGCTGGCAGGTCGGGTGTGGCGGGGGTTATATCCAGCTTTGCCGCGCCGGCACGAACCGCTGGCGCCGGGTCGGCCCAGGCCATGGCGGACATGGGGGCAAATGCCGTGATCGCGGCGACGGAAAGCATGAGACTTCTTTTTCTGTTCATTTCAGGCTCCTGAACAATCGAAGCGACTGGACCCTGAATTCCGGGCGTGGAATTTCAGGGGCAGCGGCCATAGGCTTATGCGCGCTGGCCAGCCGCAACTGTGGTCGACGATCCTTGAGCCGGGAGCGCGATCGGGCAATCGGCAGGCGGCTGTATTTATCGGGCGGAACGGATAATCGATAACGCTTAAGGGTAGCGGTGCGATTTTTAGGTGTGTTTGCGTGATTGTTGGAATAGCCCGGAATACAGCAATTTCCCGCGTATATCGGTGCGGCGAAAGCGTTGTGGTGCCAGCGTTTCTTTGCTCGGCTTGGCATGTATGATGCGCTGGGAAGGGTGCCGAAAATCACGAAACTTATAGCCGTCCTCATACTTCCGATGCTGCTGCCTACAGCATCTTGGGTACCTTGGCATCGCTACTTTGAGGGCGTTCTGGCATCTTATCCGACGGTGCAGGCGCCAGGTCCGCTTGGGAAGGCGGCCACTCAGAAATGGGAACAATGGGAGGAACTGGAAGATGAGCACCAGAAATAACAGGTGTTTTGCCGCGCTTATGATGAGCGTGTCATCTTTGGCCCTGGCCGGCACCGTGCATGCGCAAGCAGCCGAGGGTCAGGCAAGTGCCAAAACGGCAAGTGCAGCTATCACTGAAATTGAAGAAGTTGAGGTAACGGGCTCGCGCGTCGTTCGCGACGGCAATTCCAGCCCGTCGCCGGTAACCGTTATCCGGACCAACGACCTGCTGACCGTGCAGCCCGGCGCAAACCTGGCGGATGCGCTGAACGTGCTGCCGGTGTTTGCCGGATCGCGCGGCGCCGGCAGCAACCCGTCGACCGGGGGCAGCGCTTCGGGCGGCAATGGTGCCGCAAACCAGTTGAACCTCAGGAACCTGGGCATCACACGGACGCTCGTACTGATGGACGGTCTGCGCATTCCGCCGACCCTGTTCAATGGCGCGGTTGACGTCGACCTTGTGCCGCAAATGCTGGTGAAGCGGGTTGACGTGGTCACGGGTGGTGCGTCGGCGGTTTATGGTTCCGATGCCGTTTCGGGTGTTGTGAACTATGTTGTCGACCATGACTTCGAAGGTGTGAAGGTCACCGCAAGTGGCGGTGTTTCCGAATATGGCGATGCGAGGCAACTTGATGCCGGTGTGGCCTGGGGCACCAGCCTTGGCGACCGCGGCCACTTTGAAGCCAGTTACCAGTTTCACGACGGGAATGGTATTCTGCGTCGCTCGGACCGGCCTTATATGGACCTTGTCGGTATCGCCGGCGCGGGCACCGAAGAAAACCCTTTCACGCTTTATACCGACCTTCGGCAAAAGGACTATCCGCCCGGCGGCCTGATCATGAGCGGCCCGCTGGCAGGCCAGATGTTCACCGATGGTGGCGGCCTGACGACCTTCACGCCGGGTGAAGCGACAGGCACGTCGGCCCTGCAGGTTGGCGGCGATGGCGGTACCTGGGATTCGTCCCTGCTGCAGCCGCTGCAATCGCACCAGATTTTCGCGCGCTTCGATTATGACCTGACGAGCACGACCAAGGCGCACATCCAGTTCTCGGACAATATCAAGACGAACGAGAATTATGCCGAATACCTGCGCTACAACAACATCACGCTCAGGGCCGACAACCCGTATCTGACCGCTGCCCAACAGGCGGCGCTGGGTGCAGGTGGCGAAACCTTCCGGCTCCGCAAGGTGCTGAGCGAAGGCGAAAGCCGGCGGCAGAATTCGGTGTCGGATTCGAACCAGTGGATGCTCAATGCCGGCCTTGAAGGCACCCTGGGCGAATACGACTGGCAGTTCGACTATATCCATGGCCGCACCGTTCTGGATACGCAGGTCCGGAATAACGTGAACAACCAGCGCCTTGCCGCTGCGCTTGATGTGGTGCAGGGCGCGAACGGCCCGGTCTGCTACGCCTCCACGGTCAATTCGGCCTATGCGGACTGTGTGCCGCTCAATCCGTTCGGTCCGACGTCTGAAAGTGCGGCGGCACTGGATTATATCTTCGGCGAAACCAACTATCGTGCGGTTACGACGATGGACGATGTCTCGGGCAGCATCGCCGGTTCGCCGCTCGATCTGTGGGCGGGTCCCGTCACTGCCGCCCTGTCGGGCGAATGGCGCAAGGTCGGGTTCAGGGCTGACTCTGATGCCACCTCCGACGATCTGGTCGACTGTACGGACCTCAGGTACAACTGCAGCGCCTCGCAGTCCGAATATTTCCTGACCCTGCCTGCAAACCCCTATGTCAGCCAGACGGTTTGGGAAGTTGCCGGCGAGGTGAATATTCCGATCCTGCGCGACACCGCCATCGCCGACGAGTTCGACATCAATGGTGCGCTGCGGTACACCAGCTACAATACCAGCGGCGATTACCTGACCTGGAAGCTGGGCGCCGACTGGAACGTGAATGACGAACTGCGTTTCCGTGGCACGGTCTCCCGCGATATCCGGGCACCAACGCTGTATGAACTCTATTCGGAAACCTTTGTCGTCAACGTGGTGGGCACCGACCTTCTGACCGGTGTCAGCCCGACGATCCCGTCGATCAACGGCGGCAACCCGGATCTCAAGGCCGAAATCGGCAAGACCAAGACCGTTGGTGTGGTCTGGCAACCGACGGAAAGCCTGAGCATCGCGCTTGACGGCTACGAGATCAAGGTGACCGACGCCATCCTGGCTGTGAACGGTGGTGAACCTGTATTCCAGGAAGCCTGTTATGAAAGTGGCGGCACCTCGCCCTACTGCGACCTGCATGAACGCCCGGGCAGCTATACCGACACCTCGGCCAGCAACGCCTGGACGGCGGTCTATAACCGGCTGTTCAATATCTCGGAAATCAAGACATGGGGTGCTGACCTCGAGGTAAACTATACGAGCGAACTGTTCGGCAGGCCGTTCAATGCCCGTTTCCTCGGCGCCTACCAGCCGCACCTGTATTTCCGTCAGCCCAACGTGACGGAACGTGACCAGGCGGGCGCCGCGTTCGGGCCGGTTGGCTTTGCTGCCACACCCACTGTGCGTTTGGTCGGTTTTGTACGCTTCAGCCCGACCGAACGCCTGACGGTGGACATCATGCAGCGCTGGCGGAACGCGATGAAGATTGCCAATGAAGGTGTCTTCGCGGACGGCAGCAACCATATCGATGCCTTCGGGACCACCAGCATCAACCTGACCTGGGATGCCCCCACCGATATGGGTGATGTCCAGGTGTATCTGAACGTCCAGAATATCTTCGACGCGGACGCGCCGATCGGGGCCTACACGGG
The DNA here is from genome assembly GCA_006226495.1 of Alphaproteobacteria bacterium. Lineage (GTDB taxonomy): Bacteria > Pseudomonadota > Alphaproteobacteria > Sphingomonadales > Kordiimonadaceae > Kordiimonas. The sequence goes on from SBGU01000004.1 coordinate 95,683, forward strand.
CAACGGCACACGTGCCGGCCTGCGGGATGGCTATGCCTACGGCGACGATGTTCGGGGCCGCTACTGGACGCTTGGTGTAAGCTTCAAAATGTAACAGGGGCGGGCGGTGTGTTTGGCCATTTGGCCGGTCCGGCATGCCGCCCGCATCCAAAACAGGAAATGGTGCTTGAATAATGGTTAAACACGGCAAATTCGAGCTCGAACGGGCGACCCGGGGGTATCGTATCAACAAGCTGTGCTATTCGCTCAACCGCGCCGAAGCGCGGGCCGAGTTCCTTTCGGACGAGGCGGCCTACTGCAAAAAATTCGATCTGAATCCGGAGGAGACCGAGGCGGTCGTGACACGCGACCGCCAGCGTCTTTTTGTGCTTGGAGGAAACATGTATTTCGTCGCCAAGCTTGACCGCACCAAAAAAACGGGAGCCGCATAATGGCCAGGATTGTCGGGGGGCTTGGCACGTCGCATGTGCCCATCATCGGTCGCACCATCGAAGCCGGTAAACAGTCTGAAGTCGGCTTTGCGCCGTTTTTCGATGCCTATGGCCCTGTGCATCAGTGGCTCGACAAGGTGAAGCCGGATGTGGCGATCGTTTTCTATAATGACCATGGCCTCAATTTTGCGCTTGATAACATGCCCACCTTCGCGATGGGTGTGGCGGGCGAATACCATAATGCCGACGAAGGCTGGGGCGAGCCCGAGCCCAGGGTGTTCAAGGGGTCCGATGCCTTGTCCTGGCATATCGTGCAGTCCCTGATCGAGGATGATTTTGATATCAGCGTGTGCGGCGAAATGCTGTTCGACCATGCCGGCACCACCGCGCTGGACCTTCTGTACCCGGGGCACAATATCCCGGTGGCAACCATCCCGGTCGTGATCAATGCCGTGCAGCCGCCGCTGCCGAAGCCCAGCCGCTGTTATGCGTTCGGCCAGGCGTTCGGCCGGGCGGTTGCAAGCTTCCCGGGCGACCTGAAGGTGCTGATCGTCGGCAGCGGCGGCCTGTCGCACGAACTGGGTGTGTTCGGCAAAATCAATGAAAGCTTCGACCGGCTGACCATGGAAAAGATTGTCGATGATCCGTCTTACCTTGCCGCGCTCAGCAATGACGAGGTCGTCGATCTTGCCGGTGCACAGGGGCTGGAGCTGATGACCTGGCTGGCCATGCGCGGCGCAGTGAGCGGCCCGGTGAATATCGTGAACAGCATATACCATGCGCCGATCTCGCACACCGGCGGTGCCATGATGCTGCTTGAACCGGAAACCGGCGCCTGACTGTACGGGGAAACATATGGCGATGCTGACGTGAGCGACCCGGCACCGAAACCGGACCAGAACGGCGGTGCCGCCTTGCCGGCATCGCCGCTCGGCTACAAAAGTTACCGCGAGCTTTGGTCGGCGAACGCCCTGTCGAACTTTGGCAGCCAGATACAGGTGGTTGGTGCGGCCTGGCTGATGGCGTCCCTGACCAGTTCGCCCCAGATCATCGCACTTGTGCAGACGGTCACCAACCTGCCGACTGTGCTTTTCATCCTGCTGGGCGGCGCGTTGGCCGACAATTTCGACCGCCGCCGCATCATGCTGGTCACCCAGTCCGCTATGTTATGTACGGCCCTTGTGCTCGCAACCCTCACCTGGACCGGGGGCATCACCCCCTGGCTGCTGCTGGGCCTGATCTTCACGACCCAGAGCTTCGGTTCGCTCAACAACCCCAGTTGGCAGGCGTCTGTGCGCGATATCCTGCCAAGGGGATTGATCAGCCGGGCGGTGGCGCTCAACAGCCTCAGCATCAATCTTGCCAGAACCGTGGGGCCGGCGCTTGGCGGCCTGATTGTTACCCTGCTGGGCGTGGGGGCCGCCTTCATTGCCAATGCGCTCAGTTTTGTCGGTTTCCTGCTGGCCCTCCTCAGGTGGCGGCCTGCAGAACGTTTGCGACCGGCATCGCGCGAACCCATCGGCTCAGCCATCGCCGCAGGCATGCGTTATGCATTTTTTGACCGGAATGTGCGCAACGCGGTTGTCCGGGGCGGTCTGTCCGGTTTTTCCGCCAGCGCCGTTTTTGCGTTGTTACCCGTGCTGGCGCGGCAGGAACTGAAAACCAGCGCCCTGGTGTTCGGCATCCTGATGGCCAGCTTTGGTGGAGGTGCCGTTATCAGCGCTTATACGGCGGGGCAGTTGCGCGCGCGCCTGACACCGGATCAGGTGGTGCGCATCGCCGCCGGCATGATGACCATGGGCCTTGCGATCCTCGGCTTTGCCCCCGTCCCGGTCGTTGCAGCCGTTGGTGCCGCCCTGGGCGGCGCCGGCTGGACCATGGCGCATTCGACCTACAATACCACCGTGCAGCTTTCCGCCGCGCCGTGGGTGACCGCCCGGTCGCTGGCATTTTACCAGACCGCGACCTTCGCCGGCATGGCCGGTGGCAGCCTGGTATTCGGCTGGGTTGCGGAACATCAGGGTGTTGCGGTCGCATTCCTGGTGGCCAGCGGCGCGCAGGCAGCCGCGGCCCTTGTCGGTCTGGCGTTGCCGCTGCCAAAACTTGGCGACCTGAAGGTGGAATTGTTGGACACCTGGCGCGCGCCTGTGCTCGATATCGAGGTGGCAGGCCATGAAGGGCCGATCCGGGTCGAGATCGAATATCGTGTCGCGCCAGACAATTGGCCCGAATTCGCGGCTGCCATGCGGGTGCGCCAGCGTATCCGCCGGCGCGACGGCGCCCGCAACTGGGCCCTGTGGCAGGATGTCACCGACCGCACGCGCTGGATCGAAAGCTACCGTGTTGCCAACTGGGGCGACTATCTGCGCCACAATATGCGCCGCACCGAAGCCGACCGGGAAAATATGGATACGCTGGCACGCCTGAACGCGGACCCCGCGGGCCCCGCCGTGCGCCGGTATATTGCAAGGGCATAGCCGAATTCAATCTTCGGGCATGCAGAATTGATGGCCGGGCCCCGGCATCCCTTGATAGGGTCCGTCGATGGGAAGGATGTTGACGTTGAGGACAGGTGCGATGGAACGCTTTGAGGTGCAAACACGGGACGGGGTTTGCCCCGTATGGCTGCATAAACCGGCAGGGGGCGGCAGTTGGCCTGCGGTCATCCTTTATATGGATGGCCCGGGCATTCGCCCTGCCGTACACCGCATTGCGGACAAGCTCGCACAGGCCGGCTATGTCGTGGTGCTGCCCGACCTGTTCTATCGCTCCGGCGCCTATGATCCGGTCGATCCCAAAGTCACTTTTGTCGACCCGGCCCTGAAGGCAGCGCACCGGGAAAAATACATGGCACCTGCAACACCCCGCGCCGTGATGTCGGATACCGAAGCCTTGCTTGCATTCATGGATGGCAGGCCCGAAATTCGCAAAGGCGCCATCGGGGTTGTGGGTTATTGCATGGGCGGGCGCCTGGCCCTTGTCGCTGCTGCGACCTTCCCTGACAGGATTACCGCTGCGGCCTCGTACCATGGCGGCGGCCTTGCGACCGACGCACCTTCCAGCCCGCATCTGATGGCCGACCGGATGAAGGCCCGCATTTATGTTGCGGGCGCCATCGAGGATGCCAATTTCGACGATGCGATGAAAGAACGGCTGGCGGCGGCCCTGCAGGCGGCGGGTGTCGACCATATGGTGGAAACCTATCCCGCCAGACATGGCTGGGTGCCGGACGACACGCCTGTGCACAATCCCGCAGAGGCCGAACACCATTGGCGCACCCTGACCGCGCTGTTTGCCGACACCCTTGGCAAGGATGCTTCAGCATGACCGGGCGTTTCAGGTTTATGCGGTCGCTGCTGGCGGGTTGCGCCTTTTGCGTTGTGCAAGTAGCGCATGCCGGGAGTGCGGGCGCCGACGGTACCTGCACGGGCCAGGTTTTCTACATTGGCACCCAGGGCTCTGGTCCTGGCGAGGGGGTCTATGCCGCCCGGCTGGACGAAACCCGTGCCTCCTTGTGTCTGGTGGGGTTGGCGGCCGAGGTGGAACGTCCAACCTGGATCGAGGCCCATCCGCAAAAGCCGATCCTTTATGTGGCCAGCGACGATAAATCCAGTGCCGAAACCCGTGGCCTGATCCTTGCCATGCGTCCGGAAAGTGACGGCACCCGTCTGGAAAGGTTTGCAGAGGCCGATTCAGGCGGCGCAGGCGCTACCCACATGACCCTTGATACCTTGGGGACGAGCCTGTTTGTCGCCAACTTCAGGTCCGGTACGGCGGCGGTGCTGCCGGTGGCCGAGGATGGCGCGGTCGCTGCACCCACGGCCAGCATGCAGAATGCCGGTTCGGGTCCCAAAAAACGGCAGCAGTCGCCCCATGCCCATGCGGTGGGGCTGGATGCGGGCGGACAGTTCCTGTTCGTGCCTGACCTGGGCGCAGACCGCTTGTTCATCTACCGCTTTGATGCCGCTGCCCATACCATGGCACCGGCCGCCATGCCGTTTGTTGCCATGCCACCAGGGTCTGGCCCGCGCCATGTGGCGGCCCATCCGGATGGCAGGTTTGTCTATCTGCTCAGTGAATTCAGTCCGGTCATCAGCGTGTTCCGCGAAGACGCGGAAACAGGCGCGCTCGCGGCAATACAAACGGTGGCGGTGATGGAGGATGACGAGGCCGACATCCTGAAGGGGGCGGAAATCGACATCAGCCCGGATGGCCGGTTTGTTTATGTGTCGGGCCGGGGTGAGGACTGTATCGTCGCCTATGCGGTCGATGCACAGTCAGGCATCCTGAGCGAAATCCAGCGCCTGCCATCTGGTGGACAGGTGCCCTGGAGCTTCAGTTTTGGTCCCGGCGCGCGGTGGCTGCTGGTCACCAACCAGGGCAGCGACCGGGTCAACCTGTTCCGGCGTGATATTGTGACCGGCCTGCTGACGGACACCGGCAGCAGCATTACTGTGGGCAAACCCACCAGTGCAGCGTTCCTGCAGGCAGCGCCGGGTTTTTAACCCACGGCGCGCCTGACGGGGGCGATGCTGTTTGTTGTCACCCGCGAACTGATCAGGTTGATGAAATCCTTGTGCAGGTCGGTCGGCAGCCAGTCGGCCCGGGTCGTGATGCCGATGGTCGGGCACGGCAGGGCAGACTGGTAGGGCACGCGCACCAGCATGCTTTCATGCTGCAGTTCATAGGATGTCATCAGGGTCAGCCGGTTGCTGCCCGACAGCAGGTTGCGGATCACGGGCAGCGAACAGGTGGTGATGGGTGTGCGCGGCTTGCGCTGGTCGGCAAACAGGCTGTCGAAACAGTTGCGGCGGTTCGACCCGTGGGTGCCCACCACCCAGTCATACTGGCCCAGGTCATCACAGCTTACCTTGCCCTTGTCAGCCAGCGGATGGCCGCGCCGGGCCACCACTTCATAGGGCGTTTCCGCCAATGTCTGGCTCACGAGGTCGTCGCCCACGGTTTCCTGGGTCAGGCCGACCACAAGGTCCACCTTTCCGTCGCGCAGGCAGCGCATCATCTCGGACGCGCTTTCGTTGGCGATGCGCACATCCACATGTTTCTGGCTGGCCAGGAATTCATCCAGCACCGACGCCAGCAGGACGCTGCCGCCAAAGGGCAGGGCGCCAATGACAATGCGGCTTTCGCCAATGTCGCGCGCGACATCAATCTCGTTGATGGCCCAGTCGATTTCCTGCAGCGCCAGCCGCATGCGCCGGCCACATTCCATACCGGCGGGGGTGACCATCACGCCGTCCGCCGCGCGGTAATAGATGGTCTTGCGCAAATTGGCCTCAAGGTCGCGGGCAGACCGCTGCAACGATGCCTTGGTGATGCCCAGCGCCTCGGCGGCGGCGGGGAACGAGCCATGTTCGATGGTGGCGATCAGGCTGCGCACCTGCGAGCGCGACAGGCGGTTCACGATGGCGTCGGCGCCGACCATGCCACCCGGCACTTCGAGTTCGAACAGGGCATGGGCCATCTGCCGGAACATGCGGATAACCCGCCGGTACAATATGTCGCCACACTGGTTGAGATAACTGCCGCTGGCACGCCGTTCAAAGAGGGTAACGCCGATCAGCTCCTCAAGCTTGGCAAGCGCCTGCGTGACCGCCGGCTGCGACAGATTGCATTCTTCCGACCCGCGGCGAACGCTGTTCAGGCGGCCCACGCTTTCAAACAGGCGTAGCTGGCGAAAACTGATCGCGTCGAGACGCGCATAAGACGTATCTTGCATAACTTTCATCCTTCCCGAATGTCACAGTATCGTAAAATTTATATCTGGAAAACGGTATTTCTGCAGTGTCTGGCGCGCTGCGGTCCGTGTGCGCGTGCCCGAATATAGGGCTTTTTGTGCTTGATCCGACTTAGATACAGCGGCGAAAACTGCTGATAAAAAGCCGTATTTGTTTGAATTTTCCAATGATTTCAAAGGGTGGCTGCGGTGGTGGTCCAGGTGCGGTGTACTGCGCCCCTAAAAGTCTCCAGCCCTGACGCCTGTAATTTTGGAGATATAGGTTTTACAGAAAACTTATCACCCTGTGCGCAGTTCTGTTTGCCTGTTTGTCAACATCAGGGGCTAAGACAGGGCAACTGAGTACGGGCCATGCCCGACAGTATCTGGGAGGGATTTATGGATATTTCGGGCGAGATGATTCTTGCCGGCGACACCGTTTACGGTGCGGGCGGCCATTTCAAGGCGGTCAACCCGGCGACCGGCAAACAACTGGAGCCCCGTTTTGGCTGCGCCGTTGCGGCGGACCTTGAAAAGGCATGCGCGGCCGCAGACACGGCATTCCCGATGTTCCGGTCGCTGTCGCCTGCCGCACGGGCCGGGTTCCTTGCGGCAATCTGTACAGAACTTGAAGCCATTCGGCCTGCCATTGTCGACCGTGCGATGCTGGAAACCGGGCTTCCTGAAGCGCGGCTGCAGGGCGAACTGCACCGTACTGTCAACCAGCTTCGCCTGTTTGCCCGGGTGCTGACCGACGGTACCTACCTTGATGTGCGCGTCGATAGCGCGCTGCCTGAGCGCACACCGCCCCGGCCCGATCTGCGCCTGACCATGGTGCCGCTCGGTCCGGTTGCCGTGTTCGGCGCCAGCAATTTCCCGCTCGCCTTTTCGGTTGCGGGGGGCGACACGGCGTCGGCGTTCGCAGCCGGCTGCCCGGTGATCGTGAAGGCACATGCCTCGCACCCCGGCACCTCCGAACTGGTCGGCAAGGCCATTGCCCGTGCGGTTGTGGCCTGTGACCTGCCGGCCGGTGTCTTTTCCATGGTGTTTGGCAGTGGCACCGAAATCGGTACCGCGCTGGTGGCCCATCCCGCCATCCAGGCGGTTGGTTTCACCGGCTCGCGGCAGGGCGGGCTTGCGCTCGGAGCCGTTGCTTCGGCACGCAAACAGCCGATCCCTGTCTATGCGGAAATGAGCTCGGTCAATCCCGTGGTGCTGCTGCCGGGTGCCCTGCGCCAGCGCGGTGAAGCCATCGGCAAGGCGTTTGTCGGGGCGCTGACCTTGGGGGCGGGACAGTTCTGTACCAACCCCGGCCTGTTGCTGGCGATCGAGGGTGATGAACTCGACGATTTTGTTGCATCTGCAACATCTGAACTCGGGTCCCTTGGCGGGGCGACCATGCTGAACCAGGGCATTTACCGTGCCTATGCGTCCGGTGTTGAACGCTTGGCCGGGCACCGGTCCGCGACCCTGCTGGCCCAGGGTCATGCCAGCGAAGGCTGGTGCAGCCGCCCCGCACTTTTCAGCGCGTCCGCGGCTGATTTTCTGGCCGATACCGCCCTGCATGCCGAAGTTTTCGGCGCCTGTTCGCTGCTGGTGCGCTGCCGCGACCTTGGCGAGATGAAGGATGTCCTCGAGGCGATCGAAGGCCAGTTGACCATTTCGGTCCATGCCGACGACCGGGACGACACGGCAACCGCCGCCTGGCTGATGCCGCTTCTGGAACGCAAGGCCGGGCGCATCCTGTTCGGCGGCTTCGGAACCGGTGTGGAAGTGTGCGACGCCATGGTGCATGGCGGGCCGTACCCTGCCACCAGCGATGTGCGCAGCACGTCGGTGGGCTCGATGGCGATCAACCGCTTCCTCAGGCCGGTCTGTTATCAGGATGTGCCGGACCGCCTGTTGCCGGAGGAACTGAAGGCCGCCAACCCGCTGGGTGTGCCGCGCGCCTGCCGCTGAGGGAAATCCCGATTGAAATCACGCGCCCGATGACAGGAACTCCGCCCGCCCGATTGACGACAGGGCAACAGCGGGGCTTGTAAAAGCGCACAGGAATACGACAATTCGTCAGGAGATAATTGTGGTCAACAAACTGCCCCTTACATTCGCGGTCGCCGAAATGCCGCACACGTCTGCTGTGCGCAGCGGCGCGATCCCGGTCGAGGGTGTCGAAGGCAACTTCCTCACCATTAAGCCGCAGATCGCCGCGTTTCGGCGCATGGTGCGCGATGTCGAATTCGATGTCTGCGAACTGGCGCCGACCACCTATATCATCGCCCGAGCCTATGGGGCGCCGTTTGTGGCGCTGCCGATCTTTGTGCTGCGGAAGTTCCACCATGCCGGGCTCCTGGTCCGTCCCGATGCCGGCATCAGGGAACCCAAGGATCTTGAAGGCCGCAAGGTTGGTGTGCGCGCCTATTCGGTAACCACCGGCGCCTGGACCCGCCAGGCCCTGATCGACGACCTGGGAGTTGATTGTTCCAGGATCACCTGGGTCGTGGACGATGAAGAACATGTCACCCAACTGAAGCTGCCGTCCAACGTGATCCATGCGCCTCAGGGCCGCTCGCTCGCGGACATGATGGCCGAAGGCGAACTGTCTGCCGGTTTTGGCGGCAACGCGGGCGTCGGCCGGACCGGCAACCCGACGGACGGGTGGAAAGAGGTCGAGGCCGACTATCCCGACCTGCTGCCGAACGCCGAAGCGCTGGAATGGGACTATTACCGCCGCACCGGTGTCTATCCGATGCATGGTACCATCGTGGTGCGCGAAAGCGTGCTTCAGGAAAACCCGTGGGTCGCGCGCGCCATTTATGATGCGTTCGATGAAGCCAAACAGGAATGGCTCGGAAAACTGAATTCCGGCGAGGCCGACACGGCATCCGACAAACGGTACCGCAAGCTGCAGGGCCTGGTGGGCAATGACCCGCTGCCTTACGGCATGGACGCCAACATCAGGACCATCGAGGCCCTCGAACAGACGGCCTTCAAACAGGGCCTGACGCCCCGCCGCATGTCGATGGACGAGCTGTTTTTCGACCCGGCCAAGCTTTAGTCACCTTTACCCCAGGGCCCGGCAACGGGCTTGGCGGAGGGGCCGTGCATGCCTGCGGCCCCTCCTGCCGGCAACGAAGAATACCGGCGGGACACACTGGGCCCGCACAGTGAAGCAAGTCTTATACGCCCGCGATCACTTTCAATGTGCCTTGGTCCGGTCAACGCTTTAGGACTGATTTTGGAACAATTTCGGGCCACGCCCGGCCCCGCTAGGCCCATTGAGGCTAAGCCACAGGAGTTATCATGATCATCGATTGCCATGGCCATTTCACCACCGTGCCCCAGTCCTTCCGCGACTGGCGCACCAAGCAGGTCGAATTTGCTGATGACCCGGTCAATGCGCCCAAGGTGTCGGACGCCATTGTGACCGACGACCAGATCCGCGAAGGCGTCGGCGGCGGCCAGTTGAAACTGCAGCAGGAACGCGGCAGCGACCTGACCCTGTTTTCACCCATCGCCGGGCTGATGAGCCACCATCTGGGCAACGAGCGCACGAGTCTGGAGTGGGCCGAGGTTTCAAACAACCTGGTGCGCCGTGTATGCGACCTATATCCGGAAAACTTCGTGCCTGTGTGCCAGTTGCCGCAATCACCCTCGGCACCGCCCAGGAATTCGGTGCCGGAACTGCGCCGCTGTGTCGAGGAAATGGGCTTTGTTGGCTGTAACCTGAACCCGGACCCCACGGGCGGTTACTGGACCGGCAAACCGATGACCGACCGGGAATGGTATCCGGTCTATGAAGCGCTGTGCGACCTGGATGTGCCGGCCATGATCCATGTGGCGGCATCATGCAACCCGAATTTCCATGGCACCGGCGCGCATTACCTGAATGCCGATACCTCCGTGTTCATGCAGCTTCTCCAGGGCGACCTGTTCAAGGATTTCCCGACCCTGCGGTTCATCATTCCGCATGGCGGTGGTGCGGTGCCTTATCACTGGGGCCGGTATCGCGGCATGTCGCTTGAAATTGCCAAGCGGCCGCTTGAGGGGCTTTTGGACAATATCTTCTTCGATACCTGCGTCTATCACCATCCGGGTGTTGAGCTGCTGACCAAGGTCGTGCCCACCAGCAACGTCCTTTTCGGGTCCGAAATGATCGGCGCGGTGCGCGGCAAGGACCCCTGCACCGGGCACAATTTCGACGATACGAAACGCTATGTGGACGCCTGCGCTGCACTCAGCGACGCCGACCGTGCCGCGATTTTCGAGGGCAACGCCCGCCGGGTTTACCCGCGGCTTGATGCCCAGTTGAAGGCACGCGGCCTTTAATCGGCGCATTCGGGGGAAGGGACATGCAATACGTCGATATTCATCCGCACATCATTTCCGATGATGAAAAACGCTATCCGCCGGCACCCTTGTTCGGCAAACGCTCTGACTGGTCGCAGGAACGGCCCAACACGGTCGAGGCGCTGATCGAAGCCATGGACGATGCCGGCGTGGCAAAAGCCGCTGTCGTGCATTCCTCCACCACATATGGCTTCGACAATTGTTATGTGGTCGATGGCTGCAACAAATATGCAGACCGCCTAGTGGCCGTGGGCTCGGTGGATATGCTGGACGACAATGTCTGCTCGGTGGTGCGCCACTGGGCGGACAAGGGGCTTGCGGGCCTGAGGATTTTCACCGGTGGCTCGACCAAGGATTTCGACCCGAGCGAGTTGGATGACCCGCGGTCGTTCAAGGCCTGGGACCTTCTTGGTGAACTGGGCCTGCCCATGTGTATCCAGACCGGCCCCGTTGGCCTGCCGCAGGTGACCATGCTGGCGGAACGGTTCCCCAATGTGGCCATTATTCTTGACCACCTGGGCCGCCCCGATGTGCTGGATGGTGCGCCCTATGCGCGGGCCGCAAGCCTGTTTGAACTGGCGTCGGTGCCAAATATATACCTGAAACTGACTCCCCGGATATTCGGGGATGTGAAGAAGGAAAAAGCGAGTGCCGAAACCTTCTTCCCCAAGGTTGTTGAAGCCTTCGGTGCCGACCGCATGGCCTGGGGGTCGAATTTCCCGACATCGCCGGGCACACTGGCCCAGATCAAGGCCGACGCCGAAGCCGGTCTTGCCTGCCTGTCCGATGAAGACCGTAGCTGGATTTTCGGGCGCACGGCATTGAAACTGTATCCGCAGCTCGCAGGCTGAAGGCACTGAAGGTCACACGAGTACGAGTTTTGAGTTCTAGTTGTAGGGTCATACGGGAGAGGGATCATGGGAAGGACTGAACCGGTAGGGGCAGGGGCGGCAGACGCTGCGCAGCCTGCAATACTGGCCCGATGGGCGGTCTTGATGCTGCTGGCGCTGGGTGTGCTGATCGCCTATGTCGACCGCACCAGCATTTCCTCTGCCATTGCAGACCTTGATTTTGTGAACCATTTTGGCCTGACCGATACCGACCGCGGTTGGGTGAATTCAGCGTTCTTCTGGTCGTATGGCCTGGTGCAGATCCCGATGGGGTGGCTGGTGGACCGCTACGGCGTGAAAAAGCCCTATACCATCTGTTTTGTGCTCTGGTGCGCGGCCACCGCGCTGACCGGTTTCATGACCGCCTTCGCCGGCCTTGTGATCATGCGCATCATTGTCGGCGCGGCCGAGGCTGTGGTCATGCCGGCCAGTTACCGCTGGATACGCAACAATTTCAACGAAGGCCAAAGTGGCACCGCTGTGGGCATCTTCGCCATGGGCAACAAACTGGGGCCTGCGCTCGGCGCACCGGTCGCCGCCTGGCTGATCGTGCATCAAAGCTGGCAGATGATGTTTATCGTCACCGGCCTGGTGGGTCTTCTGTGGCTGGTGCCGTGGGTGCTGACGGTCCGGAACGATACACCGAAGGCCAGCGAAATGGCGGCGGTCAAACGCCGGGCCGCGTCGTTGCCGCTGTCGCGCATCCTCAGGAGCCCGATGGTCTGGGGCACCATGGTGGTGAATTTCTGCTACGGCTATTTCACCTTCTACTGCATGTCCTGGATGCCGGCCTATCTGGTTGAGGAACGCGGCCTTTCCCTGAAAGAATCCGGGCTTTACACCTTCTTCAGCTTCGCGGGCATCGCCATTGTCGCGGTTGTCGCGGGCTGGACGGCGGACCGTATCATTGCCGGCGGGCGTGATCCGGTGATCGTGCGCAAGGCCTTTGTGGTCGCCGGTTTCCTGGGCGCCTGTACCGTCATTTTGGGGGCGACTGCCACCTCGCTTGATGTGGCATTGTTCTGGAACGTCACGTCCCTGTCGTTCCTTGGGCTGACCACGGCCAACAATCTCGCACTTTGCCGCCTGACCCTGATTCCGGCGCCAGCCGTTGGTCTGGTCACGGGTGTACAGCAGGTGGCCACCAGCCTTGCGGGCGGCGTGGCGGCCAGCCTGTCCGGCTGGTTGCTGGCGGTCAGCGGCAGCTATGAACTGCCGATGAAAGTGATCTTTGTTGTGCTGATCGTCGGCGCGCTGACCACCATTGTGCTGTTGCGGCCCAAATATGCGCCAACCCTGTTGCCGGACGATGGATCGGCTGGCTGACGGGGCAACGAACGTGCGGGCCTCCAATCGCCCGGACCCAATATTTGATGCCCACAGGCGCCACGCGCCGGGCTATTGATAGACTGAACGGAATAGAGGACAAGATGGCTAAGATCGTATTCGGAATGGCGGTACCCCACAGCGGCATGCTCGGGCAGGCGCCCGAAGACTGGCTGAACAATGGCGAGCGCGACCGCAACAACCCGACGCTCTGGTACCGGAACCGCACCTGGACCTATCCGGAACTGGAAGCCGAACGGGGCGCGGAAAATTTCGAGCCGCTCCTTAGCATCGAGGAACGCACCGCGCGGGCAGCCCGCAATGCGGCGGCACTGGCGGAAATGCGCCGGGCCTATCAGGCCGCGGATGTCGATGTCGCCATCATCCTTGGCAAGGACCAGAAGGAAATCTTCACCCATATGTCGCCCTCGATCGCGATCTACAGCGGTGAAGATGTGCATAATGGCCCGCCCCAGCGCGCGGTTTATGCGCCCGACCATGCGGTCACCCACAAGGCGCACCCGGAACTGGCGTTGCATCTGATCAAGTCGCTGGAAGCCGACGGCTTCGATATCACCGACCTTTTCGCATGGCCCGACAATGTGTGGATGAAACCGGAGCCGTCGCCCATCGTGCCGCATGCCTACAGCTTCGTGTATCACCAGATTATGGACGACAACCCGCCGCCCCATGTGCCGATCATCCTGAACTGTTTTTACGACCCGACCCAGCCGCCCATGTGGCGCTGCATCGACTTTGGCGATGCGCTTCTGAAGGCGGTCAAGGCCTGGAAAAGCGACGCCCGGGTGGCGATCATCGCGTCCGGTGGCCTGTCGCACTTTGTCTGCGATCCAGAATTCGATGCCGGCATCATCGAGATGCTCAGGAACTATGATTACGACGGCCTCGCGGCGGTGGACGAACGGTCCTACCAGTCCGGCACGTCGGAGATCAAACTCTATGTCTCGGTCCTGAAGGCGCTTGAAGATGCGGGCGCCGAGATGACCCTTGTGGATTATGTGCCCTCCTACCGCACGGCTGCCGGCACGGGCGAAGGCATGGGCTTCATGTATTGGACAACGGGCGCGGCCTGATTAGGCCCCCGCAAACAACGGAGTATGTAGCATGAGTAACAGGCTCAACGGCATCATCAGGGCGTGGGAAGCGAACAAACCGGCTTTCACCTGTTTTGCCAAATCCGACAAACAGACCGCGATCGACCTGTCTGACAGCCCCTATGACGGCCTTGTGTTCGAGATGGAACACAATCCCTTCGATATGGCAGCCCTTGGCGACGCGCTACAGTATCTCTTGAACCGCAAGCAGATACATTCGGCGGCCACGCTGGCACCGAATGTGACACCGCTGGTGCGCATTCCGTCGAACGGCGCCGAGATGAACCAGGCCGAAGCCAAGCAGGCGCTTGATCGCGGTGTCTATGGCGTGGTCTGGCCGCATGTGAAGACGGTAGAACAGGCCTATAACGCCGTGGCGTCCTGCCGTTATGCGCGGCCCAAGAATGCACCGCTCTATGAACCCAAAGGCGTGCGTGGCGATGGCCCTGCCACTGCTGCACGCTATTGGGGCCTGTCGCAACAGGATTATTACCATGTTGCCGATGTGTGGCCGCTGGCCCCGCAGGGTGAGCTGCTGGTCGGCCTGATGATCGAAAGTGTCGAAGCCATCGAAAACCTGGACGACATGCTGGCGAACGTGCCGGGCATCGGCTTTTGCCTGATCGGCGAAGGCGACCTGAGCCAGGAACTGGGCCGACCGCGCCAGTATGAACACCCGGACGTTCTGGACGCCATGGCCAAGGTGGTGGCCACCTGCAAGAAGCATAATGTGGTGGTCGGCCACCCGCACGTGACTTCCAAAAATGTCGAACGCCTGATGGGTGAAGGTTTCCGCTTCCTGATGTCGGCGCCGCAGCGCAGCTATGGTGTCGTCGGCCAGGGCCGCGAGATCGTCGGTTATTGATCACGACCATGAGCACGCAACCGGAAAAACCCATGAACGGCGCCGAAAGCCTGGTCAACACCCTGGTCGACGAAGGCGTGGACGTCTGTTTCGCGAACCCCGGCACGTCGGAAATGCATTTCCTTGCCGCCCTTGAAAACCCGCGCATGAAAAGTGTGCTGTGCCTGTTTGAAGGCGTGGCTACGGGCGCGGCCGACGGCTGGTACCGCATGCGCCGCACGCCGGCCGCGACCCTGTTGCACCTGGGGCCGGGCCTCGCGAACGGGCTTGCCAACATTCATAACGCCAAGCGCGCCAGCAGCGGCATGGTCAATATCATCGGCGAACATGCAAACGCGCACCTGAAGTATGACGCACCGCTGGCATCCGATATCGAAGGGCTGGCCCGCCCGCTCAGCCACTGGGTGCGGCGCACGGCATCGTCGAACACGCTGGCGGGGGATGCCGTGACGGCCATCGAGCAGGCCAGCGCCAAGCCGGGCAAAATCTCGACCCTGATCCTGCCGGGCGACACCTCCTGGGGTGAAGTGACGGCGCCCAAGGGGGCCTTTGCCAGAAGTGGTGTGCCGGCGCCGGGTGTGCCGGGGCAGGGACAGATCGACCGGGTGGCCGATGTGCTGCGCTCGGGCGAACCTGCCTTCATCATCCTGGCCGGCAGCGCCACCCATGGCCCCGCGCTTGAATGGGCGGGCAGGGTTGCCGCCAAAACCGGCTGCCGCATCGGTACCCAGTTTTTCACCGCCCGCATCGAACGAGGGGCGGGGCGGGTGCCCCTGGAACGGCTGCCCTATGCCGTGCCGCAGGCGGTCGAATTCCTGCGCGGCTTCAAGCATATCATCACGGTCGAAACCGGCGAGCCGGTGGCCTTCTTCAGCTATCCGGGTAAACCGAGCCTGTTGAAGCAACCGGACACGCAGGTGCATGAACTGGCGGCGGCGGACGAAGACAGTGTCCTGGCGCTCGAGATGCTGGCCGATGCCGTGGGTGCCCGCGCCACATCGCCCGTGTATCAGGCGTTCGAGGACAAGGGGTTGCCGTCGGGCGCGCTTAACCCGCTCAGCATTGCCCATGCGCTGGCGTCGGCCATGCCCGAACATGGCATCCTGGTCGATGAAAGCCTGACCACGGGCCGCGAGACCATGGGCCACACCGCAGGGGCCGTGCCGCACGACACCATCCAGAATATGGGTGGCTCCATCGGGTATGGCACGCCGGTCGCGACCGGTGCCGCGCTGGCGTGCCCGGACCGCCGGGTTGTGTGCATGGTGGGCGATGGCAGCGCCATGTATACGATCCAGTCGCTCTGGACCCAGGCGCGGGAGGGGCTGAATGTCACCACCATCATTTTCGCCAACAATTCGTACCAGATCCTGAAGGCCGAATACGCCAACATGGGTTTTGGTGCGCCCGGTCCGCAGGCGCTGGCGATGATCGATATCGACAAGCCCAGCATCGACTGGGTCGCCATGGGCAAAAGCATGGGCGTGCCGGCCACCAGTGTCGCCACCGCCGAAGACTTCTATCACGCGATGATGCGCTGCAACGCCGAGCCGGGACCGTCGCTCATCGAAGTGCGCCTCTGATACCAAACACGCTGAACCGGAGAATGCCGATGGCTACCGCTTCGAACGCCCCTGTTGTGCTTAAAACCAACCTTGCCGACTATCCGCAAACCCTGGCCATGAAGGACGGGCGGGTTACGTCGGATATCGTTACGCTCGATTGTTGCGGGCCGGAACAGGCCCACAATGGCTTCAAGGCCATGATCCGGGAAAATGCCTTCGATTGCGGTGAACTGGCGATTGTCACCTATTTGCAGGCCAAATGTTACGGCAAGCCCTTCGTGCTGCTGCCGGCGCCGGTTTCAGGCCGGTTCCAGCATCACTGTGCCGGGTTCAACAAGGAACTCGGCCATATCGACCCGAAGGATATTGAAGGCAAGAAGGTCGGCGTGCGCACCTATGCCCAGACCACCGGCCTGTGGGTGCGCGGCATCCTGCAACATGAGTATGGGGTCGACCTCGACAAGGTAACCTGGATGACCGTGGGTGACGGTCACCTGCTTGAATATAGCGACCCCGACAATTGTGTGCGCCTGCCCAAGGGTTCGGACATCGGCCAGATGATGCTGGATGGTGAACTGACCGCCACCCTGCAAGGTGTCGACCTGCCGAAGGACCTGCGCGTGCAGCGCCTGGTGCCCGATCCCTTCAACGCCGCCAAGGACTGGTTCGCGCGCGAAGGCGTGGTGCCGATCAACCATATGTTCGTGGTGCATGAGAGCATTTCGCGTGACCAGCCGGACGTGGTCCGGGAAATCTACCGCATGGTTGGTGAAAGCCGCGACCTGACGGAAGGTGGCCTGCCGGACCCGTTCCCGCCCATGGGGCTGGAAGCCAACCGCAAGGGCCTTGCCATGGCCATCGACTGGGCGTTCGAGCAGAAGATCATCCCGCGCCGCTTGTCGGTCGACGAACTGTTCGACGATACCACGGCCAATCTTGGCTAAGGCTCGGAGCCAGAAGAAACAGGAGCGTCGGCATCCGTTCGGGTGCCGGCGTTTTTTTTATGGCTCGTCGGGTGCCTGCAGGGACGCAAAATCGTGCGCGCGCCACAGTTCGGGGAACAGCCTGATCCAGGCGACGGCAATCACCACCGCGCTGACACCGCCCACCACCACTGACCCGATGGGGCCAATGAGTGCCGCCAGGGTACCGGATTCCATTTCGCCCAGTTCGTTGGAGGCCGAGATGAACAGGGTCGAGACCGATCCCACGCGCCCGCGCATCTTGTCCGGTGTCGTGATCAGCACCAGCGACTGGCGCACATAGACCGAGATCATGTCCGCCGCGCCCAGCACGAACAGGCAGAAAAGCGAAAAGGGCATCGATTTCGACAGGCCGAAGGCGATAGTGCCGATGCCGAAGATGATGACCGATACCAGCATCTTGGCACCCACAGCATGTTTGACCGGCTTCCAGGAAAGCCACAGCGCCATCAGCACCGCACCTACGGACGGTGCGGTACGAAGGAGGCCCAGGCCTTCAGGGCCAGTGTGCAGGATATCGCGGGCGAACACGGGAAGCATGGCGGTGACGCCACCCAGCAATACGGAAAACAGGTCCAGGCTGATGGCGCCTAATAGCAGCCGGTTGCCAAGCACATAGCGGAAACCTTCCACCATCATGCGGATCGGCGTGTCATTGGGTTTCAGGCCAAGCCGGCGGATGGGCCCGATGCCGAACTGGCACGCGAGTGCGATCAGAAGCATGCCGCTGGCGAGCGCAAAGGCCGCCCAGGCAGATACGGCGAAGGCAAAACCGCCAACGGCAGGGCCGACGATGGCGCCGATACGGCCGGCAATGGAATTGAGCGCGATGGCGCTGGGCAATACATTGGCGGGCACCACCCGGGCGGCAAGCGCATCCATCGTGGGCCGGTAAAACGTGCGCACGGCAGCTAGAAGGCCGGCCAGCACAAAAAGCGCGGTCAGGGTTTCCCGCCCGGTCAGGACCAGGAAGGTGATGATCCCGCTGCACAGGAACTGGCCAAGAAGGGTCAGGCGCACCACATTGCGCCGGTCGAACCGGTCGGCGGCATAACCCGCAAGCGGGCTTAAAAGCATGACCGGCAGGAACTGCACAAGCCCGATCAGCCCCAGAAGGAAGGCGGAATCGCGCACGTCCATGGTCTGGCGTGCGAGGTCATAGACATACCAGCCAAGCGAAACAACGGTCGCGCTGTGGGCCAGCATCGCCAACAGGCGCGCGGTCCAGAAAAAGCGGTAACTGGCGAAGGCAAAAGGATGCCGGGTGTCTGTCACATCAGCCCATCCACTGGCTTACGGGCACATTAGTCTCTTCAAGTGGTTGTGCGATCACGTCAATCAGGGTCGGGCCGTCAAACGCGATCGCTTTTTTGACAATAGCATCAAGTTCTGCCGGGTCCACCACTGTCCATGCTTTCACACCATATGCCTCTGCCACCGCGGCATGGTTGGTGCGGTCGAAATCAACGGAAAAATAGCGGGCGTCATAGCCGGTTTTCTGGCTGGCCTTGATCCAGCCGAAGGACGCATTGGACATGACAATCATGGTCAGCGGCACCTGCTTGCGCACGATGGTTTCCAGCTCACCGACCGTGAAGCCGAAACTGCCGTCACCCATGACTGCGACCACCTTGGCGTCGGGCCTGCCGTACCAGGCACCAATGGCCGCAGACATGGCGAAACCAAGTGCGCCCTGCGCCCGGTTTGTGATGATGCGCGTGCCGCTGCCATCCAGCTCAAAATGGCCGGAAAAATAGGGGCAGGGTGTGCCTGGGTCCGCAACGATGATGCTGCCGTCCGGCAAATGACGCTGCAGGGACGCCACCAGGCGTTCGGGGCGCACCGGCAGTTCGGGGCTGTTGGCCAGCGCGTCGAAACGGGCGCGCTTGGCAGCTTTGAGTGCCTTCAGCCGGTCGCGGGCATCGGTTATGCGTGCTGTTGCGTTCAGACGCCGGGTGAGTTCAGCCAGCAGGGCGGCTAGGCAAAGGCGAGCGTCGCCGACAAGGGCGGCCTCGTAGCGGTAATTGGCGCCCACAGCCATCGCATCGGCATCGATATGCACGACTGCGGTGCCGGGCCCCGGCACGCTGCCATGTTCGGTGGAGGTCGACCCTGCCCGGCAGCCCACAAACACCACAAGGTCCGCGCCGCTGATGGCGTCGCGGGTTTCATCGGTGCCACCGTTGGTGCCGACGACACCAACCGCCAGCGGATGGGTATCGGCGATGGCACCATGGCCGCTGATGGTCGAGGCAACAGGTGCGCCCAAGAGCTCCGCCAGCGCCTTCAGTTCGGCCTGTGCGCCGGAAATGACCACACCGCCACCGCACAGGAAGGCGGGTGATTTTGCACTCAGGATCGCGTCTGCGGCGGCGGACACCATGTCCGGGTCCGGCCCCTGCCGGAAGGCCGGGAAGCGGGCATGTTCGGCCTGCGCCCACACGAGGGCGGCATCCAGTTCCTGTTTTTGCAGGTCGTAGGGCAGCCCGATGTGCGCGGCGCCCGGGCGCCCTGTGGTCATGGCACGAAAGGCGCTGCGGAATAGATGCGGGATCTGGTCCACACGGTCTGCAACCCGGTTCCATTTGGTCAAGGGCCTGAACAGGGCCTCCTGGTCCAGTTCGGTCAGGGCATAATGGCCGCGCCCGCCGATGGAAATGTCGGACGTGATGGACAGAAGCGCCACAGACGATTCATTCGCTTCCACTACACCCGGCAGGATATAGGTTGCGCCGCCGCCGCTCGGCCCCTCGCACACACCGGGCCGCCCGGTCACGCGGGCATAGGCATCGGCCATATAGGCGGCCGAGCGCTCGTCGCGCGCCAACACATGTTCCATGCCATGGTCAAGCCGGCACAGGGCGTCGTAGAAGGGCAGGCTGGTATCGCCGCACAGGCCGAAAATATGTTTTACCTTATGGGCTTCGAGGGTGCGGACGGCGGCTTCCGCGCCGGTGAGTTTAGGCATGTTTCTGTCTCCAATCACCGCGTTACGGCAGCGGTTCGCGCGCCATTCTAGCGGCACGCGGTGGGGAGGGTGATTGAAGCTGCGTGCCCGCCTATAGGTTTTGCCTGCAAGGGGGAGGTCGCCGCAAAACCTATCACCCCAAACACACATGCTTTGCCAATCCATGTAAAAGCTTGGCTAGGGTGCACTTGGTTCTAGCTACTGTATTGGTAAGGGAAGTGAAGATGGATAGAAGAACCTTTCTGGGAGGGTTGCTGGTCAGCGCGGTTGCCGCGAAGGCCACGGTGGCATTCGCCGCCAAGCCGGAGAAAAAGGGTGTGATGCTGATGAACCGCATCGCGCCTTCGATTTCGGACCTTTACATCGCAGACATTGATGGCGGCAATGAACGCAAGTTCCTTTCTGATGCCGCCTTTGAATATAATGGCGCCTTTTCGGCAAGTGGCGACTGGGTCGTGTTCACGTCCGAACGCAATGGCGACGGCCAGTCGGACATTTTCCGCGCCAGGGCCGATGGGTCGGGCATCGAACAGCTTGTGGTGGCGCCGTCGATGGACGACGCCGGTGTGCTGTCGCCCGATGGCAGGAAGCTGGCCTATGTTTCCACGCGCAACGGTTACCGCGCCAATATCTGGGTGCTTGACCTGGAAGCCGGTGAAAACAGACAACTGACCGGCACCGAAAGCCTGCATGGTACCGAAGGCCTGCCGGATTGTTATTTCCGCCCGGCCTGGTCGCCCGACGGCCAGTGGCTGGCGCTTTCAAGCGACAGGGATACCCCGTGGCGCGGCCACCATAACGGTCATGGCTGGGAACATACCCAGGAACTGAGCATCTATATCATCCGCGCCGATGGTACTGATTTCCTGCAGGTGGCAACCCGGCCGGGCTATTGCCAGGGTTCGCCCAAATGGTCGCCCGATGGCAAGCGTGTGGTTTTTTATGAAATGACCACGGAGTCCACCTGGGGCGCGCGCCGGCCGGAATATAGCGGCAAGGTGGATTCCCAGATTGTTTCGGTCGATATTGCCACCGGCGACCGCACCGAACATACATCCGGGCCGGGCCTCAAGATTTCGCCGCAATATCTGTCGGCGGACGAAATCGGTTATCTGATCAAGGGCGGCGAAAACGAAGGATTGGCCTACACGTCCGGCCGGGCACCCCTGAAACGGTTCCTGCGTGCGCCCTGTTGGTCGCCTGACGGCAAGTCGGTCATTTATGAAAAGACCGAATTCAAGCCGATCCGCCCGCTTTTCAAAAAGCTCTATAGCTGGGACACGGACTGGGATTACCGCCATATGGACGTGTTCCCGCTGATGTCGCACGATGGCTGGCTGGTATTCACCGAAAAGCAGTTGGGCAACAGTTCCGTGGTGGCGATGCGGCCGGACGGCACTGAAAAACACACGGTATTCAATGCGGACGGTCGTGGTCTCGATTTTGTGCGGGTCAAGAAGGGCCTTGCGGGCGCCTTCCAGCCTTCCTGGTCGCCGGACGGTGAATGGATCACCTTCGGCCTTGGCTACTGGTTCTTCTTGCGCGGCCAGGAAACTGCCGCCATCTGGCGCGTGCGGCGCGACGGCACGGACGCTGAGCAACTGACAGATGGCACCATTCATTCCGGTTTCCCCAGCTATTCGGCGGACGGCAGGGAAATCGTGTTCCGGGTCTGGAGCGAGCAGGAAAAGGGCTTGCGTATCCTGAACCTGGAAACCCGTGAAATCCGGGTACTGACCAATGGCTTCGACAATCTGCCCGGCTGGTCGCCGGACGGGAAACGCATCGTGTTCACACGCAAGCGCAAGGACGGCAATTTCGATATCTATACGATCCGGCCGGATGGTACGGGCCTGTTCCGCGCCACAACCCATGCATCCAGCGATGGCCATGCGGTCTGGACCGCGGACGGGCGCATCATGTGGAGCGGCTCGCAGCATGGTTTCCGCGACGAAGCGGCGCTTTACGACAATACCTTCCAGCAATATGGCCAGATCTATGTGATGAACGCCGATGGCACCAACAAGACCCTGCTGACCGACAGCAAATGGGAAGATTCGATGCCGATCTATCTGCCGGAAGGTGTGTGGCCGGCAAAAAAATAATCACCTCGCCTTTAGGGTGTGTATGCGGGCGGGAACGGTGTTTCCGCCCGTTTTCCTTGGACCTGACGACTGCTGCAAGGGCATAAGTTTCCGGATTTGAGCTATCAGTTTCCATGCCGGGCGGATCAAAAAACCTATCATCCCAAACATGGTTTGATGAAGCGGCATCTGGCGGGTTTGGCTAAGGTCTGGGTGTCAGTCCGGGAAGACTGGCACTGGGAAATTGGGGAGGAAAAAAGATGAAATATTCCTTGATGGCTTCGGCATGCGCCGCGAGCATTCTGGCTTCGGGCGCCGTAAGTGCCGAGGCCGCTGAACCCGCGGACGCATCCGCCGGATCGAAAGCCGTACCATTCATTGAAGAGGTCGTGGTAACAGCCCAGAAACGGCTGCAGAACGCTCAGGATATTCCGGTCGCGATCAACGCAATCGGCGAAGACCAGATCAAGGCTTCGGGCGCGGTTGACACGCTTGACCTGAAGGCCCTTGTGCCATCGCTCAATGTGACCACCGGTGTTGCCGGCTTTGGCCTGCCGCGTATCCGCGGTATCGGCGCCTCCGGCCAGGGGCCGGGTATTGAAAACCCGGTCGCCGTCCTGGTGGACGATGTCTATTATGGCGCCCCGTTTGGCGTGCTGCAGTCCCTGTTCGATACCAAGCAGGTTGCCGTGCTGAAGGGGCCGCAAGGCACGCTTTTCGGCCGCAACGCCACAGGCGGCGTGATCCAGATTTCCACCCTTGATCCCGAATTCGACTGGCAGGGCAAGCTGCAGGCCGGTTATGGCAACTATGACAGCTATAACGCTTCGGCCTTTCTGACCGGCGGCCTCAGCGACAAGATCGCCGTCAGCTTCGCGGGCCAGTATGACAGCCGCAACAAGGGTTATGGTGTCAACCGTTACACTGGCAATGATGTGCAGGAGGGCGATAGCTGGTCTGGCCGCGGCAAGATCAAATGGGTACCGGACGACGATACATTTGTTCTGCTGAGCGCCGACTTCAGCGGCCGCAATGCATCCGACCCGGCGTTCCGGAACTTCACCCTGAACAGCTCGGGTGAAAATCTCGAAGACCTGATCACGGCGGCTGGCGGCGATCCCGCAAACGATATCTACAGCGACCTCGATCCGTTGCTGCGTGCCCGCCAAAGCGGTGTAAGCCTGAAGGTGTCGCACGATTTCGACGGCATGGAGATCAAAAGCATCACTGCCTACCGCAATACCAAGCTGCAAACCCTGTTCGACCCCGATGGCACCATCCGGCCGCTCTTGAGGATCGACAACCACAATTTCGACAAGCAGTTCACCCAGGAAATCGATCTTGTATCCCGCAACGACGGGCCGCTGACCTGGACCATCGGTGGTTTCTATATGTGGAACTCGGCCGGGCAGGAACCGGGCCGGACCACCGGCCTCATCACCTTCGGCGACAATGGGTACAGCGATTCCATCACCGACGTGCGGCTGAATTCCCTGTCGGGTTTTGCGGAGGGCAGCTATGCCGTATCCGACGCCACGAACCTGACCGCCGGTATCCGCTATACTCACGACGAACGTGAATTCGAGGCCTATGAGGTCGAATATAACGGCAATATCAATGTCACGACCGTTGGCGAAACCGTGGGCGACAGCCGCACTTTCAACAAGGTGACCTGGCGTCTGGCGCTGGACCATCGCTTTTCGGACCAGGTATTGGGGTATGTCAGCTATAACCGCGGTTTCCGCAGTGGCACCTATGTACCGCAGGCGACACCGATCATCGCGCTTGAGCCCGAAGTGGTCGATGCCTACGAAATTGGCCTGAAAACTGACTTTCTGGACCGCAAGGTACGCTTCAATGTGGCAGCCTATTATTATGACCAGACCAACGTGCAGGTGCAGCAGGTCATTGCCGGCGTGAACAGCATCTATAATGCGCAAGGTGCGGAAACCTACGGCATCGATGCCGACTTCATCGTGCAGGCGACCGATAACCTGCGCCTGTTCGGCGGCCTTGGTTATGTGCATGCCCGTTATACCGATTTCGAGGATGCGATCATTTCCGTGCCATACCCGTTGCCGGCAGGGTTCGTGATCCCGACCGGCCAGTCGTGCCGGGGCACATTTGGCAACCCCTACACCCAGGTGGGCGGCAACTGCCTGATCACGGGGGATGCCACCGGGAACAAACTGCAGAACACCCCGGCCATCACCGCCAATATCGGTGCGTCCTACGACATCTATACCGATTTCGGTCGCTTCACCCTGATGGGCAACTATTATTACAACGACGGTTATGTCGGAACGGCGGACGAACGTGTGGTGCAGGACAGCTACAGCCTTCTTGACGCCTCGATGACCTGGCACAGCGAAAGCGAAGCCTGGTACATCCGGCTCTGGGGCCGCAACCTGACGAATGCCCACTATTTTGCCCAGATCGGCGCGACCAACTCGGGCGACAACGGCACACCGGCCGCACCACGGACCTATGGTCTGACCCTCGGCGTGGAGTTCTAGGCCCGTTGGTCAAATAGACTGAAAGTTCTAACCCTGCCCCCAAGGAATCCTTGAGGGCAGGGTTTTGGTTATGCTGGTCCTGTGCCACCCAGCGCGACCATCGTTTCCGCAGGCGCCGTCATGGCGCACCCAGGAAGCGTGTCGATCCCAAGAAGCGCACAATGGACTCTCGCTAAGAACCAGGCGTTCCCTTGTAAAGGAACCGAGGGAAATTTCTCTTGGTGGACGGTTTAACCGTTGATCAAATTTCCAGATATTTTTGAGATTTCCTCCAAATTTCCTGCTTTTTCTGAGAAAAGGGCGGTCTATTTCTGAGAACGCCAAAACAAAAATCGCGGAAATGCCAGGGCCTGTTTCCGAGCTTTTTTGAGATTGCACATTTTTTTTGGGCGCGGTGCGCGCGGCGCGGCCCTGTAGGCCTTTGGTCTTGTTTTTCACTGTTGACGAGACCTCAGCAGCTCTACGCAATAAGGCGTTGTGGAGAGCCCGTCACATGGTATGTCGGCTTACAAATACCAGCGGTATAGAGGTTTCAGCCCACATTATTTTGGCTGATGAACGTGTCATAAATAATCGGGGTGCGATGCTTTAGCAAAGCATTGAGAGCGCGATCGATTTCATTCACAAGCGCTTTTTTGTCGAAATCATGAGGATGCAAAGCCATCCGGATGACATCCATCGGCGCTAGAAGTCTGGTGGCAAGTTTCGACCATACAAGTGAACCGATGATCCTTGGCACACTGCGGCTTGCATATGAAATCACCGGCGAGTTTTTAAGCAGTTCCCTGCCTGTTTTCGGGGACCAAATACGCCAGTGATCTTCTGCAAATTTAATGCCCTGCTCCTGCAGCACATCTAGCGCCGCCTCTCCATATAGCCAGGCGGGAGCAATAAACCCGGAAACTTTGCGCCCAAGGATGCCTTCAAGGCATTCCAGCCCGGATTGCACCCTGTTTGTCGCTTCCAAAGCAGACAGTCCAAGGAACTCTCCTTCGCCAGCGGTTAGCTTTCGGGCCTTCAACCGATCAATATGACTATGGTGTTGGCAATCGTCTTTATGGGAAAAACCGTGCAGGATCATCTCAACACCATTATCTGATTTTTGCTTCAGCCAGTGACAAAACTCGGGGTGTTTTTCGATCGGCCATTCACCCCAAAAGTTGGGGACCACCAACATCGCATAATTGTGCCCGATGCTGGTTCGCTGCAGGAATGAATCGATCTCCAACAGCCTGTCAAAATGGCGGGGTGTCACATCATGGATACTGAACAAAATTTTTTTCATCTTTCTGAAGCCTGAAAAGTGTGACGGTAGAGGAATGCTAGCAATTTGATATAGAAGGTTTTTTTCGACTTTTTATCAGTTTCGACAGGGTATCTGTAAATCTGTACAAAGCGGCCAGGGGCTGGCCGTTGGCAGTAAAGCCAAAAATGTAAAAAGTCCGGATACTGAACAGGGCAAAGGTAAAAAAGGTGGGCCACAGAATGACGGCAGGTGGGAAAGAGCTTACGTTCGAACCAAAGTCCAACGCTTTGATCAGAACCAGTATGACGAATATCCCGACCGTCACTTGAATCGAAGACCTTCTCCTCACTGGCGGATCTGCAAGCCCCATGGCCAGGCATGGGATCAGCAATGGCACCAAGGTCCAAATAAGTCGCCTTTGAGCCTCCCCCAGTAAACTGCGGGATTCAAGAAAGTCGCTGCTTTTGCTCTGAGAGGTTTCAATCAACTCAAGGAACGTCAGCTCTTTTTCTGCCTCACCGCGACCCCTGAACCTGGGAATTTCTGGAAGGGCTAGCGCCAGGTCGTACCGTTCGAATTCCAGCGTCGCCGGTTTTCTCTCGTCGGGATTTTCCGTGGTGAGGATCTGTCCATCATATAGTCGAAATACGATAAAGTCCTTGTTTCCAGAGTGAATAAAAACACCGCGCGAAGCCGTTAGATAAGAAACCTTTGCAACGTCTTCTTTCATTTCCAGGAATATACCGTTTAACCCTCCGTCTTTTGGGGAAATAGACTCTACATATAACGTCAATTTCGAGCCGATAGGGGTAAACGCGCCGGCTGCAACAGATTTACCAAATGCACCACTTCGAGTTTTATAACTCTGTTCAGCAAACCGGAATTCCGCGAGCGGTTCGACATAGCAAACAATGAGCGCATTTAAGGTGGCAAGAAGTATTCCAAACCCCAGGGGCAAGCGAAGCAGCCGGAAAGGAGAAACCTGACATGCCGACAGTATGGCCAGCTCATTGTCTTTCGACAGCTTGAGGAAGGTCAGCATGATCGCCAACATCAAGCTTATGGGAATACCGATCGCCAAATATTCGGGCAACAAATACACAAGCATGGCGAAAACGGCAGTAGCGGGTGCGCCGGTTTGCAAGGAAAATTGAAACAGGCTGAACATGTTCTCGATAAGCAATAACCCCACGATAAGCAGCATTACGGCAATAAGCCGTTTTGAAACATGCTTGGCAATATAGAGGTCTATGATCATTCAGCTTGGAAAGTGAGTTTTGAGGTGGCTTCAGAATGGTAGACGGTCACCCCTGCTGCACACCTCCAAAGAACTTTCCAAAAACTGGCCTTGTCCCGGAATCGCGTCCGGCCGGCATAAGGTTTCCGGCACTTCAGGGCCGGGAAACCTGCCATTATTTCCCACTTGGAGTTTCTTTCTTGATCTCAGAACTTCCGTTCCAAATATACACCGATTGTACGGGGTCTGGGGGGCGTAACCTGATTGTTCCTGGAGACCGTAAAGGGGTTGCCATAGGAAAAAGTATTGGCCCTGCTATCGGTTAAATTCTCAACGTACAAGCCAAGCTTCCAGCTACTGTCTGAAAATTCAAAGTGGGCGTTCACGATACTGTAGTCGCCCATTCCAAGACTGTTTTCTTCATCAAAAGTAAGCACAGAATCCCCGGTGAAGCTGTAGGTCGCACTCAATGTAGCAAGCCAATGCCTATTGACGTCAAACTGATATAAAGCTGCGAGACTGAAAGTCGGCTCGGGAATGGCGGGAAGCCTGTCGCCAGGCTCTGCGCCCAATGATGGGTTTCCATCTTGCAACTCGCTATCGTTCCAAAACAAAGAGCCGCTTACTTCCAGGCCATGAATGGGCCGGGCAGAAAACTCAATTTCAAACCCCAGGTTCCGTGCATTGCCCACATTGGTGACATAGGGCAAACCAGAATAACCAAGTTGATCAGATTGGATATTGAGCCAGCGTACATAGAATGCGGCTAAATTGAGCGATAGGTCCCTATTGAGCCAGTAGGACTTGAGACCTACTTCATAGTTGATGATCTCGTCTGATCGCAGTTCCCTGGGCTCGAAGTCCTCACTTTGGCGGCTGCCCGCTTCAGGTCTTGCAAGCGCCTCAAAAGGGGAGAGAATATTAAAACCACCTTCTCTGTAGCCCATGCCGATTTGTGCGTAAGTCTGAATATCATCGGACCATTGATATCGTGCGGCGATCTTCGGGATAAGTTTTGTGGTAGCTTTTTGTTTCTCGTGCGCCTGCCGTTCCTCAGCAAGTGCAAAATCAGAAACATAGTCTAAAGCAAGAGTGTTGTAGGCATATCGGATACCCGCCGTGACGCTGAATTTGCTGCTGACGCGATATGAGGCCTCACCAAAAAGCGCAATATCTTCAGCCCTCTCTATCTGTTTTTCAGCCAGAACTATTCCCGGAGCACCGCTTTCTGTCGCGACCAACATCAATCTGTCACTATTGCTCGTACTATGCAGGTAATAGACGCCGGCAAGCCATTCGAACCGAGAGCTGTCACTTGATTGCAGCCTGGTCTCATGCCCCAAAGTATTTATGTCTTCCCGTGTGAAGTACCCCAATGTGCCGGGCTGCGCATCGCCCAGAAAATCTTCGCCATCGCCAATGTCGATCAGGTTGCTGGATACATATTCATCCTCAGAAAGGTTCTTTAGTCGCTCAGCAAATGGCAGGCCCTCTGACGCATCAAAGGTTTCATGTAACGTGCGGTCGACAAA
This sequence comes from Alphaproteobacteria bacterium, assembly GCA_006226495.1. GTDB lineage: Bacteria > Pseudomonadota > Alphaproteobacteria > Sphingomonadales > Kordiimonadaceae > Kordiimonas. The sequence goes on from SBGU01000004.1 coordinate 124,522, forward strand.
CGACGTGGCGCTGGTAAGCTGAACAGATCCCATTCGGCCTTTAAGAGTGACGACACCATGCACGAAGTTGTCGCCATAGGGTTCTGATAGTTGCAGCGAGCGTTTATTGCGCCCTTGCTCCTCGAAATAGTACTGGCTGTCATCATAGCGAATAGCCTGCAAATTTATGGAGGTATCCAGGACCCAGGCGTTATTGATTTGCCATCGGACGCTGGGCCGCATTCCATAGATATCCAGGTCGTTCAGATTTTCGAGACCACGTGCGACATCGTCAATGTAACCACCACGCATATGACCATACGCTGAAATGCGAAAGCCCAGTTGGTCGGTTTTGAGCGGTGTGTTGAATATGACATCAATGTTTCCGTTGTGCCCGCCACCTTTGGTGACGCCAACACCTATTCGTGTTTTCCCGAACGTGTCGTTCAATACCGGTTTGGCCGAAATCACCCGGTAAAGTCCTCCAAGTGAACCTGCGCCGTATAGTGTACCCTGCGGTCCTCGCATCAACTCAATGCGCTCAACGTCATACAGTCGAATGTCAGGATTGGTGTCGCTAAAATTGATGGGAGCTTCGTCGAGATAGACGCCGACCATACTTGTCGTGCGGTCCGCATACGGGCCATCAGAAAGCCCTCGAATAAAAATCTTGTTGCGCCCTGGCCCCAGGTTGGTTGTCGAAACACCTGCCAGATGGGCAGCCAGTGACTGTAGGTCATACGTTCCCAGGTCTTCTAAAGCCAGCGATGAGACCGCGGAAACACTCACCGGCAGCCCGAAGCTCGTTTCTGGCCTCTTGGTGGCTGTAACGACCAGGTCTTCGACATACTCAGGTCGTTCTTGATCCACTTCGAGCTCAGCAATGTCCGGCTTTTCAACGGTGTCATCTGTCGTGTTGCGCTCACGTACAAAAATCTGGACTGAACTTGAGGTGATAAAACGGAAAGAAAACCCGGTGTCTTTTAAAATTGACCTCAATGACGCTTCTTTAGAGATTTGTCCGGATGTGCCAACGGATTGTGCTTTTGCAAGGTCAAGGCCCGAGAAGCTAATGGATAACTTCGCCTCTTCAGCAAATGTATATAGCGCTGTATCCAGGGGCCCTGCAGGAATCTCGTAGGATTTGATCTGGACTGATGCTTGAGCAGATGACGGCGCGAGTAAACAATTTGCGGCGAGCAATATCGCGATGACTACAGATGTTTGCACCGGTTAGTCTCGTGCTTCATCCAACCAATAGCCTTCACCATCTTTTCGCACAGCGAGGTCCAGGAACGTAGCAAGGTTTGTTAGCATTTTTTCGATATCTGATACAACCAGTGAGCCTGAGAAGCGCCTTGATCCGATACCCTGACCTTCTATCCTTATTGAAGTTTCAGGAAACAGCATTTCAAGTCTCTCTACAACGGTTGTGAGCGGTTCATCCTGAAAAGTGATCGATCCGGTGGTCCAGAAACCTATCGTCTCAACAGGGGCAGATTTAATTTCGGGCATATTCTGGCCTTGGTGGTAGAGAGCTATGGTGCCCGGTTCAATCAACAAGGGAGACTGTGGAGCAACCTCAGGGGTATCCGACGACGACACCGACACGAGCCCCTTGTTAACGGCAACCCGGTCGAAATCCGTTCCCTTGATGACTTCAAAGCGCGTGCCGACCACCCGGACTTTTCGCGCACCAAAGTTTACGGTAAACGGACGGTTCGGGTCCGGGACGACGCTGAAAAAACCACGCCCACTCAGCAGATCAACATCCCGGACGTCCGAATTCATGCGGACGCTCATACTGCTCCCTGCGAAGAGTGTAACCTGGGAACCATCGGCCAGTTGTACGTTGCGAACATCTCCGGCATCAGCCGAGTATAGCTGTTCAGATACTTGTGTATCGAACAGTGCGCCGCCGGGAAAAATCACGACAAAGAGAAGGGCTGCCGCGGCCGCAAGCCCTGTTGCGATTTGAGGCCATCTCCAGCCGGACCAAAAGCGGCTACCTTGGCTAACTTGAACCGAAGGAGCCAGGTCCTTGCCGAATGCAGTGCGTAATTCCGTCTCGAAAGCAGACAGGTTTCGCATAGACATTGCGATCTGCTCATAGGCAAGCGGGTGTGAGGGGTCTTGCAGCAGCCACTCCATATGCGCCGTCTGGTCTGCCTCACTGGCGTGGCCCGTCGTCATCAAAGCATACCATTCAGAGGCACGCTCAAACGTTGCGGCAGCTATATGTCGGTCTTCGTTCGACATCCCATTCACTCTTTCATTTGCCTTTTAAACGGAAACAACGTCGCATTGCCTCCAATTATTCATCCTTCAGGGTCGCAATCGCTCTAATGCCTCTGATCATGTGTTTTTCAACCGTACTTCGAGGTATACCTGTCCGTTCCGAGACCTCTGCATGCGACAGTCCTTCAAGCCGGTGCAGCAGGAATATCTTTCGAGTTTTTTCTGGCAACGTATCTAGTATCCGCAACACGGCTTCAACCTGCTGTTTCGCATCCAGCACCCTGGCGGGATCGACGCTTTGCTTATCGCTCAAAGATTCGTCAGCACCAACTGTGTGTAATTTTCCCCAGGCTTCCTCTCTTGCCACGCGTGCATTTTTGCCCCTGACCCGGTCGATCACCAGATTTGAAACGATACGGGCCAACAGGGCCTCAGGTGAGGCGATGGCATCAACATCGTAGTTTTTTTCAAATCGAATAAACGCTTCCTGTACAACCTCATCCGCTTCATCCGCATCTTTGAGCTTGGATGTGGCAAAGCGGAGCAGGGAGGCTCTATGGGTCCGGAAAAGAGTATCTATCGAAGCCTTATTCGAGGCTTTGCCGGTACCCGTTTTCCTATCGCTTTTCGTCCAGTCGAACATATGAGCCGTTTTTCAGTTAATCTTGGGCAAAGCCTAGCCCATGAGTTTCTGTTTCGGAAGCTTGGAAACCGGGTTGAAAATTATTTGATTTTCGGTGGAGGCAAGGGTCCTGCCGCTCCGTTTACTACTATCCGCATCATCTCGTGCAGGGCCAAAAACAGGGGTTCCCTGGCTGCATCAACCATGTGCTATCGGGTGGCCTGACGTGGCGGGATGCGCCCAGGAAATGCGTCCCCGGACAAGATAGGCAACAACGGCTTCATCCGATGGAGCGAGGCCGCTGCGCACCCTTTCATGTCCGCCAGCCTGCATCGCGGCAACCGTCATAGTTCGGTTGTGGATACTCAGCCCAGGCCTTGAGGGGGCTGGAACTTATCCACCTAACCATTTGTAAATAAAAAAGAAATTTAAATTTC
>SBGU01000053.1 GCA_006226495.1 Alphaproteobacteria bacterium
AGTTTAATTAAACTATTTGAATTTGACTATATGCGCGCAACATCGATCTGGCAAGCCGGAATCTGCGCCGTGCGTGTATCGCTAACTATGGTTTGCTCACGCCATTATGACTTGCCGCCATCGGGGGCGGGCGGCATGGTTTTGCCATGGGTCCGGTGGGGACCCCGTCCTGGGAGGGTAGAATGATCCAATCGAAATCACTGAAACTGTCGGCGCTGGCCATTGCGGCGTCGCTGGCGGTCGCGCTGCCGGCGATGGCCGACCATCATGGCGAGGCTGCGGTCAAGGCGGCTGTCGCAAGTCCGGACCGCCCGGCTGCCGACAAGGAACGCGACGCCGGTCGCAAACCAGTCGAAGTTCTGACGTTTGCGGGGCTTGAACCCGGCATGACCGTGCTGGATGTCAATTCCGCCACCGGCTGGTACACCGAGGTGCTGGCGCGCGCCGTGGGCGAGAATGGCAAGGTCTATGCCCATAACGGCCCGTCCTATGCCGGGTATTTCAAGGACAAGATCCACGAACGCTACAAGGACCATCACCTGCCGAATGTGGAAGAAATCACGTCGGACAGCGAAGTGTTCGACCTGCCGGCCGGCTCTGTCGACATGGCGACCATGATGCTGGCCTATCATGACTATTTCCTGCAAGGCGGACCGGACATGCCGGCGGTGCTGGCGTCCCTCAGGACTGTGCTGAAGGATGATGGCGTGGTGATCATCGTTGACCATGTGGCACCCGCAGGCACCGGCACCGAAGCCGGCGAAAAATACCACCGTATCGACCCGCATATCGTGCAGGAACAGATGGAAGCCGCCGGTTTCCACCTAGCGGCGGAATCGGATGTGCTGATGAACCCCGACGATCCCCTGAATGTCATGCCGTGGGAAGGCGACCTGCGTGGCCACACCAGCCGCTTCGTCTATAAATTCACCAAATAGCGGCGACTGTCGCTGAAACGGAAAGGGCGCCACAGGGCGCCCTTTTTGTTTGTGCCGCCTGCCGCTCAGACCGGACGGATCATGTAGCTGGCGGGGCCATCATAGGAGGCGAGTTTTTTCTCGAGCGCCGGGCTCGTATGCGGCACAAAACCGTGCTTCTGCCAGAAAGGTTCGGTGCCATTGACCGCAACGATGCTGAGGCGGACGAAGCCGTTTTCGCGCGCGGTGCAGACCACATGCTCGACCGCGCGGGCCGACGCGCCGGTGCCGCGCGCAATGCCCAGAAGCGCGATATCATGCAAATGCAGGCAATCTGCGCCCATGGGGATGCCGCGCATCAGGGCATTGAGCGCGGGCGGTTCCTCGAACCGGGCCGGATGCGCCAGCGTATAGCCCACGGGCCCTGCGGGGCCATCCAGCACAAAACAGGCGCGCGGCATCAGGGTGAAACGTTCGCTCAGCACCGCATCGTCTTCCGGATGGTCGACATGGATCACCGCAGCCAGGCGAATAACCGCCGGCACGTCCGATTCTGTCATCTGACGCCATTGCATATCGATATTGCCTGCCGGAGAAACGAGAGGAAGCCGCTTAGGCGGCTTCAACGCCCTTTTCGGTCATGAGCTGCTGCAGCTCGCCGCTTTCGAACATTTCGCGCACGATGTCGCAGCCGCCGACAAATTCGCCTTTAACATAAAGCTGCGGGATGGTCGGCCAGTCGGAGAAAGCCTTGATGCCTTCGCGCAGGTCGAAATCCTCGAGCACGTTATAGGACTGGTAGGGCACGCGCATATGGTTCAGGACCTGGGCCACCACGCTCGAAAAACCGCACTGCGGGAAAATCGGGGTGCCTTTCATGAACAGGACCACGTCGTCCTTGTTCACATAGTCCTGGATGCGTTCGAAAACCGGGTTGTCACTCATGACGGGAATCCTTTGTCTGATTTCAGGGCTACAGATAAGCCCTGTGGGGCCTTATTCCAAGCCCCGAATTGTCATGGCAGCCGTGCATTCGCTGCAGCGGCGGTCCAAAATCGATTATTCCGGTACGCTGGTCTGCAGCGCCAGCGCATGCAGTTCACCGCCCATACGGCCTTTCAGGCTTTTGTAAACAAGCTGATGCTGTTGCACGCGCGACATGCCGCGAAAGCCTTCGAACACCACATGGGCGGCATAATGGTCGCCGTCGCCGCGCAGGTCCTCGATGCGCACCTGGGCGCCCGGCAGGCCTTCCTTGATCAGTTTGACAATATCGTCTGCCACCATGGCCATCGTTCATTCCCCTCGAAACCAAACCTTGAACCCACTATAGCAGGTCTTTTTTTTGCCCGTCACCTGCCAATGGCGGACAATGTGATCAAATACCTAAATTTTTTATAGGTGCCTAAATCCTTAACAGAAATTAAAGTTTCATACTGTTGAGCCACTTTGGTGGCGCAAAGAAAGTTCACTTATTTTCCCGGCCTTGGGTCGGAACGGTGTTGCCGGGGGTGACCGGCTTATTTTCGTCGGTCGGCGGCACCGGGTTTCAGGGCAGGCTGAAAATATTCCAGCCATCGCACCTTTCTCAAAGTGTCTGGGCCGGTTCCTTCGGGGGCTGGCCCAATTGTTTTGGTGCCATGGCGCGGGCATCGTGGGCTGGAAGCCGGGCATTGATTCCGGGGCGCCGATGGGCCACTCTGGGCATATGGATCAGTTGGCGGGCCGGGGCCTATGCATGAAAGTCGAACAATGGCCAATAAGCAAGCCGGCGGGCGGGCACCGGGGCAGGAACGTCGCCACGCGGGCTGCCTGTTGCTGGCCAGCCATTTCAGGCCGCTGACCGGCGGCGCGCAGGCGGTCTATGATGCGCTGGCCCGCGAACGCCCCGAGGATATCGCCATCCTGACCTCGGCCCGCAATGCAGCCACCGGCCAGCCGGTGGACGGTGTTGCCGAATTCGACGCCGCGGCGCCTTATCATATCGCCCGGGTCGAGGTAATGCGGCCCCCGCTTTTGCCGGCATCGCCCGGCGTAAGACACAAGCTGAAGTCCCGCCTGCTGGCGCGCCGCATTCGGCGTGATGTCTGGAAAGCCCTGAAGGCCGAACTCAGGGTCACGGGTGCGCGCACGGTATGTATCGGCTCGCTGGACGGGCTTGGCTGGCTGGTCGAGCCGGTCCGGCGCCGCCTTGGCCTGCCGGTGATCCTGTTCACGCACGGCGAGGAAATTTCCCAGGCGGCCTATTCCGACAAGGCGGAGGACGCCCGCCGCACCGCGCTCAATGCCGCCGACGCGGTGATCGCGGTCAGCCGCTTCACAGCCGGGCTGATTTCCGAAAAATACGCGGTGCCGCCCCGCCGGGTGCATCTTTTGTCAAATGGTGTCGATTTCGACCGTTTTGCCACGCCCGCAAGAGGCGATGTGCGCGCGCGCTTCAATCTTGGCACCGGGCCCCTGGTGCTGAGCCTCGGGCGCCTGGTGCGCCGCAAGGGCTTTGACCGGCTGCTGGAGGCCTGGCCCGTGGTGCGCGGGGCCGTGCCCGGCGCGGTGCTTGCAGTTGCGGGCGAAGGGCCGCTGGGACCGGAACTTGCCGGCCATGCGGCCATGCCGGAACTGGCCGGAAGTGTGCGGTTTCTTGGCAAGGTGCCGGACGATGTGGTGCCTGCGCTGATGCAGGCCGCCGATCTGTTCGCGATGCCGAACCGCACCATGCCGGACGGCGATACCGAAGGGTTCGGCCTGGTATTCCTGGAAGCCGCAGCGGCCGGCACACCGTCGGTGGCGGGCAATGCGGGCGGTGCGCCTGACGCGGTCAGGCATCTGGAAACCGGCCTGTTGGTCGACGGCAACAGCCCGACCGATATTGCGACCGCGATCGTGCGCATTCTTGGTGATGCCGACATCCGGGCCTCGATGGGCAAAGCCGCGCGCGACCATGCCCGCGGGGCCGACTGGTCGGCGCGCGCTGAAAGCTTCCTGTCCATATGTGAAAGCCTTCTGCACACGCATGAAGATTGATCCCTGCCGCCGCGCTTGTTAGTCTTCGTGCCCGGCCGGGCCTTGGGAAGGGTGCGAGAGCCGGGACAAGCAAGGGGAAGGTGTCATGGACTGGCAGATGGTCGAAGCTGCGGGTGGCGTGCAAGTGCCCGTGAAATTTTTCGGAACCGAAGGCCGCGCGAAAGCCCTGTTCCTGATGTTGCCGGCCCTGGGCGTGCAGGCAAAATTCTATAGCAAACTGGCATCCGGCCTCGCGGAAAATGGCATTGCCACCGTGCTGATGGAACAGCGCGGCCACGGCGCCAGCCCGTACCGTGCCCGGCGTGGCACCCGTTTCGGTTTTGCCGATTTCCTGGATACCGACATTCCGGCCGCCATGCGCTGGGCCCGCGACCGTGTGCCCGCTGTGCCCCTGTATCTGGGCGGTCATTCGCTTGGCGGGCACCTGAGCTCGATCACCGCCGGGCGCAACCCGGGCGATGTGGCAGGTGTGGTGCATCTGGCCTGCGGTTTTCCCTATCACCGGCTGTATCCGGGCACGGCGGGCAAAAAAATCCGGACCCTGTGCAACATCCTGCCCATCGTGACCTTCGCCTGCGGCTATTTCCCCGGCGAGCGGTTCGGTTTTGGCGGCCGTGAATATGCCCGCCTGATGCGCGACTGGCGCGACTGGGCCGTGCATGGCAATTATGACTATGGCCATGTTCATGGGGTCGAGGCCGAGATTGCCGCCTATCAGGGGCCGGTAATGTCGCTGAGCTTCGAACAGGATGATTATGCGTCCGACCAGGCGGTGGAATATGCCTTCACCCGCTTCCAGCCCGCAAACGTGACCCACGCCAAGCTGGGGAAAGCGGAGCAGGGTGAACATCTGGGCCATTTTGGCTGGGCCAAGGCGCCTGCGGGTGTGGTGGCCAAACTGGCCCCCTGGCTGCATCAGGACACGGCGCGGTAGGCCGCGATCATCGCCATGATATCGCGCCGCGCCAGCCAGTCGAACAGGCGGCGGCTGCCGCCCCGGCGCAGGTCCAGGTGTTTTTCCCCCCAGGCGAACAGGCCGGCAATGTCGGCAGGCAGTTCGCGCGGCCGTCTGTCCGCCAGGTAAAGCCCGATCAGGCGGTTTTCAAAATGGCGCCGGCTGTAGCGGCGCATGCGCCTGTAATGCAGATAGATGTGCGACGGCTTCAGGGGCGACAGCGGCTCGAACAGGAAACCGGCGTCTTCGACCATCAGGATGCGGTCATAATTCCAGTCGCGTATCGGCCCCAGGTCGGTGGCCACCATCGTGCCCAGAAGGGCATCGTCGCCCACCATGCCCCTGGGCAGGCGCGCACCGTCCGCGCGCAGGCGGCGCACAAAATCGCCGCTCAGGGCATAAAGCCCGCCCACGATGCCGGGTTCGGCGCGCAGGCTGGCGATCAGTTCATCGCGGGTGCGGCCGGCATAGGGCACGCCGCTGGCCGCATTGGCGGCGGGGTGCGCCAGAAGCGCGGTCCTCAGTGCCATCAGCGCGCCGGGCGCCAGGGTCAGGTCGCCGTCCATGAACATATACAGCCGGTATTCATGGCCATAATCATGCACGGCCAGGTTCCAGGCATTGCTTTTGCCGGGCGCCGGGATGTCATGCAGGAACACATTGTCATGCCGGCCCGCGAAGGCGCGCACCACATCGGCGGTGCCGTCCGTGCTGCCATTCACCAGCACATGGATGTCGGTCTCGTCCGCCCCCGCCTGGTCGCAGATGGACACCAGGGTCGCGCCAATCGCGGCCTGTTCATTATGGGCAAATATATAAAGGCCATAAGGGCGGGCCGGTGAGGCGGGCATCGGCAGGGTCCTGGTCGTGAAGCTTGACCGAGAGGCTATAACAGCGCGCCGTGCCGGCACAGCGGTTTTTTTGCCTTCCCGCCCCGCCGCCCCACATTATGGGGTCTGGCATCATGAACGGGAGGGCAGCATGACCGGACATATCGACCCCAGCGCAGAGCATTTCGCCGCCTTCAAGGCGCTCAATCGCGACCAGCCGATCCTGATGATTAATCTGGTGCGCCTGAAGGAAAAGGCCGTGTATGCCGACGGCACCGAAACCACGGGGGCGGCGGCCTACAAGGCGTATGGCAAGGAAAGCGGGCCCATTTTCCAGCGCGTGGGCGGCACCATTGTCTGGCGCGGCAAACCCGAAACCCTGGTCATCGGCCCGGCGGACGAACACTGGGACCTGGCGTTTGTCGCCCGCTACCCCACGGCCCACGCCTTCCTCGAAATGGTCACCGACCCCGACTACCGCAAGGCGGTCAAACACCGTCAGGCCGGCGTCGCAGACAGCCGCCTGATCCGCTGCGGCGAACTGGACGGTGCCGGCACCTTCGGCTGAGGCCGCGGCAATTCGCCCGTTGCCGACAGGGGAATTGGCGGATAATGGTGGTTCATGGAAGAACGCAAACACCTTGCAATCTATGGCCTATCATGGGGCCTTCTGCTGTTCGCCAGCATAGGCTGGATATTGGCGATCGATCGGCTTGGGCCGATTGGCGGACCCGACTATTGGGGGGCCGTCTGTGCAATCGCATTACCCTATCTGGCGATTTGCATTCTTGGCAACGTCATCGCGTGGTATGCGGCAGTTTGGCGGTGGCCGATGTTTGCTGTAGCGGCAGCCTATTGGTTGTTCATGATTTGGTTGGCGTGGGTGATTGAGCTTGATACTGACGCCTTTGGAGCTCTGGCGTTCGTGATCGTGCACTGGATTGTCGCCACAATTGTTTCGGTCGTCCTGATTGCGATGGTCCTGACCGACCGCGATCTTGATGCGGTTTATGGCCGAGCCCGCCGCTGACAAGCAGCCGCTTGCCATCCCACCCGCCTGCGTCCTAAGCTTGCCTTCGGGTACCGGGGGCCAAGGGGGACGCCGGGCAATTGGGGGAGGGGCCACACTATGCAGGTCACCTTGGGTAAAGTCGACATCATCATTCTTCTGGGCGCCTTGATGGCCATCATCGGCGCCTTTTCGCCGCTTCTGGATATCGCGCGCATCGGCAGCATCAGCTATGCCGACGCGGCGGACCCGCAGGTTTACCTCTTGCTGGCGTTTGCCGTGGGCGCCGGTGTGCTGGCGGTCATGGGCAAAAAGATGCTCAGCCTGTGTGCCGCCGCGGGCGCCTGGCTCGTGCTTTTGTGGCCGGTGCTCAAGAATATGGGCTCGGGCGATGACGACGGCCTTCTGGGCAAGGTGCGCGACCTGGCCACCGACCCGGTCGAACGGTTCGCCGGCCGCCTGTTCAACAATATCCTCGACCTGGAATGGGGTGGCTACATGTTCCTGGCGGGCATGCTGTTGCTGCTCGCAGGCGCCATCATGGCCGCCCTCGCAGCCCGCAAGGCGGCCTGAACCGGCAACTGCCAGAACCAGCAGCAAAAAAGGCGCCCGATTGAGGCGCCTTTTTCCTGAGCGTCGGGCCGGCCGCTGTTACGAGCCGGCTTTTTCGATAATCTCGTCGAAGGACAGGCCGTCCAGCTTGTCGCCGATCTTTTCATAAAGATCCTTCAGCATGTCGCCGCCGTTCGATGCCATGTCCTTCATCTTGTCGCCGGCATCATCGGCCATGTCTTCGCCGTCGTCCGCCATGTCATGCAGCGCTTTCATCAGCGCGCCTTCCTGTGCGGGCGTCAGCTTTTCCTTCATGTTCGCCAGGCTTTCCTTGAAGCTTTCGTAGCTGCTGGCATCGATGGTCAGCTCGTCGACCATCTCCTGCATGCTTTCCTTGGCTTCATCCATGGCCTCGGACATCTTGTCCTTGGCCTGTTCCATGGTCTCGGACGCCGGCGCGGTGGTCTCGTCACTTTTGTCGGCCTTGTCCTCAGAGCCGCAAGCCGCCAGCGTAAGCAGGCTCAGGCCGGCAGTCAGCGCAATAAGGTTTTTCATGTGGTTCTCTCCCTTGTGGTTGTCCACGTGGGGAATAAGGTAAGCCATAGTTGTAGCGGAATTGTGGCAAAAACATAAGGGGAGTATGTGGTTTGGGGCGGGGCGGGATAAATTATCCGACAGTCATAAAACGCCGCCCTTGGCCACCAAGGCCTTCCCGACTGGCCCCGGACTGCAATGGGTGGGTGGGGTCAGGTCTGTACTATTAAGGGTAGTGCCGAAATTTCTGAAAGCGGGAAAAGGCAAACAGAGTATCCAACTTGACCGGTTTTAATAAGGACTGCATCCTTGAAAATGTAACCAGAGGTTATTTTGAGGGGAAAACATGTCAACGCCATATATCGGGGAGGTGAAGGCCTTCCCATACAACTTTGTGCCGCAAGGCTGGCTGCCATGCGATGGCACCGTTTACAATTATCAGAAAAGGACCGAACTGGGAGACCTCTATGCGGTTCTCGGTAATCTGTATGGCGGTATGGCCAGCGCCTATACTTTCGGCGTACCGAATCTGAACGGCCGGTCGCCGACCGGTGGCGCCCAGAGCAAGAGCGGCAATACTGTCGGGGTCGGCATCAGTGGCGGCACGGATGGCAACATCCTGACCGGGGTGCCCCAGCACAACCACCTCTTTACCCTTGCGTCTGCGGTCGGCAATCAGCCCAGTGCGGCCGGCAACATGGTCGCCACCAGCATCGGGCCGAGCGGTTCCTATTTCTACGCGCAAACTGCCAGCGGTACGCTGTCTGACAAAATGATCGGGACAGTGGGGCCAGCCAACCCGGTGCCCGTGGAGAATATGCAACCCTTCATGGCGTTCAATTTCTATATTGCCTATGTCGGCTACTTTCCGCCGCATGCCAATTCGGAAAAGGGAGACGGGAAATGACGGTTTTTCCACAATTCGATGTCTATGTTGGCGATATTCGGCCGGTCAGCTTCTCCTTTGCGCCACCGGGCTGGGCCCTGTGCCAGGGGCAGACCTTGGCGATCAAGAGTAACGAGGAGCTTTTCAGCGTCATTGGCACCACCTATGGCGGCGATGGCATCACCACCTTTTGTCTGCCCAATTTGTGCAGCCGTGCCATGGTGGCGACCGGTCCGACGACAGGTGTAAAGGGCGCGATCAATTACACGCTTGGTGAAACCGGCGGTGAAGAGGTGAATGTTCTCGGGCCGGAAAATCTTCCGGCGCACAGCCACAAGGTGTCCTCTGGCACCGACCTGCCGCCGCAACCGGGTCCACATCCCTATTTTGGCCCGGTGGTTGCGCAGGGCATGATGTCCTATGCGGATGATAGCCAGACGCCGACGATGCTGGACCCGGACACATTGTCGTCGACAGGTGCCGGCCTTGGGGTGGCCAACATTCAACCGTATCTTGTCATAAACTATATCATTGCCGTGGTTGGGCTTTTCCCACACAGGGGCTAGGAGGACAGAATGAGTGAAGCATTTCTGGGAGAAATCCGGCTGTTTGCGGGAAATTATGTTCCGGATCAATGGCATATCTGCGACGGCACCATATTCAATGTCAATGACAATATGCCGCTGTTCGGCTTGCTTGGCGCCATCTATGGCGGCAATGGCCATACGACATTTGCCTTGCCCGATCTGCGCTACAAACTGCCGATTCAGTATGGCAAGGGGCTCGGCCTCAGCCTCTATCAGATCGGGCAGACCGGAGGCGGTGTCACCAAGACGTTCGATATCAAACACATGCCCGCACATACCCACCCTGTGGTCACCGCGAATGTGAATGCGACGGCCCTCAATCCCGATGACGGGCAGTTGCTGGCCATCGCCTATGCCTCATCGGGCCCGCCGGCGCAGCGTCGGAAAAACATGTATTATCAGGACAATTCGATTGTCGGCCATATGTACATGGCGTCCGATGCTGTGCAGGAAACCGGGGGTGGACCGCAAGAGGTCGAGAATACCCAGCCGTTCCTGACCCTGAATTACATCATCTGTGTCGGCAAACCCGACAACCAGACTATCTTCTATCCCCAGCGCCAGTGATCAGGGTATCTCTGTCGGCTGGCAAAGAGAAAAAAAGGCGCCCCTTGAGGCGCCTTTTTGTTTGATCGGCTCTGGCTGCCCGGCTTATTCAGCGGCGTTCATATAGTTCGGGAACCAGCCCTGGTGGGCGGCTTTGAGGTCGCTCATGGCCAGGTCGATGGCGCCGTCGTTCACGCGCAAGCGCTCGCCGCCGGTGGTGCCCAGCATGGTGACCGGGATGCCGGCGTCGCGGGCTTCCTGGCGGATGGTGGTGGCCAGTTCGGCGTCCACGGCGATCAGGTAGCGGGCCTGGGTTTCGCTGAACAATTGCACATGCAGGGGCAGTTCGTCGCCCACACTGATGCTGGCCCCCATGCCGCCCGCGATGGCCATGTCGGCCAGCGCCGCGATCAGGCCGCCGTCACTGAGGTCGTGACAGGTGGTAACCTGGCCGTTTTCGATGAGCGCGCGCACAAAGTCACCATTGCGACGTTCGACCATCAGGTCCACCAGCGGCGGCAGGCCCTTGTCCTCGCCCAGGATTTCCTTCTGGTAGAGGCTGGCGCCCAGTTCGTTTTTGGTTTCGCCGATCATCAGGATCATGTCGCCCGCGCGGTCGAAACCGATGGTGGCCATACGGTCGATATCGGCCATCACACCGACGCCGCCGATGGCGGGGGTCGGCAGGATGCCCTTGCCGTTGGTTTCGTTATAGAGGGACACGTTGCCGGACACGATCGGGTAATCGAGCGTGCGGCAGGCTTCGCCCATGCCCTCGAGGCAGCCGACAAACTGGCCCATGATTTCCGGGCGTTCGGGGTTGCCGAAGTTCAGGCAGTTGGTGATCGCGAGCGGCAGGGCACCGACGGCGGTGATATTGCGCCAGGTTTCCGCCACCGCCTGTTTGCCGCCTTCAACCGGGTCGGCATAGCAGTAGCGCGGGGTCACGTCGGTCGAGATGGCGAGGCCCTTCATGGTGCCATGTATGCGCACCACAGCGGCATCGCCGCCCGGGCGCTGGATGGTGTCGCCCATGACCATATGGTCATACTGTTCCCAGATCCAGCGGCGCGAGCACAGGTTCGGGCCCCCCACCAGGTCCATCACGGCCTTACCCAGGTCAGCCGGGGCCGCCACATCAACCGCGTCGCGCTTCGGCGTCGGTTTGGACGGGCGGTCATACTGGGGGGCGTCCTCGACCAGGCTGTCGATCGGCAGGTCGCCCACCACTTCGCCCTTGAACTTCAGGGTCAGCTTGCCGGTGGTGGTGATATGGCCGATGACCGCGAAATCCAGCTCCCATTTTTCGAAGATGGCCTTGGCCATGTCTTCGCGGCCCGGTTTCAGGACCATGAGCATGCGCTCCTGGCTTTCCGACAGGCACATTTCATAGGGGGTCATGTTGGCTTCGCGCTGCGGCACATGGTCGAGGATCAGCTCGAAGCCGACACCGCCCTTGGACGCCATTTCCACCGACGAGGAGGTGAGGCCGGCGGCGCCCATGTCCTGAATCGCGACGATGGCATCGGTCGCCATCAGCTCGAGGCAGGCCTCGATCAGCAGTTTTTCGGTGAAGGGATCGCCCACCTGCACGGTCGGGCGTTTTTCTTCACTGTCTTCGGTGAATTCGGCCGACGCCATGGTGGCGCCGTGAATGCCGTCGCGCCCGGTTTTGGAGCCAACATAAACCACCGGGTTGCCGACACCGGCAGCGGCGGAATAGAAGATCTTGTCGGTGTCCGCCAGGCCCACGGTCATGGCGTTCACAAGGATGTTGCCATTGTAGGACGCATCGAAATTGGTTTCGCCGCCCACGGTGGGCACACCCACGCAGTTGCCGTAACCACCGATGCCGGCCACAACACCGGCCACCAGGTGGCGGGTTTTCGGATGGTCGGGTTCACCGAAACGCAGCGCGTTCATGTTGGCCACCGGGCGTGCGCCCATGGTGAACACGTCGCGCAAAATGCCGCCAACACCCGTTGCCGCGCCCTGGTAGGGCTCGATATACGAGGGGTGGTTATGGCTTTCCATCTTGAAGATAGCGGCCTGGCCGTCGCCAATGTCGATAACACCGGCGTTCTCGCCCGGACCCTGGATAACCCAGGGCGCCTTGGTCGGCAGTTTCTTCAGATGGATGCGCGAGGATTTGTAGGAACAGTGTTCCGACCACATGACGCTGTAGATACCAAGTTCGGTGATCGTGGGCGTGCGGCCAAGCGCCTTGAGGATGCGGTCATATTCCGCGGTCGTCAGGCCATGTTCCTTCACGAGTTCAGGGGTAATCTGGATATCGGTCATAATTCTGCTCCCCCTCAGCCCAGCGTATGCAATACGGATTCGAACAGCACGCGGCCATCAGTGCCGCCAAGCGCCGGTTCGATCATGCGTTCGGGGTGGGGCATCATGCCAAGCACGTTGCCTTTCTCGTTCAGGATGCCGGCGATGCGGCGCTGGGCGCCGTTGACGTCATCGTTATAGCGGAAGGCAACCTGGCCTTCGCCTTCAAGACGGTCGAGCGTGTCGGCGTCCGCAAAATAGTTGCCGTCATGGTGCGCGACCGGGATCGTGACCGTGGTGCCGGCTTCATAATTGCGGGTGAACATGCTGTCGCCGTTCTCGACCGTCATTTCGACGTCGCGGCAAACGAAGTGCAGGTTGGCGTTGCGCATCAAGGCACCCGGCAACAGTCCGGCTTCGGTGAGGATCTGGAAGCCGTTGCACACACCCAGGGTCGGAACCCCGGCGTTTGCGCGTTTGATGACTTCCTTCATCACATGGCTGCGGGCAGACATGGCGCCGCAGCGCAGATAGTCGCCATAGGAAAAACCGCCCGGCAGCGCGATGAAATCGACTTCAGGGAAGTCATATTCCTGGTGCCAGACCATGACCGGCTTCTGCCCCGTGATCTTCTCAAGGGCGACAGCCATATCCCGGTCGCAGTTCGAACCGGGAAAGACAATAACGGCGGATTTCATGGGCCGTTACTCCAGCTCGATGCTGTAGTTTTCGATCACCGTGTTGGCGAGCAGTTTCTTGCACATTTCGTCCACTTCGGCCTCGGCCTTGGCGCGGTCGGAATGCTGGAGGTCAAGCTCGATATATTTGCCCTGGCGGGCCGCATCGACACCGCCGAAGCCCATGTTGCCGAGCGCATGCTCGATCGCCTTGCCTTGCGGGTCGAGAACACCGTTTTTAAGGGTGATATGAATGCGGGCTTTCATCGGGCTATTTTCCTTTGTTCTGGTGGTCGGCGAATTCGGTGATGTCGGCGTTCGGCAGGATGCCCAGACGGCGCGCGACTTCCTTGTAGGCTTCCATCTCGCCACCCAGATCGCGGCGGAAACGGTCCTTGTCCAGCTTTTCGCCGGTTTTCATGTCCCACAGGCGGCAGCCATCGGGGCTGATCTCGTCAGCCAGCACGGTCATGACATCGTCGCCTTCATACAGGCGGCCGAATTCCAGCTTGAAGTCCACCAGCTTGATGCCGATGCCGGCAAACAGGCCCGACATGAAGTCGTTGACGCGCAGTGCATAATGGGTGATGTCCTCGAGCTCTTCCGGGGTGGCCCAGCCGAAGGTCAGGATATGTTCTTCGGCGATCAGCGGGTCGCCCAGCTCGTCCGACTTGTAGCAGAATTCGATCAGCGGGTTCGGCAGGATCGTGCCTTCCTCGATGCCGAGGCGGGACGACAGGCCACCGGCGGCCACGTTGCGCACGATCACTTCAACCGGGATGATCTCCACGGCCTTGACCAGTTGCTCGCGCATCGACAGGCGTTCGATGAAATGGGTCGGAATGCCGATATCGCCAAGCGCCTTGAAGATATATTCCGAGATATGGTTGTTGACCACGCCCTTGCCGGCGAGGGTGCCCTTTTTCTGGGCGTTGAAAGCGGTGGCATCGTCCTTGAAATACTGGATGATGGTGCCGGGTTCGGGGCCTTCGAACAATACTTTGGCCTTGCCTTCGTAAATCTTGTTACGGCGGGACATTCGGTGCCTGCTCCTTGGCTTGGAGGGGTGATGGGGTTGCGCGGGCGCGAACATAGCGGAAGAGGGTGCCGCCCACAATCTTTCTGTCATATTTTGCAATAAGATTTGGCATTGTTCGGCAAATGCGCATAGAAATTGCCAGCGTTGCCGAAATGGCTATGATATTCAGGTGGCTCGCCACAACAGACTCGGACAGGAGGTAAGAGTAGCATGACAACGTTTGATGACCGCGAAAAGGTATTCGAAGGCAAATTTGCCCATGACGCGGAACTGATGTTCAAGGCGCGCGCGCGCCGCAACCGCCTGTTCGGCGAATGGCTGGCCGGCGAGTTCGGCCTCTCGGGCGACGAGGTGAAAGCCTATGCCGCCGAGGTGGTGAAATCCGACCTTGAAGAAGAAGGCGATGCCGACGTTCTGCGGAAGGTCGTGGCCGACTGCCAGGCGCGCGGTGTGGACCTGTCCGAACACCGACTCGAAAAGCACCTCCTGAGCTTCATGGACGAAGCCATGCGCCAGATCATGGCGCAAAGCTGATCGTCTTCCGGTCAGGCGCCGCTTGCATCCCGATAGGGACGGGCAGGCAGCCGAAAAGGAAACGGGGCCAGACGGCCCCGTTTTTTTATGGAATATGGTCAGGAAAGCGGCCTTCAGGCGCTTTTGGCTTCCTGGGGCGCGGTGCGGCGGCGCTTGCGGTCGCGGCGCGCCATCAATGCCAGGCCCGGCAACAGCAACAGGGCCGATGCGGGTTCCGGTACCGATGCAGGCGGGTTGCTCGGCGACGGGGTCTGCCCGCTGTTGGCAGAGACCAGCGAAAAACCTGTCGACTTGTTGCCCTGGTTGAAGTTGCTGTTCGAATAGCCGTAGCCGCCGCTTGGCAACAGCACATAGCTGTTGTTGTTCACGGTCAGATACAGGCCGATATAATAGGTGCCGGCGGTCGAGAAGAAGGTGCCGGAACCGGTGGCCATGCTGACGTTGGTGCCATTGCTGGCACTGTTGGCGCCATAGGTGTTGGTGATCCAGGTCCAACTGTTGCCGTCCGTGCTGGCTTTCCAGCGCAGGGTGAACTTCGACAGGCTCGAAAGATCACAGATCGAATAGCTCTGGCTCGGGTTGTTGGCGTTATAATAGGTCGATGCACAGGCATCGAGCTCGATAGTCTCGCCAAGCACCACGGGGTCGTAGCTGCCGGGGTCCGACGATACGTCCCAGTTCTGGGAATTGGAGGAGCCGCTGGTTGCACTGGCGGCACTCGACACCGCCATCAGGGCGGCGGTACACAAGGACAGTTTACTGACCAAACCACGTACAGACACAGTATTTGTCTCCATGGCGACTTGCTGTAACCGGCCTTCCGGACAGAATTCGCCCATAATTG
This sequence comes from Alphaproteobacteria bacterium, assembly GCA_006226495.1. Classification (GTDB taxonomy): domain Bacteria; phylum Pseudomonadota; class Alphaproteobacteria; order Sphingomonadales; family Kordiimonadaceae; genus Kordiimonas. Next base: position 15,212 of record SBGU01000053.1, read on the forward strand.
ATGCCATTATATCATCGCAATTATTAAAAATCTCATAAAATGTGGCGGTGAAAAATATAGCCGGAACAGGCGACTAGGGGACGGTTTTGCCATATTGATGCCGCAAATAAAAAGGGCCCCGGCGGGCCCTGATCCTTGTTGTTTTCTGTGTGGCCTTCAGGCGGCCTGTTGCCGGCCCCGGCGGCGGCGTTCGCGCCGGGCGATGAAGGCAAGGCCCGGCAGCAGCAGCAGCGCAGACGCGGGCTCCGGCACAGAGGGCGGAACGGGCGAGGGTTCGGGGCTGCCGGCCACAAATGTTGCGCTGGTATAATAACCGGACACGTTGCCGCTGTCGCTGTAGGTATAGACCGAACCACCGGGCGTGCTGATCCACTTGCCGTTATTTACGGTCACGACCAGGCCGATATAATAGGTGCCGGCGCTGCTGAAATAGCTGCCGGAGCCCGACGCGACACTGACACTGAGGCCATTGCCGGTATTGCTGCCGGAATAGGTGGCCGGCGAGGTAATGTAGGTCCAGTTGTAGGCGTCGGTGGATGCGACCCAGGTGATGGTGAACTGGCTCAGGCTTGACAACTGGCACAGCGAATAGCTTGAGTTGCCGCCATAAAAGGTCGAGCCGCAGGCATCAAGCTCAATATCGTCGCCCAGAACAATCGGATCGCTATAGTTGCCGGGGTCGGCATCTACGTCCCAGTCGCTGCCATGCGCAAACGCGGCCGTGCTGAGCACAACCGACAACGCGCCAGCGAATACTGCAGACGTGATTTTGGAAATGGTACGCAAAAGCACTTGGCCCTCCATTCAACATCAATGGCTAGGACGGCTGCCACGCGCCCCTTGAAGACCCCACATTTCCTTACTATCAAGGCGTGCCGAGGGGTACAAGTCGTAAGTGCATAAAAATTGGCATTTTTTTTAAGATAAACTGGCCAATTGCGATATTTTTCCCTTATCGTTGCGTCGGGGGCAGGCTTGCCCGGCCAGCGTCGGACGGGTTCGATGAGAACCCGGGACCTGGCCGCCAGGGATCGATCGGGGATATCACGGCTTATGCGCTACAAAGTTGCAGCTTCATTGATGTTATCGGTGTCATTGCTGGCCGCCTGTTCCGGCGAAGACGGCAACGACAAAGAGAAGGTCGATTATGCTTCCTTCGACGATGCCGCCGTGTCCAGGCTGGTGGACGAAGGCAACTATGCCAAGGCCATTGAAATCATCAAGGGCCAGGAAGACCTGGGTGTTGCCGACCAGACCGATTACCTGACCCTGATGCGTATTTTCCTTGAACAGCAGAATGGTATCGCCGCCGAGGTGGCGATCGAACGCGCCATCGGCAAGGGGGCTGACAAGGCATCGCTTGCGCTGCCGCGCGCACGGGCGCTTTTCATGCAGGGCCGGGCCCGCGAAGCCCGCCAGGTGCTTGAAGACGGCTATTCCGACGATACGTCGGTGGGCGAGGTGGCGCTTCTCTTGGGCGATATCGCCAACAATGATGGCAAGCGTGACGAGGCCCGCGCCCAGTATCTGAAGGCGACAGAGGCGCTGGACAGCGACTATCGCGGGCATCTGGCACTGGCGCTTCTCGAACTTGGCAGCAACAATCTGGATGCGGCCGCAAGTGCGGCGGACGCCGCCGGCGCACTGGCGCCCGATAACGGACTGGTGGCCTATGCCCAGGGCATGGTGGCCCGCTATCGCGGTCAGGCCGAGGCGGCACTTGTCTTCCTGAACAAGGCTGTCGAGGTACAGCCCTCGAACCTGCTGGCACATCTCGAGCTTGCCAGCATCAATATCGATCTCGGTAGTAACGAAGATGCCCAGAAGGAACTGGACATCATCTATGGCATGGCGCCCGAACATCCGATGGCGCACTATTATACAGCGCTGTTGCAGGCCCAGAAGGGTGAGCTGCAGAAAGCCGAGGCGCTGCTCCTCAGGACCGGGGATCTGACCAAGACCTTCCCGCCGGCGGTGCGCACCTATGGCCTTGTGGCCTATCAGTTGCAGAAATATTCGACGGCCGAGCCCTATCTCGAACGCTATCTGGCACAGGTGCCGGCCGACCGGCTGGTCCGGCTCGCGCTTGCGGAATGCCTCACGAACCGCAGCAAGGCGCGCGAAGCCATGCAGGTGCTGACGCCGCTCCTGGGCAAGGACAGCCAGGACCAGGATGCCTTCATCCAGGCTGCGGCTGCATCTGCTGCAGCGGGTGACCTTCAGGCGTCGCGCGGCTATTTTGAAAAGGCCGAGGGCCTGCAGGCACCTGATGGTCCCGACACCCCGGCGCGCCGGCGCCTTCTGGCGGCCAAGCTGGCATTGGCCGATTATGTGCAGGGCGATGCCGAGGGCGCCAAGGCCAAACTGACAGCCATGTATGCAGATGCCGACGCCGGCAAGGATTTGCCAGACCGCGAAGGCCTCTTGATCCTGGGCAACATGCAGCTTGAAACCGGCGATCTGGACGCTGCGGTGAAAACCGCGGAGCGTCTCTTGGCGGCAGACGAAAAAAGCGTGGTCGGCCTGAACCTTCTGGGCGCCGCGCGGTACCGCCAGCGCCAGTATGATGCGGCGGTCGACGCCTATTCGAAGGCCCTTGCCATCAACCCTGACTATCAGTCAGCACTGAAGAACCGGGCGCTTGCCTACCTGCAGGCCGAAAAATACACGGAGGCCCGCAGTGATCTGGAGCAACTGGTGAAGGCAGCGCCGGGCGACCCGCAGGTCAGGGGCATGCTGGGCTGGGCCTATCTGTCGCTGGACCGCCCGAAAGACGCGCTGCCGCACCTCAAGCAGGCGCAGGCGGCGCTGCCGACATCCGTGACCATCACCACCGATTATGCCGAGGCGCTGGCCGGCTCGGGCCTCGTCTCGGCTGCCATCGAACAGGCCAAGGCTGCGAAAAAGCTTGCCGGCGGCCGTGAGGAAATTCTCAAATATCTGGATGGCCTGCTGGAAACCTGGGAAAAACAGGAAGCCGAACGCGCGGAAGCCGACCGGCTTTTGAAGGAAAAGGCGCGCGAGGAACTGGCGCGCCAGCGCGAGGAACGCGAAAAGAAACTCAAGGACGCCGAAGCGGCTGCCGCGGCGGATGCCGTCAAGGACAAGGGCGAACCCGGGGAAGACAAGCCGCAGGGCAGGCAATAAGGCAATGGCCGGTCCCGGTCGTTCGCCGGGAAAAAACAATCCGGAAATACAAAGGGCCGCAGTTCGCGGCCCTTTTCATTTATTTGCCTGTTCCGGCTATTTGCCTGTCCCGGTTGCGCCCGGTCCTAGCGGACCCTGACGGGCACCACGCGGCGGCGGCGTTCCTGCCAGTAAAGGCCCAGAAGCATGGGCAACAGAATGAGGAAGCCAGCGGGTTCCGGCACACTTGCCGGCGGGTTCGACGGCGACGGGTCGGTGGACGGCGGCGTGGTGCCGGCTGCAGCCACCGTGAAGACTGCAGAATAGGTCCAGTCGGTATAATAGCCATTGCCGGTCTGGATCACTGTGCCGTTAGAGGCGGTCATGGTATTGCCCTGGCCCCAGGTGCTGAAGGCCACGCCGACATAATAGGTGCCTGGCTCGAAAATATAGCTGGTGCCTGCACCGGTCGCGATCGTGTATTCGAGGCCATTTGCGCTGTCGACCTGGCTGCCGTTCAGGCTCGCCACATCGATCCACTGATCATAATACTGGAGCTGCTTGCGGATCACGAGGCCCATCCAGTATTTGGCGTCCGACACGATATCGCACAGGCTGTAGCCCTGGATGGTGCTGCCGCAGATATCGAAGGAGAAATTCTCACCCAGCACAAGGGTGCCGTAGGTGCCGGGGTCGGCGACAATCGGCTCGCCATAAGTGGCCTGCGCGCCCGTCGAGGTGGCAAGGGGCGAGAGCATCATGCCAAGGCCGATAACCAGGGTCTTGAAGCGCGAAAATACCATGATCTTACTAGGCTCCGTTCAATCGTTTGCATGCACCATAGCCGGTTTTTCTTAAAAATCCTCTAAAATCTTGCGTTGGGCCCCGGAATTGCTCGGTTTTTCCCGGGAAGAAATTGCAAAAGCACAGTCCGGCCCCTATGCTGGCGGTATGGCGCCGAAATATACATTAATTCTGGCTAGTTAACCGAGCTTTGGGTTGTATGTTCGGGCGATGAGGGGCAGGCGATGGAAGAGGGCGGGCACTATGGCGTTTGAGGCGAGTATGATTCGGTATCTGGCTGTAGGTGGCCTACTGATGGTTGCGGCCTGTGGCGGCAACGATGTGGAAAAGGAACGCGCTGCGCTGGCCGCGTATGACGATGCCAAGCTGGCCGAACTGGCCGATGCCGGTAATTTCGATGAAGTGGTCCGCTCGATCAACGCCAAGAAACAGTTGGGGGTTGATACCGCTGCCGACAACATGTTGTTGCTCAGGATACGGCTGGACCGCCGCGACGGCATCGGTGCCGAGGCCATTGTCGAAAAATTGCTGGCGGAAGGCGCAGAGCCCGGCCCGCTTGCCGTGCCCCAGGCGCAGGCGCTGTTCATACAGGGGCGTATTGATCCGGCACGCAAGGCGCTGGAACAGGAAGGCATCCCCGAGGCAGACCAGTTGGAGCTTTATCTCCTGAAGGGTGACATCGCCCGCCTTCGGGGGGAAGATTCGCTGGCACGCATTGCCTATGGGCAGGCCATCGAGGCCGGTCCGCAGGACTTTCGGGGCTATCTGTCCCTTGGCCTCCTGAATTACCGCGAAGGCCGGCTGGATGAATCCGATGCCCTGGCCGACAAGGCGCTGGCGCTGGCGCCGGAAGACCCCATGGTCAACTATCTTGCCGGTGCCTCGGCACGCCACCAGGGGCGGTTCGACGACGCCGTCGCAAGGCTGAAACTGGCGACACGGGACAATCCGGGCAATCTGCTCGCCGAACTTGAACTCGCGAGTGTCTATATCGAACTGGACCGGCGGGAAGAAGCCGAAGCGGCCCTTGATGTCGTCTATGCTCAGGCGCCGGATAATACCATGGCCTTCTATCTGTCGTCGCTTCTGGCGGCACGGCAGGGTAAGGCGGAACAGGCCGAAGCGCTGTTGCTGCGTGCGGGGGACCTGACCCGGGACTTTATGCCAGCAGTGCGGGCCTATGGGCTGGTGCTGTCGGACCTTGGCAAATACAGCCAGGCGCAGAAGCCGCTGATGCGGTATCTGCAGTCGGTGCCCACGGACAATATGGTACGCCTCAGGCTTGCCGATGCCATGATCAAGCGCGGCAATCCGCGCCATGCGCTCGAAATTCTGGCGCCGCTCCTGAAGGAAGGCGAGGAATTGCCAGCGGCGCAGGCTCTTGCCGCATCGGCACGTGCCGCAAGCGGCGATACCAAGGCTGCGGAAAAGCTTTTCCAGTCGGCAGCGGCGCTCGCGGGCGACAGCGGGGCTGACGCCGGTTTCAGGCACGAGGCGGCCAAGAAGGCGGCGGTGTCGCGTTTCCTGGGCGGCGACCGCAAGGGGGCGATCGCGGACCTCAGGAAACTCGCAGCCGGCGCGCCTGATGATGGCGACCTGCAGGTGCTGCTGGCCAACTATCTTGTGCAGGTTGGCGATTTTTCCGGCGCAGAAGCCCAGGTGCCCCATATCGGCGACCCGGAAAAAAGCGCCGTTGCCGCCAATATGGCGGGATATATCCGTTTTGCAGAGGGCCAATACGAAGCGTCCCTGCCTTTCTATGCCAAGGCCATCGAGCTTAACCCCGGCTATGCCTCCGCGCTCAAGAACAGGGGGCTTGCCAATGTGGTGCTGCGCCGCTTCGGCGATGCGCTGCCCGATCTGCAGGCTGCAGAAAAATTCATGCCGAACGATCCGCAGCTTCATGCGCTTCTCGGGCGCACACTTCTTGAGGTCGGGCGACCGGTCGATGCGCTGCCGCACCTGAAGGCGGCACAGGCGGGCTTGCCCAATTCACCCATCGTGCTGGCGGACCAGGCGGAAACCCTGGCAGCCCTTGGGTTCCCCATGCAGGCCATCACCATGGCGGCGGATGCGCGCAAGCTGGCGCCGACGGACGAAAAGTTCGCAGCCTATCTGGATGGCAAGGTCAAGGAATGGCAAATCCAGGACGAAAGGCTGAGGGCTGAACGCCAGCAGGCTGAAGAAGCCAAGGCCAAGGCCGTGCGCGAGGCGATGGAAAAGGCCGCTGAAACCCGCGCCGCCATCAAGGAAGACAGCAAGGCCAAGGACGCGCCACAGCCTGCACCAGAGCCCGCACCGGCACAGCCGGAAGACGATGGCGAAGACACGGGCGAACCCCAATAATTTTCGTCAGTCGCACGGGTGCGGCGCGCTGTTGCTGATGCAACAAAATAAAGCTTGAGCGAGGCAGGGGGCTGTGGTCCCCTGTCGGCCACCTCAACCGCTGGAATTTCCTATGCCCGCGCTTTTCCTGTCCATATTCCTGGTGATGGGTTCCTTCGCCATCCTCCTGCCGTCTGTGATGTATGTGCTGGCCAACATGGGGGTCAGTCCGTCCATGTCGACCCCGGTTCTGGCGGGCTATAGCGTGGCGCAGTTCCTGGCCGGGCCGTTCTGGGGGCGTATCTCAGACAGGCATGGCAGGCGGCCTGTGTTGCTGGTCACCCTGTTCGGCTGTGCCGCCAGTTACCTCGCCATGGCGCTTTTTGCCCACAGTGTGGTGGGTGTGTTCACCTGTTTTGCGGTTGCCGGCCTGTTTTCCGGCAACAGTGCCGTTGTATATGCCGCCGTCACTGACCTGACGGGCCGGGAAAACCGGGCGCGCGGCATGGGTTTCATGGGTGCGGGCATCGGGCTTGCCTTCACCCTGGGTCCGGCGCTTGGGGCCTGGCTGGGCGGTGACCATGTCGCGGATGCGACCCTGCATGCGCCGGCGCTGGCATCGGCGGCCGCCAGCGCCATCGGCCTTCTGGTGGTGGGGCTCAGCTTCCGTGAAAGCCTGGACCGATCCGGTGAACAGCCGGATGGCACGGTCGGGCGCATCGATGCCTTCCGCCGCATCGGCACCAGTCCGGCCCTGACCCAGATGGCGCTGATGATGCTGATCTTCACCATTGCGCTGGCGATGATGGAGCCGATCATGCCGCTTCTGACCCGCGACCGGTTCGGCTGGGGGCCGCGTGAAATGGGCCAGGTGTTTGCCTATATCGGGTTTGTGCTGGTGCTGGTGCAGGGTGGTTTGGTTGGCCGGCTGGTAAAACGGTTCGGGGAACAGGCACTGGTGCGCGCGGGGCTTGTATCCATGCTGTTCGGGCTTCTGGCCCTGACCTTCGATACCCAGAAAGCCGGCATTTTCATTGGCCTGACGCTGACGAGCATCGGCGGGGCCCTGTTCAATACCGCCATGCTGGCGCTGGCGTCGCACCGGGCAACCAGCGGCGACCGCGGGCTGGTGATGGGGGCGTTTCAGTCGATGCAGTCGCTCGGGCGTTCTGCCGGGCCACTGGTGACCGGCTATTTCTACCAGATCATGCATACCTTGCCGCTGCTGGCGGGCGCCGCCGGCATGGCCCTTCTGATCGGCTGGTTCCTGGTGCTGGCGCGCAAGGTGGCGCTTGAGGACGAGGAGACGGCGGCGTGAGCCGGTCGCTTACTGGTGCCGCGCGCACCGAGGACTGGCCGCTCAGGGAAGCCTTCGTGATTTCGCGCTCCAGCCGCACCCATGTCGGGGTGGTGTATCTGGAAATCACCGACGGGCTGCACACCGGGCGCGGCGAATGCCAGCCCAACAGCCGCTATGACGACACGCCCGAACAGGTGGTGGCGGCGCTGAATGCACTTTTGGCGAAGGGCCTGAATTCGGATGCAGATGTGGCCGGGCTGGACCTCAGCCCCGCGGGCAAAAACGCGCTTGATTGTGCGCTGTGGGACCTGCGGGCCAAGGTTGCAGGCAAAAGGGCCTGGGAACTGGCGGGCCTACCGGCGCCAACATCCATCGCGACGGTATTCACCCTGTCCCTTGGCACGCCAGAGGCGATGGCGGCGGCAGCCGTGCGTGCCGTGGCGGACGGCAAGACCCGGCTGAAGCTGAAGCTGGGTGGTGCGGGCGACGATGCCCGCGTGGCCGCGGTGCGCGCCGCAGCACCACACGCAAGACTGGTCGCCGACGCCAACGAGGCCTGGACGCCTGCGATGCTGGTACCCTACATGCAGGCGCTGGCCGATGCCGGGGTCGAGCTTCTGGAACAGCCCTTGCCGGCGGGCGCCGATGCCATGCTGGCCGAAGTGGCGCGGCCCTTGCCGGTGTGCGCCGACGAAAGCTGCCACACGCTGGCGGACATCGCCGGCCTTCGGCACAAATATGACATGGTCAATATCAAGCTGGACAAATGTGGCGGGCTGACGAACGCGCTGGCGCTGGAAGCCGCCGCGCGCGATGCCGGCATGGGCATCATGGTGGGCTGCATGCTGGGCACGTCGCTGGCGATGGCGCCGGCGATGCTGGTGGCTGCCCGTGCCGAATGGGCCGATATCGATGGTCCTTTGCTGCTGGCGCGCGACCGTGATCACAATTTGTCGTTCGACGCCCACTATTGCGCCAGTGTTCCGACCGCAGCGCTATGGGGCTGACACGCCCCGGTGCGGCTTGTGTACCCGCAGGCTTATGGCTTGCATTGCGACATCGAATCTGAAACTATTCGCCAAAATGTGATCACATTATGGAGGGGAGCATGTCCATTCGATCATCCATCAGCCTTGTTGCCATGCTGGCGGGGGCGCTCAGTCTTGCCGGCTGCGGTGAAGATACGGGCCACGAGGCTGCCGACCTGGTGCTGAAGCATGGCACCATCTATACCGTTGATGACCTGCATACCGTGGCAGAAGCCGTGGCGGTGCGCGACGGTGCCATTGTCTATGTAGGGTCGGACGACGGTGTTGCGGCCTATATCGGCAAGGGTACCCGTGTCGAGGACCTGGGTGGCAAGGCCGTGTTCCCGGGCTTCACCGACAGCCATGTGCATCTGCCGGACGGCGGTGCCAGCATCATCGGGCTTGGCCTTGGTGGTATTGAAAGTGCTGAAGAGGTTCTGGCCCGGACCAAGGCTTTCGCCGACGCACACCCGGACATGCCGGTGATTTTCGGGGCAGGGTGGGAACTCAGCCTGTTCCCGGGCGCCAACCCGTCCAGGGAAATGCTGGATGCCGTCGTGTCCGACCGGCCGGTGATCCTGCAGGCCGCTGACGGCCATAACAGTTGGGCCAACACGAAGGCCTTTGAAGCCGCCGGCATTACCGCCGCGACCGAAGACCCGCAAAATGGCCGGTTCGAGCGCGATGCGAACGGCAACCCCACAGGCACCATCCGCGAAGCCGCGCAGGCGCTGATCATGAAAATCGTGCCGGAGCCGACCCTTGAGGATGTGAAAACCTATCTTGCCGCCGGGATCGATTATCAGCTTGCGAACGGCATCACCGCGTCGATCGATGCCGCCATCATGGCGGACAAGAACGAGGAAGCCTACCTGGCCGCCGCCGAAAACCCGGACCTGCCGGAACGGGTGCGGGTCAGCCTTCTGGCGTCCGATCATATGGTCAGTTCGATCGTTACCACCGACAATGTGCCCGCGACCCTGGAAACGCTGGAAAAACGCCGCCAGGCCTACCGCGACCGCAGCAAAGGGCGGGTCGACGCCGAAGCGGTGAAGATTTTTGTCGATGGCGTGATCGAGAATTATACCGCCGCGATGGTCGAACCCTATGTCGGCACACCCATGGGCCCGGAATACAAGGGCGACATGAACCTGACCGCCGATGCGCTTAATGCCTATGTGACCGCGCTGGATGCCGCCGGTTTCCAGGTCCATATGCATGCGCTGGGCGACCAGGCCGTGCGCTCGGGCCTTGATGCTATCGAAGCCGCGGAAAATACCAACGGCACAAAAGACCGCCGGCCGCATCTGGCGCATCTTGAAGTGGTCCGCGATATCGACATCCAGCGTTTTGCCGGCCTGAACGCCACCGCCAACCTGCAGACCCTGTGGCATTTCCGCGATGCCTATATCACTGACCTCACGGAACCCTACCTGCCGGACGATGTGAAGCGCTGGATCTATCCGGCCAAGAGCTTCAAGCTTGCGGACACGCGCATCGCCTGGGGCAGCGACTGGCCGGTATCGACCAGCAATCCCTTCATGTCGATCGAGGTGGCGGTCACCCGCAAGGACCCGAACGATCCGGCCTCGACCCCCCTGGTGCCCGAAGAGGCGCTGAGCGTGAACGACATGATCAAGGCCCTGACCATGGGCGGCGCCTATCTGATGAACCAGGATGCGATCCGGGGGTCGCTTGAGGTCGGTAAACGCGCCGACATCATCATCGTCGACGCCGACCCCTACAAGGTGGCGCCCGAAGCGATCAGCGACATCCAGGTGCTGGAAACCTTCGTCGACGGCAAAAGCGTGTTCAAGCGCTGACGCAAAAAAAACAAAGGGCGCCGGAAGGCGCCCTTTTTGCATGGCCCGTTACCGTGCCTCAGATATCGTCAGGCCCGCCGCGTACACCATCTTCCGTGAAGGCATTCAGGCCGATGATCGTGTAGGTGTCCTTCACCCCGGGCGCGGTCTGGATCGTTTTGGTGATGAAACGGCCGATCTCCTGCGCGTCGCTCAGTTGGAACTGGGCCAGAAGGTCATACTGGCCGGAGGTGGAATAACAACTGCGCACCTCGGGGACCTCGTCGGCCAGGTAGGCGGCAACATCATAGGTGCGCCCCAGTTCACACTTGATCATGACAAATACGGTTTTCATTCGTGCGGTCCCACTCGTTTGATACCCGTTGCTTGTATCCAATCGTGTGCGCATTGTGAAGCCGCGAAAGGGCTTATTGTGGAACCGTCCCAATGTGGTGTAGGCAACAGGGGTACGGTAAGGGAGGAAAGTACGTATGTATGATGTGGTTATTGTCGGCGGCGGCCATAACGGCCTGACCTGCGCGGCCTATCTTGCAAAAGCCGGGCTGAAGGTCGTGGTGCTGGAACGGCGCGATGTGGTGGGCGGCGCAGCCGTGACGGAAGAATTCCATCCCGGTTTCCGCAATTCGGCGGCGTCCTATACCGTCAGCCTTTTGAATCCGAAGGTGATCGCGGACCTGAACCTGCATGCGCACGGCCTGAAGGTGGTCGAACGCAAGATGTCCAACTTCTTCCCGCTCGGCGACGACAATTACCTGACCTTCCCGGTTGGCACCGAAAACAAGCAGCGCGAATTTGCGCGCTTTTCGGAAGCCGACGCCAAGGCTCTGGTGCGGTTTGAAAGCGATATCGAGGCTGTGGCCGACCAGTTGCGCGCCCAGCTTCTGAAGTCGCCGCCCAACGCAGGTGGTGGCCTGCGCGACCTGATGCAGGCCGGCATGCTGGGCCTGAATGCGCTCAGGCAGCCCATCGAGCTGCAGCGCCTGATGCTGGATATGGTCGGCGACAGTTGCGGCGACATGCTGGACCGCTATTTCGAAACCGACGTCATCAAGGCGGCCTATGCGTTTGACGGCATCGTCGGCGCCTATACAAGCCCCTATGCGGTTGGCACCGCCTATGTGCTGTTGCACCATGCCTTTGGCGAGGTGAACGGCAAAAAAGGTGTGTGGGGCCATGCCATCGGCGGAATGGGTGCGATCAGCCAGGCCATGTGCAAGGCAGCGGAAGCCGCAGGCGCCGAGGTGCGCACATCGAGCCCGGTTTCGGAAATCATCACCGAAAAGGGCCGCGCGGTCGGTGTCGTGCTCGAGGACGGTACCCGTATCGACGGCAGGATGATCGCCGCCAACGTGGCGCCCAAACTGTTGTTCGGCAAGCTGGTCGACCCCGCGTTGCTGCCGGCCGATTTCAAAAGCCGGGTCACGAACCTGAAAAGCGGGTCGGGCACATTCCGCATGAATGTGGCCTTGTCCGAACTGCCGCAATTCACCTGCCTGCCGTCAGACGGGCAGGGGCTGCATCATACCTCGGGCATCATCATCGGGCCGAGCATGGAGTATCTGGACCGCGCCTACACCGACGCGCGCCAGCATGGCTGGTCGAAAGACCCGATTGTCGAGATGCTGATCCCGTCCACTCTGGACGACAGCCTGGCGCCCGAAGGCCAGCATGTGGCCAGCCTGTTCTGCCAGCAGTTTGCGCCGCACCTGCCTGATGGCAGAAGCTGGGACGCTTGCCGGGACGACGTGGCCGACCTGATCATCGACACGGTCAACCGGTACGCGCCGAATTTCAAAGACAGCGTGATTGCGCGGCAGATTCATTCGCCCTTGGACCTTGAGCGCAAGTTCGGGCTGGTGGACGGCGACATCTTCCACGGCCAGTTGACGCCCAACCAGCTTTTCAGCGCGCGACCGGTGCTGGGCCATGCCGATCACCGCCTGCCGGTGCCCGCGCTTTACCTGTGTGGTTCCGGTGCCCATCCGGGTGGCGGGGTCACGGGTGTGCCCGGTCATAACGCGGCAGTAACTATTTTGCGCGATTATAAGCGCCGCAGGTAGAGAATCGGGGGTCGCGGCGTTTTGCGGTTGGCATTTTTCGACCGAAAGACGAGTGACAAACAGATGTCGATGCCGGAATATGGACCGGCAGACCGACCAAAAAGGAAATGACGATGGAATACAAGATCGAAACCACCGGTGACGCCGCCAAGGTTGTTTTTTCGGGTGATATTACCTTTTCGGAAAATGTGAGCTTCCGCCAGCTTCTGAAAGACCTGTCGGCGAAAAATGTCAAAAGCTGTGTTTTCGACCTCTCGAAAGTCGGCATGGTCGATTCTGCCGGCCTTGGCATGTTCCTGATCGCCCGCGAACAGGCTGAAAACGGCGGCTGGAAACTCAGCGTGACCGGTGCCCAGGGCCATGTGGCCAGCATGCTGAAGCTGACCAAACTGTCCGACCTGCTGCAAAGCTAGGCCATCGGGGCCATGACCAGAATCAATCAGTCTCCGGACGTCAGTCCGGAGGACCGCCCGGTAGAAAGGGGCCAGTTGACGGCGGGTGTCGAGGACGCCCGCATCCTGGTTGTCGACGATATGCTGCTGATGCGCCAGATGATCGGCATGTGCCTCAGCCGCGGGGGCTTCCGTAACCTGGCCTATGCCGAAAATGGCGAAGAAGCCCTGCAGATCATTGCCGAAAGTCCGCCGGACCTTCTGGTCCTGGACCTCAAGATGCCCAAGTTGGATGGTTATGAGGTCTGCCGGGCGCTGCGTGCCAACCCGGCAACTGCGGCGCTGCCGATCCTGGTTCAGTCGGCGTCCGAAACCCCGGAAGAACGGGTCGAGGTTTTTGCCGCCGGCGCGACCGACTTTGTGTCCAAGCCCATCAACCAGCCGGAACTGCTGGCCAGGGCCCGCATGCATCTGGAAAACAGGTTCCTGATCAAGCGCCTGTCGTCGTTTCATGAACGCATGCATGCCGAACTGTCGATCGCGCGCGGCATGCAGCATTCGCTGTTGCCGGAACCCGACGGGCTGGAAAGCATTGAGGCCGAAACCGGCACCCGCATCGAAGCCGCCTACCAGGCCTCGTTCGAACTGGGCGGCGATCTCTGGGGTTGCTGGACCTTGCCCGGCAACAGGCTCGGGCTTTTTGTGCTCGATATCTCCGGCCATGGTGTGACTGCGGCCCTCAATACTTTCCGTGTGCATGCCACCATGGCCCGTTTTGGCGGTCGTGTGCGCACCGATCCGGCGCAATTCCTGACCGAGCTGAATGCGGCGCTGAAGCCGCATTTCCCGCTCGGGATGTTTGCCACCATGTTCTATGCAGTGCTCAATCATGGTACCGGCAAGCTGACCTATGCCGGCGCTGGCGCCCCGCGCCCCATGATCGTGGGCAGCGGCGGGCTTCGTTTTCTCGATTCGAGCGGTCTGCCGGTCGGGATTCTGACATCACCCAGCTATGAAAACCGCACCGAACAGCTTGCGGCCGGCGAAAGCCTGTTCTGTTATTCCGACGTGCTGATCGAGGCGCCGGCCAGGGACAAGAGTTTCCTGGGCGAAGACGGCCTCGCCGATCTGGTGCAGGATGTGCTGGCTGAGGGCCCGCGCGAGACACTGGTTGCCCGCCTTCTGGACCGTTTTTTCACGGGCCGCGAGCGTGTCTTGCCTGATGACCTGACGGCTGTTGCCGTGCATCGGGTCAAGACGGGGAAAGCGTAATGGCGGAACCGCTTCCCGGTGCAGAACCCGTGTCTGTTATATCCGTTTACCGCACGCCGCGCTGGCGCGACCTTGTCGCGGCCTGCCTGAAAGAAGGCGAGGCTGGCGGACAGCTTTTCAAGGACAGCGAATTTCTCTCGGGCAGCGTGGCGACCGATTCCGTCGATCTGCAGCTCATCATCATTGAAACCGGGAACGACCTCGACTTTTTCCGCGCCGCCATGACCTGCATCGATGCGGGTTTTCTGCAAGCCGGCGGGCCGGTCATTGCGGTTGTGGGCCCCGAAGCCCGCAAGCTGGATGATATCCTGCTGATGATGGGGGCGTCGCGGGTTATCGAGGACAGCATCAACCAGGCCGGTCTGGCCCGGCTGATTGCCTCCGACGCCGTGGACTATCACCATGCCCGGCGGCTGCGCGCCGATATCGAACGCCGGGCCATGGCCATAGGCGAGGTCACCCAGGGCACCTTTCGGCTGAGAAGCCGGCGCGAGGCGCAGAATCTGTCGACCCTGCTGTCGTTCGGCAGTCGCGACCCGCGCCCGGTCGCCATGGGCCTGTCGGAACTTATCATCAACGGCATCGAACATGGCTGCCTGCGCATCGGGCACGACGAAAAGGGCAAGCTGATCGAAGAAGGCAAACTGACGGCCGAAATCCGCCGCCGCAGGGGCTTGCCCGAATATGCCGGGCGGATGGTGACCGTTCGTTATGAACGTTTCGATGACCGGCTGGAATTCATCATCAGCGATCCGGGCGATGGTTTCGACTTTGTCGCCATGGCCAACCATGAAGCCGCACATCTGAAGAAACATGGCCGCGGCATCCTGATGGCGCGCAGTTGTTTCGACCGGCTGGAATTTTCCGGCAATGGCAACACCGTGAAAGTGGTCCACCTGCTGACATAGGCACCTGCCGGCATGTCAGCCATTGCCGGCAAAGGCCGCGGCATGGTCGTGCAGCATGTCCGACAGATAGTCATACATGGCGCGAATACGGGCATTGCGCCTGAGTTCGGCATGCGCCACCAGCCAGATGTCGGCACTGAACACCGTAAGGCCTTCGAATAAACGTACCAGATTGTCATTCTCGGCCGCCAGCATGCAGGGATAGGCGCCGATGCCGATGCCTTCCTCGACCGCCGACGCCAGCGCCAGCATGCTGTTCGACCGGAAAGCCGCCGACTGCGACAGGGCATAGACCCGGCGCGGGTCGGTTTTGGTGTGGGCCAGGATCTCGTCGTGCGGCAGGATGAAACTATGGTCCTTCAGTTCCTTGGTCGACTGGGGTGCGCCATGTTCCGCCAGATAGTCGCGGGTGGCATAATAGCCGTAATTCATGGTCACCGTGCGTTTGGCCACCAGGTCGTTCTGCACGGGCCGGAACATCCTGAGGGCAATGTCGGCCTCGCGCCTCAGAAGGTCGGATGCCGCGTTATCGACCTTTATATCGACCGTGATGCCGGGATATTGCGCGCGGAACGGCTTCAGCTTGCGCACCAGCCAACCGGCGCCCACACTTTCGATGCAGGAAATCATCACGCTGCCGGACAGGTTGGTATCCTGCCCGGTGATCAGCCGTTCGATGGCATGCACATCGTCCTGCATGTGGCGCGCGTGGCGCAATAGCTGGTCGCCAAGCGCGGTCATCTCAAGCCCCGTGCGGGTGCGCGAGAAAAGTTCGACGCCGACATCGTCCTCAAGCGCGGTCAGGCGCCGCGACAGGGTTGGCTGGCTGACATTCAGTTTGCGGGCAGCGGCAGACAGGCTGCCATTCTCCGCCATCGCCAGGAAATATTTCAGGTCGTCCCACGCGATCATCGCTCACTTTTCCTTCAATTCAATTTTGAATAGGATACATGCATATATCAGCAATTTCCATCCGAATATGTATCCCCCATATGCCCCTTCAGGCGGCGCATTGCCGACTTGCACGCACGGGAGCGTGCCAACCGCGAGGAGACAAAACATGTTCGGGACTGCAAAAAACCTTACTGCCAAACTGCTTGCCATCGGCCTCGGTATCGCTGCATTCGGTGGCGCGGCCAACGCCCAGGTTCTTTATATGGCGAAGGACCTCAACTATGAAAAGGCCATGTCGGCCCTGAAATCGGGTGATCTTGAAACCGCATCGCTGCACCTGCATAAGGCGGCCAGCTTCGATATCGGCGCGGAACGCCTGCTGCCGGTGCTCAACAACCTGTGTGCGGTCGAATATGCGCTCGGGCGGCTCGACAGCGCCGAAGCGGCCTGCGACCGTGCACTCAGCGAGGATCGCCACTATTGGCGCGCTTATGTGAACCGCGGCAATATCCTGAAGGCGCGCGGAAACCTTGATGGTGCCCGTGCCGATTATGCCCGCGCCGTGAAACTGTCGGGCGGTGCCGACCTGCCGGTCGAATTGCTGGCCCGGCTCGACAGCGGCGAAGAAAGACTTGTCGCCAATGTGAACTGACGCAGTTCACACCTGACCGCATGACGGGGTGGTGCCACGCTATGGTACCGCCCCGTCGCGCGTGCCGATGGGGATGGCAGGACCCCATGCGGCCGATCAACCATATCTTGCCAAAGGGGCCGTTCCCGCGTTTGATGCCGGGAACGGAATATTGTTTGTTCCGCGTGGGATGGACCAACTGACTGGAAGGACCTGGGGACTATGGACAAAGCCATTCTGTATCCGATGGTGGCGCTCGTGGCGCTGACTGTCGGTGTGACCTTGCTGCTGGTAAAACGGCGCTTCGGCGCCATCAAGGCCGGCGACACAAAAGACCTTAAATATTTCAAGACATTCCAGGGGCAGGGTGAGCCCGAATATGTGCAGGTTGCCCAGCGCAACATGATCAACCTGTTCGAAACGCCTGTGCTGTTTTATGTGGGTTGCCTGGCGGCCGCTGTGTTCGGCGCGGTCGATACCGTCACTGTATGGGCGGCCTGGGCCTATGTGGCGATCCGCGTGGTGCATACCATTGTGCATGTCACCAGCAACAATGTGCCGCGCCGCGCGCAACTGTTTTTTCTCAGTTTTGTGCCCATCGTGGTCATCTGGGTGAAGGTGGCGATCTAGCCGCGTGTTTGCCTGGAAAACAAAACGCCCCGGTGCCCCGCGCGCCGGGGCGTTTTTATTCAGGCCGCGCGGTCACCCACCGGGAAGCCGCCGGCCTGCGATACCATCGACGGGGCAGGGCGCCCGAGCACGGTTTC
Organism: Alphaproteobacteria bacterium; assembly: GCA_006226495.1. Taxonomy (GTDB): domain Bacteria; phylum Pseudomonadota; class Alphaproteobacteria; order Sphingomonadales; family Kordiimonadaceae; genus Kordiimonas. Next base: position 32,542 of record SBGU01000053.1, read on the forward strand.
GACCCAGCGCGCCAGTTCGATCATTTTATCGAGCGACACGCCGGTTTCCACGTCCGACCGGTCCAGCATATAAAGAAGGTCCTCGGTGCCGATATTGCCGGTGGCGCGCGGGGCGAACGGGCACCCGCCAAGGCCGGCGACCGAGCTGTCCAGGATATGCACACCCGCTTCATAGGCCGCCCAGGCGTTGGCGATGCCGGTATTGCGGGTATTGTGGAAATGCGCGCGCAGGGTCACGCCCGGCAGTTCTTCGCGAAGCCGCTTCACAAGCGCGGTCACCTTCTGGGGCACGGCAACACCGATGGTGTCGGCGATTGCAATTTCGCGCGGGGACACTTCGGCCAGGTCCCTGGCCATGGCGACCACGATTTCGGGGTCGACCTCGCCCTCGAACGGGCAGCCGAAGGCGGTGGAGATGGTCACCTGGGCGCCAACACCATCGCGTTTCGCAAGCGTGATGATCTCCTTGGCGACCGTGACGGATTCATCGCGGGTCTGGCCCTGGTTCTTTTCCCCGAATGTGTTCGAGGCGGTGACCACACAGCCAACCTCGTCGACACCGCGCTTGTTGCCTTCGCGCGTTGCCAGCGCGCGCAGGTATCCGCGTTTGTTCAGCACCAGGCCGACATAGTCGATGCCCTTGATGTCCGGCAGGTCGGCGATCACGGCTTCGGCGTCGGCCATCTGGGGCACCAGCTTCGGATGCACGAAACTTGCGACCTCAAGCCGCTTGATGCCGGCATCCATGGCGCCCTTGATCAGCTTCAGCTTGTCGGCGGTGGTGAACAGGGTCTTTTCGTTCTGCAGCCCGTCGCGCGCGCCAACTTCGACAATTTCAACCTTCGCCATCATCATCACTCCTTGCTGATCGTCGCCGTCTTATAGGCCATTCCGGGCGGGCGGGAAAGCCTTTGCTGCGCTGCAGCGAACGACTCGGCTTTTGCGCTTTGGCCGGCGGCGCCGCAGTGGGCCCGTGAAATATGTCATAAAATTAGATATGAATATCAAGGGGCTGGCGACGGCTTTTCAGGCAACTTCTATCCTGTTTGGCGAAGGTGCGGGCATCTGTTAGGCTGGGAATCCGCTCTAAAAAACTATCGGCCATAACGATAGAGATGCCTGTGCCCGGTCGCTGACGAAACATCCTGTTTCGCCTGGCGGTGTCAACGTGATTGGGACGGAGGATCACATGACCCAAGGCATCCAGAACGGCCCGCGGGTGGTAGCGCTCGTGGGCCCCTATACAAGCGGCAAGACCACACTGCTTGAGAATATTCTTTATATGACAGAGACCACCCGCCGCCGTGCCAATGGCGAGCGGGTTTTTGGTGACGACAGCGCGGAAGCCAAATCGCTTTCCATGGGTGTCGACATCAATCTCGCTTCGGTTCTTTATCTGGGCGACCAGTATATATTCATCGACTGCCCCGGTTCCGTGGAATTTTCGCAGGAAATGCGCAACGCCGTGCATGCCGCCGATATCGCGGTGGTGGTGGCGGAACCCGAACCCGAGAAGATACAGGCCCTGAGCCCGCTTCTCAGGGACCTGGAGAACGACGGCATCCCGCACCTTCTGTTCATCAACAAGATCGACCATTCGAACGTGCATGTGCGCGATCTGGCCGCGGCGGTGGACGATGTCAGCGCGCTGCCGGCGGTGCTGAGGCATATCCCGATCCGGGACGGCGGCAGCATCACAGGCTATGTCGACCTGGCGCACAAGCGCGCCTACAGTTACGGCATGGACGGCAAAAGTGAACTGATCGACATGCCGGCGACACTGGCGGAACAGGTGAAGGACGAACGTTTCCACATGCTGGAAACCATTGCCGACTTCCATGACGAGTTGATGGAAGAACTGCTGGAAGACATCGATCCGCCGTGCGACGAGGTGTTCAAGGACCTGGCCGATGATATGCGCCAGGGCCGCATCATGCCGATCCTGATGGGCTGTGCGACCCAGGGCTATGGCCTCAGGCGCCTGATGAAAGCGCTCCGGCACGAGATGCCGGGTTTCGAGCTGGCCTCCAAACGCATGATGCCGACGGACGGCGAAAGCAGTTCGGCCTATATCTTCAAGACCCGGCACCTGCCGCACATGGGCAAAATGTCCTGCGGGCGCGTGATCAAGGGCACCATCAGCGACGGCTTGCACCTGGGTGGCAACAAGATCAGCGGGCTTTACCGCCTGCATGGCACCGAGGTCAAAAAAACCGCGCTGGCCGACGCCGGCGAAGTGGTGCTGATCCCGCGGCTGGATGGTGTGCGCACGGGCGAAACCCTGGGCGGGCGCGGGGCGCCAAAACCGGCATCGTTGCAGCCCGTTTATTCAGTGTCCCTGCAGGTCAACGACCGCAAGGACGAAGCCCGGCTTTCGGAAGCACTCAGCAAGCTTCTGGAGGAAGATACCTCCTACGAGACCGAACATTGTGTCGACACGGGGCAACTGCTTCTGTGGGGGCAGGGCGAAATCCATATGCGGGCGGCGATGGCGCGGCTGAGGGAAAAATACGGCCTGGATGTGGCTTTCGGCAAACCCCGGGTGCCCTACAAGGAAACCATCCGGCGCAGCAAAATCCAGCATTCCCGCTACAAGAAACAGTCAGGCGGCCATGGCCAGTTCGGCGATGTGATCGTCGAGATCAGGCCGCAGGCACCGGGCACCGGTTTCTGTTTCTCGGAAAAGGTCACGGGCGGGGCCATTCCCAAACAATATATCCCCAGCGTCGAAGCCGGCGTGAAGGATTATCTGAGCCACGGGCCGCTCGGGTTCCCGGTTGTTGATGTGGCGGTCGAATTGCAGGACGGCCAGTATCATTCGGTCGACAGTTCCGACATGGCCTTCAAGATGGCGGGTCGTATGGCCATGGTCGAGGCCATGCCCGACTGTGACCCCATCCTCCTGGAGCCGGTTGAAAAAGTGCAGGTGATGGCGCCCACGGCCCATATGGCCAAGATCAACAGCCTGATCGCCAGCCGGCGCGGGCAGATCCTCGGCTTCAATTCCCGACCGGGCTGGCCCGGCTGGGAACAGATTGAGGCCGAGATGCCGTCGGCAGAAATTCAGGACATGATCATCGAGCTTCGGTCCCTGACCCAGGGCACCGGCACGTTCCAGCATCGTTTCGATCACCTGACCGAACTGGGCGGTCGCCTGAAGGACAAGGTGCTGAGCGAACGGGAGCTCCTGGCACGCTGAGGGGCAGGGCCCTTCGGGGCCCTTTCCACACACTGTCAAAAAAACTTGTAAGCTTTTCTGTATCCTCCAGTCTGTAAGGGTATCAGCAGACGATAGGGAGGATGGAAAAGGTGAAGCTTTTTTCCCGGGTAACGACAGCAATCCTGGTCGGCCTGGCGGGCATGGGGTCCGCCAGCGCCGTTCAGGCACAAGAGGAAACGGTGGCGCCCGCCCTGGCGCGCTGCCACATAGACGGCGTCCGTGAATGGGCGCAATGCGCAACCCTTTCCGTCCCCCTTGATTATGACGATCCCAGTGGCGGCAGCATCGAGCTTTTTGTCGCGGTCATTCCGGCGCTTAGCGGCAATCCGTCGCCGGACCCGCTGTTCGTGTTCGCGGGTGGCCCGGGGCAGGCGGCCGCAGAATATGGTGTGCTTGTGGATGCCGCTTTTTCGCCCATTCATTCGGGGCGGGATATCGTGCTGATGGACCAGCGTGGCACCGGGCGCTCGACCCCGCTGGCCTGTGATGCAAGCGACGTGCTGGACCGGGACGACCTGATGGCAGCCATTGCCAAATGCCATGCGGGCCTGGGCATCGATGCCAGCCATTTCACCATGGAAGCTGTGGTGCGGGATGCCGAGGCGGTGCGCGCCTTCCTCGGCGCGGGCAAACTGAACCTGTGGGGCGGTTCCTGGGGCACCCGCACGGCGGCCCTTTACTTGAAACGCTACCCGGGGCATGTGCGGTCGGTCATCGTGGATGGTGTGTTGCCGCCCGATGTGCCGCTTCTGACCTCGTCGGCCAAAAGTGCCGAACGCGCGAAACGGCTGTTGAGCGACGCCTGCCGCGCATCCGATGCCTGCAGCAGGACCTATGGCGACCTTGATGTACAGGTTGCCAGCCTGATGCAGAAGGCGGATGCCGGTGAACTTCAGTTCACCGGGCCTGACCCTGTGTCCGGCAAGCCGATGGACCTGCCGATCGATTTCCAGTCGGCGGTCGAGGGCGTGCGGTCCGTGCTGTATTCGGCACCCGGCACGGTGGTTCTTCCCTATGCCATCGATGCCGCCAACAAGGGCGACCTGAAGCCCTTTGTGGCCGGCATGGCCGCCGGTAATGCCATGTCCGAAAGCATGTATCTGGGGGCCACCCTGTCGATCCTGTGTGGCGAGGAAGTGCCGCGCGTGACCGCAGTCGACGCCGAAGCTGCGGGGCAAGGCAGTTTCGCACGCGACAGTTATTACCGCTTCTGGTCCCAGGCCTGCGGGAACTGGACCGCGAAGCGGCCGGCGCCGGATGCCTTCGAAGCCATGGCGGGTGATGTACCCTTGCTGGCCCTGTCGGGCGAACTGGACCCTGTCACGCCGCCCGCGATGGCGGAACATCTGGTGGCCGGTTTCCCGAACGGCCGGGCGATCACGGTCAGGGGCAATGGCCATATCAGCAGCTATGCCGGCTGCATGCCGGGGCTGATTGCCGAATTTATCGACACGCTTGATGCCGCCGCGCTGGACACCAGTTGCCTTGACCATATGGAACGCCCGTCCATCGTGACCGGGCTCAATGGCGGCACACAATAGGGGCAGGGGGAAACCATGATCATCATAGACCATATCGCCAAGAATTTCGGCGACATCCAGGCCGTGCGCGATGTCAGCCTTGAGGCCCGCGACGGCGCCATCACCACCTTGCTGGGCGCCAACGGCTCGGGCAAGACCACAACCCTGCGCACCGTGGCCGGGCTTCTGAAGCCCAGCACCGGGACCGTGAAGGTGGACGGCATCGCGGTGGCGGACGACCCGCTGGCCGCCCAGCGCCGGCTGGGCATTTTCCCGGACCAGTTCGGGCTTTATACCCGGCTGACCACCCGGGAACATCTGGCCTATTATGGCGAACTGCATGGCCTCAGTGGTGCGGCGCTTGACGGTGCCATTACCGATGTGGCGGGACTCCTGCACATGCAGGACATCCTGGACCGCCGCACCGAAGGGTTCAGCCAGGGCCAGCGCATGAAGGTGGCCCTGGCACGCGCGATCGTGCACCGGCCGCAGAATGTGGTGCTGGATGAACCCACGCGCGGCCTTGATGTCATGAGCGTGCGGCTGTTGCGCCGCATCCTGACCGACCTTCGGGAAGCAGGGCATTGTGTACTGCTTTCAAGCCATGTCATGGCCGAAGTCGAAATCCTGTCCGACCATGTGGTGATGATGGTCGACGGTGTCGTGTGTGCCGCAGGCACCGCCGCCGAGCTTGTCGCGAAAAGCGGCCAGCCGAACCTTGAAGAAGCCTTCGTGCATCTGACCGAAACCCATGAAAGGACCGCAGCATGAACCCGACCTGGCTTGTGGTGCTCAGAAAAGAGCTGAAGGACATGGTGCGCGACAAGCGTGCCGTGCTGGCGATTGCCTATTATGCCTTCGGTGTGCCGCTTCTGATGGCCTTTGTCCTGTTCCTGATGAGCGACGACCGCGGCGAATACGACCGGCTGCAGGTGGCGATTGTCGGGCAGGAACAGGCGCCGGGCCTGGTATCCTTCATGGCCAATGCCGGCATCGAGGTGCAGGAAGCCATGGTCGGCGCGAACCCGGAAAAGCTGCCGTCCGGCGCCGATGCGCTGGTCATTCTGCCCAAAACCTATGCCGACGACCTTGTGGCCGGCAAACAGGTGAAAATCCGGCTGTTTGTCGACGAAACCACCAAGGGCGGCGCCAAGCGCGGCTCGGTGGTTGAACGCACAATCCAGGCTTATGGCGCCCAGATCGCCACCGTGCGGCTGGTGAACCGGGGCGTGCCGCCCACCCTGACCATGCCGTTTTCAGTGGTGACCGCCGACCTGGCCAACAGCCAGTTTGTGGTGAAGATGCTCGGTTACAGCCTTGTGCTTCTGTTCATGTTTGCGCCCTTTGTGTCGGGCATGAGCGTGGCACTGGATGCCCTGGCCGGCGAGCGTGAACGCCAGAGCCTGCAATCCCTGATGGCCCAGCCCGTCGGTGCGCGGGATGTCGTGATCGGCAAGTGGCTGACCGTCGCCATTTTCAGCTTCGCGGGTTCGTCGCTTGCGATGGCGGTGAACCTGACCGTGCTGAATTTCCTGCCGCACGATGTGCTGCCGTTCCCCTTGAAGGCCAGTGTGCCCGGGCTGTTGCTGGCTTTCAGCCAGATGGCCTGCCTCAGCCTGTTCGTGAGCGGGCTTTTGCTGACCGTCAGCATCCATGCCAAAAGCTTCAAGGAAGGCCAGACCTACATGTCGCTGTTCATGATGCTGCCGGTGCTGGTGGGCTACAGCAAGATGTATGGCGACGCCAAGATCCCGGCGGCGGCCAACTATCTGCCGATCTTCGCCGATGTCGAAAGCCTGTCGCGCATCCTGTTCGTGGGGGAACCGTCGGCGGAATTCATCCTGGCGGCCATGGTCTCCAGCCTGATCGGCGCGGCCTTGTGTATCGGCATCACCACGCGCCGGCTGACCAGCGAACAATTGCTGGCCGACGCCTGAGGCGGTTCGGGGCAGGGGCAAAAGCAGGGACCTATGGACCTTTCCGCCATCCTTTCAGAGCACGGGGCCATGCTGGGCCGGATCGTCGCTTCCTATGAAGCCGATCCGGCACTGCAGCAGGAACTGATGCAGGAAGTGTCCCTGACCCTGTGGCGCGCGTTGCCAAAATATAATGCCAGCGGCAGCCTGAAGGCCTTTGTGGCGCGCGTGGCCCAGAACCGCTGCATCAGCCATGTCGGCAAGGCCGCCGCGGCACCGCGCCGGGCCGAACTGGACGACGAAATGGTGGCCGATAGCCCGCATCCGGAAGAAAGCCTGAGCCGCGAACAGCAGCGGCAGGCGCTTCTGATTGCAGTCAGGCGCTTGCCCCTGCCGCTCCGGCAGGTGACGACCCTGGCGCTGGAAGGCCTCAGCCACCGGGACATCGCCGATGCGCTGGGGATCAGTGAAAACAATGCCATGGTCCGCTTCAGCCGGGCCAAGACGCTTCTGCGCGACCTTGTGGCGCGGTAAGGGGAACACGCATGGACAAAAAACCGGAAAAAACCGACATGCCGGACTTTGGCGATCTTGCCAGCCTGTGGCAGGAAGGCCCGGCCATGGACATGAGCGCGCTGGCGCGGCGGACCCGTTTCCTGGGCTGGCGCACACGCATTTTTGCCGCCTTCGAAGCTACATTCTGTCTTGCCATGGTCGTCTTTGCCATATTCGCGCTCGACTGGTCCAGGGCATCGCACCAGATTGTCGGTGCCTTCTGCATCCTGTTCAGCCTTGCGGGCGCCTGGGTCGCCATTGAATCGCGCCGGGGTGCATGGGACGTGTCTGCGGGGTCTGCCCGCGACCTTGTGGCGCTGCAGATCCGCCGTGCCCGCGCCGGCATCCGCTACATGCGCCTGAATGTGCTGTTCGGTTATGCCAGCCTTTTGCTGATCCCGCTTGGCTATTGGAAGCTGGTCCAGGACCTTGGCGGCTGGCGTTCGGAACGAATGATTGGCTTGCACGCCATGTTTCTGTTCCTGATCAGCTTTGTGATCGGTTTCCATGTATTCACGCGCTATTACACGCGCCGAAAACAGGCGGAAATTGCCGCCTTTTCCAAGCTGTTGCAGGAAATGTCGGACGAGATATCAGCCGCTGCGGACGAGACGGCGGATGAAGCCTCGTAAGGGGCTGACCGCCGGCAACAGGTCCATCGGCAGTGGCAATGGCTCGCCTGTCATCAGGGCCGCCAGATAGTCACCCAGAAGCGGGCCATATTGGTATCCCTTGGAGCCAAGGCCGGTCAGCATATAAAGGCCGGACACGGCGTCGGGCGCACCAAGGCCAGGCGCGCGGGCATCGATCGCCATCGGCTGGTAACGGTCGGCGGCGGCCTGCCAATCGGGCACGGCACCCGCAAACGGCAGGTGGTCCGCCGTGGTCGCGCGCACACCGGCCCACGAATGGCTGATCGCATCATCCGGAACCTCGCACCCTGTCGCGGCAGCAAGTGCCGTCAGGATACGCTGCCGGTCTTCTGGCTGCGGCGCATAATCGGTATCGCACACACTGTGCAAACGGTCGAAGGTCGAGCCGATGGTACGCCCGCCGTCTATGGCGGCGGTCACGTAGCCGCCAAAGGCAAAGCTGCAGGCCGGCAGCGCGGCAAGCCGGTCAACATCCACACATTCCACCTGGCCCCGGTTGGGCCGCAGTTCTATATGGTCGCCTGTGCCGGCAAGTGCGCCGCTTCCAAGCCCGGCAGCAACGACCACATTCGGTGCTTCATGGACGGTGTTGCCGTCCTGGTCCAGCAGGCGCCAGCCGGCGTCCGTGGCTTCAAGGCGGTCGATATCGGCTTTGACCATGGGAATGCCGCTCAACAGCGCCGCCAGCGCGGCCCTCGTGTCCAGGCTGCCGCCCATGGGCAGGTGGAAACCTTCCGTATTCGGCTGCAGCCAGTCGGCGCCCCATTTCAGGTGTGTGGCCACCCGCGCCAGCCGGTCGGCACTTTCGTCGCCCTTGGGCAACTGGTCGATACCCCGCGCCGCGGCCCAGGTGCCGGCGAACGGCGGGAAGGCCGCCGCATAGGCATGGGCCGAGGTGAAGAAGCTGGCAACCGGCTGGTCATCCAGCAGGAAACGCGGTGCCAGGATCGCGGCCGGTACATGGCTGGCAACCGGTTTTGTGCCCGCGACCATCGTGACCTGCCGGCCCCGGCGAACAAGGGCCGCCGCGACACTGGCACCCGCGATGCCGGCACCGATCACCGCGACAGGCCCGTCACGCATCGGCGCACCCGGCAGGGCCCAGTCGGGGCAGGGCGCGCCTGTGGCCATGGTCGGTGTTTCCATCACACCCACCAGTCGTTCGCGCTTGCGGCCATATCCCGGCACCTTGTCGACATGGAAGCCGCGTGCCTGCAGCCCCCGCCGCACAAAACCCGCCGCCGTGAAGGTGGCAAAGCGGGTGCCGGTGTGCGACAGACGGGCAATCTGGTCCAGAACTGCATCAGACCACATGTCCGGGTTCCTGGCGGGCGCGAAGCCGTCCAGGTACCAGGCATCCACATGGGCCGAAAGGCTGCTGAAGGCCTGCTCGGCGGTGCCGAACATCAGGATCAGGGTGATCTGGCCATCCTCGAAGTGCCGTGTGTGGAAACCCGCCGCCGGTGGCGGCCAGGCGGCGGACAGTTGTTCGGCAAAGGGCGCAACCTCGGGGAAGGTGGCATGGGCCGCTGCAAGTGCTGCGCGGTCCAGCGGATAACCTTCCACCGAAATGAAGGTCAGGCGCCCGCGCGTGCCGCTTTCTTTCCAGGCCTTCCAGGTGGCCAGGAAATTCAGCCCGGTGCCAAAACCGGTTTCAGCGATGACAAAATGGTCGCGGTCCTGCCATATGGCGGGTGCGCCCGTGCCTTCGATGAATACAAAGCGGGTTTCTTCAAGCCCGTTTTCGGCGGAATAATAGACATCGCCGAAACGCGGCGCGACCGGGGCATTGCCCCGCCACTCGAGCTCATCTTTTGCGACTGTTTCCACCATTGTAACGGTCCGGCGAATTCGGGGATCGGTGGGCGACCTTCTAAACCATCACTTGGCTTTTGTCTGCTTTCAATTATTGTTGTTATTTCAGGCAAGGGATTGGGATAAGCTTTATGTTGTACGAACTTGACGGTGTCAGGCCCGAATTTGCGGACGAAACGGCATGGGTCGCGCCCTCTGCGGCCGTGATCGGTCGGGTCCATCTCGCGGCAGGCGCCAGCGTCTGGTTCAATGTCACCATCCGGGGCGACAACGACCCCATCACCATCGGTGAAGACAGCAATATCCAGGATAACTCGGTCCTGCATGCCGATCCCGGTGTGCCAACCACGATCGGCAAGGGTGTCACCATCGGTCACAAGGTCATGCTGCATGGCTGTACCGTCGGCGACAATACGCTGATCGGCATGGGCGCCACGGTCCTCAACCGCGCGGTCATCGGCAAGGACAGCATCGTGGGGGCAGGCGCGCTGGTGACCGAGGGCAAAAGCTTCCCCGACGGCGTGCTGATCGTGGGTGCGCCGGCTCGCGTCATCCGGGAACTCAAGCCCGAAGAAAAGGAAATGATCCGCATGTCGGCCAAAATCTATGTCGATAATGCAACACGTTTCGCCCGTGGACTGAAGGAAGTGATTTAGCATTAGGCAAACGGCGGATTTCAGCGTATGGCCTCACGCCGACCGGAAAGAAGCCGTAAACGAGTTTATAGATGAGCCTTGATATCACTGACGTAGAAGAACTCAGGAGTATCGACCTGGAAGCGCGGGTGGAAATCGCACGCAAGGTCGGCCGTGTGCTCGCGCGCCAGAATAGTGGCGACAGCGACCGCGATGCGATCGAGCTTGCGCGTCTGTTGGTCGAGGATGTGGCGGTTTCCGTGCGCGAGGCGCTGTCGCGCGAGCTGAAATCCTGCAATTTCCTGCCCAAGGATATCATCGCCCGGCTGGCACAGGATATCGACCAGGTATCCATGCCGTTCCTCGTGGCCTCGCAGGCCATGGACGACAATATCCTCGAGGAAATCGTGCGCAGTTGCGGCGACGGCGCCCAGACCGCCATCGCACGCCGGAACGGGCTGTCGGAAGCCGTGGGGTATGCGATCAGCGATGTCGGCAGCCAGGATGCGGTCGAAACCCTGGTGGACAATGACAGTGCTTTCCTGTCCGAGCGTTCCTGCGCCCGGGTCGTGGACCGTTTCCCGGAAGAACGCAGCCTCATGGAAAAGCTGGCATCCCGCGCCGACCTGCCGGCGGCGCTGGTAGAACGGGTGATCTTCAAGGTTTCCAAACATTATGGCGAATATCTGAACCAGAAGTTCGGGCTGTCGACCGACTATGCCTCCTATCTGGTGTCCATGGCCAACCGGCAGGTTTTCTCCCGCACCCTCGAGATGGCGCCGCTGTCGGAGATCGAGAATTACCTGACCCAGCTTCATGGCATGAAGGGGCTGACCTCCGACGTGCTTTTGAACTATCTGCAGAACAGCAATGTGCGGCTTTTCACCATGGCGCTGTCGGTGCTGATGGGCCGCCCCTATGACGTTATGGAAATGGCGCTTGCCAAAGGTGACAAGAAGCTGCTGGCGCGGCTTCTGGAAACTGCGGGCTTTTCCAAATCGGTTATCGGTGTGCTGCTGATCGCCTACGAGCGCCTGTTGCCGAGCGGGAAATAGCTGTCCCAAATCGGGACATGTACCAATTTGGTACATTTCAAATTTATGCAGACTGTCCCAAGATGGGGCAGGTAATCGGCAACTCATTGATATTGCTATGGATTGGTTTCTGGCACATGCCTTGCGATTGTCTGTGTGCCTGTCGGGTTTTGCCTGAGATCCGGGAGGTACTCGAAACGAGTTACGTGCCGATCATTTGCCTGAGTGATCAGCACCGGAACTGTGCGGCGGACGGGTTAATCCCCTGTCCGCCCGTTTTTTTATGGGGTCTTGGCGAACAGCGTGGTTTCGGCTAGGGTGCGCGGCCCGCAGCGGGAAACGGGATGCTGTATCGGGTAGGGGCAGGGAAGTCAGGTGTCCGAAAAACTGATCTATGACAGCCGCTTTTTCAGCGGTGTGCTGCATTATGTTGGCAAGGCCTTCCTGTGGGCCGGGCGCTGGCGCCTTGTCGGGCACCTGCCGGATACGCCGAAATTTGTTGCGATCGCAGCGCCACATTCCAGCAACTGGGACTTTCCCCTGTTCATGGCTGTCGTGGGCGCCTTCCGCATTCGTGTGCGTTTCCTCGGCAAACACAGCCTGTTCGAAGGCCCGTTCGGCTGGCTGTTCTATTGGCTGGGCGGCATTCCGGTCCGGCGCGAAAGCGCGGGGGCACGTGACCTGGTGGACGAAGCCGTAACGGCCTTTACGAACCACGAGCAGATGATCCTGGGCCTGGCACCCGAAGGCACCCGGTCGAAGGTCGAGCGCTGGAAAAGCGGTTATTACCGGATCGCGATCGCGGCTGGTGTGCCGATCCAGCTTGCGTTTGTTGATTCCACCACACGCGAAATCGGCCTTGGCCCCTTATTCCTGCCGACCGGCGACATGGCGGCCGACACGGCCACCATCCAGGCTTTTTATGAAGGCAAAACCGGCGTGCGCCGCAAGGGCTAGCCGAACAGCACACCCGGGTTCAGGATGTTGTTGGGGTCAAGCGCGGCCTTGATGGCGCGCATGGCCGCCAGTTCGGCTGGCGGTTTCAGGCGCGTGAGTTCGTCCCGCTTCAACGTGCCGATGCCGTGCTCGGCGGAAATCGAGCCTCCCATCGATACCACGATATCATGCACCATGGCATTCATGGCTTCCCACTGGGCCAGGAAGGCCTGTTTGTCGCCACCCTTGGGCTGCATGATGTTGAAATGGATATTGCCGTCGCCCAGGTGCCCGAAGGGCGTGGTGCGGCTGCCGGGATAGCCGGCTTCGATGGCGGCTGTGGCTTCCGCAAGGAACGCGGGCACCTTGGACACCGGCACCGAAATATCGTGCTTGATGCTGCCGCCTTCATGTTTCTGGGCTTCCGACATGCTTTCGCGCAGGCGCCAGAAGTCCTGGCCCTGCCCAACCGTGGCGGCAATGGCGCCGTCGAGAATGCGGCCTGCGTCCAGTTCGGCTTCGAGCCATGCCTCAAGCGCGGTGGCGAGGCCGGGGTCCGGGCGGCTGGTGGCGACATCCGTGAGCACGCACCAGGGATAGGGGGCATCCAGGGGATCACGCGCACCGGGGATATGGCTGAATACCATCTCAAGCCCGCCACGCGGCATCAACTCGAACGCCGACACCCGGTCCCCCGTTGCTTCGCGAAGCGAGGACAGGAGTTTGAGCGCGACAGCCGGGCTTTCGACCGCCAGCCAGCAGGTGTGTTTCTGCCGTTCGGGCGGCGACAGTTTGAAGGTGGCTTTGGTGACGATACCAAGCGTGCCCTCGGCCCCCACCAGCAACTGGGCAAGGTTATAGCCGGTGTTGTCTTTCCTGAGCGACGACAGGCTGTTCACGATCTCGCCCGTCGGCAGCACGGCTTCGATGCCCAGCACCAGCGCGCGGGTGGTGCCGTATCTCAATACATGCACGCCGCCGGCGTTTGTGGAGATCACACCGCCCGCGGTGCAACTGCCTTCAGACGCCAGCGACAGCGGGAACAGGCGGTCGACATCCGCCGCCGCCGCCTGCAGGGCCGCGACCGGCGCGCCCGCTTCGGCGGTGATGGAAAAATCTTCGGCGTCCACCGCCAAGATGCGGTTCATGCGCTTGGTGCTGACCAGAATTTCGTCCCGGCCCTCAAGCCCCGGTGTGCCGCCACCCACAAGGCCGGTGTTGCCGCCCTGTGGCACGATATTGATCCGGTGTTCCTGGCAGTAACGCACGATGGCCGACAGCGTTTTTGTATCCGCCGGCATCAGCATCAAGGGGCAGTTGCCCTGGAATTTGTCACGCCATTCTGTCAGGTGCGGCGCCAGTTCGGCGGCGTCCTGGCTTGCCCCGCCGGGGCCGGCAATCTTGATCAGCGCATCCATATGCTTGGGGTCGATCATATCAGTCCCTCGGGGCGGCGGCGCGCGCCAGTCGGTCGTTGATGGCGATGCCGACGCCTTCGTTCGGTACCGGCGCCACGGCAATCGTGTCTTGGCCAAACGTATCGGCTTTTCGCAATGTTTCAAACAGGTTGTGGGCGGCTTCTGACAGATTACCTGAGGCACTGAGGCTGATATCGCCCGCCACATCCCCAAACCCGATCAGGATTTCGCCTGCCTGTCTTTCGGTCGCATTCAGCCTGACGGCGGCCGTCGGCGCATAATGGCTCGCAAGCTGCCCGGGCGCCGTAATCGTGCTGTCGTCGCGGGCATAAACCGGTTGGCCGGTCGCGGCCGTGATGTCGTCGGGCGTGATGCTGCCGGGCCTCAGCAGATACAGTTTTTCATCCCGCACCCCCACGATGGTGCTTTCGATCCCGACCCCGGTGCGGCCGCCGTCGAGAATCAGCGGCAGGCGCCCGGACAGGCCTTCCAGCACATCGGCGGCACTTGTGGGCGACAATTTGCCGGACGGATTGGCACTGGGTGCCGCGATCGGGCGGTCCAGTTTGGCGATGATTTTGCGTGTGATGTCACTGTCCGGCGACCGCACGGCCAGGGTGTCAAGGCCCGCCGTCACGGTGGGGGCGATGCCGGCATCGGCACGGCGCGGCAACACGATGGTCAGGGGGCCCGGCCAGAAGGCGCCCATCAGGCTGCGGGCAAGTGACGTTACGGCGACATAGCGTGCCGCCATATCGGCATCGGTGACATGGCAGATCAGCGGGTTGTGGGCCGGGCGTCCCTTGGCGGCATAAATCTTTTGCACTGCAGCATCATTCAGCGCATCGGCGGCAAGGCCATAGACGGTTTCGGTCGGGACCGCGACCAGTTCACCGGCAACAAGCTGCTGGACGGCGGCGGAAATCGCGCCATCTTCATGGGCAGAAACGACTTGTGTTTTAAATGTTGCCATGCACAAATTTCACCCGAAATGACGGCGGCAGGCGAACGCAATGTTGCTTCGCCCCTTGCTGATAGGCCAGCCAAGGCTGGCTGACAATGGTTTTAACGGGAATTCGGGAAGTTTGGAACATGAGCGAGTATCGCGCACCCCTGGAAGAAATACGCTTTGCCCTCGAGACAGTTGGTGGCCTGAAGGACTGGACGTCCCTGCCGGGTTTCGAGGAAGCGAGCGAGGATCTGGCCCTGGCGGTGCTCGAGGAAGCGGGCAAGCTTGCGGGTGAAGTGATCGCGCCCACCAACAGGATCGGCGACGAAATCGGCGCCAAGCTGACCGAAGGTGGTGTCGTCAGCCCCGATGCCTTCAAGCCCATGCACCAGGCCTATGTGGAAGGCGGCTGGCCGACCCTGTCGGCAGACCCGGAACTGGGCGGGCAGGGCCTGCCGGGCACCCTGTCGATTGCGGTCACCGAAATGGTGACATCCGCCAACATGGCCTACAGCCTGATGCCGCTTCTGACCAGCGGCGCCATCGAGGCCATCAATGCCCACGGCACCGATGACCAGCGCCAGATGTACCTGCCCAAAATGATCGACGGCACCTGGTCGGGCGCCATGAACCTCACTGAACCGGCTGCCGGCTCGGACGTTGGCGCCCTGCGCGCCAAGGCTGAACGGCAGGCGGACGGCAGCTATTTGGTGACCGGCCAGAAGATTTTCATCACCTGGGGCGACCATGACCTCGTGGAGAATGTCATCCACCTTGTGCTGGCGCGTCTGCCGGATGCGCCGGCCGGCACCGGCGGCATCAGCATGTTCCTGGTGCCGAAATACCATGTGAATGCGGACGGTTCGCTGGGCGCGCGCAACGATGTGCGTGTGGTCAGTCTTGAACACAAGCTGGGCATTCATGCAAGCCCGACCTGTGTGATGAGCTTCGGCGACGAAGGCAAATGTGTCGGTTATATCGTGGGTGAAGAGAACAAGGGCATGCGCAACATGTTCACCATGATGAACCATGCCCGTATCGGTGTCGGTCTGCAGGGTGTTTCGGTGGCCGAACGTGCCTACCAGCAGTCGGTCGCGTTCGCGCGCGACCGGGTGCAATCGGCCGCCATCGGCGCCAAAACCCGCGATGCGGTGACCATTATCCACCACCCCGATGTGCGCCGCATGCTGATGACCATGCGCGCCACAACCGATGCTGCCCGCGCCATCATCTACCGGAACGTCTGGGCCGCAGACCGGGCCCACAAGGCGGCGGATATTGACGTGCGCAAACAGGCGCAGGGTGAAGCCGACCTTCTGACCCCCATCTCCAAGGCCTATGCGACCGATATCGGCTGCGAGGCCGCGTCGCTTGGTGTGCAGATCCATGGCGGCATGGGGTTCATCGAAGACACCGGCGCGGCGCAGCATTACCGCGACATCCGTATCGCACCCATATACGAGGGCACCAACGGTATCCAGGCGCTCGATCTGGTTGGCCGCAAGCTCAATATGGACGGCGGCCAGCACTGGCAGGCGCTGATCGCGGAAATGCGCGCGTTCGCAGATGGGATGGGCGGCGCACTTGCCGGCCAGAAAGCCGGGCTGACGGCGGGTATCGACGCGCTGGCGGAAGCTGCGGATACGCTTTTCAAAAATGGTTTCGATGGCATTGTCGACACGGCAGGGGCGGCGGTGCCGTACCTGCGGCTGTTCGGCACCGTCCTGGGTGCCTACCTTCTGTGCCTGCAAGCGGCGGAGGCCGAAAAGCGCCTTACGTCCGGTGACGGCAAACCGGCGTTCCTCAAGTCCAAGATCACGGTTGCGCAGTTTTTTGTCGAACAACTGTTGCCTTCTGCGACGGCGCTTCTAGGTCCTGTGAAGGCGGGTGCCGCCAGCCTGATGGCCATGGCCGAGGATGATTTCGCGCGCCACTAGGCGCAGAATGGGCGAAAAGGCCGGGCACGGCACAGGACCGAGAAAGAGGGATCATGGCAGAAGATCAAGCCGCAGAAGAAACCGTCGCCCCCGATCAGGCGGCGGAGGACACCAATGTCGTCGATCACCGCAGCCCGGCAGCCGAGGTTGATGACGGCCTCAGGTACCCGTTCGAGGGCACGCCAGAAGCCGGTTCGGTGATCGAGGTGGCCAAAGGTGTCTTCTGGGCCCGCATCCCGTTGCCCTGGTCGCTCGATCATATCAATGTCTATCTGTTCGACGAGGGCGACGGCTGGACCATTGTCGACACCGGGTCGAACGGCAGCCGCGGCATCGAAGCCTGGGAAGCCATCGAAGCCAGCGTGTTTGGCGGCAAGCCGGTCACCCGCGTGATCGCGACCCACTTGCACCCCGACCATCTGGGCCTGGCGGGCTGGCTGGTCGAACGCCACAAGGCGTCCTTTGCCATGACCATGACCGAATATCTGATGGCCAGCCACCTGTGGGCCGGGGCGGCGCAGGAATTCCCGGAACATGAGCTTGAATATCTGTTCTCGATGGGCGTGGACCGGCAGTATGAGCCGATGATCCGCAGCGCTGGGTTCGGCAACTATAAACGCGGTGTGCACAGCATTCCGCCGGTGTTCACCCGATTGGAGGACGGCTCGGAGATCGACCTCGGCAACCGCCGCTGGCGCGTGATCATGGGCCGGGGCCATTCGCCCGAACATGCCTGCCTTCTGTGTCTTGACGAGCCCTTGTTCATTTCGGGCGATCAGGTGTTGCCGCGGATCACGTCAAATGTGTCGGTCTATGCCCGTGAACCCATGGCAAATCCGCTGGCACACTGGATCGCCAGTCTTGACCGGCTGAAGCAGATCGGCGGCGACCCGCTGGTATTGCCGGCGCACGGGCAGGTCTTCTACGGTCTGCATGCGCGCCTTGATGCGCTGATCGACGGGCATCTGAGGAAACTGCGCTCTTTGCATGGCCGCATCGCCGAAAAGCCGCGCTCGCCTGTGCAGACTTTTCCGGCGCTGTTTCGGCGCAAGATCACCGGTTTCGACTTTTTCCTGGCGCTGGGCGAGGCGGTGTCCCACATCAACCTCCTGGAATCGGTTGGCCTGGCGTCCCGCAGTTTCGACGACGGTGTCTACCGCTTCGAGGCGCAGGGAACCTACGATGAAACCGATGTCATGGCATCCGTGATGGCGCTCAAGGGTGTGCCTTTGAGGTCACTGGCCGACTTTGAATGACGGCAGGCTGCTGGATTTCTTCCGCCGATTAGCTTTGCGTGCCGGCCATCTGCGGCCTATAACACCGCTTAGTGACTTGGGGCCAGATTGGCAAAACAGGATTGAGGTTATTTATGAGCGACGCAAAGGGCGGACCGCAGGACTTGGCGCACATGAGTTTCGAGGAGGCCATGTCGGCCCTTGAACAAGTGGTGGCCCGGCTCGAATCCGGCAATGCCTCGCTCGAACAATCCATCGAGCTTTACACGCGCGGCACGGCCCTTAAGGCCCACTGCGAAGCCAAGCTCAAGGACGCCCAGGCCAAGATCGAAAAAATCACGCTGGATGACGCCGGCGCAGCAAAAAGCACGGCGCCGTTTGATGTCGATTAGGAGTGCGCAGGTGCAAAGCGGTCCGCTTCAGGAGGCCCTTTCCGCGACGTCGACTGCTGTCGAACGTGTGCTGGACCCCATTCTGGCGATCCCGCCCGGGCCTGAGGCCCGCGTGGTTGAAGCCATGCGCTATTCCGTGTTTTCGGGCGGCAAGCGCCTGAGGCCGTTCCTGGTGCTCGCGAGCGCCGAGCTGTTTGATGTCGAACGCGCCCACGCCCTGCGGGTCGCGGCGGCCATCGAATGCATCCACTGTTATTCCCTGATCCATGACGACCTGCCGGCGATGGACGACGACGACCTGCGCCGGGGCAAACCCACAGTGCACAAGGCGTTCGACGAAGCCACCGCCATCCTGGCCGGTGACGCGCTGGTGTCGCTGGCGTTTGAAATCCTGGCCGACGACGCCACCCACAGCGATCCGTTTGTGCGGCTTGAACTGGTGCGCAAGCTGGCGCACGCCTCGGGCCATCACGGCATGGTCGGCGGTCAGATGATCGACCTGAGCGCCGAGCGCATGGGCCTTGATGAAGCCGCCATCCACCGGCTGCAACAGATGAAAACCGGCGCCCTGATCAGTTTTTCGGCGGAATCCGGCGCCATCATGGGGCATGCGGGCAAACAGGCGCGCGCCGCGCTGCATGGTTATGCACGCGACCTGGGGCTGGCGTTCCAGATTGCCGACGACCTGTTGGATGTTGAAGGTTCGCCCGAAGAAGTGGGCAAGGCCACAGGAAAAGATGCCGACGCGGGCAAGGCCACCCTTGTCGGTCTTATGGGGGTTGAGAGGGCGCGCCAGCAGGCGGTGGTGCTGACCGACCAGGCTATCGCACATCTGTCCATGTTCGACGAACGGGCCTCGCTTTTGCGCGCCGTTGCACATTTTGCTATAAATCGTCGCACCTGAAGGCTATGTGTGCCGCCGCTGACATAAAAAGACTATAATAGGCGTGTAATGAAGGATGACATTGTGAGTGTACGCCCAGAAACGCCCCTCCTGGACCAGGTGCTGACCCCGGCTGACCTGCGCAAACTGCCGAAAACCAAGTTGCGGCAACTGGCGGACGAATTGCGCCAGGAGATGATCAGCGCCGTTTCGGTGACCGGTGGCCACTTTGGCGCGGGCCTTGGTGTGGTCGAACTGACCGTTGCCTTGCATTATGTCTTCAACACGCCCGACGACCGGCTGATCTGGGATGTGGGCCACCAGGCCTATCCGCACAAGATTCTGACCGGACGGCGCGAGCGTATCCGCACCATTCGCCAGGGCGGGGGGCTTTCGCCCTTCACCAAGCGTGCGGAAAGCGAGTTTGATCCGTTCGGCGCCGGCCACAGCTCGACCTCCATTTCCGCCGCGCTGGGCATGGCTGTCGCAAACAAACTGGCGGACAAGCCGGGCAAGGCCATTGCCGTGATCGGCGACGGCGCCATGAGCGCGGGCATGGCCTATGAAGCCATGAACAATGCCGAACAGGCCGGCAACCGCCTGATCGTGATCCTGAACGACAATGACATGTCGATCGCACCCGCCGTGGGGGCGCTGAGCGCCTATCTGGCCAAGATCGTCAGCTCGCACACCTTCATGAGCATCCGCGATTTCGGCAAGAAGATGATTTCGATGCTGCCGCGTCCGCTGGCGGACCGCGCGCGCCAGGCCGAAGAATATGCCCGTGGCATGGCCGCCGGTGGTGGCACCCTGTTCGATGAGCTGGGTTTCTATTATGTCGGCCCCATCGACGGCCACAATATGGACCATCTGCTGCCGGTCTTGGAAAACGTGCGCGACGCTATCGATGGCCCCATCCTGGTGCATGTGGTCACCGAAAAGGGCCATGGCCACCCGTTCGCCGAACCGAACCAGGAAAAATACCATGCCGTGCCCCAGTTCAATGTGGTGACCGGCGAGAAGAAAAAATCGGCGCCGGCTGCGCCGACCTTCACCAACATCTTCGCCAAGGCCCTGATGCAGGAAGCCGAAAAGGACGACAAGGTTGTGGCGATCACCGCCGCCATGCCGTCCGGCACCGGCCTCGATAAGTTCGCCAAGGCCTTTCCTGACCGCACGTTCGATGTCGGTATCGCCGAACAGCATGCCGTGACCTTCGCGGCCGGCATGGCGGCAGAGGGCTACAAACCTTTCTGCGCCATCTATTCCACCTTCCTGCAGCGGGCCTACGACCAGGTTGTGCATGATGTTGCGGTTCAGAACCTGCCGGTGCGTTTTGCGATCGACCGTGCCGGCCTTGTGGGCGCCGATGGCCCGACCCATGCCGGCAGCTTCGATGTGACGTATCTGGCCAGCCTGCCGAACATGGTGGTGATGGCCGCTGCCGACGAAGCCGAACTGATGCATATGGTGGCGACTGCCGCCGCCCTTGATGACCGTCCGTCCGCTGTGCGCTATCCGCGCGGTGAAGGCAGCGGTGTCGCGCTGCCGGCTGAAGGCAAGGTGCTGGAAATCGGCAAGGGCCGCATTGTCAGGAAAGGCAGCAAGATCGCCATCCTGTCCCTGGGGGCGCGGCTTCAGGAAGCGCTGAAAGCCGCTGATGACCTTGAAGCCCGGGGCTTGTCGACCACCGTGGCCGATGCCCGCTTTGCCAAGCCAGTAGACGAACAGTTGATCCGCAACCTGGCTGCCAGCCACGAGCTTGTTATCACCATTGAAGAAGGCTCCATCGGCGGTTTTGGCGCCCATGTCATGGACTTCATGGCCGGCGAGGGCATTCTGGATGGCAACCTGAAGGTTCGGGCGCTCAAGCTGCCGGATGTGTTCCAGGACCATGACAAGCCTGAAAAAATGTATGCCGAAGCCGGCCTTGATGCCGCAGGCATTGTCGCCGCCGTCCTGAAGGCGCTGGGCCGCAATGATGTCGGCCAGGCTGACGACGGTCCGTCTGCGGCCGCCCAGGTCTAGGGGCGGGCAGGGCGATGGCTGGCAAACTTCGGGCCGATGTCGCGCTCGTTGACCGTGGGCTTGTCGAAAGCCGGGCCAAGGCCCAGGCGCTTATCATGGCGGGCCTCGTCTTTACGGGCGAAACCAAGATTCTGAAGGCAGGGCAGGCCATCAAGGACGACCAGCCGCTTGATGTCAGGGGCAAGGACCATCCGTGGGTCAGCCGTGGTGGCCTGAAGCTTGAAAAAGGCCTGCAAACCTTTCCGGTCGACCCCAGGGGCGCCGTGGTGGTGGATGTTGGTTCGTCCACCGGCGGTTTCACCGATGTCGCGCTCGAAGCCGGCGCGGCCAGGGTTTATGCGGTTGATGTCGGCACCGGCCAGCTTGCCTGGAAGCTGAGGCAGGACGAGCGTGTGGTGGTGCTGGAGAAAACCAACGCCCGCTACCTGACAAGCGAGTTGATCCCCGACCCCATCGACCTTGTTGTCTGTGATGCCAGTTTCATTTCGCTGAAAACCGTACTGCCGGCGGCACTCGCGCTGGTGAAACCGGGCGGTGCGTTGATCGCGCTTATCAAACCGCAGTTCGAGGTTGGGCGCGAGAATGTCGGCAAGGGTGGCGTGGTGCGCGACCCCGACCTGCACAAGGCTGTGTGCGACGATATCCGGGCCTGGCTGGATGGCCTTGAAGGCTGGCAGGCCGTGGGCATCACGGAAAGCCCGATCAAAGGGCCGGAGGGCAATGTGGAATTCCTGATTTATGGGGTCAAAAACGGTGGCTGAACGCCTTGAAGTAACCATCGAAAGCCTTGGTGCGCAAGGTGACGGCGTCGGCACCCTTGATGGCGTGCAGGTGTTTGTACCCTTCACTTCGCCCGGCGACGTGGCACTGGCTGAAGTAACGACCCGCAACAGGAACGGCATCTATACCGAACTGGTGGAACTGAAGGCCGAAGGGCCGGGCCGGGCAAAACCCGCCTGTGCGCATTTTGGCACCTGTGGCGGCTGCCAGTTGCAATTCCTGTCGGACGAGACCTATCGTGCCTGGGTCAGGGAACGTGCGGCTACCGCGCTGGCGCATCACGGTTTTTCGGCCGATCTGGTGCTGGACCCGGTTATCAGTCCCGCCGCATCGCGCCGGCGCGTGGCCATGAAGGCGCTCAAGACCGTGTCGGGTGTCATCCTCGGCTTCAACGAACGCCAGAGCCACCGGCTGGTGGATGTGGAAACATGTCCCGTCACCCGGCCGGAACTCACCAGCCTGATGCAGCCCCTGCGCGCGATCCTGAACGACCTGCTGGCGCAGGCCATGAATGCCACCGTGCATATGACCCTGACCCATTTGGGGGTCGACCTGCTGATTGATGCGCCGATGGCGCTTGATCTCGCCGCCCGGGAAAAACTGGTGGATTTCGCGAACACACATGACCTTGCGGCCCTGCACTGGCAGGACCAGGGGTTCCTGGACCCTGTCGCCATCCGGCGCACGCCGGTCATGAACCTGTCCGGTGTGCTGGCCGCCTTGCCGCCGGCATCCTTCATTCAGGCGACCGACGAGGGTGAAGCGGCGCTTGTAAAGGCCGTGCTGGACGCCTGCGACGGCTTCAAGCGGGTGGCCGACCTGTTTTCCGGTATTGGTACCTTCACTTTCCCGCTGGCGCGCACGCACCAGGTGCTGGCGGTCGAAGGTGCCAAGGTGGCCATCGATGCGCTCGCCGGTGCATCGAACGTCGCGACCGGCCTCAAGCAGATCGTACCGTTGCACCGGGACCTTTACCGCAGGCCGCTGACACCGAAGGAACTGTCTGCGTTCGAAGCCGTTGTGTTCGACCCGCCGCGTGCGGGGGCGAAGGAACAGGTGGCCGAGCTTGCCAAATCAGACGTCAAGCGCGTGGTGGCGGTGTCGTGCAACCCCAATACCTTCAGCCGCGATGCCCGTACCCTTGCGGATGGCGGCTATAGCCTCGACAGTGTTTTGCCGGTCGACCAGTTCCTCTGGTCCCCGCATCTTGAGCTTGTGGGTGTGTTCAGCCGGGTTTGACCCGCGTCAATGCGGTCGTGGTACATGTGTGTTAGTCTTCTTTTCTCAACAAGGGAGATCGAACCATGTTCCAGAAACCGTCACTGATGCTCAGAATCGCGGTTGGCAAGCTGGTTGGTTTAGTGTTCGGGCTTGTCGGCTTTTTTATGCTGCCCCTGTTCATGCCGGATGCGGACATCATGTTCCGGCTGGGCATCCTGTTCTGGTACACCACCTTGGGCGCTGTCGTTGGCCTGTTTGGGGTCGTCAGCTACCACCCCGTCCTGAAACTGCCCATGCCCTGGTGGTTCCGCTCGGCATTCTTCGGCGCCTGGCTCAATTTTGTGCTGATGCTGTTCCTGCATGACCGCTTCATGGCTATGCTGGTGAATACCTTCGGCGCGGGCTCGGCGTTCAATTCCGCCTGGTGGATGGTAGCCGAAGGTGCCATCGTCGGCCTGGTGTGCGGCTATTTCGCCACCCGCTTCGGTGGCGACGGGCCAGAGACTGCGGGCCGTTAGCGCGTGAAGGTCGCCTGTGCCACCACGGTATCGCCGGGGATTTCTTCTGGGCCCAGCACGCGCTCGATAAAGCTGTTCACTGCGCTCGCGGAAATGGCGGGGATCTCCTCCATCGGGATATGGCCGACGTTGGGGTAAACCACCAGTTCGCTGTCCCTGATGCGTTTCTGTAGCGCATAGCCCACCTCGACCGGGATCAGGCTGTCCTTTTCGCCCCACAGGATCAGGGTCGGCATGGCGATATGGTCCACATTCACGGTGGGTTTGGCGTCCCGGTACCAGGCGAAGCGAATACCGGTGGCCCGGCGGTTGCCGGGATGGCGCGCCAGGTCCCAGTAGCGGTCGATCATGGCATCGTCGATGATCGTGGGGTCAGCCACGGTTTTCGTCAGCCCCTCGATCACCAGGCTGCGCGGCGTGATGTTTTCCAGAATCCAGCTTGCATACCATTTGCCTGCCAGGTTGAAGGCGGCCGGGCGGTCGACCTTGGCCATGGCTTCCTCTGGCACCGGCGTGCCGGCGGCATCCACCAGGATCAGGCCGCGCAGGTCTTCGGGGTATTTGACGGCATAGGCAAGGCTGACCCCGCCGCCCATCGAATTGCCGCCCAGGAAAAACCGGTCCAGGCTCAGGCTTTCGGTGAATTCATTCACGAAGGCGACCATGCCGTCATAGGTATAGTCGTCCGCGGGCGTGGCGCCGGTCAGGCCATGGCCCGGCTCGTCCACCGTGATGATGCGGTAGGCGCCCTTCAGTTCCCGCACCCAGGGCTCCCACGTATGCAGGGAGGCGTTCGAGCCATGCAACAGCACGATCACCGGCCCGGCCTTGTTGCCCTGGTCGCGGTAATGTGCCACGGCACCGGACGGCAGGGTCACGAAATTGGAGGCCCCGGTGCCATATTTGGCCACCAGATCCTGATGCGGAATGTCCGGCGTCCAGGCATAGGCGACAAGGCCGCCCACGGCCAGGACGACCACCAGCAGGATGATTTTGAACCATTTCAGCATGCGCGCTTCCCCCAAGGTTTGGCGAGAGTGTAGCCTACGCACACGGCTTTTGCCATCCTGTCGCACAGGCGGCTAAACCAAGGGGCAGGTGGCCTGTGCGGGACCGTTATATTATGTTATTATGTATCGTGTTGGTGTGAAGGGAGGAAACAGGATGCGGCAGCGGCGGTCATTCATGAACAGGCGCAGGGTGCTTCAGGGCCTTTCGGCGCTTGCGATGGCGCCCTTGCTGCCGCATCCTTCCCGCGCTGCGGTCGCCGCACCTTTGCGGATGATACCGTCGAGCGGCGAATTGCTGCCGCCCGTCGGCCTTGGCAGTTGGATCACTTTCAATGTCGGCAACGATCCCGTGGGCCTTGCGCAGTCGGTTGCGGTCATGCGGGCATTTTTCGCGGGCGGCGGGCGGCTGATCGACTGTTCACCCATGTATGGTTCGTCGCAGGCGACCATTGGCCATGGCCTCAGGGAGCTGGGCCAGCCTGACGGCCTGTTCGCGGCTGACAAGATCTGGACCAGCGGGCGGGCGCGCGCGGCTGCCCAGCTTGCGGAAACCCGGGCCCGCTGGGGTGTTGAGCGCTTCAGCCTGTTGCAGGTGCATAATCTGGAAGACTGGCAGAGCCATTTGCCGGTCCTGTTCGAGATGAAGGCACGCGGCGAGTTGCGTTATGTTGGTGTCACCACATCCCACGGGCGGCGCCACGCTGAACTGGAACGCATCATGACTTCAGAGCCGCTCGATTTTGTGCAGCTTACCTACAATCTCGCCGACCGCGAGGCCGAGGCACGCCTGCTGCCGCTTGCGCAAGAGCGTGGCATCGCCGTGATCGCCAACCGGCCTTATGACGGCGGGCGCCTCATACGGCGCCTGAAGCGCGACAGGCTGCCCGCATGGGCGCGCGAGGCGGGCATGGCCACCTGGGCCGACTTTGCCCTCGGATACCTTCTGGCCCATCCGGGCCTGACGACCGTGATCCCGGCCACCACGCGGGTGGGCCATGTCAGCGAAAATGTCGCGGCCGGGCAGGGTGGCCTGCCGGACGATGCGACGCGCCAGCGCATGCGGGCCTATATGGATGCGCTTTGATGGCGGATTGGCTCAGCTACAATATCCAGGATTTCCTGATGTATGCGCCCGGCACCTATTACCGGCTGTTCGGGCTTTATAACGCCGCCATCTGGCCAACGCAGCTATTGGCCGGGGCCGGCACGCTGTTTCTTCTTTGGCAGCTTAACCAGCAGGGCCGGCATATGGTGCGCATGGCCTATCTGTTGCTGGCGGTCGCGTTCGGCGCGGTTGCGGCCGGCTATTTCTGGTCCTGGTACAGCGGCATCAACTGGGCCGCCCCCTATTTTGCCGGCGCCTTCGCCCTGCAGGCGTTGCTGTTGTTCGGGGCCGCCATAACGGCAGGGCCGGTGGCGCCCTGGGAGGGTCCGCCCGTGTGGCAGCGTGCCACCGGCATCCTGGTGCTGCTTGCCGCGGTTTTTGCCGTGCCGCTGCTGCCGCCCCTTGACGGGCGTCCTTACGGGCAAGCGGAACTGTTCGGCCTGATGCCGGACCCCACGGTTATCGGCACTTTTGGCGCCTTCATGGCGCTGGGCCGCGTGCGCTGGTTCCTCTATGTCGTGCCGGCGCTGTGGGCTGCAATCGGCGGCGCCTTCCTGTGGGCGATGGAAAGCCCGCTCTGGTGGCTGATGCCGGCGGCTGCGCTGATGGCGCTTGGGGTGCGGTTGTTGCCGCGCTGACCGCCTGCCTAGTGTTTGCCGGTGCAGGTGTGGATTTCGATGGTGGTGTGCACGATGCGGCTTTGGGCGGGCAGAAGCCTGCGATAATGGTCCGGGTGCCGGGGCTCGTGGCTGACAATGGCGATGGCGGCGGCATGGATGCCGGGCCCGATCGACCAGACATGCAGGTCCGCGACCTTGTCTTCGCTATCCTGTTCGATGGCGGTGCGCACGGCGTCCAGGTGCGTGTCACCGACCTGGCGGTCCAGAAGCACGGCACCGGCACCACGCATCAGCGACACCGACCAGCGCGCGACCAGAATGGCACCCACGATGCCCATGGTCGGGTCCAGCCAGGCTGCACCCCAGTATTTGCCCGCGAACAGCGCCGCGATGGCCAGCACGGAGGTCAGCGCATCTGCCAGCACATGCATATAGGCGGCACGCAGGTTGTGGTCGTGATGGTGATGTTCGTGGTCATGCTCGTGGTCATCATGGTGCGCATGATGATGCGCCTGGCCATGGTCGTGCTCATGACCGTGTCCGTGATCATGCCCATGGTCATGGGGCGTGCCGGCCAGCGCCCAGGCGCTGATGCCGTTGACCACCAGCCCGATGAAAGCAACCAGCAGGGCCTGGTCGAAGGCAATGGCACGCGGGTTGATGAGATAGGTGACACTTTCGACCGCCATGCTGACGGCAAAGGCACCCAGAAGCACCGCGCTTGCAAACCCGGCAAGGCTGTTGATCTTGCCGGTGCCGAACGCAAAGCCCCGGTCATGCGCCAGTTTGCGGGCATAGATATAGGCAAGCACGCTGATGCCCAGCGCCACAGCATGCGAGGCCATATGCAGGCCGTCCGCCAGCAGCGCCATCGAGCCGTAAACCAGCCCGGCGATCACCTCGACCACCATCATCACCAGGGTGACAAGCATGATGATGAAGGACCTCTTTTCCCCGGCCTGTTTCCTGTCCTGGCCAAAAACATGGTCATGTTGCCAGTCGGTCAGGTTGTGGGAATGCATGAGGGTATCCTTGTAACTATATAAGAAATATTGGTTTTTACCCGCACTGCGCGCGGTGCAGCATCATATGGTCGGCCAGCACGACGGCCATCATGGCTTCGGCCACCGGCACGGCGCGGATGCCGACGCAGGGGTCGTGCCGGCCCTTGGTCATCACTTCCGTGGCTTCGCCAGCGCGGGTCACGCTTTTGCGCGGGGTCAGGATCGAACTGGTGGGTTTGACCGCAAACCGTACCACAATCGGCTGGCCGGTCGAAATGCCGCCCAAGATGCCGCCGGCCTTGTTGGACAGGAATTTGGGTTTGCCGTCCGGTCCCGGCACCATTTCGTCGGCATTTTCTTCGCCGGTCAGGCAGGCGGCTTCAAAACCGGCACCGATTTCGACCGCCTTGACGGCGTTGATGCTCATCATCGCGGTGGCAAGGTCGGCGTCCAGCTTGCCATAAACAGGCGCACCCCAGCCGGCGGGCACACCTTCGGCAACCACTTCGATGACGGCACCGATGGAACTGCCCGATTTGCGGATGGCGTCCAGTTCCGTCGCCCATTCAGCGGCGGTTCCGGCATCGGGGCAGAAGAAGGGGTTATTGTTCACTTCGGCCCAGTCGAAACGGTCGTAATCGATCTTGTGGCGGCCCATCTGCACCATGGCGGCGCGGATGGTGATGCCGGCACCCAGGATCTTGCGGGCCACGGCGCCGGCGGCAACGCGGGCCGCGGTTTCCCGCGCGCTTGAACGGCCGCCACCCCGGTGGTCGCGGATGCCGTATTTGGCGATATAGGTATAGTCGGCATGGCCCGGGCGGAAGGTTTCGGCGATATTGCCATAATCCTTCGAACGCTGGTCCATGTTCTCGATCATCAATTGCACGGGGGTGCCGGTGGTCTTGCCGTCAAACACGCCGGACAGGATTTTCACCGCGTCGGGCTCGCGCCGCTGGGTCGTGTATTTCGACTGGCCGGGCTTGCGCTTGTCCAGGAAGCCCTGGATGTCGGCCTCGGCAAGGTCGAGCATCGGCGGCACACCATCGACCGTGCAGCCGAGCGCCGGCCCGTGGCTTTCGCCCCAGGTGGTGAAACGGAACAGACGGCCGAAGGTGTTGTAGGACATACGCTTTCCCGAAGTTCAGGGTTACTCTTTCGCTTCTTTGTCTTTGGCGTCGAGGACGGCAAGCACGGCTTTCATCGTGTCATCGTCAATCGGCATGCCGGTGATGTTGAAGCCGGCATCGACATAATGCACTTCGCCGGTCACGCCCGACGACATGTTCGACAGCAGGTAAAGGCCGGCACCCGCCACGTCGTCCAGGTTGATATTCCGGCGTAGCGGCGAGTTGCCTTCATTGTATTTGAGGAGCATACGGAAATCGCCAACACCCGACGCCGCAAGGGTCTTCATCGGGCCGGCCGAGATGCAGTTGACGCGGATACCCTGTTCACCCAGGTCGCGCGCCATATAGCGAGTGCTGCACTCAAGGGCGGCCTTGGCCACGCCCATCACATTATAGTGCGGCACAACCTTTTCGGCGCCGTAATAGGACAGGGTCAGCATCGTGCCGCCGTTTTTCATCAGCTTTTCGGCGCGCTGGGCGACTGCCACGAAGCTGTAGGCGGAGATGTTCATGGTCATCAGGAAGTTGTTCAGGCTGGTATCGATATAACGGCCCCTGAGCTCGTTCTTGTCGGAATAGCCGATGGCGTGCACGACAAAGTCGAGATTGTCCCAGCGTTGGCCGACGGTCTCGAACAGGGCGTCGATGGAAGCGCCGTCCGATACGTCACATTCTGCCAGGAAGTCGCTGCCGACCGATTGTGCGAGCGGGCGTACCCGTTTCTCGAGCGCTTCCCCCTGATAGGAGAAGGCGAGCTCGGCGCCCTGTTCGGCACAGGCCTTTGCAATGCCCCAGGCCATCGAGCGGTCGTTGGCGACACCCATAATCAGGCCCCGTTTGCCTTCCATCAATTTTGTCATGATTGCCCTCATCTTATTGCTTCAGCCGGATTTTGTGCGGCGCATCCTACACGAAAGGCGCATGCGGTCAATTTTTCTTATCCACCGTAGCGGCAGCCTGTTCTTTTGCCGCCGCTGCCTCTGCGGCTTCCGCGAGCCGCGCCTGGTTGCGCACGAAAGTATAGGCCGCATTCAGCTCGGCGCCGAGCACAAAGCCGAGGCTGACTAGAAAACAGAAAAGCTGCAGCACCACCACACCCGCGAGCGAGCCATACGTGACATCATAGGTGTTGGCATACTTGAGGTAAACCGACAGCCCGCGCGCGGTTAGCAGCAATATGACGAGGCTCAGGATCGTGCCCGGCAGCCGGAAAGGTTTTTTCACTCGGCGCGGTGTCAGCGCCAGATACAGCACATAAAGCCCGAACAGCAGCACCACCGGGCTCACGAGCAGGCTGACATAGCGCCAAAGCGCCATCATGCCGCCGGTGATTTCGTCCGGGAACATGGAATTGAGCGCGGTCAGCATCGGTGGGCCCAGTACCTGGACCGACATGGCGGTCAGCATGGCGACGGCCCCGATGACAACAATGCCCAGGCTTTCCAGCCGGCGTACCCAGGCCGCGCGGGCATGTTCGCGGCCAAACGCCTTGATCAGCACTTCGCGTCCGGCCTCGATGCCATTGGCGGCGGTCCAGATGGAGAAGAGGATCGAGCCGGTGAGGATTTCAGCGCCCGTGTTGTTGATGATGCCGACGATGGGTCCCTCGACCACGACCGCCACTTCGGGCGGCAGGATGGACAACAGGAAGGCGATGGCTTCAAGCCCGCGTTCGGTTTGCCCCAGTACGCCGGACAGGGCGACCAGAAAAATCACGAAGGGAAACAGGGACAGCATGGTCAGGAAGGCCATGTTGCCGGCCGCCACCATGGCGCCGTTTTCCATGAAGCGCCTGAGCGCGCGGCCCCAGATGCGGCCATGGCGCGCGACGCGCGGAAAACGGGCCATCAGGGCGGCAAGCGGCATCAGGTCAGGCCTGCCTTCCGGCGCATCTTGGCGCCGTCGTGCCGGCCCCACTGTTTGATCAGCTCTTCAAGGTCGGCGTCCCGGTCGTCTGGCAGCATGACCTTGAGGCTGACATACATATGGCCAACCTCACTGCCACGCTTGACGCCCTTGTCCTTCAGGCGCAGGCGCCGACCGGTCGAACTGCCGCGCGGGATGCGCACGGTCAGCCGGCCCTTGGGGGTGGGCACATCGATATCGCCGCCCAAGACCGCTTCATCCAGCGAGATGGGCAATTCAAGATGAATGTCGTTGCCGACCCTCTTGAAATAGGGGTGGGGGGAAACCTCGACTTCAATCAGCGCATCACCCTTGGGGGCACCGCCAAAGCCCGGGCCGCCTTGCCCGGCAAGACGGATCACCTGGCCGTTCTGGATACCTTCCGGCACCTTGATATCGACATCGCGGCCGTCATTCAGGTGCAGGCGCCGTTTGCCACCGGTGATCGATTCCTCGAACCCGATGGTGATCTGGTAGCTGATATCCAGGCCCTTCTTGCGGCCAGAGCCTTCGAACGGGTTCGAGCGCGCGTCGCCCCGGTCGCCCGAATGGGATTTGCCGCCCGCAGTGCCACGCCGTCCCGTGAAGCGGAAAAAGTCGCTGAACAGGTCTTCGGCCTCGTCGAAATCGAAGCTGGTGCGGCGTTCGCCGCCCGCGCTGCGGCTGGAGCGGAAACCGCCAAAACCGCCCGCGCCGGGGCCACGCTCGGCGCCATTTTCGTCGATGTCGCCACGGTCATAACGCTTGCGCTGGGCTTCATCGCCCAGAATGCTGTAGGCAGCCGAGACTTCCTTGAACCGGTCCGCAACCTTGACATCGTCCTTGTTGCGGTCCGGATGCAGCTTTTTCGCGAGCTCCCGATAAGCCTTCTTGATCTGGTCCTGGGAGGCGGATTTCTCGACACCCAAAATTTTATAAAGGTCGTTCATAGGATTGTTTCAACACCTGAAACCGGATACTGACTCAACTGATAAGCCATATTGCAGGCGCAATGCCAGAGGCTTACAGACTGGATATAGCAAAAGTTTGGCGAACCGGAGCGAAAAATCGCGCCTGACCCCATCGCCACGGACCTGACCGGAGCAGGGTATCATGACCGACAATACCGCCGTATTTTCCGAACCCTTCGAAACATTCCAGGAATGGCTGAAGGAAGCAGAAGCGTCGGAACCCAATGATCCGACGGCCATGGCGCTGGCCACCAGCACGCCGGACGGCCACCCCAGCGTGCGCATGGTGCTCCTGAAAGGCGCGGACGAAAACGGTTTTGTCTTCTATACCAACCTTGAAAGCCGCAAGGGCGGCGAACTGGCGGCCAACCAACATGTGGCCCTGTTGTTCCACTGGAAATCGCTCAGGCGCCAGATCCGTATCGAAGGACAGGTCGAGCCGGTGACCGAAGCCGAGGCTGATGCCTATTTTGCGTCGCGCCCGCGCACCAGCCGTATCGGCGCCTGGGCGTCCAAACAGTCCCGCCCCATGGAGGGGCGCTTCGAGTTCGAGGCTGCGATTGCGCACTATACCGCACACTTTGGCATCGGCGACATCCCGCGCCCCGAATGCTGGTCGGGCTACCGGGTGAAACCGGTTTATTTCGAATTCTGGCGCGACCGCAAATTCCGCCTGCATGAGCGGAAAACCTACAGCCAGACCAGCCCGGGCGGCGCGTGGGACACGGCGGAATTGTATCCCTGAGCCGAAATACCTAAAATTTGAGGTAAAGCTCATGCAACCGTCGTGGTTCGGTCACACAAGCGTCATGCGGCGGGGCTAGCGTTCTTTCAGGATATGCCACCATGGCCATGCAACGATGCACGGCTTTCGGGTGGTATTTTTTTGCGAGGAACCGACCTGATGCGCCTTTCTGTCCGACAGCGAATCTTCCTGGGTTTTGCCGCCGTGATTGTCACGCTTGCCTGCGTGAACCTGTTTTCTGCCTTCAACCTCAGGGGTCTGGACGGTGCATCCCACCGGATTGTCGAAAAGACCGACGTGGTGCGGCTGGTGAACGAATATTCGGGCGACGTGGCCTTCCAGGCGGCGGCGCTGCGGTCTTTCGTGTTTTCGGGACTGGAGGCCGACAAGGACCGTGTGAACGACGGGCGCACACGGGTGGCCGCAAGCCGGGCCCGCATTGTGGCGCTTCTCAATGAAACCGGCGATACCGATCTTGCCGCCGCCATCGAAAAGGCCTCCGCCGACTTTGACGAGGTGTTTGCCAATGTGGAAAACCGCCTCACCAACAAGGGGGCAGGGCTGCAGGTGGTTGTGGTCGGTGTCGGCAAACTGAAGGAATCGTCCGACAACCTGCTGACTTACCTGAAAGCGGGTGACAAGGAAGCCCAAAAGCTGGCGGCAGAGCTGCCGGCCCTGGTGGCGCGTTTTGGCCAGTCAAGCCTGGGGTATATCACCACCGCCAGCATGGCGGATTTCGACGATGCCATCGCGACTGGCGAGGCGCTGGACCAACTGGTGCAACAGGCGGAACAGTTGTTGCGGGCGCTGCCGCGGCGGGAGCGGGCCGTGGTACGCTATGTGCGGCGCGATGGCGATGTGATCCGGCAGAGTCTCCGGCAGGAACAGGCGATCGGTTCGGCAATCGCCGCGGCGCTCAGCCAGCTTGAGAGTGCCGCAGACTCGATTGCGACGATCAACGAACAGGTGCGCAGCAATGCGGTAGAGGGCCAGAACGCGGCGCTCAGCGGCATGGACAGCGCCATCGCCGACGTGATCCGCCAAAGTCTGATCGGGCTTTGTGTCGGCGCGCTGATTGCGCTTCTGATGGCCTGGCGCATCGGTTCGGGCATCGCGCGGCCGCTGGGGCGCATCACCGACGCGATGACCGCGCTTGCCGGTGGCAACAAGGATATCAAGGTGCCGTACCGCGAACGCGCCGATGAACTGGGCCGCATGGCCCAGGCCGCAGACGTGTTCAAGGAACGCGCGTTTGAACTGGAGCGCATGGCCGAGGAAAAAGCCGCCGCCGACAGGCAGGCCGCAGAAGCCGAGCGTGCGCGCGAACTGGAACAGGCCCGGCTTCTGGAAGACCAGAAGGCAGAAGAAAACCGGCGCCGGCTGGAACGCCAGGCCCAGCGCCAGCAACAGCGCCTGCAAATGGCCGATGCGTTCGAGGCGCGGGTGATGGGCGTTGTAAAAACGGTCAACACAGCATCGCAGGGCATGGCAGGCGCCGCCCGCAAGCTGGTGGAAAACACCAGGGCCACCAATGTGCAGGTCGAGGCCACCGAAGCCGCGACGGGCGAGGCCGCAATCAATGTGCAAGCTGTGGCCGGTGCAACAGAAGAACTGTCGGTTTCGTTCCGGTCGGTCAGCGACGAACTGGGCCACAGCGCCGGGGTCGCGCGCCAGGCGGTCGAGGAAGCCAGCCGCACCACGGAAACGGTGGCCGGCCTTGCCAATGCCGCTGACCAGATCGGCAAGGTGGTGAACATGATCCGCGATATCGCCGACCAGATCAATCTGCTGGCGCTGAATGCCACCATTGAAGCTGCAAGAGCAGGGGATGCCGGCCGGGGCTTCGCCGTGGTGGCCAGCGAAGTGAAAAGCCTGGCCGCACAGTCGGGCAAGGCGACCGAGGAAATCGCCGGTTATGTGGCGGAAATCCAAAGGGTTTCGGGGGATGCCGGGACGGCAATCGGACGTATTGGCCGCATCATCGGCCAGATGAACGAGGTCAGCCAGTCTGTGGTGGCTGCGGTCGAACAGCAGCGCATGGCAACCGAAGAAATCGCCGGCAACGTGCAGCAGGTGTCCATGGGTACAGACCAGGTCCGCGAAAGTGTCGGCATCGTTGGCCGCGCGGCGACCGAGACGCAAAGCATGTCGCGTTCCCTGCAATCAAGCGCCGAAGGGTTGATGAGCGAAGCCGAGACCCTGAAGCTTGAGGTCGAACGATTTCTTGCGGAGGTGCGCGACCAGCGTGAAGGTGGCGAAGAGGAGGGCGAACAGCCGGCAGCGCCGGAAAAGTCCGCCAGACCGTCCCTCTATCTCGCGCGGGCGAGCTGACGGTCGGGCACATCATCCCGCGACATCATCGCCCTCGCTATTTTGGACTTTGAAGTCCAGAAAATATGAACTAGTTTCATAAAAACTGGCATCGAAAGGGGAGCGATGATGGACGGTACACAGCGCATCGAAACACCGGCGGACGTGATCGCCGGCAAACTGGCCAAACAGCGGCAGGCCTATCTGGCTGAAGGCTTCGTGTCTGCCGATGTGCGCAAGGACCGGCTGAAGCGGGCCCTGGCCGCGCTGATGGACCATAAGGATGACTTCATCCGGCTGATTTCGGAAGATTTCGGCAACCGCTCGGCAGAAACCACTTTGTTTGCCGATGTGGTGGCCTCCGCCGGTGCCCTGAAAGACGCCATCAAGCATGTCGAAAAATGGATGAAGCCCTCGAAGCGCAGCCTGATGTTCCCGCTCGGGCTATTGGGCGCGCGGGCCGAAGTGGTGCCGCAGCCCAAGGGTGTCGTCGGCCTGATCACGCCCTGGAACTTCCCGCTGACCATGGTGTTTGTGCCGCTGGCGCAAATGCTGGCCGCCGGCAACCGTGTGGTCATCAAGCCGTCCGAGCATACCCCGCGCACCTCGGCCTTCCTCGCCGAAGTGATTGCCGAACATTTTGATGAAAGCGAAGTGACCGTGGTACTGGGCGCGGTCGAAACCAGCCAGGCCTTTTCGGCCCAGCGCTGGGACCACCTGATGTTCACCGGCGCACCGATGGTCGGCAAGCTGATCATGCGGGCCGCCAGCGAAAACCTGGTGCCGGTAACCCTCGAACTCGGCGGCAAGAGCCCGGTTGTTGTCGGCAAAAGCGCCGACCTCGATACTGTCGTCGAACGGGTGGCGACCTTCAAGCATATGAACGCCGGCCAGATTTGCCTGGCGCCCGATTACCTGAATATCGACGCCGGCCGGCGCGACGAGTTTGTGGACCGCTATACGAGGAAGGTCAGCGCCATGTATCCGACCATGCTGGCGAACGATCAATATACCTCGATCATCAGCGCGCGGCACCGCGAGCGGCTGGAGGGCTATATCGAGGACGCCAAAGCCAAGGGCGCGGACGTCCGCATCATCAATCCGGCGGGCGAGGATTTCGCGGGCCAGAACCAGGCCAACAAGCTGCCCTCCGCCCTGATTTTGGACCCTACCGACGATATGAAGGTGATGCAGGAAGAAATCTTCGGCCCGATCCTGCCGGTGCGCACCTACACAGGTGGCACCGACGAGGTGATCGATTATGTCAACAGCCGCGAACGGCCGCTCGCCCTCTATTATTTCGGGCAGGACAAGGCGGAAGAAACCGAAGTCCTGACCCGCACCACCTCAGGCGGGGTGACGGTCAATGACACCCTGTGGCATGGTGCCCACGAAAACCTGCCGTTTGGCGGTGTGGGCAATTCCGGCATGGGCCGCTATCATGGTTATGATGGTTTCCTGGAGTTCAGCCACCAGAAATCGGTGCTTCGGCACCCGAAGATCGCGATCGGCAAGCTCCTGGGTATTGTGCCGCCCTATACCGACAAGCTCAGGAAGAATGTCGCACGCCAGTTGAAATAGTGGCAGGCTGCTCCAGTTCACGCACTGTTGTTTGAACTCGGGGATAACGCATGTTCGCATTCAATTTCCATTCTGTCGCTTCCGTCCTTGTGGAGGACGGCGCCGCCGAACGGCTTGGCACGGTCCTGAAGGCACGCTTCGGCGCACGCCGGCCCTTTCTGGTGACCGACGCGGGGCTGGTGAAACTGGGCATGGTCGAAACCGTGACCGACAGTTTCCTGGCGGCTGGCCTGGCTTTCGCCGTTTATGACGGTGTCGAGGCCGATCCGTCCGAACGGGTGGTGCGCGCCGCGACCGACGCGGCCAAGGCGCACGAGGCAGACCTGGTGGTCGGCTTTGGTGGCGGCAGTTCCATGGACGTGGCCAAGCTGGTGGCTGTGCTCTTGAAGGGCCAGCAGGACCTTTCGGACATTTATGGCGTCGACCAGATCGACGGTGGCCGGGTGCCGCTGGTGCAGGTGCCGACAACGGCGGGCACGGGATCAGAGGTGACGCCGATTGCCATTGTCACCACAGGTGAAACCACCAAGATGGGCGTAGTTGACGGCGTGTTGCTTGCCGACCTTGCGGTGCTTGACGCCACCCTGACAGCCGGCCTGCCGGCCCCTATCACGGCGGCGACCGGGATTGATGCCATGGTGCATGCCATCGAGGCTTATACGAGCAAGATCAAGAAAAACCCGA
This sequence comes from Alphaproteobacteria bacterium, assembly GCA_006226495.1. Taxonomy (GTDB): domain Bacteria; phylum Pseudomonadota; class Alphaproteobacteria; order Sphingomonadales; family Kordiimonadaceae; genus Kordiimonas. Next base: position 69,231 of record SBGU01000053.1, read on the forward strand.
TCTCCGACGGCCTGGCGCGGCAGGCGCTTCTGATGCTTGGCCAGAATATCGTCACCGCCTGCACCCACGGCGACAATATGGACGCGCGCCGCAACATGCTGATCGGTGCCATGCTGGCGGGGCAGGCGTTCGCGAACGCGCCCGTGGCTGCGGTGCATGCGCTTGCCTATCCGCTGGGCGGGCATTTCCACATTCCGCATGGGCTTTCGAATGCGCTGGTGCTGCCGCACGTGATGAGGTTCAACGAACCGGCGGCAGCAGCCCAGTATGGCGAGCTTGCGGCCCTGATGGGCCTTGAAGGCACATCCGAAGCCTTTATCGCCTGGCTGGATGATATCGCCGATGTGGTCGGCATCCCGCGCAAGCTCAGGGACATGGGCATCAGCCATAATGACCTGCCCATGCTGGCGGAAGACGCCATGTTGCAACAAAGGCTTCTGGTCAACAACCCGCGAGAAGTGACCCTTCAGGACGCCCGCGCCATCTATGAGGCTGCGTGGTGAGCGACAAGACCCCGCCGCGGCCGCGCGCCGCCTACCGCCATTTTGCCCCGATCCAGACCCGCTGGATGGACAATGATGTCTATGGCCATGTGAATAACGTGGTCTATTACAGTTTCTTCGATACCGCCGTGAACCGCTTCCTCATCGAAGGGGGTGCGCTTGACATCCATGAAGGTGAGGTGATCGGCCTGGTGGTTGAAACCGGCTGCCGTTATTTTGCCTCGCTGGCGTTCCCGGAACGGCTGGAAGCCGGCATTGGCGTGTCGCACATCGGGCGCTCCAGCGTGCGCTACGAGATCGGCCTGTTCATGGAAGGCGAGCACACGCCCGCCGCCGAAGGACATTTTGTGCATGTTTATGTGGACAGACAGGACCGGCGCCCCACTTCATTACCTGAACGGTTCAGGAACCTTCTGGAGACAATTCGTCTGGGCGCCTGAACCCGGTTGCGTTCGGGAGGGAGACCAGTATGGATGTGAAGGACAAGGTTGTCGTCGTCACCGGCGGCGCCAGTGGTATCGGCAAGGCATTGGCCGAAAAATTCGCGGCTGAAGGCGCAAGGTTCGTCGCGGTCGGCGACCTGGATTTTGACGGTGCGCAGGCGGTTGCCGCCGGCATCGGCGCGGCTGCCAAGGCTTATAACCTGGATGTGACCGACCAGCAGTCGGTCAACGCCATGGTGGCCGATATCGAAAAGCTGCATGGTCTTGTGGACCTGTATTGCTCGAACGCCGGCATTATTTTCTCGGATGCGCCCGACTGGACAGTGATCAGTTGTTCCGATGCCAAATGGCAGAAAATCTGGGAAGTGAATGTGCATGCCCATGTGCTGGCGTGCCGCGCTGTGCTGCCGGCCATGCTGGCCCGCAAGTCCGGCGCCTTCCTGATCACCGCGTCCGCCGCCGGGCTTCTGAGCCAGATCGGCGACGCCAGCTATTCCACCACCAAACATGCGGCGGTCGGTTTTGCCGAAAGCCTTGCCATCAATCACGGTGACGACGGCATCTATGTCGGCTGCCTGTGCCCGCAGGCGGTGGTGTCCAAGATGACGGCGGGGGCCGAAGCCAGTTCGGCCGCGGCAGATGGTGTCATGCCCGCGGCGGAATTCGCCAACCGCGTTTATGCCGCCATGCAGGAAGGCAAATTCATGATCCGCCCGCACGAGCAGGTGGAAGGCTATTTCCTCAACAAGGCGAAGGATTATGACCGCTGGGTCGGCGGCATGCGCAAGTTCCGCCGCCACCAGCTTGCCACCACCGGCCGCCCGATCTAGGAGCATTTTCAATGGACTATACAAAGCTGATGGATTTCACCGGCAAGGTGGTGTTTGTCTCCGGCTCCTCGCGCGGGATCGGTGAGGCAATTGTGCGGGCCTTTGCCGCCAACGGCGCGCGGGTGATTGTCTCGTCCCGCGACCAGGCTACCTGTGATGCCGTGGCCGAAAGCATCCGCGCGGATGGCGGCGACGCCCGGGCCAAGGCGGCGCACGCCGGCAAGATGGACGACATCACCGCTGTGTTCGACTGGATCAAGGCCGAATATGGCCGGCTGGACGTGCTGGTGAACTGCGGCGGCACCAACCCCTTCTTCGGCCTGATCGGCGACACGCCGGAAGCCGCGTTCGACAAGACCATCGAGGTCAACCTCAAGGGCCCGTTCTACCTGTCGTCCGAAGCGGTGAAGCTGATGAAAGCCCAGGGTGGCGGTGCCATTGTCAATGTGGCATCCATCAACGGCATCACGCCGGGCCGCATGCAGGGCATCTATTCCATGACCAAATCGGCCATGATCAATATGACCAAGGCCTTCGCCCGTGAATATGGCCCCGACGGCATTCGCGTGAATGCCATCTGCCCGGGCCTTATCGAAACCAAGATGACCGCTGTCTTCACCGCCAACGAAGAACTGATGGACAATATGATCAGCCAGTTCCCGATCCGCCGCAGCGGCAAGCCTGAGGACATGGTCGGCGGTGTGCTGTATCTTGCGTCCGACGCGGCCGGTTTCACCACCGGCACCACGCTGGTCATGGACGGCGGCGTTACGGCCTAAAGGGAAGGGCAGCATATGACAGAAGAACTGAACAAAACCGTATCGGTGCGACCAGGGGAAGAACTGGATGTCGGCATGATCGACAGCCTTTTGAAGGCGCGTATTGCCGGGCTTGACGGCACGCCGGTCATCCGCCAGTTCGCGAGCGGCCATTCGAACCTGACCTACAGCATCACCTATGCCAACAAGCAACTGGTGTTGCGCCGCCCGCCTTTTGGCACGCGCCCCAAGTCGGGCCACAGCATGATCCGGGAATTCCGGGTCATGAACGCCCTGAAGCCGGTGTTCCCGGCGGTGCCTGAAACCTTTTTCCATATCGGCGATGAGGACAGCCCGCTGGGGGCCGAGTTTTATGTGATGGAACTGGTGCCGGGCCGCAAGCTTGAGCGTGATATCCCGGAAAGCTGGGGCTTTGGCGAAGAAGAAAATCGCAAACTGTGTGTGTCTTTCTTCCAGAAGCTGATCGACCTGCATAAGGTGGATTATAAAGCCATCGGGCTGGGTGATTTCGGCAAACCGGAAGGTTATGTCGAACGCCAGGTGCTGGGCTGGAATGGCCGCTATGAAAAAGCACTCACGGACGATGTCGAGGATTTCGCCGACGTGCGCAAATGGCTTGAAGACCATATGCCCAAGGGTGAAGTCGGCCACGCCGTCCTGCACGGCGATTACCGGCTGGACAACGTTATCCTGTCTGAAGAAAACCCGTTCGAGATCAAGGCGATCCTGGACTGGGAGATCAGCGCACTCGGCGACCCGCTGATGGACCTTGGCAACACGCTTGCCTACTGGTCCCAGAAGGGCGACCCGGAGGAGATCGTGCGCATGCGCATGCAGCCCTGCACGGCGCCCGGCATGCTGACGCGCGAGGAAGTGTGCGAGCTATACGCAAAGGAAACCGGGCTCGACCTCAGCCGGTTCGATTATTATCTGGTTGCCGGCGTGTTCCGCCTGGCGGTGATCCTGCAGCAGATCTATTACCGCTATTACCATGGCCAGACCCAGAACAAGGCCTTCGCTGGCTTTGGTGTGCGGGTCAACCAGCTTGGCAATTATACACGGTCATTGATCGAAAAATCCGGCTTCTAGGCTGGTATGCGGGCGGCGCCAGTGATGGCGCCGCCGGCAATAGCACTGGCACAAGCGGGGCCGATGCTTTAGGCAGGATATGTCCCTGTCAGAACCGAGAAAGCGGTGCCCGTGCGTTTTCCTGCAGCCTCAGCCTTCGATGCCCTGGTGCCGGATGAACGGCAGACCGCGCTGAGCCAGAAATGGCTGACACCGGATATCGACAATATCATCGCCGGCATCGCCAGGATCAGGGCCGGGGTCGACCGGCAATATGAAGAACGGAAATCTGATGCAGCAGGCGAAGCCGCCCCGCACCTTGCCGGGCGGACCGACATCCGCCGCTATCCATACGGTTATTGTGAGCCGATCCGCGACACGGTCTGGCACAGCCTGCAGCATAGTGTCTGCCAGCCCGGTCTGGGGCAGGGGCATTTTGTGGCCCTCAGGCGCTTTCTGGATGAAGGTGGCCACTGGCGCTGTATCTGGGGCGAGCTGACCCACGGACCCTATCTGCAGAATGCGATCCAGATCGGTACCTGGTATATCGATGCCTCGAACGACACGGTTGTGGTGACAAAACCCAAGCTGGATGTACGCCCGCTGGCCGATACCAATTTCCGCAATGTGGAAAGCCTGATCCAGTATTTTGATGTCACCAGCCACTATTATGACTGGGATATCTACCCGAACCGGGTGGTGCCGGCTCTCGCGCCGGTGTTCCCGGCACTCGCGATACACCGGTCGTCAGGGGTCCTGCTGTTGTGCGACATCCCGAGGCCGCTTTTTTACCGGAACCTCGAGGACCGGGGCGCGCAAGCCGACGCTTTCCTCAAGGCATCGGCCTATGCGGAAAAGGAGCTGCCGCCAGACGCGCGGCAAGCGCTGGCCCGTGCCGCCAGTGCCATTGACACGCACTTGTCTGCGGCGGCGCCCCTGGCCGAGGACCTGTCGGGCTGGGTAGCAAGCTGCGAACCGGGAGACGCCACCACGCGGCGCGCGGTGGCCCTGTCGCGCCTGCACACACGGGTGAACCATATCATCCGAAAAGCCTCGGTCTCGGTCCGAAACAGCGTGCAGGCCCCTGGAGGGGACGCCCTCTAGTCTTCTTTTTTCAGCCTGAGCAGGCTTTCCTGCGCCGTCGAGGCCAGAAGGCGGCCATCACGGGCATAGAGCGCGCCGCGCGCGAGGCCACGGCCTTTGCCGGTCCAGTAACCTTCGGTTTTGTAATAGATCCAGTCGCGCACATCGATGCGGTTGCGGTGGAACCACATGGCATGGTCGAGGCTGGCGACCGTTTTCAGCCGCTCGTCGCGCGGGATCATGGCATGGGGCCTCAGGTTCGCGGACAGGAAGGCGAAGTCCGAGATATAGGCCATCAGCCGTGCGTGCAGCACCGGATCGTCTTCGATCTCGTCGGTGAAGCGGAACCAGTATCCACACACCGGGTCCTTGGGTTGCAGATTGTCGAGGTCCATACGGTCGACCGAGCGCATTTCGAATGGCATCTGCTTGAAGGATTTCGGGTTTTTGCCAAGCGCGCGCAGGATGCGGCTGTAATAGGCTTCGTCATCCTCCAGTTCCTCGGGCATCGGCACATTGGGCATGTCGATCTGATGTTCCAGCCCGTCTTCGCCGACATGGAAGGACACCGAGATCGAGAAGATCGCCTCGCCATTCTGGATCGCGACCACACGGCGGGTCACGAAACTGCGGCCGTCGCGGATCGGGTCGACATCATAGATGATCGGCAAATCGGCGATGCCCGGACGCAGGAAATAGCTGTGCAGGCCATGCAGCTTGAAGGCCGGGTCGACCGTGCGGGTCGCGGCTTCCATGGCCTGGGCCACCACATGGCCGCCAAAGACATGCTTGTTGGGCCACTGGTTCGGTGTGCCGCGGAACAGAAGCCGGTCCAGGCGCTCTACCGCCAAACTGTCGAGAAACGAGGTATCAGTGCTCATATAGTCCCTTAACTTGCGCCGCCCTGATCGGGCAGGGCATTAATCCCGGTAGCTCGGGTCGATACGGTCCAGTTTCCTCAGAAGCGCCGGCCAGACAAGATTGTCGGCACCGTTCGCCCCCGCGACCACACGCACATCGCGGAGCGCATTGTCGATGGAACTTTGGCTCGGATGGTGGATATCGGCTCCCGACGACTGGGTCAGGATCTGGATCTTACAGGCTTTTTCAAGGAAATACATGGCCTCGAACGCCTTGGCGATGCTGGAGGCCGCAGTCAGGGTGCCATGGTTCCTGAGCAGCAGGCAGGTCTTGTTGCCAAAGTCCGCAACCAGGCGTTCCTTTTCACCATCATTGACCGCGAAGCCCTCATAGTCGTGATAGGCGACGGACATCCAGGCCGGCAGTGCGCTTTGGCACAGGGGCAACAGGCCGTCCTTCTGGTTCGAAACCGCGATGCCGTAATCGGTATGCAGGTGCAGCACACAATGTGCGTCGTCGCGCGCGGCATGGATGGCGCTGTGGATCACAAAACCCGCCGCGTTCGGGATGAAGGGCGTATCGATCAGCTTTTTGCCGTTCAGGTCAACCTTCACAAGGCTCGATGCCGTCATTTCCTCGAACATCAGACCCAAGGGGTTGATCAGGAAATGATGGTCGCTGCCGGGCACGCGGGCGGAAATGTGGGTATAGATCAGGTCGTCCCAGCCAAAATGCGCGACCAGCCGATAGGCGGCGGCAAGGTTGACCCGCGCCTGCCATTCTTCGGCCGAAACCTGATCTCTCACGGATGCGATGTCCAGCATGCCCGGTTTTGCCATGATAGCCTCCTTGTGCTCAAAGCAGTGGCGCGATCGGCCACGATTCCCTGATCAGGAGTGTAGGGCGAAATGGCGTGCCGTCCAAAGGGCGATGACAAATTTATCAGGTATCTTTGTCTTGCGTGTCGGATGGCGGCGTCTGGTCCAGCCCGTCGTGGCTGCGGCGGAAGAAAAACCGCCGCACGCTTTCGCGGCTGATGCCGCCAACCGACTGCAAGGGCAGGGGCGCGTGGCCGCGTCCGGCCTCGATCCAGGCACCCGAACGGAAGCGCAGGATAAGAAGCACGGCCTTGATGGCATAGTCGGCGATAATGACCGAATACATGGCTTCCACCGGTCCGTCATAATAGACAACGACCGCGCCGATCGACAGGCGGCCGATGATCATGCCCGCAAAGGTGACAAACAGGGGATAGCGGGTGTCGCCGCCGCCCCGAAGCGCACCGCCGATCGCGAATTCAACCGCCATCAGCGGCTGCACGACGGCAAGGACCAGAATGAAGAATTCGGTATAATACTGGACCTGCGGGTCGGTCGACAGCAGTTCAGCGAGCGGCACACGCACGAGGCTGGTGGCCACCGCCAGCACGGTCATGCCCACAACAGCCAGCCGCATGGCGGCCCAGCCACTGGCAGTGGCGCCTTCGGCGTCCTCCGCGCCCAGGCGCTGGCCCGAGAGGGTGGCGCTGGCGGCGCCGAAACCAAGCCCGACCACGATACAGACACTCAGGATCGTGATGCCGATTCCGTATGCGGCGAAGGCGGCAGTGCCGTATCCGCTCAGGAGCATCATGAACAGGATGAAGCTCATCTGGATGAAAATCTGTTCGATGGCGGCAGGCGCACCGATATCGACCAGTTGCCGGATGCGTCCGAACTCAAGCGCAGCGTTTTTCACCGGTGTCAGGATATAGCGCCGACCCAGCCAGGCAACGGCGAACCAGACCACCACCAGGGCCTGGCCGATGGCTGTGCCCCAGGGAATGCCCTTCACGCCCATTTCCGGCAGCCCGAAGCTGCCATGCACAAGGCAGTATGACCCCGTGATGGCAAACAGGGTTGCAAAGGCGCTGAAACGCAGGGGGCGCACCACATCGCCAATGGCACGGAAGGCGGTTGCGATGGTCAGCATCAGCGCAAAGACGATGTTCAACAGGCTTGCGGGCCGGATATAATCGACCGCCAATTGTGCTGTGTGGCCGTCCAGATGAAACAGGCCGGTGGCATAAGGCGCCGCAATATAGGCAAGGATGCCCAGTACAAGCGGCATCAGGACCGCGAGGCTGAGGCTCGCGGTCGTCGCGGCAGAGGCATCGTGGGTATCGTCCGCGCCCCAGGCACGCGCGACGACGGCAGTTGTGGCCACAGACAGGGCCATGGAGGCCGCCATCAGCAGAAAATGCACGCGGCCGCCGGTCACCACGGCAGCGCTGGCTTCTGGCCCGATGGGGGCCACGATCCACAGATGTGCGAAGGAAATCGACACCATCAGGATGTTGCTGATGATGTTCGGCCCCGCAAGCCGCCAAACCGTCTGATAGGAAAACCGCGCCATAAGCCCCGGACCGTTCTGGAGTTTCACTAAACCGCGCCGGCCGGAACCGGATCATTCTGTCAGATAGGGCTCATGACACCGTTGGCCAGAGCTTGTCCCCTAATAACACAGGCACCTGCTCCTGCGTCCCGCCAAAATTGCCGGGCAGCCCTGCGGACGGCGTGGGGGTGTGACCAACGGTCGCTGGACCGACCGCGAAGAAAGTTGGTCGCTTGCCTTGAAGCCGGACCAAACCGCCTTAAACATAACCCATAGCTTGATTGCGTCCGTAACGGCGGACGGGGATTTGAGGGAGAGAAGGGATATGAGCGACCTGGAGCAGTTCCGCCAGGAGACGCGGGCGTGGCTGGATGAAAATTGTCCGAAGTCCATGCGTGCCCCGATGGGCGAAGGCGATATTTGCTGGGGTGGCCGGCGTTTTGAATTCAAGTCGGACGACCAGAAGGCCTGGCTTGAGCACATGGCGGCCCGCGGCTGGACCGTGCCCAGTTGGCCCAAGGAATATGGTGGTGGCGGCCTGAACAAGGACGAAGCCAAAATCCTCGCGGAAGAAATGCGCCGTATCAGCGCGCGCCCGCCGCTTGTATCCTTCGGTATCTGGATGCTCGGGCCGGCGCTCCTCAAGTTCGGTACACACGAACAGAAGCTCGAACACCTGCCGCCGATCGCCCGTGGTGAAATCCGCTGGTGCCAGGGTTATTCCGAACCGAACGCGGGCTCCGACCTCGCGGCCCTGATGACCAAAGCCGAAGACAAGGGCGACCATTATATCATCAATGGCCAGAAGATCTGGACGTCTTACGCCGACAAGGCCGACTGGATTTTCTGCCTGGTGCGCACCGATTTTTCGGCCACCAAGCATAATGGCATCAGCTTCGTGCTGTTCGATATGGAATCCGAAGGTGTCAGCACCAAACCAATCAAGCTGATTTCCGGCTATTCGCCCTTCTGCGAGACCTTCTTCGACGATGTGAAGGCTTACAAGAAGAACCTGGTGGGCGAAGAAAACAAAGGTTGGACCATCGCCAAATACCTGCTGACCCACGAACGCACCGGGATCGGCGACATGGGCATGCCCAAGCCCCTGAGCGCGATTGCCCGCGACAAGCTGGGCCTCGAGGACGGCCAGATCGAAGACAAGATGCTGCGCCACGAGATCGCCAGCCACGAAATCGATGCTGCCGCCTTCATGTTCACGCTTGAGCGCGCGAAGGACCAGGCCAAGGCCGGTGGCGACATGGGCGCCTTCTCCTCGATGCTGAAATATTATGGCACCGAACTGAACAAGGACCGGCACGAACTGATCCTGAAGGTCAACGGCACCGATGCGCTTGAATGGGAAGGCCAGTTCTCGAATAACGGCGAGATCGCGCGCAACTGGCTTCGCACCAAAGCCAATTCGATCGAGGGCGGCACCACCGAGGTGCAGCTCAATATCATCTCGAAACGCATTCTCGATCTGCCGGCGTAAGTGGGGAGCAAGTCAAAATGGCAATGGTACTGAACGAAGAACAACAGCTCCTCAAGGAAACCGCCGACGGCTTTTTTGCCGAAAAGGCACCTGTCGGCCAACTGCGCAAGCTCAGGGACGACAAGGACGAAACCGGCTACTCGAAGGAACTCTGGCAGGAAATGGCCGACATGGGTTTCGCCGGCCTCCTGATCGGGGAAGACGAAGGCGGCACCAATTTCGGCCTCGTGGGCGCGGGCATCGTGGCGGAAGCCATGGGCCGCACCTTGTCTGCCTCGCCGTATCTCGCCAGCGCGGTTGTGGGTGCGAGCGTGATTTCGGCTGCAGGCAACGCCGACCAGAAAGCGGCGCTGCTGCCCGCGATTGCGGCTGGTGAGACGGTGCTCACCCTCGCGATTGACGAAACCAGCCATCACCGGCCGGAAAAAACCGCGCTGAAAGCTGAAAAAACCGCATCGGGCTACAAGCTGAACGGCCTGAAGGTATTCGTGCCAGAAGGCCATGTTGCCGACCAGGTGATCGTGCTGGCGCGCACCGGCGGCGAAAAGGGCGACCGCGACGGCCTGAGCCTGTTCCTGGTGGACCGCAAGGCCGCGGGCCTGATTGTCGACCGCACGGTCATGACCGACAGCCGCAACTGGGCCAAGATGACCTTCGAAGGTGTGGCCGTGGGCGCCGATGCGCTTCTGGGCAGTGAAGGCAAGGCCATGGATGTGCTCGAAGGGGCGCTCGACAAGGCGCGCATCGTCGTGGCTGCCGAACTGCTGGGCGTGTCGCAGGAATGCCTGGACCGCACGGTGCAATATCTGAAGGAACGCAAGCAGTTCGGCGTGCTGATCGGCACGTTCCAGGGCCTGCAGCACCGCGCGGCGGAGCTGTTCAGCGAGATCGAGGTCACGCGCTCGGCCGTCCTGAAGGCGCTTCAGGTTGCGGATATGGGCGGCGACGCCCGCTGGTTCGCAAGCCTTGCCAAGGCAAAGGCGGCCAAAACGGCGGAACTGGCCACCAACGAAGCCATCCAGATGCATGGCGGTATCGGCATGACCGACGAATTCGACATCGGTTTCTACATCAAGCGCGCCCGTGTGCTGCAGAATCTGTATGGCGATTTCAGCTATCATGCCGACCGGTTCGCGGCACTTTCGGGGTACTGAAATATGGGTGCGTTCGACAATCTGAACCTGCCGTCGGTGGACCCGGCAACGCCGCTTGACCAGGTCATCGGCATGCTGACCCGCGAAGGCATGCCGTTTGCCACCAGACAGGAAGTCATCGGCGGGGTTACCCAGACGGTGTTTGCGGCTCAGCCGCCATCCTTGCGCGAAGCTTTCATGATGTTCCTGGGCCATGGCGAGAAGGAATTTCTGGTGTATGGCGACGACCGCTACACGTTCCAGGATTCTGTTGCCTATGCAACAAAACTTTCGCAGGCGCTGGTCGACGATTTTGGCGTCAAGAAGGGCGACCGCGTCGCCCTTGCCATGCGCAACTATCCCGAATGGGTGTTCAGCTATATGGCCATCACGGCTGCGGGCGGCATCGCCGTCCTGATGAATGCCTGGTGGAAAGAAGAGGAACTGGCCTGGGCGATGCAGGACTGCGGCGCCCATCTGGCAATTGCCGACGGTGAACGCGCGGCGCGCCTGATGCCGGCCGCCGAAAAGGACGAGTTCCAGATCATCGTCGCCCGTGACGCCTGCGCCGACCATCCGCGCCTGCATGCCATGGCCTCGATCATCGAAGGCAAGAAACCCTTGCAGTGGCCGGCGGTTGACATTCTGCCGGACGATCCCGCCATGATGCTTTATACCTCCGGCTCCACCGGTTTCCCGAAAGGCGCACTTTCGAGCCACCGGGCGGTGATCAGCGTGCTGATGAACTGGGTGACCATTGCCCTGTCCTTGAAGATGCTGGGCCGCCTGAATTCGGACCCCGACTTCCAGCCGGTGATGCTGGTGGCGGTGCCCTTCTTCCATGTGACCGGGCTTTTGCCCGTGCTTCTGGTGTCGGCCACCATTGGGCGCAAACTGGTGCTGATGCACAAATGGGATGTGGAAGAAGCCTTCCGGCTGATCGAGCGCGAGGGTGTAACCGCCTTCACCGGTGTGCCGACCATGTCGTTCGAGATGGCCTCGTCGCCGCTCAGGTCCAAATTCGACCTGTCCAGCCTCGTGGACATCGGCGGTGGTGGTGCGGCACGGCCGCCCGAACATGTCCGGCTGATTCGCGACTCGTTCAAAACCTCGAATCCCGGCATCGGCTATGGCCTGACCGAAACCAATTCCATGACCGCCGTGTTGTCGGGCGACGAATATGTCGACCGGCCCACCAGTGTCGGTAAACCGACCCCGCCGATGATCCATGTCACCATCCGCGACGGCGAGGGCAGGGAAGTACCCACCGGCGAACGCGGCGAGGTCTGCATCAAAAGCGCGACCAACTTCCGGGAATACTGGAACAAGCCGGAGGCAACGGCTGCGGCCTTCTTCCCGGACGGCTGGTTCCGTTCGGGCGACATCGGTTATCTCGATGCCGAAGGGTATCTCTATATCGTTGACCGGCTGAAGGACATCATCATCCGGGGCGGCGAGAATATCAGCACCCTCGAGGTTGAGGCCGTGCTGCATGCCCACCCGGCAGTCGATGATGTCATGGTCTTTGGCCTGCCCGACACCCGCCTTGGCGAAATCGTCGGTGCGGTGGCCGTGACCACCGACCCGAACCTGACCGCCGAAGCCCTGATCAATGAAGCCGGCAAACATCTTGCCAGCTTCAAACTGCCCGAACAGCTCTGGCTCGTGACCGAGCCGCTGCCGCTGATCGCGTCGGGCAAGATCGACCGCAAGGGCATCAAAACCCATTACCAGCAACTGTGGCAAAGCGCCTGAAGTAAGAGAGGAATTCCCCATGTCCATGGATCTAGGCCTGAGCAAGAAGGGCGAAGAACTGCGCGACCGTATCCGTGCTTTCATCGACAACAAGGTGCTGGCGGTTGAAGAGGAATATCATGCGGAAGTCGGCAAGAACGGCAACCGGTTCGAATTCACACCGCGCATGACCGAAATCCTGGAGAACCTGAAAGCCGAGGCGCGCAAGGACGGCCTGTGGAACTTCTGGCTGACCGGTTCCGAGAACGGTTTTGGCCTGACCACCGTTGAATATGCCTACTTGGCCGAAGAAATGGGCCGGTCGCACCTTGCGGCGGAAAGCTTCAACTGTTCGGCCCCCGACACCGGCAACATGGAAGTGATCGAACGCTACGGCACCGAAGCCCACAAGGAAAAGTGGCTGAAGCCGCTTCTGGATGGCAAGATCCGCTCTGCCTACCTGATGACCGAGCCGAGTGTTGCTTCGTCCGACGCCACGAACATTTCCATGAGCGCAGTGCTGGACGGCGACCATTATGTGCTGAACGGCGAAAAATACTGGGCCTCGGGTGCGGGTGACCCGCGCTGCAAAATCTATGTCACCATGGTGAAAACCGGTGACGACGATGCACCGCGCCACAACAAGCACAGCATGATTTTGGTCGAAGCCGGCACGCCGGGCATCGAAATCCTGCGTCCGATGATGGTGTTCGGCCATGACGATGCGCCGCACGGCCATATGCATATCCGTTTCACCAACGTGCGCGTGCCCAAGGAAAACCTGATCCTGGGCGAAGGCCGCGGGTTCGAGGTTTCGCAAGGCCGCTTGGGCCCGGGCCGTATCCACCACTGCATGCGCTCGATCGGTGCGGCGGAACGTGCGCTTGAACTGCTGATCAAACGCTCGCTGTCGAAGGAAGCCTTCGGCAAGACGCTGGTGAAGCTGGGCGCCAACTATGACATCATTGCCGAATGCCGGATCGAGATCGAGATGGCGCGTCTTCTGTGTCTGAAAGCGGCCTACATGATGGACACCATCGGCACGCAGGCCGCGCAGCCCTATATCAGCCAGATCAAGGTTGTGGCCCCGCGCATGGCGCTGAAGGTGATCGACGAATCCATGCAGATGCATGGCGGGCAGGGCATCAGCCAGGATTTCCCGCTCGCCAGCATGTGGCACGGCCAGCGCACCCTGCGTTTCGCCGACGGCCCGGATGCCGTACACCGCATGGTGATCGCGCGCACCGAGCTGAAGAAATACCGCTCCAACAGCGTATAAGGAACCGCCGGCATGGATCTGTCCACGCTCTACAGCATCAGCGGCAAGGTCGCCCTCGTCACCGGGGGCGGCTCCGGCATCGGCACCATGGCGACCGAAGCGCTCGTCCGTGCCGGCTGCAAGGTCTATATCGCCTCGCGGCGGCTTGAAAGCTGCGAGGCGGTGGCCGAGGAACTGAACGCCATCGGCCCGGGCACGGTGACCGCGCTTCAGGCCGACCTCGCGACCGCAGAAGGCACCGAAAGCCTGGCCAGCCAACTGGCTGAGCGGGAAAACTGCCTTCATATCCTTGTCAACAACTCGGGCATGACCTGGGGGGCGCCGTTCGAGGAATTCCCGCGCCAGAAGTGGGATGATGTGTTCCGTCTGAACGTAACGGCGGTTGCCGACCTGACCCGCCTTCTGCTGCCGATGCTGAAGCGCGGGGCTTCGGCCGAGGACCCGGCGCGTATCGTCAACCTGGGCTCTGTCGTGGGCACGCGCCCCGTATCCAACAGCGCCTACAGCTATGGTGCCAGCAAGGCGGCGGTGCATCACCTGACCAAGATTCTGTCGAACGAACTGGCCGGCAGCAACATCACGGTCAATGCCATTGCGCCCGGACCGTTCCCCAGCCGCATGATGGCGTTTGTTACCGAAAATCCGGAGCGCCGCCGCGCGCAGGAAGAACGGGTGCCGCTGAAGCGCGTTGGTACGCCGGAAGATATCGCCGGGGTGCTGATCATGCTGACCTCGCGGGCCGGAAGTTATATTACCGGCGGCATAATTCCGCTCGATGGTGGCATTGCGGCCTTGCCATAACGGCTGAGCCTGCTACATAAATTGTGCGGCGCAGCATGTGGCTTTTCGCAACTGCGCACTAAATGAGACCATAACCGACCAGCGGTCAGATTTTCAGGAGGGTGGAATGGCAATCGTCGTTTCGAAGGACAAGATTCAGGACTATATCGGCAAGGAAACCGGCGTTTCCGACTGGTTCAAGGTCGATCAGGAGCGCATCAACCAGTTTGCTGACGTTACCCTGGACCATCAATATATCCATATCGATCCCGAGCGGGCGGCAAAGACGCCTTTCGGCACCACCATTGCGCACGGTTTCCTGACCCTGTCGCTGACGCCGTACCTTGCCGCCGAAGCATCCATCGGCCTCGAAGGTGCGGTCATGGGCATCAACTATGGCTCCGACAAGGTACGTTTCATGAACCCTGTGAAGGTGAACAGTGAAATCCGGGTCCGGTCGCGCCTTGTTTCGGTCGATGAAAAGCCGGGCAACCGTTTCCTGCTGAAGACCGAAATGACTGTCGAAATCAAAGGCGAAGAGCGCCCGGCGCTGATCGCCGAGTGGCTGACCATGCAGGTCCTGCCGAGCTGATAAGTATATAGATTATTTGGGAGTTTGAGGAATGAGCATTCGTTATGACGATCGGGTCGCGATCGTAACCGGTGCCGGCGGCGGCCTTGGTCGCAGCCATGCCCTGGCGCTTGCTGCGCGCGGTGCCAAGGTGGTCGTGAACGACCTGGGCGGCGACGTGCACGGTGTTGGCGGTTCGTCCGCGGCCGCTGAAGCCGTTGTGCAGGAAATCATCGCTGCGGGCGGCGAAGCCATCGCGCATGGTGCCAACGTCTGCAAGGCCGATGAAGTCGAGGACATGGTGGCAAAAGCCAAGGCCAAATGGGGCCGGGTCGACATTCTGGTGAACAACGCCGGCGTGCTGCGCGACAAGACGTTTGTCAAGATGACCATGGAGGACTTCAATTTTGTCGTCCAGGTGCACCTGATGGGGTCGGTTGTCTGCACCAAGGCCGTATGGGAAACCATGCGCGAACAGAATTACGGCCGTATCGTCATGACCACCTCGTCCTCGGGCCTGTATGGCAACTTCGGCCAGTCCAACTATGGCGCGGCCAAGATGGCGGTTGTCGGCTTCATGAACACCCTGTGCCTTGAAGGCGGCAAATATGGCATCAAGGTCAACTGCCTGGCGCCGACCGCCGCCACCCGCATGACCGAAGGCCTGCTGCCGCAAGCGGCCCTTGACCTCCTGACCCCGGAATCGGTGACCACGGGCCTCCTGACCCTTGTGGACGAAGATGCCCCGAACCGCACCATCCTGTGCGCCGGGGCCGGCGGTTATGCCCGCACCATCGTATATGAAACCGAAGGCACCTTCCTGCCGGTCGACCAGCAGACGCCGGAGAATGTGCGGGCTGCGCTGGCGCAGATCAACGAAGCCGCCGGCCAGCAGGAATTCACCCAGGGCGGTCAGCAGACCATGAAATTTGTCGGCAAGGCAGCCAAGGCTGCCGGCGTGAAACTCGGATAAGGAGTATCCCAATGCGTGAAGCAGTCATCGTATCCACCGCGCGGACGCCGATCGGCCGTGCCTATCGCGGTTCCCTGAATGCCACCCTTTCGCCGTCGCTTGGCGCCCATGCCATCGAGCATGCGGTCAAGCGCGCCGGCATCGAAGGCGGTGAAGTCGAAGACCTGATCATGGGCTGTGCCCTGACCCAGGGGTCGTCGGGCCCGAACATCGGCCGCCTGGCCGCCCTGCGCGGCGGCCTGCCGGTGACCGTGTCCGGCATGACCCTGGACCGCCAGTGTTCGTCGGGCATGATGGCCATCGCCACCGCCGCGAAGCAGATCATCTCCGACGGCATGGATGTGGCCATGGGTGCCGGCCTCGACAGCATCTCGGTGGTGCAGAACGAGCATATGAACCGCTACATGGCCGTGGATAAAAGCCTCGTCGCCATGCACAAGGACATCTATATGCCCATGCTACAAACCGCCGAAGTGGTGGCCGCGCGCTACGGCATCAGCCGCGAAGCCATGGACGAATATGGCCTGCAGTCGCAGCAGCGCACCGCCGCCGCCCAGCAAGCCGGCAAGTTCGACGACGAGATCGTGCCGATCACGACCCAGATGGGCGTGATGAACAAGGAAACCAAGGAAGTTACCTTCCATGAAGTGACCCTGTCGAAGGACGAAGGCAACCGCCCCGAGACCACCTATGAAGGCCTTGCCGGGCTGAAGACGGTTATCGAAGGCGGCACCATCACCGCCGGTAACGCCAGCCAGTTGTCGGACGGTGCCTCCGCCGCCGTGCTGATGGAAGCCAGGACGGCCGAGAAAAAAGGCCTGACCCCGCTGGGTATCTACCGGGGTATCGCTGTTGCGGGCTGCGAACCGGACGAGATGGGCATTGGCCCCGTGTTCGCCGTGCCCAAGCTTCTGGAGAAAAACGGCCTGAAGATGGACGACATCGGCCTGTGGGAGCTGAACGAAGCCTTCGCCGTGCAGGTGCTTTACTGCCGCGACAAGCTGGGCATCCCGAACGAGCTTCTGAACGTGAATGGCGGCGCCATTTCGATCGGTCACCCGTATGGCATGTCGGGTGCGCGCATGGTTGGCCATGCCCTGATCGAAGGCAAACGCCGCGGCGCCAAATATGTTGTCTGCACCATGTGTGTGGGTGGCGGCATGGGCGCTGCCGGCCTGTTCGAGGTCGTATAACCAGTTCGCGGGGCAGGGCACAGCCTTGCCCCGCATCCATTTGAGGGAGGGACACCATGAAGGCAGTCATGTGCCACGAGCTCGGCCTGGCCGACAAACTGCGGGTCGAAGATGTGCCCGAACCGAAAGCCGGCATGGGCGAGGTGCTGATCGATATCAAGGCATCGGGCCTGAATTTCCCCGATGTGCTGATCATCCAGGGCAAATATCAGTTCCAGCCGCAACTGCCTTTCATCCCCGGTGGTGAAGGTGCGGGCATCGTGCGTGAACTGGGTGAAGGTGTCAGCAACGTCAAGGTTGGCGACCGGGTGATCTTCTTCCACCAGACCGGCGCGTTCGCCGAGGTGATCGCGGCCCCTGCTGCGACCCTGGTGCCGATCCCCGAAGGCATGTCCTTCGAAGTGGCCGCCGGTTTCACCATCACCTACGCCACCAGTTATCATGCCCTGAAGCAGCGCGCGGCCCTGCAGGCCGGCGAAACCGTGCTGGTGCTGGGCGCCGCCGGCGGTGTTGGCCTTGCGACCGTCGAACTGGCGAAAGCCATGGGCGCCAGGGTGATCGCGGCCGCAAGCTCGGACGAAAAACTCGCTGTCTGCAAACAGGCGGGCGCCGACGAGCTGATCAATTATTCGAGCGAAGACCTGAAGGAACGGGTGAAAGCCATCACCGGTGGCAAGGGCGTGGATGTGATCTACGACCCCGTGGGCGGCGATTATACCGAAGCCGCACTGCGCACCATGGCGCCGGGCGGGCGCCTCTTGGTCATCGGGTTTGCGGCGGGCGATATCCCGCGTCCGCCCCTGAACCTGTGCCTCCTGAAGCAGTGCGCCATCGTGGGCGTGTTCTGGGGCGCCTGGGCGCGCGCGAACCCCATGGGCCAGATGCAGAATATGGTCGACATGTTCACCATGTTCGCCGAAGGCCGCATCAAGCCGCTGGTGAACGACATCTTCAGCCTGGATGACGTCGAGGCGGCCTATGCCTGCCTGACCGAACGCCGCGCCAAGGGCAAGGTTGTGCTGAAACCCTGACCGGGTAGTGCTGGGGGAACGATCGGGGCGTCCGGCAATTGAGCCGGGCGCCCCTTTCCTGTCTTGTAGGGTCGGCGGCATGCCTCTATGGTGACCGCTGATTGAAGTTTTCAGGTCTTATTGTATGGCTGCTGTTACCGTTATTGTCGCCACCTACAATCGTCCGCAGCTTCTCAGGCACACAGTTCAATCCATCATCGACCAGACCTTCCGGGACTGGATACTGCTGGTGGTGGGTGATCAGTGTACCCCGGAAACTGCGGAGATGATGGCAAGCATCGACGACCCGCGCGTTTTCTATGAGAACCTGCCGGTGCGGTGCGGTGAACAGTCAGGCCCGAACAGTGCCGGCTGGTATACGGCCGCCAGCGACTATGTCGCCTTCGCGAACCATGACGATATCTGGCTGCCCGACCATCTCGAACGTGCAGTGGCGGCGCTGGGGCAGGCTGATGCCGAGCTTTATATGGGCGCGACCATCTTCACGGCGGCAGACAAGCGCGACGGCCATCCCGTGTTCCGTGAACAAAGCCCGGCGGACCGGGACCTCAGGCAGGCCTATTTCAATATCCCGACGCTCTTTGAGCCGATTTCAAGCTGGGTCACGCGCCGCGACCTGATCCAGAAGGTGGGCCTGTTTTTCCCGGCAGGGCAACTGCACCGCACCCCGGTCGAGCAATGGGTGCTGCGGGCCTGGCGCGCGGGTGTGCGCTGCCATTTTGACGACACGGTCACCAGCATCTATTGCAACGCTGAGAAAGATCGCAAGGCTGTGGATGCCGCCGGCTCCATCTATGACAATACGGATGCCGAAGGCGCCTATTGGCTGGCGCAGCTTGCGGTGCTGGGCCTTGAAGGCCTGCGCGAACAGATTGCGACCGAGCCGTCAAAGCAGCCGGGCACCTGGACATTTTTCGAGCCTCCCTATCGGTCGAACAAACCGGAGGTGGTCGAAGTCTTCGATGCCTTGCTGACCGACGCCACGGCCGAACTCTATCGCACGCGCGGCTGGGACGGCTATAACGCGGCCTGCACCATCCTCGATCGCACCCGGGGCGCGAACCTTGCGCGTATGCTCCAGCGCCGCACGGGGGCTGGCCTGCCGCTGCACAAGGACTGGAAAGCCGTGTCCGTCGGCCTGCGGGATACCCTGGCCAATGACACCCGCTGGCGCCGGATGAACGGCGATGAATGAATGGCTTCATCATCGGCGAACCAAATCGAAAATACGATTCGATTCGATTCCCTTCACCGCCAGTAACGAGTGGCGTTATGAAAGCGGCAGCCTGCGTCATGCCACGGGCGGCTTCTTCTCGATCGAAGGTGTTGCCGCGCATGCGGCGCTGCCCGGTTTCGACGGCTGGCAGCAGCCTATCATCAACCAGCCTGAAGTCGGCATCCTTGGCTTTGTCGCCACACCGGGCACGCATGGCCATGACTGGCTGGTGCAGGCGAAGGCCGAGCCCGGCAATGTGGGCGGCGTGCAGTTGGCGCCGACAGTACAGGCCACCTACAGCAATTACATGCGCCGCCACGGGGGTGCGCCGACCCTGTATCTGGACCATTTCACCGGGGGCGGGCCGCTTCTGAGCGACAGTCTGCAGTCCGAACAGGGCACGCGCTTCCTGCGCAAGTTCAACCGCAATGCGGTTTGCGGTCTAAAGGCGCGCCCGGTGACAGCAGGCGACAATTTCGCCTGGTTGGCGACCGCCGAGCTTCGACATGCACTTGTGGCGGACTATGCCATCAACACGGACGCACGTTCCGTGCTGGTGAGCGCACCCTGGCACCTGCTTGCGGATAATGGCCGTCCGTTCCAGAATGGCGCGGCCATCCATCTGGCAGGCGACCTGCTGGCAAATTCCTGGCTTGCCCCGGTGCCGGTCGGGTTATTGGACGAGGTGCGCCGGCACCTGTCGGCTGTGCGGCAGCTACTTGACCTGCGGCTGGAGACCTGTTCGCTGGACACGTTGTCCGGCTGGCAGTTTGACGACAGGTCCATTCAGTCAGCGGACCCGCGCTATGGCCTTGAGGTCCGGCATTATGCCGTCGAGGCGCCAGACCGGGAAAGGGCCGCCTGGGACCAGCCGCTGGTGCTGTCGCGCGCGGTGGATACGGTTGTGCTTTTCTGTCGCCCGCGGAACGGGCAGCTTGAATTCATGCTCAGGCCCAATGTCGAGATCGGCCTGACCGGTGGCGCCGAATTTGGCCCCAGCTACAAACATGAAACCCTGTTGCCGCATCCGACGTGGCTGGCGGACCTTGTCGCGGCGGGCAACTGGCGGGAACTCCTGTCCGCCGAACAGTCGGACGAAGGCGGGCGCTTCATGCAGTCGCGGTGCCGGTATGTGGTTGCGGAACTGCCTGCGGACTGGCAGGCACCAGAAGAGGGTTCGGTCGTGGACGACCCGATCTGGGTATCTGCAAGTGCGCTTGCGGCCCTGTGCCGTGCGCCGGGTATCCTGACCAATGAGGCCCGGTCTGTCATTTCGCTGCTCCTGAGTCTGGCCTGAAGCGCCACCGGTTCAGGTCTCCGACACGGATTTCGATATTTCTGGACCGGTCAGTCTTGAAAATTCCGGCGGGTCGTTTATTTTCATCGGCACACGAGAGGGGAATATATGCAGGCATTGCGCCTTATCGCCGGAAATACAGCCCGCAAGCGCATCGAGGAACAGGGTCTTACACCTGATCTGGTGCGTATGGTTGTCGGGGCATCCGGCGGGCCGAAATGGCTGTGCCTCAGGGGGCTGGACCAGTTCGTGTTCGGTGAATGGCTCGCGCATGCAAAGGGGCCCATCGACCTCGTTGGTTCGTCCATCGGTGCCTGGCGCATGGCCTGTGCAGCGCATCCTGATGCCGGGCGCATTTTCCGCGAATTCGAAGAGAATTATTTCCAGTTCCGCAAGGAAGATGGCAGCACACCCGAAGCGGTGAGTTCCTCGTCCTATGCCATCCTGGAGAGGGTCCTGAGCCCGGAGGCCTGTGAAGCCATTGTTTCGAACCCGAAACGGAATCTGAATATTGTCGCCGTGCGCTGCCTTGGCGCCACGGCAAGCCAGTCGCGTTTCTGGGAAGGTGCGGGGCTGCTTGCTGCCGCCGCCGCCAATGCCATGCACCGGCCGCTACTTGGCAATTTTTTCCAGCGTGCCGTGTTCCACAGCGGGCCTTCGGTGGCGCAAAGCGACGCCTGGGCCGACTTTGGCCGCATCGATGTGCCGTTGCAGGCCGGTGCCCTGCATGATGCATTGATGGCGTCCGGCTCGATCCCCTTTGTCATCAAGGCCGTGAAGGACATCATGGGGGCGCCTGAGGGAATCTACCGCGACGGCGGCGTGATCGATTATCATTTTGAAGTGCCGTGGGCGCTTGATGAAGGCATCGTGCTGTATCCGCATTTTTACGGCCACCTGGTGCCGGGCTGGTTCGACAAGCCGCTGCAGAAACGGCGCGCACGCGGGGCGATCCTGGATCAGCAACTGATCCTGACGCCGTCGGACGAGTTTGTCGCCAGCCTGCCATATGGCAAGATTCCGGACCGCAAGAATTTCACCGATCTGGAAGACCACGAACGCTGGCCATACTGGCGCCATGTGGTGGACGCCAGCTACCGGCTGGGTGACGAATTTCAGGCACTTCTTGAAAATCCGGACAAGCTGTTGTCGAGGCTTGAACCGGCGCCGGAATAATGAACTAATAAGGCTTCTTGGGAAGGGAAAGTTGTATGGAGGATCACTTCATGTCTGAAGTGGAATTTGGCCCCGCCGACATGCTGGCAAGCCATCTGGGAGAAATGGTGGACAAATGCGTGGCTGAAAATGGCGCGCGCCCGTCCTTCAGTTGCATCCTGCCCACGGGTCATCACGAAACCATGACCTATGCCGAACTGGGCCGCCGGTCCGACGCCGTAGCGGCCTATCTGCGCGAAGACCTGGGCCTGAAGCCCGGCGATGTGGTGGCCATCCAGTCGCCCAATACACTGGCTTATCCGGTGCTGGCCTTCGGTATCCTGAAGGCCGGGCTGATCGTGACCAACGTCAACCCGCTCTATACCGCCGACGAAACCAACCACCAGCTCAAAGACAGCGGTGCCAAGGTCTGGTTCGTCATCGATGTGTTCGGTGACCGTATCCGCCAGTCAACGGAAGGGACAGCGGTCCAGCGCGTCTACAAGCTTTCGCTGGTTGACGGTTTCAAAGGCCTGAAGCGCCCGCTGCTGGCGTTTGCGCTCAAATATATCAAGAAAGCGGTGCCGCCTTTCAATGGCGAAGCGGCCGGCACGCTGGCGGGTGTGATTTCTGCGGGTGAAAAACATCTGGCGCGCGGGGTGAAAACCAGCACCTACTGGTCTGGTGGCCATCTCGACGACGTGGCGATCTACCAATACACGGGCGGGACCACCGGGCGCAGCAAGGGTGCCGAACTGACCCACCGCAACATCGTTGCCAATATTTCGCAGTCCAACAAACGTGGCGACGCGGTCGAGCAGAAGGACGGCGATGCCATGCTGCTGATCCTGCCGCTGTATCATGTCTATGCCCTGGCGGTCGGTGCCCTGAACAGCATGTACAAGGGCGGTCATGTGGTGCTTGTGCCAGTGCCCAGGCCACTGTCGAACCTGAAAGTGGTGTTTGAAACCTTCAACATCACCATCATGCCGGGGGTGAACACCCTGTACCTTGGCCTGATGCAGGAACCCTGGTTCGTGAAGAACCCGCCGAAGAACCTGCGGCTGTGTTTCTCTGGCGCTGCACCGTTGCAGCCGGCGACCGCAGAACGCTGGGAGAAACTGACCGGTGCCGCCATCTATGAAGGGTATGGCCTGACCGAAGGAACCTGCGTGATCTCGACCATGCCGCTTGACCAGCCGCCGAAACGCGGCACTTGCGGCAAGCCGATCCCGGGCACCGAGGTGCGCATCGTCGGCGAAAACGGCACGGACATGCCGCGCGGCAAACCCGGTGAACTGTGGCTGAAGGGGCCACAGATCATGAAGGGCTATCTGCATAACCCCGAAGCAACCAGGGCGACCATCGAGGATGGCTGGCTGAAAACCGGCGATGTCGCCATTTTTGACGAAGAAGGCTATCTGTCGATTGTCGACCGCATCAAGGACATGGTCATCGTGTCCGGCTTCAACGTCTACCCGACCGACATTGAAAGTGTGCTGACCTGTAACGAAAAGGTGGCGGAAGCCGCCGTTGTGGGCGCGCCGGACGATGACACGGGCGAAAGGGTCGTGGCCTATGTGGTGCCGAAGGACCCGGACCTGACTGAACGTGAACTGGTGCTTTATTGCAAGGAGCACCTGACCGGATACAAGGTCCCGAAAACTGTTGTGCTGGTGAAGGAACTGCCGAAATCGCCGGTGGGCAAGGTGTTGCGCCGCGAACTGCGCGACATGGCCAAAGGCTCTGTCAAGCCGGTCTGAGGAGTATAGGCATGGATCTGGGATTGAAGGGCAAACGGGTTATCGTCACGGGTGGCACCCGCGGCATCGGTGCTGCCATTGTTTCGGCTTTCCTGGCCGAAGGGGCCCGTGTTGCCTTCTGTGCCCGCTCCGCCAGTGAAGTTGCGGCCAGCCAGGCTGCGCACAAGGCCGCAGGGCATGACACAATTGCCGCTGCGGTCGATGTGTCGGACGCGGCGGCCTATACGGGCTGGCTTTCGGAATGTCTCGAAGCACTTGGTGGTGCCGACATCTTTGTGCCCAACGTGTCGGGCGGGGCGGGGCCGGGCGAAGCTGGCTGGAAGTCGGTCTTCGAGGTCGACATGATGGCCATGGTGCGCGGTGCCGACCTTATATTGCCCCATATGGCCAAGGCCGGCGGCGGTGCGATTGTCGCCATTTCAAGCATTGCAGCCCTTGAAGCGCTTGGGGGTGCCGGCCCCTATGGTGCCATGAAAGCGGCCCTGACGTCCTATGCCAGCCAGCTTGGTGCCGATGCGGCCCGGTATGGTGTTCGGGTCAATACCGTGTCACCGGGGCCGATCCATGTCGAGGACGGTTATTGGGGCATGGTCAGGCGCGAGCGACCGGAGCTATACAAGGGCGCCGTGGCACGCCAGCCCTTTGGCCGGCTGGGCACGACCGAAGAGGTTGCGGCCTGTGTCGTTTTCCTGGCAAGCCCGGCAGCGTCCTGGGTTACCCGCGCCAATCTGGTCGTCGATGGCGGGTTCAGCCAGCGGGTCCAGTTCTGAATACAGGGTCAATTTCCCTTTAACCCATCATTAGCTGTTTATTGCCTATTGTTTGGCGAGGCAGTACGCTTGGGTTGCATGAGGGAAAGTTGAACAACATCTATGACGCCTGTTGTCAAATCCATCCCGTGGGTGATGGCTGGGTCTTCGGCCATTGGCACGATACTGGGCTTTGCTGTTTCTGACAGCGAACATCTGAGTTATTTGCCGGTCCTTACGGCGGCCCTTGTCGGCGGGTTGTTCGGCGTCCTGTTGCAGATGGTATGCGAATACCGGCTGCTCAGGCCGCAGAATGTTTTCCTTGAAGCTTTGGCCCGCTTCGCGCGGGGCGATTTTTCCGGCGAAACCTCCTACCACGATGCTTTGCATGGCCGAACCGACCTTGAAGAAGCGCTGATGCTGGTGAAATCATCGGCTGAGAAGTCGCGGTCGCGGCTGATCGAGCTGTCGGAAGTCGAACACAATCTCCAGCAGGTGGTGCAGGACAAACGCCGCAACGAAGCGGTGCTGAAGGAACAGCGCGAGGCCTTTGCCAAACTGGCCAACGAGCTTTCCAAGGCGCGGGACGCAGCAGAATCGGCCAACATTGCCAAATCAGAATTCCTGGCCACCATGAGCCACGAGATCAGGACGCCGCTGAATGGCGTGATCGGCATGATCGATCTGTTGATGGAAACCGAGCTCGACGACAACCAGCGCTACTTCGGCACCACGTTGCAGCAATCAGCCCAGACCCTGCTGACGGTCATCAACGATATTCTGGATATCTCCAAGCTTGAGGCCGGCAAGGTGGAACTTGAACACCAGGCGACCCGGCTGGAGAAGGTTATTTCCGACACGGTTCAGTTCCTCGAGCCAAAGGCCAAGGAAAAGGGGCTGGATGTTTTCTGGCGCTGCGAGAGCAAGCTGCCGGACGTCATCATTTCCGATGCCACGCGCCTGAGGCAAATTCTGTTCAACCTTGTTGGCAATGCGATCAAATTCACCGAAACCGGTGGTGTTACCATCCTGGCCGAGCTTGCGGGGCGCACAGGCGACGACCTTAAGGTCAAGGTGTCGGTTACCGACACCGGCATCGGCATCACCCAGGATGCCCAGCGCAAGCTATTCCAGAAATTCACCCAGGCCGACGCTTCGACCACACGCCGCTTTGGCGGTACCGGCCTTGGCCTTGCCATCTGCAAGCAGCTTTGCATGCTGCTGGGCGGCGAAATCGGGGTCGTGAGCGAAGAAGGCGAGGGCGCGACCTTCTGGTTTACCTTCCATTGCCGCGAGGGGTCTGCCGACGACCTGGTTGACGACCGTGGTTTCGACAATGATTTTGCCATCCAGTCCGCCCATGCCGCACGGTCGCTCAGGATACTGGTCGCGGACGACAACCTGATCAACCAGCGCATCATTGAAAACATGCTTGGCAAGCTGGGACACGAGTTGACAGCCGTGGAGAATGGTGCGCTGGCCTGTGGCCTTGCGGAAGAACAGGATTTCGACCTCATCCTCATGGATATCCAGATGCCGGTCCTTGGTGGTATCGACGCCACAAAATGGATCAGGGCGATGGACGGCAAAAAGGCAGAAGTGCCGATCATTGGCTGTACGGCCGATGCTTTCCCGGAACAGATTGAACGTTTCCGCCAGGCCGGCATGCAGGATGTGGTGACCAAACCGATCAATCGCCGCCAACTCCTGACTGTTATCAATCAGGTGATGGGCGAGGAGATCCACCAGATCGTGCAGGAAAACAGGTCTGGCCCGTCAAAGGATGGCGGCAGTGCTGGGGACAAGGCTGCGGCCAAGGACCCGCTGGCGTCCCTTCTGGAGGAACTGGGCTGACGGCAGCCGCCATCAGCCCCGCGTTTCATTATTCCTTGTAGATGGCCACACTGGCGGGTGTATCGCTGCCGACCTTGCCACGGAACATGCCCGGTGTATTGAAGGTCTGGCTCATGTTGCCATTCTTGTCGACCGCGATGATGCCGCCGTCACCGCCCATTTCCACCAGTTGCTGCATGACGATGCGGTCAGCCGCCGCCTGCAGGTCAAGGCCGCCATATTCCATCAGCGCGCAGATGCTGTGGGCGACAGTCGCCCGGATGAAAAATTCACCATGGCCGGTGGCAGACACCGCACAGCTCGCATTATTGGCATAGGTGCCGGCGCCGATGATCGGGCTGTCGCCAATGCGGCCATGGGCCTTGTTGGTCATGCCGCCGGTCGACGTGCCGGCAGCCAGGTTGCCGTGCGTGTCACGGGCGACGGCACCCACTGTGCCATATTTATATTCGATATCATGATCGAGCACGGCGCTCGAACCCTTGGCCTTGGCGGACTGCAACTGGCCCCAACGGTAATCGGTGAAGAAATAGGCGTCGTCGGCGCGTTCGATACCGTTTTCATCGGCAAACTGTTCTGCGCCAGGGCCCTGCAGCATCACATGCTGGGACTTTTCCATCACCGCGCGCGCGAGCAGGATCGGGTTTTTCACGTGGGTCACGCTGGCGACGGCACCCGCATTCAGGGTCTTGCCGTCCATGATGGCGCTGTCCATCTCGTTTTTGCCTTCGGCGGTGAACACGGCACCGCGGCCGGCATTGAAGTGGGGCGAATTTTCCAGAACCTGGATGGCGGCTGTGACCGCGTCCAGCGCGGCGCCGCCGTTTTTCAGCACCGTCTGGCCGGCCTCAAGCGCGTGGTTCAGGTCGGCGCGGATTTCGGCTTCCAGTTCAGGTGTCAGCTTGTCTGGCGTTATGGTGCCGGCGCCGCCATGGATCACCAGCGAATAGGTTGGTGTGTCATCTGCCTGTGCCATGCCGGTTGCTCCCAGTAACATGATGGCTGCTGTCACGAAATTTTTAAATTGCATCGGGCCCTCCCTGTTTGACAGTGCCGGGATTGTTCCGCATGAATGATGCACGATCAAGCCCAATATCCATAAGAATGGGGGAGGGGACCCAATGTCACCCAAAGCGATGCTGACAGCCCTTGTGGCTGTTATTGTGCTGGCCACCTCGGTACCTGCCAGCGCCAAAGGCGGCAGTGCCGAAGACCGGCTGCATGTGCTGTTCCAGAAGGAACGCACCGATTATTATGCTGAACATCCGGGCAGCGGCCCGCGCGGCAAGCCGCGCCCCGTGGCCGACCGTATGGCGGGGGAAAGCCCTGCCGACCAGGCCCGGCGCCAGGCCACGGCACAGGGATTCCTGGACGAACTGCTGGCCATCCCGCGCGACAAGTTGTCGGCTGAGGACCAGCTCAATTACGACATGTTCCGCTTCATGCTGGAAAGCGACCTGGTGTTCTATAAATACCGCACCTGGCGCCTGCCGCTGCAGGCCGACAGCGGGTTCCACACCTGGCCCGCGCGCATGTGGCAGTCGGTCAATTTCCGCAATACACAGGACTATGAAGCCTATATCCGGCGCCTGCAGGACCTGCCGCGCTATTTGCAGGAAAATATCGACAATATGCGTACAGGCATCAAGGAAGGCTTCACCATGCCCAGGGTGGTGCTGGACGGCCTGATGCCCAGCTTCGATGCCATGGTCAGCGACAGCGCAGAGGGCAGCAGCTTCTACGAGCCTTTCAAGGCCATGTCTGCGGATGTGCCGGAAGCCGACCAGGTTGCGCTGCGCGAAACTGCGGTCGATGTGATCCTGAACCAGGTGATGCCGGCCTACCGCGAACTGGCGGCCTTCATGAAGGACGAATATTACCCCGCCGCGCGTGAAAGCATCGGTGCGTCCGAATGGCCGGAAGGGCGCGACTATTATGAAGCCATGGTGCGTTATTATACCACGCTCGATATCACGTCCGACGAGGTGCATGAACTGGGCCTGAAGGAAGTGGCGCGCATCCGGGCCGAGATGGAAGACATCATCAAACAGGTTGGCTTCCAGGGCGACTTTGCTGATTTCCTCAAGTTCCTGCGCACGGACCCGCAGTTCTATGTGACGACCGAAAAAGAACTGCTGATGCACGCAAGCTATATTGCCAAGAAGATCGATGGCCGCCTGCCGTCCCTGTTCGGCAAGCTGCCGCGCCAGCCCTATAGTGTCGAACCGGTGCCCGCCGTGCTGGCGCCCAACTATACCACAGGCCGCTATTCGGGGGCGCCCCTTGATGCACCGCGCGGCGGGCAATATTGGGTGAATACCTATGCGCTCGACAAACGGCCGCTTTATAACCTGCCGGCCCTGACCCTGCATGAAGCTGTGCCCGGCCACCATCTGCAGATCGCCCTGTCGCAGGAACTGGAGAATGTGCCCGAATTCCGGCTGGAGATTTACCCGCACGCATTTGGCGAAGGCTGGGGCCTTTATAGTGAAAAGCTCGGCCTGGACATGAATATCTATGAAACGCCGTATGAGCAGTTCGGGCGCCTGAGCTATGAAATGTGGCGGGCGTGCCGGCTGGTCATCGACACCGGCATTCATGCCAAGGGCTGGACACGTGAGCAGGCGATTGCGCTGTTGGCCGACAATTCGGCCCTGTCGCTCCATAATGTGCGCACCGAGGTCGACCGCTATATCGCCTGGCCGGGGCAGGCGCTTGCCTACAAGATGGGCGAACTGAAGTTCCTGGAACTGCGCGAACGCGCCAAGAAGGAACTGGGCCCCGACTTTGATATCAGGGCGTTCCATGATGCCGTGCTGTCGGCGGGCGGTATCCCGCTTTATATCGTCGATGCCCGTATCAGCGACTGGATCGCGTCGGTGAAAAAAGCCAAGGCGAAATAATTGCTTCGGTAGAATGGTGTTCGGCATGGGTGCGCCCGTGCCGGCATTTCTTGAAAAATAATTCCGGTATCGACAATTATTTGGTTGATGTTTGCCTTGAAATAAGGAAAGTGCCGCTTAAATCAGGATACCTGTTTCGCCTGGAGAGTAGAGCATGTCTGAAAACACCGGTGCCTTGGCCGCCATTGGCAACACCCCGCTGATCAAGCTGAAATATGCGTCGGAACTGACCGGTTGCACCATTCTGGGCAAGGCCGAATATGCCAATCCCGGCGGCTCGCTGAAGGACCGGCCCGCGCTCAATATCGTTGAGGATGCGGAAGCGAAGGGCCAGCTTGAACAGGGCGGCCTGATTGTCGAGGGTACTGCGGGCAACACAGGCATTGGCCTGACCGTGGTCGCGAACGCCAAAGGCTACCGCACCCTGATCGTGATGCCGGAAACCCAGAGCCAGGAAAAGATCGATACCCTGCGCCTGATGGGTGCCACCGTGAAGCTGGTGCCCGCGGCCCCCTATTCAAACCCCGGCAACTTCAACCATGTCGCCCGGCGGCTGGCGGAAGAACTGGCGGCAAGCGAACAGCATGGGGTGATCTGGGCCAACCAGTTCGACAATGTCGCCAACCGCGACGCCCATGTGAAAACCACCGCCCGCGAAATCTGGCAACAGACTGGCGGCAAGGTCGATGCCTTCATCACCGCGATCGGTTCTGGCGGCTCGCTGGCCGGCACGGGTATCGGCCTCAAGGGTTTCAACAAGGATATCGTCGTCGCCGCCGCCGACCCCATGGGCGCGGCCATGTATAATTATTACAAACACGGCGAACTGAAATCGGAAGGCAGTTCCATCACAGAAGGTATCGGGCAGGGGCGTATTACCGAAAACCTGAAGGACGCGCCCATTGACGACGCGTTCCAGATCACGGACGACGAAGCCCTGCCGATTGCTTTTGACCTTCTGAAAAAGGAAGGCCTGTGCGTGGGCTCGTCCACCGGCGTGAACGTGGCAGGTGCCATCCGCCTCGCCCGCCAGATGGGCCCCGGCAAGACCATTGTCACCCTTTTGTGCGACAGTGGCCTGCGTTACCAGTCCAAGATGTTTAATCCGGAATTCCTCAGGTCCAAGAACCTGCCGGTGCCGGGCTGGCTGGGCTAGTCCTCAACGTTCCGCAAGCGGCAGGCGCGTGCGTTTCAGCACGGTCCTGAGGGCGAAGCCCGAATGGATGCGGGCCACGCCGGGCAGGCGGGTCAGCATATTATGGACGCGCTCATAATCGGGCGCGTCTTTCACCACCACCCGCAGCATATAATCGACATCACCGCTCATGAGGTAACATTCCATGACCTCATGCACGCTTTTGACTGCAGCCTCGAAGCCGGCGAGTTTTTCCTCGCGCTGGTCCTCAAGCGACACCCGCACAAAAACCGACCCGGGCAAGCCGACGGCGGCCGCATTCAGGTGTGCGGCATAATGGGTAATGACCCCGCGGTCATGCAGGTTCTTGACGCGCCTCAGGCAGGCGGACTCGGACAATCCGATGCGCCCGGCCAGTTCTACATTCGACAGGCGGGCGTCTTTCTGTAATTGTTCCAGGATCGCACGATCAATCTTATCAAGTTCAGACATTAGCATACTCTTGCGTACTTATTACAAAAATGGACGTAATCTTGCAAAGACACTAGGTGGCACCCCATGGCTTTGCAAGGACATTCGAGGGCATTCTGGCGTATAATCTGGGCCATATTGTGCCTGTGCCGGGAGGGCTGGCCGGGACCGCTGTGGATCTAGGAGGACAGCATGCTTGTAGGTGTTCCGAAGGAAATCAAAAACCGCGAATATCGTGTGGGCCTGACGCCCGCGTCGGTGCGCGAACTTATCGCCCATGGCCACCAGGTCATGGTGCAGCATAACGCCGGCTTCGAAATCGGCTTCTCGAACGAAATGTACGCCGCCGTTGGCGCGACCATCGTTGAAACCGCCGCCGAGATTTTCGCCAAGGCCGACATGATCGTGAAGGTGAAAGAACCCCAGCCGGTTGAATGCGAAATGCTGCGCCCGGGCCAGATTCTCTATACCTACCTGCACCTGGCACCGGACCCCGAGCAGACCCAGGGCCTGATCAAGTCCGGCGCCATCGCCATCGCCTATGAAACCGTAACCGACGCCTTCGGCGGCCTGCCGCTTCTGGCGCCGATGTCTGAAGTTGCCGGTCGTATGTCGATCCAGGCCGGTGCCCATGCGCTGGAAATGAGCCAGGGCGGCCGTGGCATGCTGCTGGGTGGCGTGCCCGGTGTTGCGCCGGCCAAGGTTGCCGTCATCGGCGGTGGTGTTGTTGGCACCAACGCAGCCCGCATGGCCGTTGGCATGGGCGCGGATGTCACCATCCTCGACCGTTCGATCCGCCGCATGCAGCAACTGGACGATATCTTCAAGGGCGCTGCCAAGACCGTCTTCTCGACCCAGGATGCGATCGAGGAATATGTTCTGGGCGCAGACCTCGTGGTGGGTGCGGTCCTGATCCCGGGTGCCGCAGCACCGAAACTCGTGTCCCGCGACATGGTTGGCAAGATGATGCGCGGTTCGGTCCTCGTGGATGTGGCCATCGACCAGGGCGGCTGTTTCGCCACCTCGAAAGCCACCACGCATGAAAACCCGACCTATATCGTCGACGAAGTTGTGCATTATTGCGTGGCAAACATGCCGGGCGGTGTTGCCCGCACCTCGACCCTGGCACTTAACAACGCGACCCTGCGCCACGCCATCGCCATCGCCGACAAAGGCTGGAAACAGGCACTCCTCGATGACAAGCACCTGCTTGAGGGCCTGAACGTCTGTGAAGGCAAGATCACCTATGAAGCCGTCGCCCGCGACCAGAACCTGGATTATGTTCCGGCGCTGAACGCTATTGGCGCCTGATACGGTTTCAGCTAAAAGGCGGGTATGAACAAGAAGCCCGTCATCCAGGTGTTCGCCCTCGGCGGTACCATTGCGATGACCCCGGCGTCCGGCGCCGGGGTCGTTCCGTCTTTAACGGCAACCGATCTGGTGGCTGCCGTGCCCGGCCTGGCCGATATGGCCGACGTTCGCGCCGAAACCCTGATGCAGAAGGGTAGCGCCAACCTCGAATTTTCCCTGATTGCAGGCCTGTGTGCGCGGGCCATGGCGTCGGATGCCGATGGCATTGTGGTGACCCAGGGTACGGATTCGATGGAGGAAACGGCGTTTCTTGCGAGCCTGTTGTGGACAGGTGACAAGCCGCTGGTTTTCACGGGTGCCATGCGCACGCCCAACCAGCCGGGCGCCGACGGTCCTGCCAACCTGATGGATGCCGTGCGTGTCGCCATGCAGGCGCCGGCGGGTGTCTATCTGGTCATGAACAATGACGTGCACGACCCCTGGCGGGTTTCCAAGGAACATACGTCTTCCGTCGCGGCCTTCTGGTCGAAAGGCGGGCCGCTCGCACAGGTGGTTGAAGGCACCGTGCGCTGGCAGCGACAGCCTGAACGTCGTGCCGTGATCGCCGCTGGCGATGCCGGGCCCGGGCATTTTGCCCCTGTTGCGCTTCTGTCCGCCTGCCTGGATGACGATGGCCGTCTGTTCGACGGCCTGAAAAGTGCAGGTTACAAGGCGCTGGTGATCGAAGCCTTCGGGGCAGGGCATCTGTCCGAGCGCTGGGCCGATAAGGCGGAAGCACTGGCGGTGCACATGCCGGTCGTGTTCGCAAGCCGTGCCCGGGACGGCATGGTCTTTGAAAATACCTATGGCTACAGGGGTGCAGAGATCGATCTCATCCGCCGTGGCCTGGTGCCGTCCGGTGGCCTCAGTGGTCGCAAAGCGCGCATTCTACTCTCCCTCCTTGCAGGAAATACAAACCATGACTGGCGCCAAGTCTTTACGGCAGCCGCAAAAAGTGTTTGAGTACTAAAAATTCATGGAAGCATAAGTTGGACAGCTTGAGGGGTCGAGTGTTAGCCGCACAGTCATTGTTTCCTCCGGTAACAGGGGTAGGGCACGCTTTTTTCTGGTACCCGAGTGGCCAGGTCGCAGAGCGTGTGCGCCATTTGCTGACCAGCGGCGGCCTTGTCGAGATTCCGCTTGAGGAAGCGCATGTCGCCTGTTTTCTGTCTGACGACTTCGAATCGTTGATGCCCATATTGGAAACCGGTCTCACGGTCGCGGAGCGTCGTACCGTTCGGGCCCTGCTGTCCGAACGCAGCAAGCCGGGTCTTGCCGAATTCGGCTGCATGCAAACGGTTGAGGAACTGGGATTGAAGCTGTCGGCCCAGTGGTTGGGCGATATGCTGATGGACCGGCGCTACAAGTCGCTGATGCAGCCGATTGTCTCTGCTGCCGATCATGCCGACGTGCTTGGATATGAATTCCTGATCCGGGGCCTGCATACGGACGGCACCGATATCAGTGCGCCGACCCTGTTCGACACTGCCGAAGCGGCGGGCATGCTGTATGCGCTTGATATGGCGGCGGGTGAGACAGCGGCGCGCACGGCGCAGAAGTTCGGCCTCAGGAACAAGATTTTCGTGAATGTGCTGCCGCGCACCATCAACGACGAGGAAGGCTTCGACGCCTGGCTTGAGGCTGTGCTTGGCGGCGCCTCGTTCAGCCCCGAACAGGTGGTGTTCGAAATTGTCGAAAGCCAGCAACTGTCGGACGTGGCAGCGGTGCGCAAGCTGATCGAGCGGCTGCACCGGCGCGGTATCCTGATTGCGCTGGACGATTTTGGCACCGGCTTCAACAACCTTGGCGCCCTGACCGACATCCAGCCCGATTTCATCAAGCTCGACAAATCCCTGACCAAGGATGTCACCAATGATGGCCGCAAATGGACATTGGTGGCCAACATTGTCGATTCGGCCAAACAGTCGAATATCCGGGTTATCGCCGAAGGTGTCGAAGACCAGCGCACGGCCCGCGCCCTCGACAGCGCCGGCGTCGACTATATGCAGGGGTACCTGTTCGGCAGGCCGAGTGAAGGGCCGCTCGGCACCTGATCAGGCGTGCAGTTGGATATCCTCCAGCTTGTCCAGAAGGCTGGTCAGCAACGCACGCTCGTTTTCGCTCAGTTTATCCAGGATCTTGTGCTCATAACCCAGCGCGATGGGTACAACCTCGCGATAGACTTCCTTGCCGGCTTCCGACAGGGCCAGCACCGACCGGCGCTTGTCATGGGCACTGAAATGCCGCTCCAGCCGGCCCGCTTCCAGAAGTTTGCTCACGGCGCGCGACACAGCCACCTTGTCCATGGCGGTGCGTTCGGCCACCTGGCCTGCGGAAAGGTCGGGTTCTTCGCCCACCACCGCCATGACCCGCCATTCGGGCAGGGTTAGCTGGAACCGCTCTTCATAACCATCGGCAATGGCGCGGCTGATACGGTTCGACAGGACCGACAGGCGGTAGGGCAGAAAGTCCCCGAGGCAGAGTGTGTCGTTGGCGTTTTTTTTCATTTTACCCTCATCGCGACTTGCAATTAGTTTCGTATGAAACTATTATGTGCCGCAAGCGAAATCCACTGGTGTGCGCCCCAATCACCGACCGGGAAGGCTGTGACGGCGACACCGAATCTCTTTTGTATAGCTGACTTGGAAGTGAGGTGAAACATGAAGGATTTGTTCGACAATCCGATGGGGCTCGACGGTTTCGAATTTGTCGAGTTTACGGCGCCTGAAAAAGGCCTTCTGGAAAAAGTCTTCGAAACCATCGGTTTCACGGCTGTGGCCAAGCACCGTTCGAAGGACGTGACCCTGTGGCGCCAGGGCGACATCAACTTCATCGCCAACTATGAAAAGAACTGCCACGCCGGTTATTATGCGGAAGAGCATGGTCCGTCAGCCTGCGGCATGGCTTTCCGTGTGCGCGACAGCCACAAGGCCTATGCCCGTGCGCTTGAAATGGGTGCCCAGCCGCTTGATATGCCGACCGGCCCGATGGAACTGCGCCTGCCGGCCATCAGGGGTATCGGTGGTGCCGCTCTGTACATGATCGACCGCTACAGCGAAGGCAACACCATCTATGACATCGATTTTGAATGGATCGACGGTGTCGACCGCCACCCCAAGGGCTGTGGTTTCAATGTCATCGACCACCTGACCCACAATGTCTATCGCGGTCGCATGGACTTCTGGGCCAAATTCTACGAGCGTTTCTTCAATTTCCGAGAAATCCGCTATTTCGACATCAAGGGCGAATATACCGGCCTGACCTCGCGCGCCATGACCGCGCCGGACGGCCGCATCCGTATTCCGCTCAATGAAGAAGGCAATGCCGGCAAGGGCCAGATCGAAGAATATCTGCAGGCCTATAACGGCGAAGGCATCCAGC
The DNA here is from genome assembly GCA_006226495.1 of Alphaproteobacteria bacterium. Lineage (GTDB taxonomy): Bacteria > Pseudomonadota > Alphaproteobacteria > Sphingomonadales > Kordiimonadaceae > Kordiimonas. The sequence continues at coordinate 104,631 of SBGU01000053.1, forward strand.
ATATCGCCTTCTCGTGCGACGACCTGCTGGGCTGCTGGGATGCGCTCAAGAAAAAAGGCGTGCCCTTCATGACCGCGCCGCCAGCCACCTATTATGAAATGCTGGAAGGTCGCCTGCCGGGTCATGGCGAGCCGGTATCCGAGCTGCAGTCGCGCGGCATCCTGCTCGACGGTTCGACCGAAGAAGGCGACAACCGCCTCTTGCTACAGATATTCTCGGAAACCATGGTCGGCCCGATCTTCTTTGAATTCATCCAGCGCAAGAAGGATGAAGGCTTCGGCGAAGGCAACTTCAAGGCCCTGTTCGAATCCATGGAACGCGACCAGATCCGCCGTGGCGCCCTGAAGGTCGACGAAGACGCGGCCTGAGCCAACTGACTGTCACATCCTAGCCGAAGGGCGGGGCCTGGCCTCGCCCGTTCCGCAGTCCGGAGACAAGACATGAAACTTCAGCGCATTCACCATGTGGCCTATCGCTGCAAAGACGCCAAGGAAACGGTCAATTTCTACCGCACGCACCTGGACATGGATTTCCAGCTTGCGATTGCGGAAGACAATGTGCCGTCCACCGGCGCGCCCGACCCCTATATGCATGTGTTCCTTGACGCAGGGCAGGGCAACGTGCTGGCCTTCTTCGAACTCCCGAACGCGCCCGAGATGGGCCGCGACGGCAATACGCCGGCCTGGGTGCAGCATATCGCGTTCGAGCTGGAAAGCATGGACGAACTGCTGGCCGCCAAGGCCCGGCTCGAGGCCGCCGGCATCGATGTGCTGGGCCCCACCAACCACACGATCTTCAAGTCGATCTATTTTTTCGACCCCAATGGTCACCGCATCGAACTGGCTGCAAACACGGCAGAACCGGGTATGCTGGACGAATTGAAGCGTGTCGCCGATGATATGCTCGACGAATGGGCGCGCACCAAAAAAGCGCCGAAACATGCGGCCTGGCTGCATGGTCATGGTGAATTCAAGGCCAGGAACTGATCAGGCCCGTTATCAGGATAGTTGATCTATGAAACTCGCTTCTCTCAAACATGGCCGTGACGGCAAGCTGGTTGTCGTCTCCCGCGATCTCAAGCGCATGACCCCGGCGACCGGTATTGCACCGACCCTGCAGGCCGCGCTCGATGACTGGGACGCCGTGCTGCCGCGCCTGCGTGCGCTTTCTGAATCGCTGAACTCCGGCGCCGTAAAGGGTGATGCCTTCAACGAGGCTGATTGTGCCTCGCCGTTGCCGCGTGCCTACCAGTGGGCCGATGGTTCGGCCTATGTGAACCATGTGGAACTGGTGCGCAAGGCGCGTGGTGCCGAAATGCCGGCGACCTTCTGGACCGACCCCCTGATGTACCAGGGTGGTTCCGACACGTTCCTGAGCCCGCGGGGCGATATCGTGTTCCCGACCACCGAAGGCTGGGGCGTCGATTTTGAAGCCGAAATTGCTGTGATTGTGGACGATGTGCCGCTGGGTGTTTCTGTTGCAGATGCAACAAAACACATCAAGCTTCTGATGCTGGTGAACGATGTGTCGCTTCGGGGCCTGATCCCGGGCGAACTGGCCAAAGGCTTCGGTTTTTTCCAGTCCAAACCCTCGAGCGCCTTCAGCCCTGTGTGTGTGACCCCGGACGAGCTGGGTGACGTCTGGGCCGACAGCAAGCTGAACCTGCCCCTGGTGTCGCACCTGAATGGCGACCTGTTCGGCAAACCCGAAGCCGGTATCGACATGACCTTCAATTTTGCGACCCTGGTGGCCCATGCCGCCAAGACCCGCCCCTTGGGTGCCGGTGCGATTATCGGTTCTGGCACAGTGTCGAACAAGCTGGACGGCGGCCCGGGCAAACCGGTGTCGGAAGGGGGTGTCGGCTATAGCTGTATCGCTGAAATCCGCATGATCGAAACCATCGAAGCCGGCAAGCCGAGCACACCCTTCATGAGCTTCGGCGACACCATCCGGATCGAAATGTTCGACCGGGACGGCCAGTCTGTCTTCGGTGCCATCGACCAGAAGGTCGTTCAGGGCTGAGAAGGATAGGGGGAGACACTATGCGCACCTTGTTCGGTTATTTCAGGTCTTCGGCCGCATACCGGGTGCGTATTGCCCTCGGGCTCAAGGGCCTGTCGTATGACTATAAGGCCGTAAACCTGAAGCCGGGTGCTGATGAACAGCGCGCACCGGGCTATCTGGCCCTAAATCCGCAGGGGCGGGTGCCTTATCTGGTGGATGGTGACATCAGCCTGGGCCAGTCGCCCGCCATGCTGGAATATCTCGAGGAAGCCTATCCGGACGTGCCGCTGCTGCCTGCGGGCATGCGCGACCGCGCCTATGTGCGGCAACTGATGAACCTGGTGGCCTGCGATATCCATCCGCTCAACAACCTGTCGGTCCTGCAATGGCTGAAGGGCGAACTGGGCGCGGATGAAGCGGCGGTCAATAAATGGTATCATCACTGGATACAGGATGGCTTCCGCGCCTATGAGGCGCTTCTGAGTTCAAGTGGCCTCGCGGGGCGTTTTTCCTGCGGTGATGTGCCCAGCCTCGCAGATGTCGTGCTGGTGCCGCAGGTCTGGAACGCCAACCGCTTCGGTGTGCCCCTGGATGCCTTCCCGCGCATCAATGCCATTGTTGAAGCCTGTAACATGCTGGACGGGTTCGCGGACGCCGCACCCGAAAAGCAGCCGGATTTTCCGGCAACCTGACGGACGTATTGAAGGGGTCGAGATATGCTGATTACCACACGCCAGGGCCGCAAGGTCGAAGTGAACGACGACTATACGGTCGACCAGCATTGGGAGCATTTCACGGCTGAAGAGCATGACCGCTGGGACCGGCTTTATGCCCGTCAGTGCGAAATGCTGGAAGGCCGCGCCTGTGACGAATTCATCGAAGGCACCCACCTCCTCAAGCTTTCCGACGGCGGCATTCCGAACTTCATCGAGCTGTCCGAACGCCTGAAGGCGCTGACCGGCTGGACCGTGGTTGCCGTGCCGGACCTGGTGCCGGACGAGGTGTTTTTCGACCATCTGGCCAACCGCCGGTTCCCTGCGGGCAACTTCATCCGGTCGGAATCCGAGCTCGATTATCTGCAGGAACCGGATGTGTTCCATGATGTGTTCGGCCATGTGCCGCTGCTGGCAAACCCGGTGTTCGCCGACTATATGGAAGCGTATGGCAAGGGCGGCCAGCGCGCCATGGGGCGGGGTGTCCTGAAGAATCTGGCGCGGCTTTACTGGTACACGGTGGAATTCGGCCTGATCAACACACCCAGGGGCATGCGCATCTATGGCGCCGGCATCCTGAGCTCGAAGGCGGAAAGCATTTTCAGCCTTGATGACAAAAGCCCGAACCGCATCCATTTTGACCTGAAGCGCCTGATGCAGACCGATTACCGCATCGACGATTTCCAGCAGACCTATTGGGTGATCGACAGTTTCGAGGAGCTTCTGGGCGCTACCTATCAGGACTTCGGCCCGCTGTATGATGCGCTGGAAGCCAGCAAGACGGTTCACGCGCCCGATGTCGTGTTGCCGGACGACACCGTGCATCACAAGGGCAGCCAGGCCTATGCCAATGCCGGCGGCAGGCTCGCAAAAGCGGCAAGCTAACAATTGTATCGCGTGGCGCCTTTGTAGGGGCCGCGCGATAAATTCCCGTTCACCCGGCTTTATACATTAGTGCGGCGCCGGCCCCGGGCTAGGGTTGCCGGTGTCGAGTATGGCTTTCCATTCACCATCCTGCAGTTCCCAGATGGTGGTATATTTGCCAAAGCCGGTTTTTTTGCCATCGGCGTCGGTGTAGCTCAGCTCGTAAACGCCCCAGGTGTAAGCAAGCTCGCCGGATTTGGCGACCCGCCCGTCCTGCGGCCACCATTCAAGGGTGAAGTCCGCAGGCAGGCCTTCAAACCCCTTCATGATCTCGTCATGTCCGATCACGGCATGGGCGCCGCCATCCAGTTTTATTGCATCCGGTGCCAGATAATGGCTGAAGGCGGCGGCAACGCCGTCGCGCATGGACATCTGGCTGAAGGCGCTGTCGACCGCCATGATGTCGGCCTTGTCGGCGGCGAGCGCGGGCGCCGCTAAAATGACCGCGGCGACGACACCGGCAATATAGGTACGCATGATTGATCCTCCCATTGAGTGGAGCAAGAATATCATGCTGACCTTGGGGCCAGATAGCGGAATGCGGGCGCGCTAAACCATTCGCCTAATAGAAAAAGACCCCCGGCCATGGGCGCGGGGGTCTCAAGTCTGCTCAGGAGAGCCGCTTATTCGGCTGCGGCCGCGAGTTTGGCTTCATTGGCGCGGCGGATGATATCCTCGGCCATTTCGTTCGCGATAACACCGGTCGGGCGGCCTTCACGGTCGCTGGCTTCGAAAATGCGGGTCAGGGTCTCGCCGATGCGCAGAACCTTGGCTTCACGGGCCGCATTGTCCGGGCGTTCCTTATGCACTTCGGATTCAACCGAAATGATGCCGCCGGCGTTGATGACATAGTCCGGCGCATAAAGAACGCCGCGCTTGCGCAGTTGTTCGTCTTCACGGCCTTCGGTTTCGAGCTGGTTGTTCGCGGCACCGGCAATGATGGTGGCCTTGATGTCAGCCAGGGTCTTGGGGTTCAGCACACCACCAAGGGCACAAGGGGCGAACACATCGCAGTGGGCCGCATGGATCGCATCCGGGGCCACAACCTCGGCGTCGCCGCCGGCCAGTACGGCCTTGATGTTTGCGTCGACGATGTCGGTCACGATCAGCTTGGCGCCAGCCGCACGCAGGTGGTCCACCAGATACTGGCCAACATGCCCCAGGCCCTGGATGGCAACACGCACGCCGTTCAGGTCGTCTTTGCCCAGGCGGTGCTTCACGGCTGCCTTGATGCCGGTATAGACACCCAGCGCGGTGTGGGGCGAGGGGTCGCCGGTACCGAAGTCGCCGCCGTCGAGGCCGCACACGAACGGCGTGCTGTCGGCAGCGGCCGCCAGCATGGCCGGCGTGGTGCCCACGTCTTCAGCGGCATAATAGTTGCCGCCCAGGCGGTTGATGAAACGGCCGAAGGCGCGCATCAGTTCGGGTGTGCCCAGTTCCTTGGGGTTGCCGATGATCACGGACTTGCCACCACCAAGGCGCAGGCCGGCCATGGCGTTCTTGAAGCTCATGCCGCGGGAAAGGCGCAGCACGTCGTAAACCGCATCCTGTTCGCCGCGGGTTTCGGCGACATCGATGGGGGCCGAACGGCGGTGGCCTGCGGCATAGTCCCAGAAGCGGGTACCGCCGGTTGCCGGGCCAAGCGCCGTCGAATGGACGGCGATGATTGCTTTCAGGCCGGTCGCTTCATCGGCGCAGAAAACGACCTGCTCATGGTTCTTGAAGCTACGTGAATCAAAGACGGGCATGTTTATATCCTTCCCAGTGACTGTCCCGTATGGAACTCAAAACTACTCAGCCGCCATTGCCTTCGGGGTTTCGCCCACGAAGCGCGCCATCAAACCGTCCTTGGCTTTCCTGGCAGCCGCCACATTGTCTTCCTTGACCGGGCCGAAGCCGCGGATCATATCCGGCAGGCTGGCGATCTCGGTCGCAAGCCCAAGCTTTTCTGTCGACAGGCCCTTGAGAAGCACATCCAGCGTGCCTTCATAGTCGCCGATCAGGCCACGCTCCATGCGCCGCTCGGCCGAATATCCGAAGATATCGAAAGCGGTACCGCGCAGGCCCTTGAATTTGGCCATGACCCGGTAGAGCGAGAAGATCCAGGAACCGAACTCGCGCTTGCGCGGACGGCCGGTGGCCACGTCCTTGCCCGGCAGGATCGGCGGTGCCATATGGACCGACAGTTTCATCTTGCCGTCGAAGGTCGCTTTCAGTTTTTCGCGGAATTCAGGCGTGCTGAACAGGCGGGCAACTTCATATTCGTCCTTGTAGGCCAGAAGCTTGGCATAGTTCAGGGCAACGGCTTTGGTCAGCGCCTCACTACCACCCTTGATGCCGGCTTCGGCAGCACGCACACGCGCGACCATCGCCTTGTACCGGTCCGCATAGGCGGCGTTCTGGTAATTGGTCAGGTGCTTGACGCGGCTGTCGATGATCTCGTCCAGGGTTTCCGGCAGCTTCGGTTTGTCGACAGTGCTGCCCTTCAGGATGTTCAGCACGGCGTCGAGGTCGTGGGCTGCCATACGGCCCCAGTAGAAGGTACGCAGGTTGGTCTGGACCGCGACCTTGTTCAGTTCGATCGCTTCGACGATCGAGGCCAGCGACAGCGGGATCAGACCCTTCTGCCATGCGTAACCCAGCACAAAGGTGTTGGTGGCAATCGCATCACCCATCAGGGCCGAGGCGATTTCCTGTGCCGGGATGCGGAAGCGGGCATCGTCGCGGGTTACGTCATCCAGTTGTTTCTGGACGGCGGCCTGCTTGAAGTCGATGTCCTTGTTGCGCACGAAGTCGGCAACCGGGGTCAGGTGCGAGTTGATCACGGCGGCCGTGCGGTCGGACCGCAGGATGTTGGTTGCGTCCTTGGACGCCGCCACGATGCTGTCGCAGGCCAGAAGGGCGTGGGTACGGCCGGTCACGATACGCGGCGAGCGCAGTTTGTCGCCGTCGCGGGCAATGCGCACGTGGCTCAGCACCGAACCGCCTTTTTGCGCCAGGCCGGTCATATCCAGGATCGAGCTTTCCTTGCCGTCCAGGTGCGCGGCCATGCCCAGGATGGCGCCGACCGTCAACACACCCGTGCCGCCAATGCCGGTGACCAGGATGTTATAGTCGTTGAATTCAGCATCGAAGTCCGGAATCACGGGTTCCGGCAGGTCAGGCAGGTTCAGGCCCTCCAAGGGACCGGTGCCAGCCTTCGACTTGCGGGGTTCGGCACCGCGGACGCTCACGAACGACGGGCAGAAGCCTTTGACGCAGCTATAATCCTTGTTGCAGGACGACTGGTTGATCTGGCGCTTGCGGCCGAATTCGGTTTCCAGCGGTTCGACCGACACACAGTTGGACTGCACCGAACAGTCGCCACAGCCTTCGCAAACGGCGTCGTTGATGAAGATACGGCGGTCCGGATCGTCCATCTTGCCCCGCTTGCGGCGGCGGCGTTTTTCGGCGGCGCAGGTCTGGTCGTAGATGATGGCGGTCACGCCCTCGATCTCGCGGAATTCTTCCTGCAGCTTCATCATCATCGACCGGTCGTGAACTTCAACACCGTCCGGCAGCTTGATCATGGCATAGTCCGACGGACGCTCGCTGGCGATGGCGACACGGCCAACACCTTCGGCTTTCAGTTGTGCGCAGATTTGCGGCACGGTCAGGTTGCCCTCGACCTCCTGGCCGCCGGTCATGGCGACGGCGTCGTTATAGAGGATCTTGTAGGTGATGTTCACATTGGCCGCGACCGACTGGCGGATGGCCAAAGTGCCCGAATGCATGTAGGTGCCGTCGCCCAGGTTGGCAAACATGTGCTTTTCGCGGGTGAAAGGCGCCTGACCGATCCAGGGCACACCTTCGCCGCCCATCTGGGTGAAGGTCTCGTTGTGGCGTTCCATGTTGATTGCCATGATATGGCAACCGATCCCTGCCATTGCGCGGCTGCCTTCCGGCACCTTGGTCGAACTGTTGTGCGGGCAACCCGAACAGAAATAGGGCACGCGCTTGATTTCAGGCGCATAGGCGTCGGTCGATTGCTTGCGCGCCGTGAAATAGTCCAGCTTTGCCTGGATATCCGGGTTTTTGTAGAGTTTCGCCATGCGCGCGGCGATCACCTGCGCGATGATGCCGACATCAAGCTCGTTCTCGGGCGGCAGCAGCCACTGGTCTTTTTCGTCATGTTTGCCGACCACGGTCGGGCGCACGCTCGGTTTCCAGTTATAGAGCTGCCAGCGCAACTGGTGCTCGATCACCTCGCGCTTTTCCTCGACAACCAGCACTTCGTCCAGGCCTTCGCAGAACTGGCGCACGCCTTCGGGTTCCAGCGGCCAGGGCATGCCGACCTTGTAGAGCCTGAGGCCGATGTCCTTGGCCACTTCCTCGTCGACGCCCAGTTCATACAGCGCCTGGCGCACGTCCTGGTAGGATTTGCCCGAGGTGATGATGCCGAATTTTGGATTGGGGCTGTCCCAGATCACGCGGTCGATGCCGTTGGCGCGGGCAAAGGCGTGGGCTGCGAAACCTTTGTAGCGCTGCAGGCGCCAGTCCTGTTCGCGCCACACGTCGGGCCAGCGGATGTTGAGGCCGCCAACCGGCATTTCAAAATCGGTCGGGATGATGATCTCGCGCATCTCGCGGCTCAGGTCCACGGTGCCGGATGTCTCGACGGTTTCGCCCGTTGCCTTGAAGCCGACCCAGGTGCCGGTGAAACGGCTCATGGCGATGCCAAGCACGCCATATTCGACAAATTCCTGGATCGAAGCCGGATAGAGTTCCGGCATGAAGGCGGCCATGAAACTGTGGTCGGCCTGGTGGGGCAGGGTGGAGGATTTACAGCCATGGTCGTCGCCGGTGATGCACAGCACACCGCCATTTTTGGCCGAACCGGCGGCGTTGCCGTGTTTCATCACGTCCATCGAACGGTCCAGGCCAGGGCCCTTGCCGTACCACAGGCCGAAGACGCCGTCATAAAGCGCATCCTTGCGGTTCAGGTCCACCATCTGGGTACCCCAGACGGCGGTGGCGGCCAGGTCTTCGTTAAGACCCGGTTCGAACTTGATGTGATGTTCCTTGAGAAGCTTGCCCGCGCGCATCAGTTCCTGGTCATAGCCCCCGAGCGGTGAACCGCGGTAACCGGAAATGAAACCAGCCGTATTGAGGCCGGCGGCTTCGTCGCGCCAGCGCTGAACCATCGGCAGACGCACAAGGGCGTGTGTGCCATTCATGAAGACACGGCCTTCGCGCTGGGTATATTTGTCCTGCAGCGATACTTTATGGCTCATAACTCTCTCCCACCACCCCACTCCCGGGGCACTTCATTTGCGCTGATTATGTCACTTAATTCAGGAAATGAGCTTTCGAAGATTTGGGTTTTTTGCAATGTTGCAAAAGCCTGAGGGGCCAAATTTGAAATTTGTGTACACATGGGCGCAATAATCGCCAAATCGGCCCTGGGTGCGGCGGGCCTCGTGGCCAATAGCCAGCCTTAAGTCATTCGAAACAAAAAGTATTTTAACGGACGCCATTAATTCGGGCGGCGGTGATTTTCCGCCCGGTCCATGGTTGTACGTGACAGGAGCCGGCAAACCGTCCTAGAGTGCCGCCTGGGGGTGCTGAAGAGGCGGGACTGCAGTTATGGGCTGGACCCTGACGGAGCTATTGGTGCACGAGGATGCAAACTTCCGGCGCCTGACGGAATTATGGGCCGAATGCCGGACCAAACTGTTGCCGACCCGGCGCCAACTCAGCTTCATCAAGCTGCTGCCGGTATCAGGCAAGGTTGTGCTCCTGGATATTTCCCAAACCACACCGAAAATCATCTACAGCGGGTCGGACAGTCTGCCGTTTTTCTATTTTGATCCGCTTGGTGTGTCGCTGATGCAGGCCTTTTCCTACGACACGTTTCAGTCCGTGCTCGCCGCCTTGCCTGAACTCAAGAAAAGACAGGGACTTATGATCACCCTGACACGCGAAGGGCAGGGCTATGAGCTCCTGGTGCTGCCGATTGCCGACAGCAAGGGCCATGTGATCCAGGCCGTCTGTATCGGTGCCGCAAAATCGGAGGATGAGAAGGAAAAAGAGGTCAGGGCCATCGTCTCGAGCCATGATGCCATGAGCTGGAAACCGGTCGACCTGAAGCCCGCCGCATAGGCAAAAAAAAGCCCCGGGGGCAGGCGGGGCTCTCAGTATATCTCTTTTCAATGCAAATATTTAGCGGGTTTCGTTAAACAATTCCCTGCCGATCAGCATGCGCCGGATTTCCGATGTGCCGGCACCAATTTCATAAAGCTTCGCATCGCGCCACAGCCGTCCGGTGCCATATTCATTGATATAGCCGTTGCCGCCCAGCGCCTGAATCGCTTCACCGGCCATCCAGGTGGCTTTTTCGGCGGCATACAGGATGCAGCCGGCCGCGTCCTTGCGGGTGGTCTCACCTCGGTCCGCGGCTTGTGCCACGGCATAGACATAAGCCCGGGTGGCACCCCATGTGGCATACATGTCGGCGATTTTTCCCTGCATAAGCTGGAAGGTACCAATCGGTTGACCAAATTGTTTGCGTTCGTGAACATAGGGGATGACGATATCGAGGCAGGCGCGCATGATGCCCAAGGGGCCGCCCGAGAGCACCAGGCGCTCATAATCCAGGCCCGACATCAGGATTTTCACGCCATCGCCTTGATTGCCAACGAGATTTTCGAACGGCACAAAACAGTCCTCGAACACCAGCTCGCAGGTGTTGGAGCCGCGCATGCCCAGCTTGTCCAGCTTCTGCGCGGTGGTGAAACCCTTCATGCCCTTCTCGATGAGGAAGGCCGAGATACCGCGCGGGCCGGCATCCATGTCGGTTTTGGCATAAACCAAAAGCACGTCGGCGTCGGGGCCGTTGGTGATCCACATCTTGTTGCCATTGAGCACAAAACCTTCGTTGGTCTGGTCCGCGCGCAGGCGCATCGAGACCACGTCCGAGCCCGCACCGGGTTCGGACATCGCCAGCGCCCCCACATGTTCACCCGAGATAAGCTTCGGAAGATACTTGGTTTTTTGCGCTTCGTTTGCGTTCCGGTGGATCTGGTTGATGCACAGGTTTGAGTGCGCGCCATAGCTGAGCGCAACGGCGGCCGAGGCGCGGCTGAGTTCTTCCATGGCAATCACATGGGCCAGGTACCCCATGTCCGAACCGCCATATTCGGTAGGCGCGGTCATGCCCAGAAGGCCGAGGTCACCCATCTTCTGCCACAGGTCCATCGGAAATTGGTTCGTGGAATCAATCTCTTGCGCGCGCGGGGCGATTTCATCGGCGGCAAATCGGGCCACCATGTCGCGCAGCATGTCGATCTCTTCGCCGTGATTGAACTTCAGATGTGAAAACTCGAACATGTGCAATGTCCCTCAAGGTATTGTTATTGCTTGTTTATTCCTGGTCTTCGATGCTCAGGAGCACCGCGCCGCCCGCAACCTGGGTGCCGGCGGCCACACCGAGGCCGGCGACGGTGCCGGCGCGCGGTGCGGTGATGGTCTGTTCCATTTTCATGGCTTCCATGATCAGGAGCGGCTGGCCCTTTTCGACGGCATCGCCGTTTTTCACCTTTATTTCCAGTATCTTGCCGGGCATGGGCGAGACGATGGTGCCGGGGCCTTCCATCTCGTCATCCAGCCCGCCATCGCGGGCGTGGCGCTTGACCACCATGGTGCGGTCGGTCGTGACCAGGGTGACTTGGTCACTGTTCACCTCACTGAACAGCCGGGTGCGCCCGCTCTCGCTCTCAACGTGTAAAATTGTGTCGTATTGTGCAACAGAACGGGCCGAAACGGTTCCTGAAACTGTTGCATCTGCAACAGAAGCCACCAATCCGGCGTCCGAATGCAACAGTTCGACCGTCACCAGGCTGCCATCGGCACCATCGAACAGCATTTTTTCACTGGCCGGCAATCCGAGGCGGAAATTGTCCATCGCCGACCAGGGATCGCTGTCCGTGCCCCCCGCCTGCCGGTTGGCCACCACTGCGAGGGCGGCAAGCGCATAATCCGCGCCCGAAAGCTCGGGTTTGTGCAAGAGGGTATCGGCATGGGCTTCGATGAAACCGGTATGCACATCGCCCGCGCGGAAATCGGGTTCCCTGAGCGCGGCCAGAAGGAAATCGCGGTTGGTGGCAAGGCCCGACACCGGGGTCTGGGCCACAAGGTCAATGAGCGCGTCGATGGCGGCTTCGCGGTCCTGGCCCCAGGCGATCAGCTTGCCGATCATCGGGTCATAATGGATCGAGACCGCATCACCCGCGCGCACGCCGGCGTCGATGCGCTGGCCGGGGCCCATGTCGGCAAACGGGTCAAACAGCCCGATGGTGCCAATCGACGGCAGGAAACCGCCATAGGGGTCTTCGGCATAAAGGCGCACTTCAACCGCATGGCCATCGGCCAGAAGTTCGATCTCGTCCTGCGAAAGCGGCAGGTTTTTGCCCTCTGCCACCATGATCTGCCATTCCACCAGGTCCTGGCCGGTGATCATTTCGGTGACCGGGTGTTCCACCTGCAGCCGGGTGTTCATTTCCATGAAATAGAAGGGCGCATCATCGATGCCGTTCGCGACATCGACGATGAATTCCACCGTGCCCGCACCCACATACCCGATGGCTTCGGCGGCCTTCACGGCGGCTTCGCCCATGGCGCGGCGCATGTCGGCGCTCATGCCGGGGGCAGGGGCTTCCTCGACCACCTTCTGGTGCCGGCGCTGCAGGGAACAGTCGCGCTCGAACAGATGCACGGCATGGCCGGCTTCGTCGCCGAACACCTGCATTTCGATGTGGCGGGGCTTTTCGATCAGTTTTTCGATGAGCAAGGTACCGTCGCCAAAGCTGTTTTCGCCCTCGCGTTTTGCGCCTTCGATGGCGGCCTTGATCTCGGATGCGCCAAACACCTTGCGCATGCCCTTGCCGCCACCGCCGGCCACGGCCTTGATCAGGACCGGATAACCGATGCGGTCGGCTTCGGTCGCCAGGGTTTCCAGCGACTGGTCGTCGCCATGATAGCCCGGCACCACGGGCACGCCCGCGTCTTCCATCAGCTTCTTGGCGGCACCCTTCAGCGCCATGGCGCGCATGGATGCGGCCTTGGGGCCGAGGAAGGTGATGCCGGCATCGGCCAGCGCTTCGGCAAAAGCGGGGTTTTCCGACAGGAAACCATAACCCGGATGCACGGCATCGGCGCCGGTTTTGCGGCAGGCATCGACGATCCTGGCGGCGACCAGATAACTTTCGCGCGCAGGCGCGGCTCCAATGAACACGGCTTCATCGGCCATGGCCACATGCAGGGCACCCCTGTCAGCGTCCGAATAAACGGCGACGGTCTTGATGCCAAGGCGCTGGCAGGTGGCCATCACCCGGCAGGCGATTTCGCCCCGGTTCGCGACCAGTAGCTTGCGGATACGGCGGGTCATTGGCCAACGCTCCATTCCGGTTTGCGTTTTTCCAGGAAGGCGGACAGGCCTTCGCGGCCCTCGACATTGGCGCGGCGCGCGGCGATGCGGCTGGCGGTATCGTCCCTCAGTTCCGCGGTGATCGGCTGGCCGGATACGAACCCGATCAGGTCCTTGGCGTCGCGCTGGGCGCCGGGGGCGCCTGCCAGGATATTCTTGATCATGATATGGGCGAGGCTGAAGGCATCCTGCAGCGACGGTGCCAGTTCATGCACCAGGCCGATGCGCCGGGCTTCATCCGCCGAAAACCGCTCGGCGGTCAGGAAATAGCGGCGCGCCGCGCGTTCGCCGATCGCGGCCACCACATAGGGCGAAATGGTCGCGGGCGTCAGGCCCAGCCGCACTTCCGAGAGCGAAAAGGCCGCACCGTCGACCGCGATCGCGATATCGCAGCAGGCTACAAGGCCGACACCCCCGCCGAAGGTGGCGCCGTTCACGATGGCAATGGTTGGCTTGGGGCAACCATTCAGGGTCGCAAGCATTTCCGACAGCCGGAGGGCGTCGGCCTTGTTCTGTTCATCGGTATAATGGGCAGCGGCCTTCATCCAGTTGAGGTCCGCGCCCGCCGAAAAGCTTTTGCCGGCGCCCGTCAGCACGATGGCGCGCACACTGTCGTCTGCCGAAAGGCGCTTGAAGGCGCTGTTCAGTTCCCAGATCAGGTCGTCGTTGAAGGCATTGTGCACACCCGCCCGGTTGAGGGTGACGGTGGCAACGCCGCGGTCATCGATACTGGTCAGCAAAACGTCGGTTGTCATGATCTCGTCTCTTCAACTGTCCCTGCCGGGGTGGTCATATTCTTTGGCATCTGCGCCTCTGTGCCCTGCTTCACCCCAGCCGTTCGCCCTGAGCTTGTCGAAGGGCAGGATGCCGCGCTCTGGGTCAGACCCGGCCCTTCGGTCCTGGGCTTCGACAGGCTCAGCCCGAACGGGGTTGGGGCTGCCTGCACCGCTATGTCCCGTTTTATTTTTGCCGTTCGCTCTGAGCTTGTCGAAGGGCAGGATGCAGCGCTCTGGGTCAGACCCGGCCCCTCGATCCTGGGCTTCGACAGGCTCAGCCCGAACGGGGTGGGGGCTGTCTGCACCACTGTGTCCGGTTTTATTTTTGCCGTTCGCTCTGGCCTATCGTGGCTGACTTCCATCGTTCGCCCTGAGCTTGTCGAAGGGCAGGATGTCGCGCTCTGTGGCTGACCCGGCCCTTTGGTCCCGGGCTTCGACAGGCTCAGCCCGAACGGGGTGGGGGCTGTCTGCACCGCTATGTCCCGTTTTATTTTTGCCGTTCGCCCTGAGCTTGTCGAAGGGCAGGATGCCGCGCTCTGGGTCAGACCCGGCCCCTTGATCCTGGGCTTCGACAGGCTCAGCCCGAACGGGGGGAGGGGCCGGAATGGGGTAAGGCTCATCATCGGCACCTTTACATCCGGAACACGCCGAACCGGGTCGGCTCTATGGGGGCATTCATGCTGGCGGACAGGGCAAGGCCCAGCACGCGGCGGGTGTCCGCCGGGTCGATCACGCCGTCGTCCCACAGGCGGGCGCTGGCATAATAGGGGTGGCCCTGTTCTTCATACTGGTCGCGGATCGGCGCCTTGAAGGCTTCTTCCTCGTCCGGCGTCCAGTCCTGGCCGCGGGCTTCCATGCCGTCGCGTTTCACGGTCGCCAGCACGCTGGCCGCCTGTTCGCCGCCCATCACGGAAATGCGCGCGTTCGGCCACATCCACAGGAAACGGGGCGAATAGGCGCGGCCGCACATGCCATAGTTGCCGGCGCCGAAACTGCCGCCGATCAGGATGGTGAATTTGGGCACATTGGCGCAGGCCACGGCGGTCACCATTTTGGCACCGTCGCGGGCGATGCCGCCGTTTTCGTATTTCCGCCCGACCATGAAGCCGGTGATATTCTGCAGGAACACCAGGGGGATGCCGCGCTGGGCGCACAGTTCGACAAAATGCGCGCCCTTGAGCGCACTTTCCGAAAACAGCACACCATTGTTGGCAACAATACCCACCGGGAAACCATGGATATGGGCAAAACCGCACACCAGGGTTTCACCATACAGCTTCTTGAACTCGTCAAATTCGCTGCCGTCGACAATGCGGGCGATCACCTCGCGCACATCGTAGGGCTGGCGCGTGTCTTTGGGGATAACGCCGTAGATTTCCTTCGGGTCATATTTGGGGGCGACGGGGGCGCGCATCTTCACCGGCACTTGCTTTTGCCGGTTCAGGTTGCCGACAATGCGGCGCGCAAGGCCAAGGGCCTGATGGTCGTCCTTGGCCAGATGGTCCACGACACCCGAGATGCGGGCATGCACGTCGCCGCCACCCAGGTCTTCGGCGGATACCACTTCACCGGTTGCGGCCTTCACAAGCGGTGGGCCCCCCAGGAAGATGGTGCCCTGTTTCTGCACGATGATGCTTTCGTCCGCCATGGCCGGCACATAGGCGCCGCCCGCGGTGCAACTGCCCATCACCACCGCAACCTGCGGGATGCCTTCGGCAGACAGGGTCGCCTGATTATAGAAGATGCGGCCAAAATGGTCGCGGTCCGGGAACACCTCGTCCTGGTTGGGCAGGTTGGCGCCGCCGCTGTCGACCAGATAGACGCAGGGCAGCTTGTTTTCGCGGGCGATTTCCTGCGCGCGCAGGTGTTTTTTCACGGTCACCGGATAATAGGTGCCGCCTTTCACCGTGGCGTCGTTGCAGACGATCATGCATTCGGTGCCGGCAATGCGGCCGATGCCGGTGATGATGCCGGCCGCCGAAATGCTGTCGCCATACATGCCATGGGCGGCCAGTTGGCTCAGCTCCAGGAACGGGCTGCCGGGGTCCAGCAAGGTGTTCACCCGGTCGCGCGGCAGCAGTTTGCCGCGGGACAGGTGTTTTTCCCGCGCATGTTCCGGCCCGCCAAGGGCGATGTCGGCCAGGGTGGCCTTCAGGTCGTCGACCTGGGCCTGCATATGGGCGGCATTCTGTTCAAAATCGGCGCTGCCGGGCTGGACAGCCGAATGAAGGATGGTCATGGGGCCCTGGTCTCCATGTGGGTGCGGTGTGTGGGACGAAAGTTTGCCTTTGGGAAGGACGAGGCCAACGCGGCCAGCACCGTTTTCCTGGGTTCGCCGATCAAGTCGGCGAATGACGAGGGTTGAAAAGCAGTACTTTGCTTTCGTCACCCGCCGACTTGATCGGCGGGCCCAGTATCGCCGCTGGCAGCCGCCCACGATGGGTGTATGCCACAGCGATGGTTTGTATCCTTTGGCCAAAGGCGATCTGTTCGGCCAATCACACACAACACCAACTGACTGATGTTCTTGTGTTCGCTGGCATCTTATGGAAAAGGGTGGTATCGGTAAAATCGAATGCGAAAATGAAATCAATAGATGACGTCTATGATGGATCTGTACCTTTTGCGATACTTCCTGGCTGTGGTGGAAACCGGCAGTTTCACCCGTGCGGCCGACCGTGTGTTTGTGACGCAGCCGACCCTGTCGGCGGGCATCAAGAAGCTCGAGGCCCAGGTCGGGCAGGCGCTGTTCGAACGCTCGAACCGCCGGGTTTTCCTCACCGAAGCCGGCACCCGCTTCCTGCCGCGCGCCAAGGCCATCCTGCACGAATGCAACATGGCCATGCAGGCGCTGGGGCAGGCGGAGAGCGCGCCGGTGCTCAGGCTCGGGGTGCTGACGACCCTGTCGAACCGGGCGGTGGGCGAACTGCTGGCCGGCTTCAAGGCGGCGGCGCCCAATACCGCCATTGAAATTGTCGATGGCACCGAACAGGAACTGACCAACCGGCTGGATGACCGCAGCCTGGATTATGCCCTGTCGATCCACCGGGGCGAGGGACCCGAGAAAGCCCTGCCGCTCCTTGAGGAAGGTTATGTCTTCATCCTGGCGCGCGGTCACAAGCTGGCGGGCCGGGCGCGGGTATCCGCCGCCGACCTCAGTGAAGACCATATGGTGGTGCGCAGCCGCTGTGAGGTGCTCAGCGAGACCAGCCGCTATTTCACCGACCATAATGTGCGGCCACGCCTTGTTTACCGCACACCGAACGACAGTCGGGCCATCGCCATGGTGGCCGCTGGGCTGGGTGGCACCGTGGTGCCGGAAAGCCTGGTCGACGACCGGGTCTGGCCCGTGCGGCTGCAGGGTTTCGATTACCGGCGCCGGCTGGCGCTGTTTCGGCCCCGGTACGAGCTGCCGCAGGCCGCCGCGCAGGTCGGGCAGGGCTTTGAAGACCATGTCACTTCCGTTTGGGGCGGCTAGGGCGCGCGCTGTATCATGGTCGCCCATGGTCACGACGGAAGCCGTGTGCCTTTCTTATGGCTGCAGGGCCTGATTTTATCGGTGCGGGCCTAAACTTAGGGTGCAGCATGAAACCGGTTTCA
>SBGU01000013.1 GCA_006226495.1 Alphaproteobacteria bacterium
CACCTATATAGGTGCGTTCCGACACGTCCTTCAGCTTGACCGTGCCGGCATCCGGCACCGGCAGGTCTGCCGCCGCCGTGACAAAGTCGCCAAAATCGGCCGATTTGCCGGTCACTGTGTTGGTAAGCTTGTGGTCTTTCGAAGAAACTTCTTCGGGCTTGATGCCCCAGGCCTTGGCCGCCACCTGTTCCAGCATGGTGCGCGCCACGGCGCCTGCCTGCCGGTAGACATCATAGAATTTGCGGATCGAGGTCGAACCATCGGTATTCTGGTCGCCGAATTTCTTGTCGCCGTAGGCGGTGGCGAACTTGATGCGGCTCCAGTCGGCATTCAGTTCGTCGGCAATGATCTGCGGCAGGCCGGTGCGGCTGCCCTGCCCCATTTCCACGCGGTGGATATAGATGGTGACCGTGCCATCCGGTTCGATGGACAGGTAGGCCGAGCTGTTGAGCGGCTTGCCCTGCGCTTTCTGGGCCGGCGAACAGCCGGTGACCGGCATGGCCAGCACAAGGCCCGTGGTGATGCCGATGCCCTTGAGCACCTGGCGGCGCGATACATTCCTGATCCCGAAGCTCATAGCGTGCCTCCCGTCACTGTACCTTCTGCCACAGACCGGATCGCGGCCTTGATGCGCTGGTAGGTGCCGCAGCGGCAGATATTGCCATACATGGCTTCATCGATTTCGGCGTCCGTGGGGCTCGGGTTATCCTTCAACAGTGCCGCCGCCTGCATGATCTGGCCCGATTGGCAGTATCCGCACTGGGGCACATTGTTTTCGGCCCAGGCCATCTGCAGCGCGGTCAGGGTGTCCCCGTCCGCCAGGCCTTCGATGGTGGTGACACTGGTGCCCGCAAGGTCGCCCATGAAGGTGAGGCAGGCGCGCGAAGCAACCCCGTCCACATGCACGGTGCAGGCGCCGCAAAGCCCGGCACCACAGCCGAACTTGGTGCCTGTCATGCCCTCGATATCGCGCAGATACCACAGGAGCGGCATCTCGCTGTCGCCGTCAAAACTGACGGCCTTGCCATTGACCTTGAAATCCATGTGCGTCCTCCTCCACCAAATGTCCTGACGGTGTGAGTATAGCGCCTGGGAGGCGGCGGGCGAAACAACTTCTGTTTACCGGAAGGCACCCTTGGGCTGCGTCAGCGCGTCACCAGGCTGAGTTCGGCCACTTCGGCCCTGGCGTTGCCGGTTTTCCAGGTCATGGGTACACCTTCGGGCATGTAGAACTGGATGAAGGACATCTGCCAGACCTCGCCCGGCGCCAGCGGTTTGGCCGAGCCGTCGGGGTCGTATCCCGAATGCACCGGGTGGAATTCCTGTTCATGGACCGTGCGCCCCATGGAATCGAGGAAGGTAACCCGCACGGTCACGTCGCTGACCGCCGCGTCGCCAACGTTCCGGAGCCGAAACCAGACCACCGGCAACCCGACATCCTCGCCCACCGTGCGGCGCCCGGTATAAAGATCCTCGACCTTGATATAATTGTCGAAATGTTCCGGTTTCACATCGGTATAGGCCGGCTTGCCGGCGCCGCTTCCAACAACGGCCATCAGGATAACCAGGAAGGTGGCAAGTATGGCGAGTCCACTGATCAGGCGTTTGTCGGGCATATGCCAGCCTCTCCCCGATGAAGATGACGATGCCAAAAAGTTACATCGTTACACCCGGGCCATGCAACCAAAGACTGCATAGCGATCGCGCGCACCTATCATTTTCCGCACTTGTCGCCACCCCCGCAAACAGCCGTGTGTCAGTAATCCGGTGATATCCTGAGCGCACAGGACGGTTTCGGGATCAGGGCAGGTTTGTCCCTGAGCTCGCTGGTCCAGGTTGCGTCGACATAGGACAAAAGGCCATCGAGCCGGGCCAGCACCGCCTTGCGGTCGGCCAGGGTTGAACTGCCGTAACTGGGCGGTGTCTTCAGAAGCGCCTCAATGCCGGGCCTGACATGGGGCCAGGCTTTAGCCGCACCGCCCAGCGCCTCCTCAAGCGCCGCATACAGCACCAGCACCCGCCGCCACTGATGGTCGGTGAAATCGAAATTGGCGCTGTCGTCGCCGCCCGCACTGGTGCCGGCCATCAACTCGCCGGCACGGCCACCCAGGTCGCCAAGGCCCTTGATCAGCTCGGCCGGCATGGTCAGGTTCATGCCGCCTTCGTCCGGCTTCAGATACACATGCACGATGCGTTCGCGGTAGCCCGCCAGGCGCGACTGAAGCTGGTCCTGCCAGTCCTTGGCTGCATCCATCAGCGACATGGCGAAGGCCGCGGTGCCGCGCACGGCCCCGATGCCCTGCCACTGGCCCGAGCCCGCCTGCATGGGCAGGCGCACACGGCGTTTGGGGTCCAGCGGGTCCCATTCGTCAAGGCAAATGCCGAAGGTGGGCCGCATGGGCAACAGGCTGTCGAAAAAATGGATCGGGAAGTTGCTCGAAAGCCCGCCATCCGAAAACAGAAGCCGCCGCATCGGCGCCGGCTGGTCGTCCGACACCCGCGCCGGGTAATCGACCCGGTACAAGGGCACCGCCGAAATCAGGAACGGGAAGCTCAGGCTCATGCGGGCGGCGACAATGACCGGCAGGTCATCCGGTTCCGGGAAACGGCTGAGGCGCCGGCCCTCGTAGGTCGGCCAGATGAACTTGTCGCCCAGCCGCGCCTCGGTCTCTGCCAGCCGCGCATCGCCGGTTTGCTGCATATAGTCCACCACGCGCTTGGGCAGCAGGCGCCGAAACTCGGTCGGGTCGAAATAATAATTCCTGTCGCCAAGGTCTGGCAATGTATGCGGTCGCCGCATCGAAAGATTGGTGGTGACAGTCTTCAGGCTGACCGGCTTGCCGTCCGCGCCCGGTGTTTTCAGGTCCCGGAACAGCAGCGGGATTTCGCGCCCCTCGATGCCGGCGGCGCGGTCGATGCGGTCCGACAGCCAGTCGCTGAGGGGGGCGATGGCCCCGCGCTCGCCATCCGGGCAGGAACCGGGGCACAGGCCATAATCCTGTTGGGCCAGAAGCCGCATCAGCCGCCGGATGCCGACAAAGGCACTGACCCCGAACAGAAAGACCAGCGAGACAAGCACGCCCGCCGACCAGACCAGCCAGCCCTTCGGACCCGCGACCAGAACAAGGGGCGCCATGGCAACAAGGAAGGCCAGCGGCCCCCAGGGCAGGCCAAGCCGGATGATGCCCCACAGGATGGAGAGCCATTTTTTGCCAAGGGCCGCCGTGACGATCCCGAACCAGGGCGCCGCCTTCCGGGTCGGCTGGAACAAGGCCAGCAGGTCGGTTTGCAGTTCACCCGGCATGGCTTCAAGGGTGCTGAAGCCCCCCGCCTTGCGGCCATGTTCCGCGGCGGCGGTAACCGCGGCGGCGATGGCGCCAGCGGATGTGCCGCCGATGGACCGGAACCGGTATTTCTGCGCCAGGGTCAGGATCGCCTGCGGGTACACCACGCCGGAGGTGATCCCGCCCTTCATGATGACATCACATTCCAGAAGACCGGTTTGCTGGCCAGTTGCCGCCTCTTGTGGCATCGCTCCCTCCCTCGCTCGCTGTTGCAACCCTGAACAGGCCGGCAGTATAGCCGACAAATGGCACAACGATTACCGATAGTTGATTGTGAGACATAAAAAATTGTATTTTTGCCTGCAAATAGGCTGATCGGCCTGCTGGACGACCGCCCGACAAGTTCCGACAATTTTAGTATAACTGCCCGCCCTTGTGTGACTGTTTACAAAACAGTTTGATGCCGCCGGGGGATTTGCCGTATGCTGCGCCTACTGCTCGAGGGGCCTATTCTGAATTTGGAATAAAGCCGGAAATACATGTTCTGCGTTTCCATGAACATCTTTCGGTTTAAGGATAAAGAGCACCCGTTTATGACCCAACGACTTTACGAAACACTCGCAAAGCGCATTGTTTTCTGGCTCAGCCTCATTCTCGCCATCGGTGCCGGCAGCACACTTGCCCTCCTGTTCCTGTTCAGAAGCGAATTCCTGGCCGAAGCGGATTCCGACCTCGAAAGGGCAATCGAACAGAGGCGCAATTTTGCCGAGTTTCGCACCGCATTCGGCTATGGCGGCTTCATTCATCATTTCAAGAACTATGTGCTGCGCGGCCAGCCGGAGTATCTGGAGCAGGCAAACCGGCATTTCAGGGAAGCTCAGTTTGAATGGACCGGCGTCAAACAGGACGTACCGGGCTTTTTCAACGAAAAGGCAGATATCGATGCCATGCTGACCAACTATGCCGACGCCCTGCAAACGGCCAACCAGACACCGCGCGAGTCCGCCGAGACGCTGGACGACCTGGTCAGGGTGAATGACGCCCCGGCCTTCATGGCGATCGCGACGATTGATACCTATATCGCCAACCAGATACTGGCCCTGACCGAGGCGCGGCACACGGCCGAAGTACAAATCGGCCTTTGGCTGCTGATTCTGCTGTTTCTCACCATCTTGTCCGTATTCGTGAATTACCTGAACCGTTCCATAAGAACCGAACGGCAGGAAGTCGCGGCACAGGAACTGGCCCAAAGCCAGAAATTGCGGGACCTTGCGGTACGGCACGACCTGTTGGAACTGCAACAGCATCAGGCAGAGGAACTGGGCGGCTTCGGCACCTGGCTCCTGAATCTGGACACCGAAGAAATGCAGTGGTCGAACGGCATTTTTGCGCTGCATGGCCGACCGATCACCGCAGGTGTGCCCCCGATCCATGAAGCGGCACGCTACTACGACCCGGACACCCGGAACCAGATGGCGCAACTTGTACAGGTGGCGGTGACAAACAAATCCGGATTTTCCTTCCGCTTTCCGCTGACCCGCGAAGACGGACAGCGCCGGCTGGTCGCAAGTAGCGGTCAGTATGCCGCGCACCAGGGCCATTATTACCTTGTCGGCCTGTATCGGGATGTCACTGCGGAGAAGGACCCGCGCGCAGCCTGACCCCGCCGGATTCGCATATCTTTACCTGACGTTAATCATGCTGAAGCATGGTATTATATGTATCTGTCCTGCAGCGAAGGCTCCGTTTATGACGCACCTATTCTATCGGTCGCTTGCCAAACGCATGGCATTCTGGATCAGTGTACTGATTGCCATTCTTGCCGCTGCCAGCGCACTTGCAATTGCCCTGATGCGCGACGATGCCGTCACCAAAGCCAACGCAGCCCTGCAGGATGCCCTTGAAGAGCGGCGCATATTCCTCGAATTCCGCGGCACCCTGGGCTATGGCGGGTTCATTCACAATTTCAAGAATTATGTCCTGCGGGGAGACCCCGCCTATCTGAATATCGCCGAAGAAAGACTGCAGCGCGCTTTCAGCCTCTGGGGCCGAACCGAACAGACCCTGGACGGGTTCGGCGAAGAAAAAATCGCCATCACGACCATGCTGGCGAACTATTCCCGGGCGATGGTTGCAGCAAAAACCGGGCCGAGGGAATCAGCGGAACTGCTGGACCAGTTGGTCAGGGTTGATGACATGCCTGCGGTCGACGGGCTTCAGGCCATCGAAAATCAGGTGGTATCGGAGGTATCGCGCCGTGCCGTCGCAGCGACAGACCTGACGCGCCGTTTCGACAATGCTATCATCATCGCCGTGGCCGCCATGCTGGTCAGCCTGTTTTTTGTGGCACTGACCCGTTCGATCCGCCGGGGTGTGCAGGCATCGGATGCGCGCGAGTCGGACCTCAATGCAGACAAGAGTCTGCTGTCATTGCAACAGGCGCAAGCCGAGGAACTGGGCGACTTCGGCACCTGGCTCCTGCGGCTGGACGATAACCAGGTCAATTGGTCTAACGGCATATATGCCATCCATGGCCGTGCGCCGGAAGCGGGATTGCCGTCCTTTGAAGAGGCGCTCGCCTATTATCCGGGCGATACCGGCCAGCAGATTCAGTCCATGATCGACACCGCGGTAGCCCGCAAGGGCGCTTTTTCGTTTCGCTACCCGCTGACGCGCGACGACGGCGAAACCATTCAGGTCGTGAGCGCCGGCCAATATCTGGAATATCATGGTCATGCCTATATGGTGGGCGTGCTCAGGGACATTACACCCGAACGCGAGCGGGAAGAGGCGCTGAAGCGCGCCGCAGTCGAGGCGGACAAGACCGCCAAGGCGCGCAGCAGTTTCCTGGCGGTGATGAGCCATGAAATCCGTACCCCCATCAACGGGGTCATGGGTGTGTTGCAGCTTCTGGAAACCATGGAACTGCCTGATGAGGCCCGTGAACTGGTGGAACTGGGGGCCCAGAGCAGCGACCAGTTGCTGGCGGTCATCAACGACCTTCTGGAAATGTCGCGCCTTCAATCCGGCAAGGTCCAGTTGATCGAGGAACCCTTCAATATCGGACGGGTGCTGAGCGCAGCCGCCGGCCTGCATGCCATTACGGCGCGCCAGAAAGGCATCGAACTGCAGATCGACGTGCCTGAGCATTCGCCGCCTGTACTGATTGGCGACGAGGTGCGGCTGAAGCAGATTGTCGGCAATCTGGTCAGCAACGCTGTCAAATTCACCCTGAAGGGCCATGTGCGCGTGGCGGTCTCTTTCAGCGAGCCGGACGACGATCGGGCCTATATGGTGGACATTTCGGTTGAGGACACGGGTATCGGCATTCCGGAAAACAAGCTTGTGGTCCTGTTCGAGCCATTCGAACAGGTAGAGGATGCCTACAGGCGCCAGTTTGGCGGCACCGGGCTTGGTCTTTCCATCTGCAAGGCCTTGACCGACCTGATGGGCGGCGCCATCAGCGTGCGCTCCACCGAGGGTGAAGGTACCTGTTTCACCGTGCGCCTGCGGCTGGTGGAAGACGACCATGGCATGGAAACGCAAATGGCGCTGGAACTTCAGGGTGACATAGGCGCGCTAGAGGTGCTGGTGGTCGAAGACGCGCCGCTCAACCGCAATCTGATGGAAAAGTTCCTTGTCGGCAGGATGGGCCTGAAAGCGACCTTTGCAAACGATGGGCAGGAGGCCCTGGACGCCTGCGCCGGCCGGACTTTCGATGCCATTTTCATGGACATCCAGATGCCGGTCATGGACGGCATGGAGGCCACACGTGTGATCCGCAGCGGCTATCGGCACATGGACCAGACCCCCATTATCGCGGTCACCGCCAATGTGCTGCGGGACGAGATACCCAATTATTTTGCCGCCGGCATGCAGCATTGCATCACCAAACCGATTGACTGGCGCGAGGTGGTGCATGTGCTGAAAAACCTGAAAAGCCTGAGCCCGGACAGCGGTGAGGGACTGGAACTTGCCGACCTGGACGATATCCGGCCCGGCAAGCTTCTGGAAACCCGGGCCGGCACCCAGGGTGTGGATCGGCTGGAACAGGACCTCAGCGAACTGGAAGCCGAGGTGGCGGTGCTGGCAGAAGCCATGGACGAAAACCGCAACGAACCGGCACCGCTCGTAGGCATCGCCCACAGGCTGCGCATGCTGGGCCAGCAATATGGCCTGGATTTCCTGTCCAGCTTCGCCAAAAAACTGGAGGCCGATATCTATGACCCGGTCCGCATCCAGCATATGTCGGTGCAACTGAAGGCCGCCATACGCACGCTCAGGGACATGCTCTAGAGACGAGCGAACCGGTCGCTCAGGACGCCGGCGCAGGCTGCGGCCGGCTGAACACCCAGGTGTCATCCGTCGACTGGCTTTCCGAGAAGGCATATCCTTCGCGGTCGAAGGCTTTCAGGGCTTCGGGCGCCTCGATCCGGTTGTCGATGATGTAGCGGGTCATCAGGCCGCGCGCCTTTTTGGCCATGAAGCTGATCACCCGGCCTTCGCCGTCCTTCATTTCCTTGAACACGGGGGTGACGACCCTTGCTTTCAGCGCCTTCAGCTTGACCGATTTGAAATATTCGTTCGACGCGAGGTTGACGAGCACCGGCACCGGGTCGTCCTTCAGTTCGACTGCCAGCGCCTTGGCGATGCGGTCGCCCCAGAAGCTGTAGAGGTCCGCGCCCCGGCGGCTTTTGAACTTGACGCCCATTTCCAGCCGGTAGGCCTGCATCAGGTCGAGGGGTTTCAGAAGGCCGTACAGGCCCGACAGGATACGCACATGCTGATCGGCGAAGGCGCGGGCATCGTCGTCCAGGCTGTCGGCATCCAGGCCGACATAAACGTCGCCCTTGAAGGCATCGATGGCGGGCCGTGCGTTCGCCGGCGTGAACGGTGTCTCGAACGCCTTGAAACGCGCGACATTCAACTCGGCCAGCGCGTCGGAGATGCCCATCATGGCCTTCAGGTCCTTCGCCTTCAGCCGGCGCGCCGTGCGCACCAGTTGTTCCGTGTCCTTCAGGAACGCCGGTTCGCGCGTTTCCGTGGCTAGGCTTTCGCTTTCGAAATCCAGTTTCTTGGCGGGGGACAGGACAATCAGCATGGTGACGGGGCTTCCTTATGGCTCATGACAATCGATTTGCCCCTTTATAGGCGGCACAATCGCAAAGGCAAAGCCCCGATGGCTGATAACGCTGTCATTGGCGGGCTTCTGCGGCATGCAGGCAAAAGGGCCGTAAGCCTTGGAAATTAACGGGTTTCATTAATAAGCGCCAGCGCCAGAATCCGGTTGCAAGCGAAACTAATTTGGTCAAAAAGGTATGCTTAACGGTACAAAAATGGGCCAAAAGAGCCCGCAAACTGCCCCCGATATCAGACCCGAAGGATCGCCTTTTATGACCAGAAGCCGGAAGGATTACCGCGCAAAATTCATCGGCAATCACCGCCTGAGCCCCGAAACCCAGATGATGGGCTATGGCTACGACCCGATGCTGTCGGAAGGCGCGTTGAAGCCGCCGGTGTTCATGACCAGTACCTTCGTGTTCGAAAACGCCAAGGCCGGCAAGGAATTCTTCGAACTGGCATATGGCAAACGCAAGGCCGCAGAGGGCGAAGAACCCGGCCTGATCTATAGCCGCATCAACAACCCGGACCTTGAGGTACTCGAAGACCGGCTGGCACTTTGGGAAGATGCCGACAAGGGCCTGACCTTCTCGTCCGGCATGGCCGCGATCTCGACCTGCCTCTGGGCCTACCTGCGCCCGGGCGACGTGGTGGTGCATTCTGCCCCCGTTTACGGCGGCACCGAATATCTGATCCGCAACATCCTGCCGGCCTTCGGCATCAAGTCGGTCGAGTTCGAGGCCGGTGGCGACATCCCCACCCTCGCGCCCGCGATCGAGGAAGCAAAAAAGCTGGGCCGGGTCGCGGTTATCTATACCGAAACGCCGGCGAACCCGACCAACGACCTTGTCGATTTGCACATGTGCCGCGACCTGGCGGACAAGCTGGGCAAGGAACAGGGTTATCGCCCCATGGTGATGGTCGACAATACCTTCCTTGGCCCCCTGTGGCAGAAACCGCTGAGCCACGGCGCCGATATCGTGATCTATTCCCTGACCAAATATGTCGCCGGCCATTCGGACGTGGTGGCGGGGGCCGCAGTCGGCAATGCCGATGTCATGGGCCCAGTCGCAGGGTTCCGCACCATCCTGGGCACCATGTGCGACCCGCACAGCGGCTGGCTGATCATGCGTTCGCTCGAAACCCTGAAAATCCGCATGACCGAAAGTGCCAAAAACGCGCGCCTGATCGCCGAATATCTGCGCGACCATCCGAAGGTCACCAAGGTGCATTATCTCGGGTTCCTGCCGGAGAATGACCCCTGCTACAAGATTTTCCAGGAACAGTGCGGCGGTGCCGCCGGTTCGACCTTCGCCTTTGATGTCGACGGCGATGAAGCAGCGGCGTTCCGGGTGCTGGACCATCTGAAGATCATCAAGCTGGCGGTCAGCCTGGGCGGCACCGAAAGCCTGATGGAACACCCGTTTGCCATGACCCATTCCGACGTGCCGGACGATGTGAAAAACCGGCTGGGCATCACCGAAAGCATGCTCCGCATTTCCGTGGGCATCGAGAATGTCGACGACCTGATCGCCGATCTCGCGCAGGCGCTGGACACTGTCTGACATCCAGCCCCGTGTCGCAAGATGGCCGCACCTTCGGGTCGCGGCCATTTTTTTTGGCGCCCAAATGGGTTATAGGCATCGGGCGGGCACGCGGTGTAGGGTCGGGCGCGCATAGGTACAGCATCACGGGAACAGGCATGTTCGGCATTTTTGGCAAGGACTGGCGGCAAACGAGCACCTTTGAAGGCGCGGCGCTGCATCCGCTTGGACCCGCAAGCCGCCCGCCGCGTGTGCTGGGTGGTGTGTGGCACAAGGACCTGCCGGACGCCTTCCACCAGCGCCGCGCCACCACGGACCGCACGCCGGGCACCGATGCAAACTGGCTGGCGGCACAACCTGCGCCCACCGAACGCCTTACGGGCCATGGCCTCTATGCCGGGCCGTTTTTTGCCCATTATGGCCATTTCATCGCCGAAAGTGTGCACAGGCTGTGGGCCTGGGTCGAGGCGCCGGACACATATGACTATCTGGCCGTGTTGCCGCAGCTTCGGCAGAAGCAGGCGGCGCCGAAATCCGTCGCCGACCTGCCCGCCTTCCAGCGCGACCTCTTGGCCTATGTGGGGGTGCCGGAGGCAAAGGTGAAACTGGTCGCCACACCTGTGCTGGCCGACCGGCTGACCGTGCCCCGGCAGGCCCGGCTGTTTGGCCCCAAAGGCCGCACGCCGAAGGGTTATGCCGATTTCTGGGCCGGCTGCGAACAGCGCTTCTTTGCAGGCTACGCCGCCCCCCTGCCCGACACACAGGACCGCATCTATGTGAGCCGCGCCAATTATCTGGCGAGCGGCAGCCTGGCCGGCGAATATTATCTGGAACGGCAACTCGCCGCCGAAGGCTTTTTTATCCTGCGGCCTGAAACCCTGCCGCTGACCACCCAACTACACCTGTACCGGCATGCCAAACTGCTGGTGTTCGCCGAAGGCAGCGCCATGCATACGACCGAGCTTCTGGGCCCCTTGGCGGCGGATATCGTGATCCTGATGCGCCGCCCACACGCGGACGCCCTGTGGCGCGGAGCCTTGAAGGCCAACAGCCTGACCATCTTTGACAAGGTGATCCAGTTGCCGCCCATCGACCGCGCCAACGACGGGTCGCTGGCGACCCACCGCAGCATGAGCCTGCTGGACGCCCCGGCCCTTGTGGCGGCCTTGCGCGCGGACGGCATTGCCCGGCTGCCGCAGTTCGATCTTGCCGCCTTCCAGGAAGCCGAAGCGGGCGATGTGGCCCGGTATCTCCTGAATGTCACCTTGCGCGACACAGGCGACGAACTGGCGGACCGTTTCATCGCCTTCCGCGATGCCTTTGCCCGGCACGACAATCCGTATCTGATGAACAGTCTGCCCGCAGGCGCCGACGACGATATGGATGACGACAGCGATTAAGCTTTTTGCCGCCAGCCGATGCTGCGCTAGGCTGGCGTGCGACCCTGACTTCTGAGGAACGGCCTTGCCTGTTTTCGATTTCCTGACCCGGCCCAAACCCCGCCAGACAGAGCTGGCCGACGCTTCGCTGTTTCCGCTGAAGCGTGAACGGCGGGACCGTTTGTTCCGGGGCGGGCTGTGGCACACCGAACTGGGCGAGGATTTCCATCACTGGCGCAACCGCAAGCATGGCCGCCCCGCCAGCGATACCGACTGGCTGGCGGCACAGGCGGCGCCCACGGAACGGCTGGCGGGCCATGGCCTTTATGGCGGGCTTTACCTCCGGCATTATGGCCATTTCCTGCAGGAATCGATCCACCGTTTGTGGGCCTGGCATGAAGCGCCGGACCGGTATGATTACCTGGCCGTGGTGCCGGAACCGAAGGGCCGGATGGCACCACCTGCCACGGTGGACGCGCTTGCCCCGTTCCAGCGCGATGTGCTGACCTATCTGGGCATCCCGACCGACCGGCTGCGGCTCGTGGACCGACCCCTGCTGGCGGACCGTATCACCGTGCCGACCCAAGGCCGGCTGATCGGCGACAAGGACCGCATGGCCAGGGATTATGCCGCCTTCTGGGCCGAGCGCGAGGCCGCGTTTTTTGACCGCCACGCGGGCGACTTGCCGCCCACCCATGACAGGATCTATGTCAGCCGCGCGGCCTATCTGGGTTCCGGCGGTATCGCGGGGGAACGCTATATCGAAAAGCTGCTGGCAGATGAAGGTTTCCATATCATGCGGCCCGAGGCGCTGCCGCTCATCGATCAATTGCACCTGTACCGCAATGCCGGCCTGATCCTGTTCCCGGAAGGCAGTGCCTTGCATACCACCGAGCTTCTGGGCCCGATGAAAGCCGACATCCTGTGCCTGATGCGGCGCCCGCATGCGCGGCGCGACTGGTCGAACCGCATCAGCGCCCGCAAGCTCGAGTTTTTCGACAGCCTGAGCACCCGCGCCACCCTGACCCGGCGGCCGGACGGCAATGTGCGCGGCAGCAAGGCCCTGTGCCTGTATGATATCGGCGCCTTTGTGCAGGCGCTGCGCGCGGCCGGCATGGCAAAGCTGTCGGGGTTTGATATGGATGCCTTCCGGCGCGCCGAAGCCGCCGACGTGGCGCGTTATATGCTGACCAGCAAGATTGTCGGCAACGCGGCAGAACCCCTGCGGCTGGACGCCTTCCGAGAGGCGCTGGCAAAGAGCGGCAATCCCTATCTGGCTGAACAGCCCTTTTAAAAGCTGAAGTGCGCGTGTCAGGCGGCTTTCAGGACCCGGTCTGCCGGCAGGTAGATGGTGAAGCTGGAGCCCTTTTCGGGTTCGCTTTCCAGTTCGATCCAGCCGCCATGCATGTCGATGAAGGCCTTCACGAGCGACAGCCCTAGGCCCGTGCCTTCATGACTGCGGCTGAGCGCCGAGGCCGAGCGCACGAAGGGCGAGAACACAAGGTCCTGCTCTTCTTTCGGAATGCCGATGCCATGGTCGGTGACCCGGATTGCCATGGCGCCCGTGCGTTCCATCCAGGCGCGCAGCACAACATTGCCCCGGCCTTCGGGCGTGAATTTGACCGCGTTGGACAACAGATTGAGGATCGACTGTTTGATCCTGAGCCGGTCGCCGCTGACCGCAGGCAGGTCTTCCGGCACATCGATCGAGATGGCAAAACCCTTCTGCGATGCCTGGCCCGAGACCAGCGCCTGGCTTTCCTGGAACAGGCGCACCATATCGACTTCTTCGTCTTCCATCTTGAACTGGCCGGCCTCGATTTTCGCGAGGTCGAGCACTTCGCCAAGCACGTCGGACAGATGTTCGGACGATGACCGGATATCCTGCAGATATTCGCGGTATTTTTCGTGCCCGATCGGGCCGAACATCTGGTCGGCCATGATGGACGAAAAACCGATGATGGCATTCAAAGGCGTGCGCAGTTCGTGGCTGACGTTCGCAAGGAAAACCGACTTGGCGCGGTTCGCGGCCTCGGCCTGTTCCTTGGTGACGATCAGTTCCATCGAGGTCTTTTTGGTGCGTTCGACTTCCTGCTCCAGCTCCCACGAGCGTTTTCGGAGCGCTTCCTCGGAACTCGACAATGCCTTGTTGGTGGACCTGAGGTTATCGAGAAGCACCTGCACGGCGTCGAACGACAGGTTGGTCTGGGCTACCAGCAGGCCCAGTTCGTCCTTCTTGTGGCGCCGGTGCACGCTGATACGCTGTTCGCCCGGATGTTCGGGGTTGATGGCGCTGATCTTTTCCACGATCTGCACAAGGGGCTTGGTCAGTCCCTGGTGGAACGCAAAATACAGCAGCATCACCAGCAACAGGTTGCGCACAAACCCCGACAGGAAGGTGGTTATGGCGCGGGAGAAAAACGGCTGCAGGCCGACCGCGCGGTCGACCACCACCCTCAGGCTGCCCGGTCTTTCCGCCATGGTGTCCGGCAGGTTCAGGCGGAAGGTGTATTCCTTCACGTCATCCACAAAGATGCGGGCATAATTCAGGCTGGCGGACACACGCGCCGCCGTATCCTTCTTGTCGCTTGCGAGCACCGATCCATGGTCATCGAGAATCGCGGCTTCGGCGACATAATCATATTGCTTGAGGCCGGACACCACTTCCTGTGCCAGGTCGGAATCGAGGATCAGCACCGCACGTGTCGCCGCTTTTTCGGCCACCTGCAGGCTTTTCAGCACCTTTTCGTCAAGGATGTCGCCTTCCTCGAGATAGTCGAGGTAGACCTGCCCGGCCGAAAGGACGAGGCCCACGGCGAAGGCGATAACCACCGCTGTCCTGGCGAGCTTGAACGATATGCGGTCGGACCAGTGCAGCTGCAAAGAGCGTCCCCTATTTCCTTGCCCCTTAAACACTTCCATTGAAGCCGTTCAAGGTTAAAAACTTTATTAACAGGGGTTAATTTTAAACCGCTTTCGCCTAAAAGTGGAAGTGCCTACTACCAACTGCCGGTATTGGGCATCGAGGCCCAGGGTTCCTTAGGTTCGAGCGCTCCCCCCGTCTGCAGCAACTCGATCGAAATATTATCCGGGCTTTTGATGAAGGCCATATGCCCGTCCCGGGGCGGCCTGTTGATCACAACACCCTTGTCCATAAGACGTTGGCAAACTTCGTAGATATCGTCAACCGCATATGCGAGATGGCCGAAATTGCGCCCGCCCTTATAGTCCTCTGCATCCCAGTTGTGGGTCAACTCCACCTGCGCGTCCTCGTTGCCGGGGGCGGCCAGGAACACAAGGGTGAAGCGGCCTGCGGGGACATCCTTGCGTCCCACTTCGACAAGCCCGAGCTTGTTGCAGTAAAAATCGAGCGAGTCGTCCAGGTTGCTGACCCGCACCATGGTGTGAAGATATTTCATGATGTCCTCTCCATTCTGTCTTTCGGGGCCGACCGGGGCCTCAGGCAAACACCTTGGCCAGCAGGCTTTCAAGGCATTCGCGGTCGATATCGTCGAAGGTGGCGAATTCGGTTGAATCCACATCGAACACGGCAATCAGCTTGCCCGATGCATCCCGGACCGGCACCACGATCTCCGAATTGCTGCGGCTGTCGCAGGCGATATGGTTGGCGATGGCATGCACATCCTTCACCACCTGGGTTTCACCCGTTTCCGCCGCCGTGCCGCAGACACCGCGGCCAAAGGCAATGCGCAGGCAACCCAGGGTGCCCTGGTAGGGACCGACCACCAGTTCACGCTCGCGGCTTGCGTCCACCACATAAAAACCGGTCCAGAACCAGCTTTCGCCAAACGCCTGGCTCAGCAGGCAGGATACGGTGGCCATGCGCGCCACCCGGTCGGGTTCGCCGTCAAGCACGGCCAGGATGTCAGCCTCTGCCGCTGCATAAATTTCGCGCTTGTTCATTTTTACGCCCTTTCAAAGCCCGGCCAGGCGCTCAACGCCAGCAAGGTCGGTATCATAATGGATGCGACCACCTTCGGGTTCAAAGCCCAGATGGCGGTAAAAGCCCTTGGCAAGCTCGTTGTCTTCGACCGCAGACCATTCCATGGCCTTGCAGCCCATCTCCAGCGCCAGTTCGGCGATGTGTTTCATCATCAGTTTGCCAAAACCGTGCCCGCGCGCGGCGTCGGTGACCAGGATATCTTCGATATAAAGGATACGGATGGCGCGGAAGCTGGAATAACGTTCGAGCATCAGGCCATAGGCCACCGGCTTGCCGTCCAGGAAGCCCAAAAGGCCATGGGCCACGGGCCGGGCGCCGAACAGCAGGTCATGGAGCCCGGCTTCGGTGGCCACCACCGCTTCGGGCCGCCGTTCATGGGCCGCCAGCAGGCGCACAAAATCAAGCACCAGCGGGATATCGTCCGGGGTCGTTTTCCTGATGTCGATATGGGCCATGGCTGCGTGGTCCTGCCTGCGGGTTGCCTTCAGACAGAAACATGTAGGACCATGCGCCGGCCATTGCAAGCCGGCACATCATCACATCGGGGCGATTGCGGCGCCAGTGGGCAGTATGCCGCTATGCTGCCGCCGGTGCCTGCGGGCGCAGGCCACCCTGTGCGCCGATCACGATGGCGGGGCCGACGAAGGCCACATGCGGAAAGAGCGCGATCAGGAACGCGGACAGGGTCGAGGGTGCCTGCATGGGCGCGGCGGACAGCGGCACCACCCCATAATTCATGACAAAATAGAGCGCGAAGCCATACGCCAGCCCCCACAGCATGGTGCGTTTCTGCAGGAACGACAGCCGGTCATAGGCCAGCACGAACACGGTGGCCATGATGGTAGTCAGTGCAAAATGGAACACAAGGCCCCAGGCGGCGGTGGTGGCGCCACCTTCATAGGCTGCCTTGCCGAAGATGCCGGTCGCGACCGACTGCAGGATACGTTCTGCCGGCACACCACGGAGCGCCCAGACGCCGATGGCATAAGCGATATCGAGCACCCCTGCGGCCAGCCCGCCGATCAGGATGCGTCTGAAGATGGACATTATGGTTCCTCCCCTTCGAAAACCCGCGCGCAGCCTAGCCTTCTTTGGCCGGCCTGTCGCCCCAACCTTTGGGTTATGCCGAAGGGCAAAACACGCTCAAAGCGGCCAGACCCACAGGATCATCGGCAGGGCGACAAGGGTGATCAGGATTTCAAGCGGCAGGCCCACGCGCCAATAGTCGCCGAACTGGTAGCCGCCCGGCCCCATGACAAGCGCATTATTCTTGTGCCCGATGGGCGTGAGGAACGCGCAGGACGAGCTGACCGCCACCGCCATCAGGAAACTGTCCGGGTTGGCACCCAGGGCGTTCGCGAGGCCGATACCAATGGGCGCCATCATCACCGCCGTCGCCACATTGTTCATGAGGTCAGACAGGGTCATGGTCACAAGGAACAGGAGCGCCAGCACCATCACCGGCGAATGGCCGGCGGACAGTTCGACAATGCCTTCGGTGATCAGCCTGGTGGCCCCGGTGCTTTCCAGCGCCCCGCCGATGGGGATCATGGCGCCCACCAGCACGATCACCGGCCAGTCGATGGCGTCATACAGGTCGCGTACCGGCACGACGGAAAACAGCACCATGCCAAGGGCCGCAAGCGCGAGTGCGATCGTCAGCCCAACATATCCTGTGGCCGCCAGGCCAACCGCGCCCGCAAGCAGCGCCACGGCGGTCAGCGCATGCCGGCGCTTGCCCATCTGGAAACCGCGTTCCGCCAGCGGCAGGAACCGAAGCCGCTGCAGCACGTCGGCCATGGTGTCGCCGTCGCCTTGCACCAGCAGCACGTCGCCCGCCTGGAAGATGACCCGGTGCAGGCGCTGGCGGATCGCCTTGCCCTGGCGCGAGACACCCAGAAGGTTGAGGCCATAACGCGACCTCAGGCGCAGCCCGCCACTTTCGCGCCCCACCACCCGGCTGTCCGCCGAGATCACGGCTTCCACCAGCACCACATCGTCCGACGAAAACAGGCTGCGGTCCGCGCCGTCATGGCCCTTGATCTGCAGGTCGCGTTTGTGCGCGAAGGCGTCCAGTTCCTTGGGACCGGCGCTGACGAGCAGGATATCCTTCGCCTGGATTTCGGCGTGGCGGCTGGTCCTGAACATGGGTTTATGGTTGCGGATCAGGCCTGCGATGCCGACATCGGCTTCTTCTGCCAGCGCCTCGAGCTCCGCCATTTTCATGCCGGCGATTTCCGAACCTTCGGTGACCAGAAGTTCGGCGACATAGTCGTCGATATCGAACAGGTCCTCTGCCGCCGAACTGGCCTGCCGTTCTTTTGGCAGCAGGCGCCAGCCGATGGTGGCCAGATACAGCACACCAACGATGGCAACCGCCAGGCCAACAGGGGCAAAAGCGAACATGCCGAACGGTTCGCCCAGCACGTCGGCGCGGAAATTGCCGATGACAATATTGGGCGGCGTGCCGATCAATGTGATCAGGCCGCCAAGGATGGAGCCGAACGACAGGGGCATCAACAGAAACGCCGGCGAACGTTTGGCCTTCTTGGCACTTTCGATGGTCGCCGGCATCAGAAGCGCGAGCGCGGCCACATTGTTCATGACCGCCGACAGGGCCGCCGCAAACCCCGACATGGCGCCAATCTGGATAAACAGGCTTTTCACCGGCGGCACCACAATATGGGCGATGCGGTCAATCGCACCCGATGCCGCAAGTCCCCGGCTGATCACCAGCACGGCGGCGACCGTAATGACCGCCGGGTGAGCAAAACCTTCGAACGCCTGTTCGGACGGCACAAGGCCCAGAAGCGCCGAGGCCATCAGGGCCGCGAAGGCGACAATGTCATACCGCCAGCGCCCCCAGACAAACAGGGCGAACACGGCGGCGAGGATGGCAAAAAGCAGGATCTGATCTGTGGTCATGGCCGTGACAGTAGGGTCGGTTTCACGGCAAAGTAAAGCTTCGTCTAGGCATATTTGTGGCAAAGGCCCCAAAAGCGTGCCGGCAAAAAAAAGCCGCGGGAGGACCGCGGCTCACAGTTTGATGCTTTTTAGAAACAGGCCGGATGGTACGGCCATGGTCCGCCCTGTCAACCAAAGGGCGGCAGGGTCATAAATAATTCAATTTACTGAAACATTTCATTTGGCACTGTCACAAACGCGACGGTTTTGTTTCACTTGCAGCCGATAACTCCGGCGACCGGCAATACCGCCGACCAGCCCGCGTCGGTGGCGACCGACATGCTGCCGGTCGGCAGCTTCAGGCCCTGTTGAAGGCTTCTTAGGGATTCGGGCTGCACGGTCACCTTGATGGTCATGTCCGCCTGCCGAAAGGTCTGGTCCTCGAAATATTGCATGGTGATGGGTGCCGACTTCTCCGTGCGGTGGGGCGACTGCACCTTGCCGTCAAGCGCCACGGACGCCACCCCGTCCGAGCGCTGGAAAAACACCAGGGGCGCATCCGGGCGCTTCAGCCACAGGAACAGCCCGCATTTGCCTTTGTCGAGCCGCTGGGGCGGCAGCACACCAAGGCGGGACAGAATTTCATCCGTGCCAAGCGGCGGGATCGCCGACGCGGCGGCCGAGCCTTCAAGACCCACCGTCTCTTCGGGCGGGGTCTGGCCCGCACAGGCGGCAAGGGCCAGAAATCCAGCAAGGCCTGCGGTGGCACGAAACAGTTGGATAGGGTGTGCAAACATCAAAAACTGTCCAGGCTAAGCTGGCCGCGCCAGCCATCGGGTTCGGCACGCAGTCCAGCAAACTCCAGCGCCGATTGCAAGTCGCTCGGCACCGGGGTGCCTTTGTCGGTGGTTACCACAACATCCAGCACCAGCGGCTGGCCGGGCTGCCAGCGGCCACCAGCTTTCAAGACCGCAACCCGGTTGCCGCCTTCAAGCCCATAGACAAACGCCCCGCCGTCGCAGCGCACTGGCCCGGCCAGAATTGGCGCTTCGCCGCCCATATTGCCGAAGCTGCGGGCCAGCATATCGCTTCTGAGGCGGACACTGCCGTCGGCGCAGCCGCCTTGATCCGTCAGCACGATCCTGTCGCTGTTGATGGCAACCGCGCCCAAGAGCGGCAGTCGGCCAATTCGGCCATCGCTGTCCATCACCAGCCGCACATCCGTGAGCGCATAACCGGCTTCTGCATCAGCAACCGTCAGCCTGCCACTGAAATCACCCCCCGAAAAACTGATATCGGCGTCCATCCCACCGGTCAGGAACGCAACCGCCGACGGTTCGATCTGCAGCGTACCCAGCGGCACGCCGGCGATGGCCGCGTCCGACAGGGTCATCTGCCACAGGCTGCCGGTCGCAGACGCATAGGCAAGACCACGCGGGCCGGCAATCGAAAGCGCCACGGACGCCGGCATGAAAGCGATGAAGCTGACGAGGAAAGCCAGCACGCCGGCGGCGACAAGGGTGCGCAACCGCATCATGCGCCGCCCCCCGCAAACTGAACCTGCACACGCAGCATGCCGCTGGTGCCGGATTTCTGGATGAATACCTTCGCGGGCGCCACATTATGCTGTTCGGCCAGCGCATGCAGCCAGCCATACAGCGCGGGCGACGCCACGCTGTCGACCCACACGCCAAGCGCACCATCTTCACCCGGTTGCAGGCGGCTGATCGATACACCGGCATCCCGCGCAGCGGTTGCCACCAGTACCCTGAGCGGCTGGTCAGACCGCGTGGCGGTGCTGCCGCCGGCGCGGTACGCTTCCACCAGTGCGGCACCCGCCGCCACCTGTTCATAGGTTGCGCGCGCGGCCGTCAGGCTGCGTTCGCTATCGGCCCGGTAGGCCGCGACCGGACGGACGAGCACCAACCACACCAGCATCAGGGCGGTCAGGCCACCCGCAATCAGGATCAGCCCCTGTTCCCGGGCCGTAAGGCTTTGCCAGCGTTCCATCAGCCTGCCCTCCTGACCGTCAGTTCCGAAAAAACCCGGGCGCCGTCCTGCCGGCTGCTGCCCTCGCGGACCAGAAGCCCGCCTTCCTGCAGCGCGCGGCGGAAACTGTCGCCTTCCGCATAGGACGCGAAGGACATGTTCAGCACCATGTCGCCCGTCGTCTGGTCATACCGCAGGCTTTCAACCAGGGTCTGGTCGCTGGCCTCAACCGCCCGGAATACCCGGTCGGACAGCGCAAAAAACTCGCCGCCGCCTTCCTGGGCATAACCCGCGACCGCACGGCGCATCTGCGCCTGCATATTCACGATGCGCGGCACATCGGGCAGCGCTTTCCTGAAGACAGCTTCCGCAGCGGCATAGGTGGCATCGGCCCGGCGGTTATTGTCGTAGGCCGCATAAAACCCGGTCGCAAGCCACAGGGCAAAGGCCAGAAGTGCCAGCACACCGGACCGCCGGAACCAGACCAGCATGGCCGCGACGTCCCCGCGTGGCGCGAAGGCACCCTGCAACAGGGTCGCTTCCGTGCCGCAGGCGGCGGGCAACAGCACCGGGCTGGAAATCTTCTCAGGGGCGGTCTGGCTGCCTGCCAGCATCGTGTCCGCAAGGTCTGCTTCGGCGGCAAAACCACTGCCGTCGGCGAAGCGCGCCAGCACACGGCCATGATAGCGGGCGGCATTCACCCCCTCGTCCGGCTGCGGCAGCAGCATATAGTCCGGCACCAGCAGTGTGGCGCTGATGCCAAGGCCGGCCAGCAAGATCATGATCCTGTCCATCACCGCCCGGTCCATCACCGCCACGGTTGCCGGCCGGTCTGCGGCACCGGCGGCCAGCACGGCAAAATGCCGGTCGGCACCCGCGCGCGAGATGCGTTCGTCCAGCACGCCGGGCAGGATTTTTACCAGTTTCTGGGGTGCGAAAGCCGGCAGCATCAGGCTGTGGCTGGCGACCCATTCGCCGGGCACCACCACAATGGCCGAACGGCCAGACAGGCTTTCGGCGCCAAGGTCGCCCAGCCAGCGGCCATCTTCCGCCACTGTGCCGGCGCGGGCCAAGCCGCCCAGGTCGGGCGTCAGTTCTATGACAAGGGTTTCGCTCACTGGATCACTCCGTACCGACGCGCGCTGATGCGGGCTGCACCGTCATTGTCGATTTCGATCATGCTGGCCATATGGCTTGTCGCCTCGTGGAAAGTGACCCGGATGCGGCTTTCGAAACGCTGCGGTTTCACCGCCGTGCGCCCGCGCACAGACTGTTCGATCTGCATGCCACCGAACACCGGATCGCGCCAGAAATCGCCCACGTCGGCATAACCGCGCGGCGGGCGCGTGGCAATCAGCTTCACCGCCGACGCCAGGGAAAAATCGCCCCCGACCAGCGCCTGCAACAGGGGCGCTTCTTCCACACGCATGCTGTTGACATTCAGGGTTTGGGGTTCGCTATTTGACCCCACACACAGGAAGGGCGACAGGCTGGCCATCAGCTCGCGCGAATAACCGCGCACGCGGTACAGTTCGCTCAGGTCTGCGACCAGGCTGTTGGCAGCGCGGTACGGCGGTTTCATGACGCTATAGTCATAATCCTCGGCACCCAGGGCGCGGCTTTGGCTGTCGCTGTCCAGCCAGTCCACCAGCGCGTCGGACAATTGTTCGCCCACCGCATCCGCGAGCCCGAGTGAGGCCAGAAGGCGCCGATATTCCGCCACGGCACCCGGCCGCACGGCCAGGCGGTTACCGTCGGACGCCTGCACCAGGCTGTTGACATTGAAACAGTTGCTGACGTCCGTCAGCACGCCGTCGATACGGCCGCCATCGATGGGATAGGACACGTCCTCTTGCAGGAAACTCTTGATATTATTGCGGTAAATATTTTCTGCCGCCGACAGCGCCAGTTGTTCGCCACCCAGCGCATAATAGCGCGCCTGGCCGTAAATCCGGTCGTTGGTCGCGCGCTTCACCGAATAGCCCAGCATGTCGAAGGTCACCGCCGCGCCCGCCGCCATGACAGACACCAGCAACAGCACAGTCACCAAGGCCGCACCCCGATCTGACCGGATTTTCCGAATGACGCGCTTCATGCCCCGGTCCCCACCATGAACAACAGCCTGAGGCTGCGCCCGGTATCGAAGGTCAGGGTGAATTCGGCCATTTTCGGCAGGCTGCCGCTGTCGCGGCCACGCCAGTCGTCGATCCAGATACCGTCGGCATCGAAGCGCACTTCGGCTTTCTGGAGGCCGGACAGCAACACCCGGTCCGTGAAGGGCGTGTCGACCGTGCGATCGGCGCGGGCATAGGCGCGCCGGACAAGCTGGCCGTTTTCAAACCGGTAATCGACCCGGTCTACCGCGCTTTCACCGCCACCAATGCGCGCGCCCATATTGCCGCCGCGCACAAATTCCACGAGGCCCTCGGCTCCCAGGTGCACCCCGCCTTCGAAGGCGGACCCGGCGCCACCGAACGGGTCGCGCACCGGACGGTTGACTGCTTCCAGCATGTCGGCGCGCATGAGCGCCCGGGCCATGTCGACCGCCGCCAAACGTTCGTCCGCCGCCTGCAGGCCCATGCGGCCCGACTGGTAACCCGACAGGATGGCCACGCCCGCAGCCGCCACCAGCGCGAACAGGAAGGTCGCCACCATGGTTTCCACCAGCGAAAAGCCGCCATCGTTTGTGCGGGCACCCATCATTTCACCGGCACCCTGCGATAGCCGGTCAGGGACGCAAGTTCCTGTTTCGGCGCCTCTTCCGCCACCACCGACACCTCGATCACCGCGATTTCATTCTGGGGCAGGATGCGCACGGTTTCGCGCCACAGGAAGCCGGTGCCGAACTGTTCCTCGCGGCCCGTGCGGCTGCCGGCGTGCGGCTCTTCCGCGCGGGCGATGGTTTCATTCAAGCGGTTTTCGGCCACGATGGAGGCCAAGGTGCGTTCCTGCACCTGCCCGGTGATGCCGATGGCCTGGGTCTGGCTTTCCAGCAAGGTAACGGCGGCGATGGCCAAAACCGCGACCGCGACCAGCAGTTCCATCAGCGAAAAGCCGCTGTCCGCACCTGTGCCAATCCGCTCAGTCATGGCGTTTCACCTTGAAGCGGCCATCGCCGGAACCAGTGAGCACCGCTTCGGTGTCACCCAGTGTCAGGGTCAGTTTGAAGGGCGGCTGTTCGCCTGTGGGCAGGAACCAGATATGCGGTGTGACCTCGCCCGTTTTTGGCTCCATCTCAACCCCTGCGACCTCAAGGGCCGCGAAGCTGGCGGGGCCAAAGCGCAAGGCATCAGGCTTCAGCACATCGGCATCGACCTGCCAGCCATTGTCGGTGGCCGCCAGGGTCTGGAAACCTTCGGCATCAAAGCGCACGCCGATCACCCGGCCCGTCAGCACACTTTCGCGCGACAGGGCAACAAAGGCACGTTCGGTGGTTTCGGCCACCCGTTCAAGCCGCGTGTCGCTGGACGGGATCGCCATCACCACAGCGCCCGCCATCAGGCCGATGATGGCGACAACCACCATCACTTCCACAAGGGAAAAGCCCGTGTCTGCGCGCGCCGGTTTCATGATGCCGGTTATTCCTTGTCCGCTTTCCAGTTGCCGATGTCGGCATTCATGCCGTCGCCGCCGGGTTTGCCGTCGGCACCATAGGAAAAGATGTCGACCTTGCCGTGTTCACCGGGGAACAGATACTGGTAGGGCTGGCCCCAGGGGTCGGTCGGCAGTGCCTTGATATAACCTTCCGTGCGGAAGGAAGCGCCTTTGGGCGGGTTCACCAGTGCTTCAAGACCGTCCTCCAGGCTCGGGTACTTCAGCGTGTCCATGCGGTACATTTCAACCGCCTGCTCGATCAGGTGCACATCGGCGCGGGCCTTTTCGACCATGGCGCGGTCCTGGCTTGGCAGCACGTTGATCACCACAATGGTGGTCAGAAGCCCGATGATCACGATCACGACCATCAGTTCAATGAGCGAAAAGCCGTCGTCGTCCTCTTGCAGGCGGGCGCGCAGCCGGTTCAGTTTGCAGATCAGGTGTTTCACCTTCCGTCTCCTTACATCAACACCAGGCTGTTGAGCCTGAGAATGGGCAGCATGATCGACAGCACAATCGCGCCGACGATACCACCCATGAAAATCACGATCAGCGGCTCCAGAAGGCTGAGCGCCGATTTGGTGAAGCCGTCAAATTCACTTTCCAGATAGTCCGCAGCCTTGTGCAGCATCAGGCCAAGCTGGCCGCTGCGTTCGCCGGCGGCGACCATATAGCCCAGCATCGGCGGCAGTTCCTGAACACCCCGGAGTGCCGCCGCGACACCCGTGCCTTCGCGCACCTGGGTGACGACGTCTTTCAACCGCGCGGCGATGCGGGCATTGCGCACGGTCTGGCTGGCGGCGACCAGGGCATCGAGCGCGGGGCTGCCACCCTGCACCAGGGTCCCGAACGCCCGGGCAAAACGCGCGGCATTGACCGCGCGGATCAGCCGTCCGACAAGCGGCAGCCTGAGCATTTGGCCATGCACTTGCAAGCGCACGGGGGGGCGGGAAAGTGTTGCACGTGCAACAAAAACACCCGCCACAATCGCAAGCAGAAGCCAGAGGCCGTAGCTCGTCAGGAAACCGGACACACCGACGACGATTTTGGTCAGGGTCGGCAGTTCACTGCCAAAATGGTCGAACTGGGCCACCACTTTGGGCACCACAAAAACCATCAGCGCGGTCACGACCGCGATGGCCACCACCATCAACACGGCAGGGTAGATGAGCGCGGCCTGCACCTTGGCGCGGGTCTCCTGCGACTTTTCCCGGTGGTCGGCCACCCGGGCCAGCACGCGGCCCATGTCACCCGAGGCTTCGCCGGCGGCGACCATGGCGCAATAGAGGCTGTCGAACGTCGCACTTTCCTGTTCCATGGCCTGCGAGAGGCGCATGCCTTCCATCACACTGGCACGCACGCGGGTCAGCACCGCCCGGACCGCAGGTTTTTCGGCCTGCGACGCCAGCGCCGACAGGGCTTCTTCGACCGGCGAGGCGGCTTCGATCATGGTGGCAAGCTGGCGGGTGATCAGCGCCAGGTCTTTTTCGGAAATGCGTTCCCGGCGTTCCAGAATGCTGAACCGGCTGGGGGCGGCGTCTTTGGCTTTGGCGCGCGCCGGGCTGATGCGGGTCGCGAACAATTGCCGCGCCATCAGGCGCTGGCGTGCGTCCCGTTCGCCATCCGCCGCGATGGTGCCGCGCCGGGCCTTGCCGGCGCCGTCCAGCGCTTCATAATCAAACGCCTGCACCCGCTGCCTCCTTCACGCGGGAAACCCGCATGACTTCCTCAACCGTCGTGATACCGTTCATCACCAGCCGCTTGCCGCTGTCGGACAGGGTGTCCGCCGAACGGAAGGCATGTTTGGCCATGGCCTGTTCGCTGGCGCCTTCCTGGATCATGTGCCTGAGATCGTCGTCGATGGTGACCAGTTCATAGATGCCGATCCGGCCCGCATAACCCTTGCCGCCGCAGGACGGGCAGCCGACGGGCTCGTAAAAGGTGACATGGTCAGATTTCTTCACGCCCAGTTCATGGCGCAAGGTCTTGTCGTCCTCGACCGGCCTTTTGCAGTCCGGGCACAGTTTGCGCACCAGCCGCTGGGCCAGGATACCCTTGACGGTGGAGGCCAAGAGGAACGGCTCCACCCCCATGTCGCGCAGGCGCGTGACCGCGGCCACGGCGCTGTTGGTATGCACGGTGGACAAAACCAGGTGGCCGGTCAGGCTGGCCTGGATCGCCATTTCGGCGGTTTCCATGTCGCGGATTTCGCCGACCATCACCACATCCGGGTCCTGCCTGAGGATCGCGCGCAGGCCGGAGGCGAAGGTCATGCCCACCTTCGGGTTCACCTGGGTCTGGCTGACACCATCGAGCGCATATTCGACCGGGTCTTCGACGGTCATGATATTGCGGGTCTGGTCATTCAGAAGCGCGAGGCCGGCATACAAGGTGGTGGTCTTGCCCGAGCCCGTGGGGCCGGTGACCAGGATGATGCCGTTTGGCTCGGAGAGCAGCGCATGCATGCCGGCATTCACCGCCTTCTGCATGCCAAGGTCTTCAAGCGTGATATGGGCACGCGCGGTATCCAGAAG
The DNA here is from genome assembly GCA_006226495.1 of Alphaproteobacteria bacterium. Taxonomy (GTDB): domain Bacteria; phylum Pseudomonadota; class Alphaproteobacteria; order Sphingomonadales; family Kordiimonadaceae; genus Kordiimonas. Next base: position 26,314 of record SBGU01000013.1, read on the forward strand.
CCTGAGCACCACCCGTTCGCCGTGGCGCGACGGCAGGGTGGACACCCGCACATCAAACACCCGGTCGCCCAGCTTCAGGGACAGGCGGCCATCCTGCGGGATGCGTTTTTCGGCAATATCCAGCCGCGCCATCACCTTGATGCGCGACACGATATAGGGCGCAAGCCGGGCGGGCAGCGCCACGATTTCATTGAGCACCCCATCGACCCGCAAGCGCACCGACAGGCGGTTTTCGAACGGTTCCATATGGATGTCCGACGCCTTGTGCTTCACGGCTTCGGCGATCAGGCTGTTGATCAGGCGGATGACCGGCGCATCATCTTCGCTGGCAAGCAAATCGGCGGCTGCTGGCATGCCTTCAAGCGCGCTGTCCAGGCTTTCGGCCGGCAGCGCATCGTCGATGCCGCTGTCGATGCCTTCAACCGCATGCATGTCCGAGAGAAGCGCATCAAAGGCCTGTGCCGTGCGGGTTTCAAGCGTGAGCGGCACCCCAAGCGCACGCCTGACTTCGGCCAGCATGCGCACGTCGGCGCCTTCGCGCAGCACCACAGTCGCCTGCGTATCGTCAAGCGCCGTGACGGTCATGCCATATTCGCGGGCGAAACCGTATCTGAGCACAGGGTCCATGGAAACCTCCCCCACCCCGGTCAGTTCTGTGGCTGGTCTTGTGGCGGCAGCGCCGTGGCCGGCACAGCATCGCCGCCCATGACGTCTTCAACCAACTGGTCGAGCGAAAGCTGCGACTTGGCAGCAATCTGGCTCGCGCGCATGAAATCGAATTTCCTGGCGGTCAGTACCTGCGCGTCTTCGGCGTTCCGGACAATGACGGGCCTGAGGAAGATCATCAGGTTGGTCTTGCTGCGGCTTTTGCTGTCCGACCGGAACAGGTGCCCAAGCACCGGAATGTCGCCCAACAGCGGCACCTTGTCGGTGGAAATGCTTTCATTCTGCTGGATCAGGCCGCCCAGCACGACGATATCGCCGTTTTTCACCCTGACCGTGGTGTCAATCTCGCGCTTGTTGGTGATCAGTTCGCTGGAATTGTTCACCGCGCCCGCGATCGAGGAGATTTCCTGCCGGATATGCAGGCGGATTTCTTCGCTGTCGTTCACCTGCGGCGTGACCTCGAGCTTGATGCCGACATCCTTGCGTTCGATGGTGCGGAACGGGTTGGAGTTGGCAGTGCCCAGGGTTTCGCCGGTCGAGATCGGGATTTCCTGGCCCGACAGGAAACTGGCGGGTTCATTGTCCATGGTCAGGATCGACGGGGTCGACAGGACGTTGCTGCCCTTGTCCTGCTTCAGGGCATTGAGGACCACACCAAAGATGGTGCCGCCGTCCGATTTGCCGGCGGCCCCAAGCGCAAAACCGTTGAGCCCCAGGAGGGAATCCACCGCTGCCGCCCGCACGGTATCGGCGATGGTCGAGGATGTGCTGCTGCTGTCGTCGCTGTCATCGTCGCTGCCGCTGCTGTTGTCGTCCAGCAACAGAGCTCCGGTTGCGGCCAGGATGTTGGGCGCGGTGCTGGAATAGTTGGCCATGGTGAAGGGGATGTTGCTTTTGTCGCCGCCGGCCAGGATATATTGCACGCCCAGTTCCTTGGCGGCATTTTCCGATACCTCGACCACAATGGCTTCCACCAGCACCTGCGCACGCGCCACATCCAGCATATGGATGACATTGGCGATACGCTGCTGCATGTCGGACGAGGCATTGATGATGATGGCATTGGCCCCGGCATAGGCCGAAACCGTGACATCGCCTTCGGACGCAATGGCCTTGCCGGATGCATCCTTGCGCGACAGCGACTTGGTCACCGTTTCCAGCATCGGCAGCAGCTTGTCCGCCGTGGCGTGTTTCAGGTAAATGACCCGAAGGTCGCTGCGCGCGGCATTATTGTCGTCAAGCTGCTTCAGCACCGGCATCACGCCGTCAATGACCGCTTCGGGGCCCTTCAGCACCAGGGTGTTGCTGCTTTCAAGCGGCAAGGCGGTCAAGGGGTTCGAGACATTGTCGTCGAAACCGGACTGGGCCGAAAGCTTGAGCGCGATTTCGGCCATTTCACCGGCAGAGGTATTCTTCAGGGAAATGGTGCGGATCACCGACGGGTCGATATCCATGCCCGACACCAGCTTGGCGATACGGTCCAGGTTGTCGGCATAGTCCGACACGATCAGGAACGGCAGGCCCTTGCGCGCATAGACCCGGCCGTTCTTGAACACAAACGGTTTGGCGGCGGCCTGCACGGTCAGCGCGTCGATATATTTGAGGGTGAAGATGCGGGTAACCAGCACGTCGCCCTTGCGGACTTCGTCGATGGGGCCGGCATCCTGGGCCGCGACATCGTCGGGCACCACCTTGAAGGCGCCGGATGACGTGGGCACGATGGTGAAATTATTGACCCGAAGCGCCGACAGGAAGGTTTCGAACACGCCTTCGGCGCCCACTTCTTCGGTCGAAACCACATTCACGGTGCCGCGCACCCGCGGGTCGATGATGAAGGTCTTGCCGGTAATGGCCGCGACATCGTCGATGAAGGCGCGGATGTCGGCATCGCGGTAATTCAGCACCTGCCCGTCGGCCCATGCGCCCTGCCCCAAAGGCACCAGCATCAGGAGGCCAAGGCCCATGGCCATCATCCGTTGTTTCATGGCTGTTTTGATCATTGTGGTTCAATTTCCCCTGAGCGGAACGGTCAGCGTGCGCCGCTCGCCCCTGCGTTCAATATCGAGAACCAGCCGGTCCGCGCCCGCAAGCTCGTCCGGTAGTTCTTCCAGCCGTTCAAAAGACGCCAGCGGCGCGCCGTTGGCCGCCAGCAGAATGTCACCTGCTTCAAGCCCCACGGCGCCAAGTGCTGCAGGCAGCCTGTCGCCAAGGCGGAAACCGATGATACGGCCATCGCGCCGCTCGGGCGCCAGTTCGAGCGCCGACAGGTCCACGAGCAGGCCAGATGTCGCGGCGCGCGGCTGGCTGGCCGCCGGGCGGCCTGGGGCCGCCGCTGCGACCGCGGCGCGCTGCGCCTTGGGCCTGAGGTAAACGGCTTCGCGCACACCGGCGCGGCTGATTTCAAGCCGGTCGGTATAGACGGCAACCAGCCGCACGTCGTTTGAAAGATCGTCGCCGACCCGGACCAGTTTCTGGTCCTCGGACTGCATCTTGATGATGGCACTGCCCTGGCCTTCCCCCATGGCGCGCAGGCCGAAGACTTCGATCCTGAGCGAACTTTCCGGCACCAGCGCATCAGCGATGGCAGCTTCGGCGCTCCGGATCTGGCGGGAGAAGGGATCAAAAGACAGAAGGCGGGCGACATCGGTCTTGCTGCCGGCCCGGGCCTGGCCCGCCACCGCCGCGGCACTGCCTGCAGGCGTGTCGTCCAGCAATGCGAACGCAAAATGCGCGGCTTGCCAGCCAAGCAGGATCACCAGCGCCAGTTCGGTCGCTTTTACAGCCCAGCTTGCCCCGCGGGGCAGCACCGGTTGCTGTTTCCCATGTTCAGGCGCAGCGCTACCCATGTAGCTTCCCTGTTTCCAAAAGCATCGTTTTTGATCGGTATGATCCGGCCTCTTTGTGCCGCTTGATCACCAGTTATAACGCAGCCCACCGCCGAAGCGATGGGCTGATTTGATTTTTTTCCAAGCCTAGAACTTGAAGGTGAAACCGACACTGAAGGTGCGGCCGATCTCGTATTTTTCGGTGATCAGGCCTTCCTGTACCCAGGTCTGGTCGTCGTTCAAGAGGTTCTCTGCCTTCAGGCTGAGTTCCAGACGGTTGGCGCCGGCATTCACCTCAAACTCGCGCTTGTAGATGAAGTTCAGCATGACCGGCGGGCGCTCGTATTCGTCTTCGACGAAGTTGATGCCCACACCCGACAGGCGCTCACCCGTATAGTTCAGCACCAGCGCCGCAGATTCGCCGCGGTTATAGTCTTCGAAACCGAAGGTCACGTTGGCAAGCCAGTCGGACTGGCCCTGCATCGGGCGCACCAGGTTGGTGGTGGTGGTACCAGCCGGCAGGTTCGCGGGATCGATGGTGGTTTCACTATCGATGTAGGAGCCGTTGGCGCGAATGTAGAATTCGCGGTCGCCAAGCCAGCTCCAGCCCAGCCACTCCTGGAACGGAACGATCTTCTCGACCTCGATCTCGACACCCTTCAGTTCGGCTTTGGCGGCATTGATGTAACCACCCAGCGGGCCTTCACCCAGGATCGAGAAGGTTTCTTCGATCGGGTTGTCGAACTTCTTGTAGAAGGCACCGACGGTCAGGCTTTCACCGGCTGCGAAGTACCATTCGAAACGAGCATCATAGTTCTCGATTTCGGTGATCTTCAGGTTCGGGTTGCCCCGGATGGTGCGGTTACGCTCATAATCCACGAACGGCGCCGACGACAGTTCCCGCATGTCCGGGCGGGTGATGGTCTGGCTGTAGGCCAGGCGCACCTGCATGTTGTCGATGATTTCGTAGGTCAGCGTACCGGCCGGCAGCCAGTAGTTGGCATTCTGGGTGACCGAGATCGGCTGGTCGGTTGTGCGGTCGACCGTGTCTGCCGTCTGGGTTGAATCCTCGTAGCGGAAGCCGAACGCTGCACGCAGGCGCGGCGTGATTTCGACATCGGCACTCAGATAACCCTGCCAGGTTTCGAAGCCTGCGGTGAAATAGTCCGACGCATCGAACTTTTCCTGCAAGGTGATGCCGCCCGGACCCACGTTGACCGGACCGAAGATGATTTCCGGTACCAGTTCACGCAGTTCGGCCGGATGGCCCGACGGGAAAGCGTAATAATAACGCACAACGCCGTAACCGCGGTCCTTGTCGTTGTAGGTCAGGCCGGTTTTGAAGTCGACAGCCAGGCCGCCGATGTTGGTGGCCTGCTTGATGTCGAAACCGGCTTCATACGATTCTTCATCCAGCGCGCTGTAGCTCGTGGTGTTGAAGTCGGCACGCGGGCGGGTGATATAGACATCGTCGCCTTCGTCATAGACATAGGCGATCGACCGGCCGAGCGGCGCATCGCGGTCCGCGCGGGAATAGTTGAAGCGCCAGTCCAGTTGGGTGTCCAGCATGGTATCGCTGTTGCCGAACGGCGTGAACGAATGGTCACCCGAAATCTGGTTGGTCCAGACCTGGCTTTCGATCCAGTCGATGGAGGACGTGGTACGCAGTTCGTCCTTCTCCGACGCGATGAAGCCTTTTTCGATCAGCGCCCGCTTGCTCGACTGACGCAGCACGGTCGAGGTGATGTTGATCGCGTTGTTGGCATTGATCTCGTAACCCAAGGACAGGATGCCGTTGAGGTCGATATCCATGTTGGTCTGGTGGAAACCGCAATCGTCACCGGCGTTTTCGTTGCCGCGCGGTGCCAGTTTCTTGCAGACGTTCGGCGAGAAGCTGAAACGTTCCACAAGGCCGGCGTTCGAGGTGTTGAAGCCCCGGCGGATACCGTCCTTGTTGGTCTGCATGATGTCGTAGTTCACGGCGGCGAAGAAGCCCATGGCGCCTTCGTTGCCAACTTCATAGCGGTTGCCCCACAACAGGCTGAAGCTGCCGCCCGGATAGTTGGGTTCCTTGTCGATCGACCAGACGTTGGGGATCGCTTCGGCTGCGGCCTCGCGTTCTGCCGCCGTCAGGCTGACCAGGGAAACGTCCTTCAGAAGCGCATCGGGAATGTTGCGCATCTTGCCGCCAAAACCGAAGATTTCGGAGCCGGAACCGTCGTAGCTCAGACCGTCCTTGAAGGTGGATTCGGTGTTGAACTTGGAACCGACGCCGATTTCGAAGATGAACTCGTCGGGCACGGTTTTGGTGCGCAGGTCAACAACACCACCACCGAACGCGCCCGGATACTCGGGCGAGAAGGTCTTCTGCACGAGCACGGATTCGATCATTTCGGTCGGGAAGATGTCGAGCGGCACGACCCGGCGCAGCGGCTCCGGGCTCGGGATACCCGACCCGTTCAGGAGGGTCGAGCTGTAGCGGTCACCCAGACCGCGGACATAGACATATTTGCCACCGACAACCGACAGGCCGGGTACGGCCTGCAGCGCCACCGCAACATCGGATGCACCGATCTGCGAGAAGGCTTCGCTGTCCATGACGTTCGAGATTTCAGACGTCGCACGCTTTTCGTCAGGTACATAACGCCCCTGGACCGTGATTTCCTCAACATTGTCCTGAGCCGCCTGATCCTGCGCGAAGGCGCCGTGCGGTACCATCAGGACCGTGGACGCCAGAAGCACACGCTTCAGATTAGTGTGGATCAAATTCATTTTGGCCACCATCAGCTTTCATTTTATGGCGTGACGCCGCAGCGAAGGCGCGTTGAAGCCTCGCTGCGGCGCACAGTACATTGCTTATTGGTTCAGCCAGACCGTCCAGCCAGCGGTCCAGTCTTCGGACGCGCTCTTGACTGCACCAGCGAAGTCAACGGCATCGAAGAAGCTGTTGATCGCGCTGACATCGGTGGCCACGACCGCGTTTTCGGTAGCGCCGTTGATGTAGGTCTTGAAGCTTGCGCCACCCGATGCGGCGGTCAGGGTATCGAGAGCAACCACGTTGTTCGGCTGGTTGGTGAACCAGGCTTCGAGGTCAAACACGTTGCCGTCGTTCTTGAAGACTTCCGGGCAGGAAGTGCTCAGGAGCGTCGATTCCATGGTCAGGTCACCGGTCAGGGTGGTGGCATCCGGGCCCGAAACCGTGAAGGTCGCGTCCTGGTCGATGTCGAGGCAGGCCTCGCCGAAGTCGGCCACAACCACGTTCCACAGGTTCGCGGCAGTACCTTCACGCAGCAGGATGCCGATATCCGATTCACCGCCGGCAGCGCCGCCACCGATGATGGTGACGTTGGCGATTTGCGGATGGGCACGCGGCAGGAAGTCGTTACCGTCGCCATAGTTGTCGGCTTCGATGCCCTGGTCGGATGCAGCCTGGTTCGGGTTCTGGATGATCAGAACATGCTGAACCATACCGCGCCAGCCCTGGGTCCAGTCGAGGCTGTCGTCGTCGGCACCGGTCAGGACCAGGTGCTTGGCACGCACGGTACCACCGAAGAATTCAACCGCATCGTCTGCGCCGTTGTGAACCTGCAGGTAATCGATCTCGGTGTTGCGGCCAACGCCCTGGAACGCGATACCGTTCAGTTCGTCGTCAGCGGTGATCGGGTTACCGGCATAGATCACGCGGGTGTAGAACATCTGGCCGCTGTCGTCGTCGTCGTCATTGCCGCCATAGAGGCCGCTGTCGCCTTCGCCTTCGGCTTCACAGATCGCGGTCTGGTTACAGGTGTTGATGGACGCACGGCCGTTGATCACGATACCGCCCCACAGCGAGGTGTCGGTGTCGAGGTTGCGGGTGTCGGGGTCGACGGCGGTGAAGGTCACCGGGGCGTCAGCCGTACCGTTCGAGTTCAGTTTCGAACCGCGGGAAACCACCAGGTAGCTCTCGAGATCGGCGCCCATGACGGTCACGCCCGGCTCGATGGTCAGGGTCGCGGCATGGCCGGTCGACAGCGGGTTGGCCTTGTCGCCACCCATGTCGGTACCGATGACCACTTTGCCCGAAAGCATGTAGGTCAGGCCCGAAACAAGGCGGATATCGTCGTTGTAGGTGCCCGAAAGGGTACATACGGTGCCTTCGCTGTTGGCCGTCGTGCCTTCGGGGCAGGTCGGCGCCGGGTTCAGGCCGTAAGTCCAGTTCAGGGTCCAGTTGTCGTCGGCGTCGTCGCTTTTCACCGCACCGGCATAGGCGGTCGCGTCGAAGAAGCTGTCCTCGGTCGAAACGTCGGTACCGGTGACGGCATTTTCAGCCGAACCGTTGATGAAACCGTTCGACAGCGTGGTGGCGCCGACAACGTTGTTCGGCTGGCTCAGGAAGTAGGTTTCCAGATCGAAGTTGTTGCCATCGTCCTTGAACACGTCTTTGCAGTTGCTGCCCAGAAGCGTGGATTCGATGGTCAGGTTGCCGGTGAGGTTGGTTGCGCTGGTGCCGGCGTTGATGAAGGTCGAATCCTGGTCGATGTCGAGGCAGGCATCGCCGAAATCGGAAACAACGGTGTTCCAGATGTTGGCGCCGGTGCCTTCGCGCAGCAGCATGCCGATGTCGCTTTCACCGCCCTGGCTGTAGGTGCCGACGATGGTGAAGTTGGCCAGCTTCGGCTGGGCGCGCGGCAGGAAGTCGTTACCGTCGCCATAGTTGTCGGCTTCGATCCCCTGGTCCGATGCAGCTTGGGCCGGGTTCTGCATGATGATGACATGCTGGGCCTTGCCGCGCCAACCCTGGGTCCAGTCGAAACCGTCGTCGTCGGCACCGGTGATGACCAGGTGCTTGATCTGAGTGGCGCCGCCGAAGAATTCAACACCGTCGTCTGCGCCGTTGTGAACCTGGATATAATCGAGGGTCGTACCCGAACCCACACCCTGGAATGCGATGCCGTTCAGTTCGTCGTCTGCGGTGATCGGGTTGCCGGCATACTTGATCTGGACATATTTCATCGTGCCCGACGAGTCGGTGTCGAGGTTGCCGCCATAGAGGCCGCTGTCGCCTTCACCTTCTGCTTCACAGACGGCAGCCTGGTTACAGGTGTTGATCTGGGCGCGACCGTTGATCACGATGCCGCCCCATTCTGCGGTGTAGGGCTCGGCGAGGGCCGGGCCCGAGTAGGAAGCCGGGGCATCAAGGCCGAGGGAGCTGGCGAGGCCGAGATCGAGACCCGAGGTAAAGCGGATCGGGTTCGTGGAGGAACCGTTGGCCATGATCTTGGAACCGCGCGAGATCACCAGGACGTCGGTCTTGGTCGCACCGTAAATAACGGTGCCTGCCGGGATGGTCAGGGTCGCGGGGTCGCCGGCGCCGGCGCCACCTTCTGCGCCAACGTCAACACCGATCACAACCTTGCCGGAGAGCTGGTAAACGTTATTGGCGGTCAGGGTGACATCGTTGGTGATGGTGCCGGACAGCGAACAATGGGTCTGTTCGCCAACGGTGATCGCGGTGGTGCCGGTCGGGCAGGTGCCGGCCGACGTGAATACCTTGCCTTCGCGGTCGACGATTTCGGTCGGGGTCTCGCCACCGCCGCCACCGCCGCCGCCACCATTGCCGCCGCCGGTACCCGGATTCGGGCCGGACGTGCCGGGCGATGCCAGTTCGGTGCTATCGTCACCACAGGCCACAAGCGCGCAGGCGGCAACTGCTGCCAAAAGCGTGTTCTTAAGAATCTGAAGCTTAGTCATTTTATAAGATTTCCCCGTACGACATAGACGTCGCTTGATGGTTTTGTTGCAAGCGAACGGGCCGACCGAAGGAGGGCCAGCTCCCGGGGCAAAAGGCGTAAGGGAGAAGTGTTTCAGTTTCTTTTCGGAATCTTTATCATTACTGTAACATTTCGGAATTTGTGGTCAGGGGCACCGAAAAACCCAGGATTTCTGCGGTTTTATCGATTTATACAATCGAAAGGTGCCAGAAATACAACCACGAAAGCCATGCCCCGAGGCAAAGGAAGGGCCCGAAGGGCAACCGGGCCTGTGCAATCGGCCCTTTTGTGCGGTCCAGTGTCAAAAAGCCGTAACCCAATCCCGACAGCGATGCGACCAGCAAAACCACCGGCAGGGCCTGCCAGCCAAGCCACATGCCGACTCCGGCCATCAGCTTCGCGTCCCCGAGCCCGATCCCGTCGCGCCCGCGCAGGCTTTTGTAGACAAGATTGATGGCCGGAAAGATCAGGAACCCGGCAATGGCACCATAGATATGATGCGCCAGCGCATGATAGGGGCTGATCCAGGCTGCCATGCAGCCGGTCAGGAACAGGGTCAGGGTCAGAAGGTTCGGCAGGCGGAAAAAGCGCCAGTCATACAGGCTGAGCACCCAGAGATTCAGGAACAGCACAAGGGACGGCAGCAGAGGTGCCGGGGAAAAGAACCAGCCTGCGGCTGGCAACAGACACACGACAGCATGGCGCGGCATGTTGCGCATGCCGTCCGCCCTGTCATCCATCGCGCTTTCATTGTCAGACTGTTGCACCCGGTCCCCCGCGCCGCACGCTCGGGCGGCCACACATATTTATAATAGGGCTGCGCGCCTTATGGGAAGGGGCTTGGCACCGGTCGTCCGTGCCGGCTGGCGGCAAAACACCGGCCCTGCCCCGCCCGTAAAAAGCAAAAAGGCACGCGCGGGCATGCGCGTGCCTTTCGGCTTAGGGAACGTGGGGCCCCCAGGCCCCGCGAACCTTTGGGGAACTATTTGCTGCCTTCGAGGCGGTTGAGGGCGACCTTGGCGATCGTCTTCACGCGGCGCGGCTCACCGGCCATGGTCAGCGCGTAGGGGTTTTCCTTCGACGCCAGGATTTCCTGGTAAAGGGCAACAGCCTGGTCGCGGCGACCGGTCGTGCTGTAGACGAACGCGAGGTTCAGTTTGGCAAAAACCTCGTCGCCCGGCGCAACATCGGCGTTCATGAGGGCAGCTTCAGCCTGGCTCCAGTCGCCGGCAGCGAATTCAGCCGGTACAACCGGGTTCTTGCTGTCCGCGTCGTCTGCGAGCACAGAAGTGGAGAGGAAAGTTGCGGCAGCAGCCGCTGCAAGGATGGTAAGACGCATACAGGCCTCCTAATGGCAAATCGTTCTATTATCACCAGCTTTGTTACAGATATATGTAACACCGGTCGATTTGCTCACCTAGCGCCTTTTAAACTGCTGATTGCGTTCGATAAAAAAATTATCATGAAAAGTTAATTTTTTTATCTTTTTATTCCAGATACTTAGCAATGCCATTTTCGAGTCGCGGCAATATCTGTGAATTTTTTATGACACTACAACAAAAAAGGTAAAAAAACATTTGAAAGTGCATTTTGACCTAAATCTGTAACATTCGGCCGCTAGTTTCGCGACCATGATCAAGACACTCAAAATCCGTTCCATTGTCATGCCGGGCACCGTTGCTGCGGCATTTTTGCTTTGCCTTTCAAGCCTTTCGGCCCCGGCGGCTGCAACTGCCAGCACGCCCTACATGCCCAAAAGCCCGGCAAACACGGATTATGAATCGGTCACAAGCGACATTTACCCGGAAGCGCCGAAAAAGAACGCGGTCGAAACCGCCCGCAAGTTCGTGCGTATGACCGGTGTTTCCAGGAACCTGTCGCTGCTTCTGCTCGACGAGGTCAAGACCGACCCGCTGGTGCAGGCCGCGATCCAGCGCCACGGCATGGCAAAAGTCCAGGCCAAGGTAGTGAACGCCATCCGCAGCGCCCAAAACGCCTATTCTGGTGAATGGAGCGAGATGCTGGCCGGCGTTTACCTGCGCCACATCGATGAAGATGCCATGAAATCGATCCTCAGCATGCGCGAGGCTTCGCCCTTCTTCATGCAACTGATCGACGAACAGGACAGCATCGCAGCCGAAGTGAAAGCCAAAGGCGGTGCGATTTTCGCGGAAGCCCGCGCCCGGGTTCAGGAACGCCTGAAGGCCGAATTCTGAACCGGCCCTGCCCCATCGGTCCTCCTCCATTTCAAGTCGTCCGTGACGCCAAGGCTTTAATCCCCCGCCCCGTGCCCTAAATCATGTAGGGTCGGCAACAAGGGGGAACATCCATGACCACAGTGACAGACGCCGTGCGCAAACGCCGTTCGGTGCGCGCCTTTCTGGACAAGCCTGTCCCACTGGAAACCTTGCAGGACATCCTGACCACCGCCGGTCGCAGCCCGTCGGGCGCCAACCTGCAGCCCTGGCAGGTGCATGTTGTCACCGGCGCGCCGCTGGCGGAGCTTGTCCAGAAAGCCAAGGCCTCGCTTCAGGAAAACCCCATGGGCGAAGGCGCGGAATATGACGTCTATCCCCCGAACCTGTGGGAGCCCTACCGCAGCCGCCGCTTCAAATGCGGCGAGGACATGTATGCCACCATCGGCATCACTCGCGACAACAAGTTCGGCCGCCTGATCCAGTTCAGCCGCAATTTCGAATTTTTCGGTGCCCCGGTCGGCCTGTTCTTCAGCCTGGATCGCGGTTTCGACCGCGGCCAGTGGGCGCACCTGGGCATGTTCATGCAGTCCGTGATGCTGCTGGCCCACGAACGCGGGCTGGCCACCTGCCCGCAGGAAGCCTGGTCCGCCGTGCACAAGACCGTCGGGACTTTCCTGAACCTGCCGGAAAACCACCTGCTGTATTGTGGCATGGCACTGGGTTACGCCGACCCTGACGCGCCCATCAACAGCCTGGTGACCGACCGCGCGCCGCTTGCGGACTATGTCCATTTCAAGGGTTTTTGAACGGGCATTCAAAAACCGCGCAGGCGTCCACCAAACTGTCATCAAGGCGCGCGACACTGCGGCCAGCCGGCGGCGGCGCCGCCTTCCCTGCATGCAACAACGGGACAAGACAGTGCAACTGATCCTTTCCATTATCCTGATGATCGGCCTTGGCGCCCCTGCCCAGGCCACCGAGACCAAAACCGATACGGTGGTGCTGGTCACCATCGATGGCCTGCGCTGGCAGGAGATTTTCCGGGGTGTCGACCCGGCCTTCTTCGACCAGGAACAATATATGGCCTATAAAAAGCACCATGCCGACTTCAAGGCAGCCTACGGCCAGGCCGATGTTGCGGCACGCCGGCAGGCGCTGATGCCGTTTTTCTGGGGCACCCTGGCGCGTGACGGCCAGCTTTATGGCAACCGCGACAGGGGCAGCGAAGGGCGGCTCGTGAACCCCTACCATTTCTCGTACCCCGGCTATAGCGAGATCCTGACCGGCGTTGCCGACCCGCGCATCAACAGCAACGACATGGTGCAGAACCCGAACCACACCATGCTGGAATGGTTGATCGGCAAACCCGAAAACAAGGGCCGTGTTGCTGCCTTCGGATCGTGGGACGTGTTCCCCTATATCATCAACCGCGACCGCAGCGGCGTGCCGGTGAATGCGGGCTTCGAGGCCTATGACGCCAGGGGCGAAGCCGATATCGAACAATTGAACAAGCTGCAGGACATGATCCCGAGCCCGTGGGACACCGTGCGGCTGGATGCCTTCACCATGGGATTTGCCCGCGCGGCCCTGCGGCGCGACAAGATGCGCTTCGTCTATATCGCGCTCGGTGAAACCGACGATTTCGCGCACGAAGGATTTTACGACCAGTATGCCAACGCCGCGCACCGCGCCGACCGCATGATCGGCGACCTGTGGACCTGGCTGCAGTCGGACCCGCGCTACAAGGGCCGCACAACGCTGATCGTCACCTGCGACCATGGCCGCGGCAGCGACAGCCTTGAAGCCTGGAAATACCATGGCCGCTTCCCCTACAAGAAGGAAGACGGCTCCGACGCCATCAGCGACTTCAAGGGCGACGACCAGATATGGATCGCGGCCATCGGCCCCGACACACTGGCGCTGGGTGAAGTGGCGGGTGGCGCGCCCGTGGCGCTGAACCAGATTGCCACGACCGCGACCAAGCTGCTGGGCTATGAAGGTTTCGATGCCGGTAACGACAGCCTGAAACCGGGTGCGCCGATCCTGCGCATGCTGCCGAAGGCCGATTAAGCCGACACAAAGAAAAAGGCGGGGAGCTTGCGGTCCCCGCCTGCCCCCCCACATTCCCATGCAAAGGGCCCGCTGCGCCGAGTACGGGATCAGCGCCGCGAAAGCTGGCTCAGAAGCAATGATTTCTCGAACACCGGTTTGCCGTCCACATCGCGCGCCTGCAGCACGATCATGGGGTCCGGCACCTGCCAGTCGATCTCGATCGCGCCAAAATTGGCCTTGGTGAACATGTGCCCCGGCAGGCGGTAGACGTTCGGCGACATATTGTACCAGGTCTCGGTCAGGCCGCTGGAGGTGAAGTCATACAACGGATAGGGCACGCCCGAAGGCTGGCACGACAGTTCGGCCCAGTGGGTGTCGCCGCTGATGAACAGCACACCTTCGGCCCTGGTGCGGTCGATCAGCTCGATCATGCGCTTGCGTTCGTTCGGGAACAGCGCCCAGGCTTCCCAGCCCGGGAAGGTGGAAATGAACTGCAGGCTGGAGCCGATGATCCTGAGCCGCGCAGGCTTCTTCAGCTCGCCTTCGAGCCACTGCCACTGTTTTTCGCCCAGCATGGTCGCGCCCGGTTCGGTGACCGGCAGATAGGGGCCGAAGCCCATCTGGTCGCGGCGCTGCCACTGTTCCTTGGTGACATGGCGAAGATCGGTGCGGTTCCACCTGAGGTCCAGCATGATCACCTGCACCCGCGCGCGCGCCGGGCCATACTCGTACGACGTATAGATGCCGTCGTCGTCGCGGCGGCGGGTGCTGTCGTCGCCTTCACCCCAGAAGGACAGGAACAGTTCCCTGGACTGTTCCTTGAACGGATAATCGCGGCCGATATCGTTTTCGCCGAAATCATGGTCGTCCCAGGTGGCGATCAGCGGGGTTTTGGCCTTCAGGTCCCGGAAACCGGGAACGGAGCCGAGCTTTTTGTATTTCTCGGCCATCACATCCATATCGCGGGTGTCCGCATAGATATTGTCGCCGAGGAAGATAAAAAGATCGGGGTCGAGGGCGTTGATCGGGGTCCAGATCGGCTGCGGCTTGTCCTGGTTGGCGCAGGAGCCGAACAGGATACGCGACAGGATCTTGCCCTCGGGTACCGCAGGCGATGTGCCAAGGCCGGCAATCAGCGGGCGGGCAAGGGTCGCAAGGGTCGAGGCAGCACCAAGCATTTTCAGGGTTGCACGGCGGTTGATCATCACGGTCGGCCTTTCAGGGGAAACGGCGGGCAGCCGAAACTGCCCGCCCGGGGAGACTTTCTGGACCCTAGAATTTCAGGGTCAGGTTCGCGGTGGCCTGACGACCGGTGCCCAGGAAGTAGGAACCGGGCGTGCCGCCGCCGAGATAGCGCTCGTCGGTCAGGTTGCTGACGTTCAGGCTGATATCGATGCTCTGGATGCCCTTGATGACATCTTCGCCAAGGCGGTAACCGATCCAGGCATCCACCGTCGTGAAGGACGGCAGTTCCTGGGTGTTGGCGAAGTCGCCCCAGCGGGTGCCGACATGCTTGGCCGAAACACCGGCGCGCACGCCATCCTTGGCAAAGCTCAGGGTACCCACCAGTTGGAATTCGGGCGCCAGGGCAACCTTGTTGCCTTCAACAACTTCCGCCGTGGTTTCGGTATATTCGGAATTATTGAGGGTCAGGGCGCCATAGAGGTTCCAGTAATCGGCAAAATCGGCCGATACGCTGGCCTCTAGGCCTTTCGATTCGATACCGCCGACGTTGAAGTAGGCGCCTTCACCTTCCTCAAGATAGTCGATACCGCCAACACCGTCACCCGACGCCACGAAGGTGATGCGGTTGTTGAACTTGATATAATAGGCGGTAACCGTGGCTTTCAGCCAGGCATTGCCGAAGCGGAAACCAACATCGAAGTTGTCAGCCGTTTCGCCTTCCAGGTCCGGGATTTCCGGGTTGGTGGCGCTGGCCTGGCCTTCGATCACGGCATCCTTGATGGCCGCGAAGTTCTGCGAATAACCGGCAAACAGGTCGAGGTTGTCAGTCGCCGAGAACAGGGCACCGGCGGTGAACAGGATTTTCGAATCCGACGACAGGCTTTGTTCGTCTTCATTGCCGAAATTGTCGGTCCGGGTCAGGTCCACCAGATACTTCTTGATGCCGCCGCGCAGTTGCAGGCGACCCAGGTCAACCGTGTCTTCTGCATACAGCATCAGGGTGTCGACATCGAAGTCGCGGTCATACTGGCGCCAGTAGGCGATATTGTCGAATTCGATGCTGACGCGCGGGTCGATGATCGCATGCCAGTCGCGATATTCGTTGCGGTCGCTCTGTTCCCACCACAGGCCGGCACGCAGGGTGTTGATGTCGCCCATGAGGTAGGCCGCGTCGGCGGTCACGCCAAAACGCTGCTTGCCATAGTGGGTGTGACGATAGGAACTGACCGGGTTGGCGCCGTCCTGGTAACAGGCCGGGTTGTTCGCCGGCGAACCGCCGCCATAGGGGAAGGTCAGGGTTGCGGTGCAGCCTGCGATGGGTGCCAGCGGCACACCGTTGCTGTCGGCATAGGTATAGGCGCCGGCGGCGCTGCCGCCATAGATGGTGCCGTTCGACTGGACCTCGCCACCCGTGACAATGGCCAGGTAGGGCGGTGCCCAGTCGCCGCGGCCCTTGTTGTCATGATAATAGGGCGCGATGGTGAAATCGAAATTGTCGCCCTTGTATTCGGCCTTCACATAACCGAACCAGTTTTCACGCAGGGTGCCCCATGCCGGGCGGTAAACCTGATCGATATAGGGGATGCCGGTGATGGTGTCGGTCAGGCGGTCCCAGTTCGGGTCCTCTTCGAACTGCGCGAGCGAAATACGCTGGTAGTTGTTTTCCCAGGTGTCGTCCCACGACAGGCGGCCGGTGAATTTCCATTCATCCTGCTCGGACACGATCTTGGCCGAGAAATGGTCCCGCGTGGTGCCGCCGGCATCGCCGATCCAGGCATCGTTCGAGGTGTTGGAATAGCTGAAATAGGCCCGGGTGCCATCGGCGATCTCGCCGGTGTCATAGCGGAAGAAATAGCGCTGGGCATTGTTGTTGCCGATCGACAGGCCGGCCCAAAACCGCTGCTCGTCAGCGGGATCGCTGGACACGAAGTTGATGGTGCCACCCAGCGCCTCGTGCGACGGCGACGAGATATCGGCAGTACCCTGCGATACTTCGGCGCGCTCGAGGTTTTCACTATCGATATAGCGGTTGGCCTTGGCGCCACCACCATAGTTGGAGTTGCCGTTCGGCAGGCCGTCGATGGTCATGCCGATCTGCTGTTCAGAGAGGCTGACGGTAAAACCGCGGATCGACAGGTTGGTCGACCAGTCGTCCGAGCCGAACGGACCGCCTTCGGAGACGAAGATACCCGGCAGGTTGTCGATGACAGCCAGTACGCTGGCGGCATCGGGTTCCTGATCCAGCATCACCTGGTCGGTGGCGTTGTTTGCATAGGTGGTTTTGCGGGCGGAAACGATGATTTCCTCGAGGCTTACATCACTATCGTAAGCTTCGGTCGTGGTGGCCGCTTCCTCCGCTGTTGCCATGGTGGAGACAGCGAGCACGCTGCACGCCCCCAGCAACATTTTTTTGATATCGAGTGTCATATTTCTGCGCCCTTGATCTTGCTAAGATTGATGCCGTTTTTATTGAACGAGTGTTCAATAAAAATCGTGCAGACGCTTTAATGCCCTGATTTCTTTACTGTTTGGTGACAGAAATATGAGGGTTCAAAAAACATTGCAGACCCTTTGCAACGCCTTGAAAGCACACGCGCAAAGGGTGTCGCACCATGCGCAAAAACACGGCAATCGCGGTTTTCCGGGAATATTCTGGAAGGCCCGGCCTTCAGTTGGCAGCGCGGATGTACCGGTCGATGCTGGACTCGACCTGTTCCCTGATCTGTGCAAGCGCCGGCGGCGTGGTGCTGGTGGTCGACCTGAGCCAGAATCCGTCAATCAGGGATGCAAAAATCTCGGCACCCGGTGCGACGGCATGCGCCGGCACCAGTTGCCTGAGCGCATGACGCAGGTTCGAGATCAGGCGCCGGCTGTAGATTTGCTGCAGTCGGCCAAGCGCAGGCGAAAACGGCACCTGTGCCCAGAAGGACAACCAGGCCCGCACAATTTCGGGCCGGTACTGGTCGTCGGCAAAATTGGTGGCGACAATGGCGCTCAGCCGCGCGCGGGCGCCTTCGGCGTCTGCCACACGCTCCAGGAATGCATCATGCAGGTCGAACAATACCTGCGCCATCGCGGCCTCCAGAAGCGCCTGCTTGCCACCGAAATAATGCGAGATAATACCCGTCGACAGGCCGGCGTCCCTGGCGATGCGCCCCACCGTCGCGTCCGAATAGCCCACGCGCGCAATGGTGCGGATGGTGGCGTCGATAAGTTGCTGCCGCCTGATGGGCTGCATGCCGACCTTTGGCATGGTGTGACCTTTCGCGTGTGACCTTGTTTCCTGTGCTGCCAGAATGCGGCTGTCGGGTCAATCCGGCTGCAACGCGGGTGTGGGCGCACGCCTGATGTCGCGCAAGGTATAAAGCGCAAGCCCCAGGTGGCACAGGCACAGAACCACAAACAAAGTGTCGCTGCCGAAGGTGCCTGCCATAAGGCCGATCAGGAGCGGCCCGAGGAACGAGCCCTTGGCGTTGAACAGCAGCAAGCCCCCTGCGGCGGCGACCCGGTCGCGCTCTGCCATCTGGTCCTGCACCATGGTCACACCAAGGGTATAGAGTGGCAGCGAGACCCCCCCGAATGCTGCGGCGGCCAAACACCAGGCAGCCAGCGGCAGATCCATGAACATCGGCAGCGCAGACAGGGCCGACATGACCGCACACAGCACCAGCACCTGCGCACGCCCCCATGTGTCGGCCAGATGCCCGATGGGATACTGGGTCAAGGCGCCGCCCGCGACAAAGCAGGCGACAAAGGCCGCGACACCGGCTTCATCAAGTCCCTTGTCATAGCCGAAGGCAGCGGTCAGCCCAAGGCCTGCCGCAAAACTGACCCCCACGACAAATGTGGCCACCAGCCCGGCCGGGCTGGCCCTGTAGAGCGCGGCCACACGAAGCGGCGGCACCGCCGCCCCTTTCGGCGACAGGCGGAAAAGCGGCAACACGGCAATGCCGGAACCCACCATCAGGAGCGCAGCCAGCATGAACACACCACCCGGCAATGTGGTGCCCGCCGCCATCAGCACGGGGCCAAGGCCGGCACCCAGGAACCAGAAGAACATATAGATACCGAACAGGCGGGACCGATAGTCGGGTTCGGCAACCCGGTTCAGCCAGCTTTCGACAGCAACATACTGGCCGGCGATGCAGAAACCGGTAATGGCCTGCGCAACCATCCAGGCTGAAATCAAGCTGGTGGCCGGAAACAGCCCCATGGTGATGGCCGACACAAGCGCCATGGCTGGAAACAGCCGGAAATGGCCGATGCGGCCCACGATCTTTGGGGTAACCAGCGCGCCCAGTACAAGCCCGCCAAAATAAAGGGCCACCGACAGGCCGACCGTATCGCCGCCATGCCCGGCCGACGCGAGACGGTAGCTGACCACGGTGTTCTGCAGTGTCCCAGCCGCCACAAACAGCAACACGCCGGCGAACAGCGGCCACAGCCGCACTGCTGCTGCAAGGTTGGATTTCGCCTGGCTGTAACCTGAAAGCAAACCACATCCCCTTCGGGCCGAAGCCCCGGTTTACCGTATCACAAGACCGGGGCTTCTATAGGATGCAGGTTTATCTTTTGTGACACCGGCCCCAAAGACACCGATGTTGGGGCGGCCTATTTTACCAGCATGCTTTTGAGCTGCATGCCCAGAAGCATGGCGGCGACAAAGGCAAATACAGGCACAAAACCGCCGGAAAGCGCTGCGATTGCGGGACCGGGGCAGAAGCCGCCCATGCCCCAGCCGATGCCAAAAAGCACCGAACCGCCGATCAGGCGTTTGTCCAGCACCCGATTGGTCGGCACATGGAACTGGCTATCGCACACAGGCGCCGCGCGCCGGAATACCAAGCGGTAGCCAACCGCGGTTACAGCCAGCGCGCCGGCCATCACGAACGCAAGGCTCGGGTCCCAGTTGCCGGCGAGATCAAGAAAATTGATCACCTTCGCCGGATTGATCATGCCGGAAATGGTGAGGCCAAGGCCAAACAGCAGGCCGGAGACAAGCGCCATCAGGGCCTTCATGACACACCTCCCAGATGATGCAGCACAAACACGGTGACAAAACCGGCTGCCATGAAAACAAGGGTTGCCACAATCGACCGCGGCGACAGGCGTGCGATGCCACACACACCGTGGCCGCTGGTACAGCCGCCGCCAAGCCGGGTGCCGAACCCGACCAGGAGACCGCCAATCACCATGAGCGGCACACTGTGCGGCAGGCTGATATCAGCCGGCGCGCCCATTACGGCACCATAGATCAGCGGCGCGACCACAATTCCCGCCACAAAGGCAAATTTCCAGCCCCAACCGCCTTCACTGGGGGCCAGCAAGCCACCCAATATGCCGCTGATACCGGCGATTCGGCCCAGCATGGCCATCATCAGCACAGCGGACACGCCAATCAGCGCCCCACCCAGAAGTGCAGAAACAGGTGTGAATTCAGTCATTTGGCTTTCACCGTACCTTTCTCTGAAAGCATTACACTTTACATTTATCAAAAATGATATACATAAAAGTGAAATTATCAAGCCCAATGGAGATGCAGCATGAGCCACACGTACCAGGACGCAGCCTATCAGGACCAGGACAGCCATGCCCCGATGCGCCCTGCACGCGTAGGCGAAAAGGCTCCTGTATTTGCCGCCCGCACCACCATGGGCGTGCAAAGCCTGACGGACTTCCGCGGCAAATGGCTCGTATTCTTCTCCCATCCGGCTGACTTCACGCCGGTCTGCACGTCGGAATTCATCGCTTTTGAACAGGCGGCAGACAGGTTCCGCGCACTCGATTGCGAACTGCTTGGCCTGTCCGCCGACAGCATCTATGCCCACCTGGCCTGGGTCCAGAATGTCGAGGAACGCTTTGGTGTGCGCATCAGCTTCCCGATCGTGGAGGATATCGGCCTCTCGATTGCCGAGGCCTACGGCATGATCGACAGCTTCTCGACCAGCACCGCGACCATCCGGTCGGTCTTTTTTATCGACCCCAATGGCATTGTGCGCGCCATGATCCATTACCCGATGGCGGTTGGCCGCTCGGTCGATGAAATCCTGCGTGTCCTGGCGGCCCTGCAGGCAACCGACGAAAAAGCGCTGGCCGCGCCAGAAGGCTGGCAACCGGGCGACACCTTGCTGCAGGCCCCGCCCATGACCGTTGCCGCCATGCAGGAACGCCTGCCGCTCGTGGGTACCCGTGCGCGCGACTGGTATTATTCGGAGGCCAGCCAATGAATGCCCAGTTGCCGCTCGACCAACTGCGCGCCAGCGCCGAACAGGTGTCAGCGCTTTTGAAGACCCTGTCGCACCCGAACCGGCTTCTTGTGGCCTGTTGCCTGATGGACGGCGAACGGTCGGTCAGCGACATCGAAGCCGATACCGGCGTGCGCCAGCCCGGCCTGTCCCGCGAACTGGCCCGCCTTCGCGAGGAAGGGCTCGTGGATACACGCCGGGAATCCAAAGTTGTTTTCTACCGTCTGGCCGACGCGCGGCTGGACAGCCTGATGAAGGCCCTGTGCGCAGCATTTGCCCCCGGCGCCGCCCCCGCGCCGGTGGCACCCCCAAGGCCTGCGGCGGTCGGCTCCACCCCTTCGGCCCGACCGGAGGACGCGGAGGCCCCCACCTTCCCGACCGTCGCAGGCCGACCCGCAGCCCGGCTGCGCCTGAAACCGAACCCCTACCGGCAGGACTGACCCCATCCTGCGCCGGACGCCCAAGGAGAGCGCCATGAACCCCCTGGTAACCGCCTTTTTTGACGAAGACACCTTCACGGTCAGCTATGTCGTGGCCGACCCCGGCACGCAAGCCTGCGCGATCATCGATTCTGTGCTGGACTACAACCCGAACTCGGGCCGCACCAGCACCAAAAGCGCCGACGAAATCGTCGCCTTCGTGAAAGACAAGGGCCTGCATGTCGACTGGATACTCGAAACCCATGTACATGCCGATCACCTGTCTGCTGCGCCCTACCTGAAGCAGAAAGTGGGTGGCAAGCTGGCCATCGGGGCCAACATCACCATTGTGCAGAACACCTTCGGCAAACTTTTCAATGCCGGCACGGAATTCGAGCGCGACGGCAGCCAGTTCGATCATCTGTTCAAGGACGGTGACAGGTTCAAGGTCGGCAGCATTGAAGCCCGAGCCATCCACACCCCGGGCCATACGCCCGCCTGCATGACCTATGTCATCGGCGACGCCGGTTTTGTCGGCGACACCCTGTTCATGCCGGACTATGGCACCGCGCGCTGCGATTTTCCGGGCGGCAACGCCGAAACCCTGTATGCATCCGTCCAGAAAATCTTTGCGCTGCCCGAAGAAACCCGCCTGTTCATGTGCCACGACTACAAGGCGCCGGGCCGCGACACGTTCGTGTGGGAAACCACGGTCGGTGAGGAAAAGCGCAAGAATATCCATATCCATGAAGGCGTGACGGCGGGCGAATTTGTCGCCATGCGCAGCAAACGCGACGCCACCCTGGACATGCCGCGCCTCATTCTGCCGTCGGTGCAGATCAATATGCGCGCAGGCGACCTGCCACCAGCGGAAGACAATGGCATGCGCTACCTGAAAATTCCCCTGAACGCGCTCTGATCCAGCACGACAAGCCCACAGGAGGCCGCCATGGACCTGAAAAAGATTTCCCCCAGCCTGTCGGTATCGCCCCAGATCAGCGAGGCCGATATCGGCACCCTCGCGGCCCGGGGCTTCAGGAGCATCATCAACAACCGACCGGATGGGGAAGAAGGCGAGCAGCCCAAGTCCTTGGTCATCGAGGCCGCAGCAGAACGCCACGGCATGGCGTACCGCCATATCCCGGTCAAATCCGGCTCTATCACGGATGGCGATGTCGAAAGTTTCCGGACGGCCCTCGCGGACCTGAAGGGCCCGACCCTCGCCTATTGCCGCACCGGCACGCGCTCCACCACCCTGTGGGCATTGGCCGAGGCCGGACACCTGTCGACCGAGGCCATTCTGGAAACCGCAGAAGAAGCCGGCTACCAGCTTGGCGGTCTGAAAGGCCAGCTTGACGAGCGCGCTGCGCGCGCCGGCGACGGACCGCGCAGCTATATTGCCCCGCGCAAAGCCCATATTCATGATGTGGTTATCGTGGGCGGCGGCGCGGGCGGCCTGGCGGCAGCAGCCAGCCTTCTGAAGCGGCGCCCGGGCCTTGATATCGCGGTCATCGAACCCCGCGACATACACTATTACCAGCCCGGCTGGACACTGGTTGGCGGTGGCGTTTTCAACCGCGAGGAAACCAAACGTGCCATGGCCGATGTCATGCCGAAGGGCATAAAATGGGTCAGGGCCGCAGTTGCAAGCTTCCTGCCCCAGGAAAACGCGGTGGTACTGGAAAGCGGCGAGAAGGTTTTCTACCGGGCCCTTGTGGCCGCCCCCGGCCTGAAGCTGAACTGGGACGCCATTCCCGGCCTTGCGGAAACCCTGGGCAAAAACGGGGTCACATCCAATTACCGGTTCGACCTCGCATCCTATACCTGGGATCTGGTGAGCACCCTTAAAGGCGGTCGCGCCCTCTTTACCCAGCCGCCGATGCCGATCAAATGCGCGGGCGCGCCCCAGAAAGCCATGTATCTGGCCTGCGACCACTGGCGCCGCAGCGGCCAGCTTGACCAGATCGATGTGAATTTCCATACCGCCGGTGGTGCCCTTTTTGGGGTTGCCGACTATGTGCCGGCCCTGATGGACTATGTGAAGCGCTATAACGCACACCTGCATTTCCAGGAAAACCTCGTCGCGATTGACGGCAACAAGAAGGTCGCCACGTTCGATATCACCGGCAAGGATGGTACCATCCGGCGCGAAACCCGGCCTTTTGACATGATCCATGTCTGCCCGCCGCAGGGACCCTTGGATTTCATGAAAGGCAGCGCCATCGCCGACACCGCCGGCTGGGTCGAGGTCAGCCCCGAAACCCTGCAACATGTGCGGTACGGCAATGTGTTCGGCATCGGCGACGGCTGTTCGGCCCCCAACGCCAAAACAGCGGCGGCCGTGCGCAAGCAGGCGCCGGTCGTGGCCCACAATGTGATCGCCATGCTGGAAGGGGAAAGCACCGGTGCCCTTTATGAAGGCTATGGCTCCTGCCCGCTGACCGTTGAACGCGGCCGCGTCGTGCTGGCCGAATTCGGTTATGGCGGCAAGCTGCAGCCCACCTTTCCAACCTGGCTGATTGACGGTCGAAAGGCCAACGGCCTGGCCTGGTTCCTGAAGGAAAAGCTGATGCCGGCACTTTATTTCCGCCTGATGCTGAAAGGCCATGAATGGCTGGCCAAACCCAAGGTGCTGAGCCACGCGCCACTGCTGCATGATGCCGGACCCGCCTGTGACTTTGCGGAAGGCAAGCGTTGACGCTCCATCCACCCAGGGACACCCGATGATGCAGCTTAAATCCAACCTGAAAAAGCTGTTCCCCATCCTCGAATGGGGCGTAGCCTACAGCCGCGGCACGTTCGCAAGCGACCTGACCGCCGCGGTGATCGTCACCATCATGCTGATCCCGCAGTCCCTTGCATACGCCATGCTGGCCGGCCTGCCTCCCGAAGTCGGGCTTTATGCCAGCATGTTGCCCTTGGTGTTTTATGCCCTGTTCGGCACCAGCCGCACCCTTGCGGTCGGGCCGGTTGCGGTGGCGTCGCTGATGACCGCCGCCGCGGTGGGCGCCATCGCCAAACCCGGCACCATCGGATACCTGGAGGCCGCAATCCTGCTCGCGCTCCTCTCGGGCCTGATGCTGATGGCCATGGGTTTCCTGCGTCTGGGATTCCTCGCCAATTTCCTCAGCCACCCGGTTATCTCCGGCTTCATCACCGCTTCCGGCCTGTTGATCGCAGTCAGCCAGATGAAACATATCCTGGGGGTGCCGGCTGGCGGCCACAATATGGTCGAGCAGGTCTCCGCCCTGGCCGCGCATGTGCGTGAAACCAACCTGCCGACCCTGCTGATCGGCACCCTGAGCGTCGCCTTCCTGTTTTTTGTACGGTTGAAACTGAAAGCACTTCTGCTGAAACTGGGCCTGAGGCCCGGCCTTGCGGACTTCATCACCAAGGCCGGGCCGGTGATAGCCGTTGCCGCCACCACCCTCGTGACCGCAAGCTGGCATCTGGATGCCGCCGGTGTGCGTGTGGTCGGCGCCGTGCCCGTGGGCCTGCCCGCAATCGGCCTGCCGCACGTGGATCTCACGCTCGCCCGCGATCTGGCGGTCGCCGCATTCCTGATCAGCCTGATCGGTTTTGTCGAATCCATCTCGGTCGCCCAAACACTGGCCGCCAAACGCCGCCAGCGTATTGACCCGGACCAGGAACTGATTGCCCTTGGCGCCGCCAATGTGGGCTCTGCACTCAGCGGCGGTTATCCGGTCACCGGCGGCTTCGCCCGGTCGGTGGTGAATTTCGACGCGGGCGCCGAAACACCTGCCGCCGGCGCCTTCACCGCCATCGGTATTGCTGCCGCGACCGTGTTCCTGACGCCATTTCTGTATTTCCTGCCGAAGGCGACTTTGGCCGCAACCATCATCGTGGCGGTGCTGTCGCTCGTGGACCTGAAGGCCCTGTCGCGCACCTGGGCCTATTCCCGAAGCGACTTTGCCGCCATGGCCGCAACCATCCTTGTCACCCTCGGCGCCGGCGTGGAACTGGGTGTCAGCGCGGGTGTGGCGCTGTCACTGGCGCTGTATCTCTACCGCACAAGCCGCCCGCACTGTGCTATTGTCGGGCAGGTGCCGGGCACGGAGCATTTCCGCAACGTGCTGCGGCATAATGTCGTGACCAGCGACAAGGTCTTGACCCTCAGGGTGGATGAGAGCTTGTATTTCGCCAACGCCCGGTTTCTTGAGGACAAGATCTACAGCCTGATCGCCGGCAACAAGGCGCTGAAACATGTGGTATTGATGTGTCCTGCGGTCAATTCGATCGACGCCAGCGCCCTTGAAAGCCTGGAGGCCATCAACAGCCGGCTGGCCCACGCGGGGGTGACCTTCCACCTCAGCGAAGTGAAAGGCCCGGTGATGGACAGGCTGAAGCGGTCGCATTTCCTGTCCGAACTGACGGGCAAGGTGTTCCTGAGCCAGTTCCAGGCTTTTACCGAACTGGCGCCCGATAAAGCGCAGCCGAAACAGGCCGCAGAATAATACGACCAGACGGAGCCAACAATGCTGGACTATTTCACCGCCGAGATGCTGGCGCGCGCGCAGTTCGCCTTCACGGTTGCCTTCCATATCATCTTCCCCGCCTTCACCATCGGTCTCGCGTCTTATCTGGCAGTCCTTGAAGCCCTGTGGCTGAAAACCGGCGACGACAATTATCTCGTCACCTTCAAATACTGGGTGAAAATCTTCGCGGTCACCTTCGGTATGGGCGTGGTTTCGGGCCTGGTGATGAGCTACCAGTTCGGCACCAACTGGGCCGTGTTCTCCGACAAGGCCGGGCCGGTGATCGGGCCGCTTTTGGGGTATGAGGTCCTGTCTGCCTTTTTTCTGGAGGCCGGTTTCCTTGGCATCATGCTGTTCGGCATGCAGCGGGTGGGGCGCAAGCTGCATTTTGCCGCCACCCTGATGGTGGCCTTCGGCACCCTGTTTTCCGCCTTCTGGATTCTGAGCGTGAACAGTTGGATGCAGACCCCGGCGGGTTATGCCATCAACGAGGCCGGCCAGTATGTCGCCGCCGACTGGTGGGCTGTGGTCTTCAACCCCTCGTTCCCCTACCGCCTGGTGCATATGGTGCTGGCGGCCTACCTGACCACCGCTTTTGTCGTGGGCGGGGTTGGTGCCTGGCACCTTTTGAAGGACAGGGATAACCGCCCGGCCCGCATCATGTTCTCCATGGCCTTGTGGATGGCGGCCATTGTGGCGCCGATCCAGATTCTTGCGGGCGACATGCACGGGCTGAATACGCTTGAACACCAGCCGCAGAAAGTGGCGGCGATGGAAGGCCATTATGAAACCGAAAAGGGTGTTCCCTTCATCCTGTTCGGCATCCCGAACGACGCAGAAGAGCGCATGGATTATGCGATCAAGATCCCCTACGCCACCAGCCTGATCCTGACCCACGAACTGGACGGCGAAGTGAAAGGCCTGAAGGACTGGCCCCGCAGCGAACGACCACCTGTGGGCATCGTCTTTTATGCCTTCCGCATCATGGTTGGCCTTGGCCTGTTGATGGCCGGACTTGGCCTTTGGGGCCTGTGGGCGCGGGCGCGTGGCAAACTGTATGACAGCCCGCTTCTGAAGAAGGCTGCCGTCGTCATGGGCCCCGCCGGCTTCATCGCCGTGCTGGCCGGTTGGGTGGTGACCGAGGTCGGTCGCCAGCCCTATACCATCTATGGCCTGTTGCGCACGGCGGACAGTATTTCGCCCTTGGGCGCGCCCGCTGTCGCAACATCGCTTGCCGTTTTTGCAATTGTGTATTTCACGGTATTCGGCACAGGCGTGGTCTATATCCTCAGGCTGATGCGCCTTACACCCGGGGCCACGACCGAGGGGCCGCAGGCCGGCCAGCCGGCCCTGCCCGCCGGCACCACACCGGTGGCGGCCTATCTGGAAACCACCCGCGACAAACCGGCGGAATAGGAGGAAAGCCATGGACATGCTCGACCTGCCGCTTATCTGGGCCTTCCTGATCGCCACCGCGATCCTGATCTATGTCATCCTTGACGGGTTCGACTTGGGGATCGGCATCCTGTTCCCGTTCCTGAGGCGCGACAAGGACCGCGACCTTGCCATGAACACGGTCGCACCGGTGTGGGACGGCAACGAAACCTGGCTGATCCTTGGCGGCGGCGGCCTGTTCGCCACCTTCCCGCTGGCCTATGCGGTCCTGATGCCAGCGCTTTATGCGCCGGTCATCGCCATGCTGATGGGCCTGATTTTCCGGGGTGTCGCCTTCGAATTCCGCTGGCGCAGCGAAAACCACCGCGGGCACTGGGACTTCGCCTTCACCGCGGGCTCCATCGTCGCTGCCTTCTGCCAGGGTATCGCGCTCGGCGCCTTCGTGCAGGGCATCGAGGTTTCGGGCCGGGCCTATGCCGGCGGCTGGTGGGACTGGCTGACCCCCTTCAGCCTCTTGACCGGCATTGCGCTTGTGATCGGCTATGCGCTTCTGGGCGCCACCTGGCTTGTGATGAAAACCGATGGCCCCTTGCGGGCACAGGCTGCGCGCTTTGCCGGCATCACCGGCATCGGCACCGTACTGTTCATCGTGATCATCAGCCTTGCAACCCTGTCCCTGGACCCGCGCTTCATGGACGCCTGGCTGTCCACCCCGGCGATCTATTACACGGCACCGGTGCCGCTGGCGGTTGCGGGTGCAACCTTCTGGCTGTGGCGCAGCCTCAGGGGCGGCACGGACATCGAACCGTTCCTCGCGGCCATCACCCTGTTTATCCTCAGCTTTATCGGCCTTGGCATCAGCCTGTTCCCCAACATCGTACCCCTTGAGATCACGATATGGGACGCGGCCGCACCAGACGAAAGCCTTGGTTTCCTGATGGTGGGCACGGTGGTATTGCTGCCGATCATCCTCGCCTACACCGCCTATGCCTACTGGATTTTCCGGGGCAAGGTGAAATCAAGCGAAGGATACCATTGATGGCGGGCCCTTCGGAGGAAGGCGACCACAAGCCGCTCGGCCAGAAGCTCCTGTGGTTTGTGGCCCTGTGGCTTGGCGGTGTCGCGGTTGTGGCTGGCGCGGGCTATGCCATTCGCCTGGTGCTAATGCCCTGATTTCAGGCCATTAGACGCGCTCGATGATCATGGCGGTGCCGACACCGGCGCCGCCCGAAATGGCCACCAGGCCGGTTGACAGGTCGCGCCGCTCAAGCTCGTCCAGAACCGTGCCAATCAGGCTGGTGCCCGTGGCCCCCATGGCATGGCCAAGGGCGATCGCACCACCATTCACATTCACCCTGTCTTCCGCCAGCCCCATATCGCGCATGAATTTAATCGTTACGGCAGCGAAAGCTTCGTTGAATTCGGCAAGGTCTATGTCGTCCACTGTCATGCCCGCGCGTTTGAGCGCCAGTTTCGAGGCTTCTATACCGCCCGTCAGCATCAGCACCGCATCCACACTCGTGTTGGCCATGGCACGCACACGGGCGCGTGGCTTAAGGCCATGTTCCTTAACGGCATTTTCTCCCGCCATCAGCAGCACCGATGCGCCGTCCGCCATGGCCGGTGAATTGCCCGCCGTATGGATATGGTTGATGCGGTCGAGAGACGGAAAACGGCTGAGCGCGATGGCGTCACAGCCGTCGGCACCAAGCCCGGCAAACGACGGTTCGAGGGCGGCAAGGCTTTCGGGCGTGACCGCTTCCCGGATCACTTCGTCGGCTGCGAACAAGGCGCCGGTTTCCGGATTTTCCATCGCTATCAAGGACTTGGTAAAATACCCAGCACTACGCGCATGGGCCGCCCGCGCCTGCGTGAGCGCCGCATAGGCATCCGCGTCGGCGCGGCTGATACCATCAAGGCTGGCGACCAGGTCGGCGGCGATGCCGAGCGGCAGGAACGGTGCGCGGGCGGCGATGTCCGGGTCGGCATAATAGGCGCCCCGGTCCGACAGCATGGGCACACGCGACATGGATTCAACTCCGCCCGCAAGCACCATATCATTGATTCCGCTTGATATTTTTGCGGCAGACAAAACAGCGGCATCAAGCCCCGATGTGCAGAAGCGATTGATCATCAGACCCGGCGTGGTGGCGCCCCAGTCGGCGATCAGCGCAGCAGTGCGGGCGACATTACCACCCTGATCCCCCACCTGCGTGACACAGCCAAGGAGAATATCCTCAATCGCGGAGACCGGAAAATCATTACGTTTTTCAATGGCTTGCAGGAGTTTCGCCACCATCTCAACCGGCTTGATCGCACTCAGGCCACCACCGGCGCGGGCCTTACCGCGCGGGGTGCGCAGGGCGTCGAGGATATAGATGGGGGGCATGAAAATCCTCCGGAACCTTGGCCAGGAGCCCTTCCCGGATGCCCCTGCCGACCTTCGTTTGTAACTTGCTTAAGCATACTATGATTGCAAATGACACCTGTCAATGACCGGAAATTTGGCGCAGGCCGCACCGGCCACACACCGGGGACAACCGTCGCCAGACTCGGGCGCGGATCGCGGCACATGCGCCCAAAGCGCCCGCGATGTGTCAGCGGACCCCCTGGCGACCCTGCCGATTCGAATGTTGGTATTTCTATGCAATTGATGCTATAATCACTACCGAAGGCTGCAGACAGCGCATATGAGGCCCCGCACCGGACGCCCACCCGCCTTCCTGCCATCCCGCCCGGGACGCCATGCTGTATTTTTGGTACCATTATACAATTAATAAACAAGCCGCCTGATAATATATTTTTCCCCAATTTACCGGCATTAAAGTCACTTCATACCTCCCGATAACAAACTTGCATTGACATACCTACTATGTCGAGCGTAACGTTGCATCCGGAGAGTCCCAATCCCTGCGCCATCATCGGCACGGGGGCGCGGCGGGGAAGGTCGCAGGGGAACGCCAAGGGGAAGGAAACAGCCATGAAATACCAAACAACGACATCCATCGTTGCGCTGACAGCAGCCCTGCTGGCAGCACCGACCGTGCGCGCGGACGATGCGGAGACCGCAACCGACGAACCGACACGGCTTGAGGAAATTGTCATCACGTCGCAGCGCCGCGAAGTCGGCCTGCAGGACAGCGCGCTGGCGGTTTCCGCCGTCACCGGCGCCAGCCTCGAGAAAGACCGCATCTATAACTATTCCGACCTGGCCCGCAGCGTGGCGTCGCTTTCCTACACGGAAAACTCGCCGCTCGACCAGGAATTCAACATCCGCGGCATCACCAACACGCGCCTCGATGCGCCGTCTGCCGACCAGTCGATCGGCATTTTTGTCGATGATGTCTATGTCGGCCGGTCGGGCCTGATGAATGCCGACTTTTTCGATATCGAACGGGTCGAGGTGATCCGCGGCCCGCAGGGCGTGCTTCTGGGCCGCAACGTGGTGGGCGGTGCCATCAGCATCATCACCGCCAAACCCAGCCAGGAAAGCTCGGCCCATGTGACGTTTGGTTATGGCAACTATAACGCCATGCACACCAACGGTTACATCACCGGCGGCCTGAGCGACACGGTTTCCGGCCGTTTCTCGTTCCAGGCGCGGCACCATGACGGTTATAACCACGATATCCTGCATGACCGGGATCTGGACAATCTGGATTCGATCCAGATGCGCGGCCAACTGCTGTTCACACCCGCCGACAGCGACTTCCAGGCCCGCCTGATCGTCGATTATATGAAAGACAGCTCGAACGGCATCCACCGGGTGGCGATCCCGGACCCGAACAACCCGGGCCTCAATCCCTGGAGCACCACCCGCGCCTATATCGATTCCGTGCGTGAAGGCGGCCTCGATATCCGGGAAAGCCTGCCGGAGCATCCGCGCTACAAGGGCGACGATTTCGACACCGCCCAAGGCCATGACCGCGAAGCCTACAGCATCTCGCTCAATCTCGAGAAAAAGATCACTGAAAACGTGCTCCTGACCAGCATCACCGGTTATCGGGGCGGCAAGGCAACCGGCATTTACGACCAGTCCGGTGCCGGACCCGACAGCGGCTATGGCATCATCAGCCCGTTCGCCTTTTCCTTCCCCGTGAACGAGGAAGAGAAGATCGACCAGTTCACCCAGGAACTGCGGCTCACGAGCGACTATGCCGACAGCCCGTTCGACTGGATCGCCGGTGTCTATTACCAGCATGACAAGGTCGACAAATACGACAAATACTGGGCGGAAATCCCCGCCGGCCTGCCGACCCTGACCGGCGAAAGCCACTGGGACAATGTGGGCAAGACCACCAGCTATGCCGCCTTTGCCCAGCTTGGCTACCGTTTCACCGAACAACTGAAGCTGACCGCCGGTGTGCGTTATTCGCATGACAAGAAAACCGGCACCGTGACCGGCATCGCCGTTGAAACCGGCGACAAGTTCAACCCGAACGACACCGTGTCCCTGACCCCCATCGTCGGCCTGGCAGAGGGCGAAAGCTTCACCACCGATTATAGCGACAGTTGGGGCGAGGTCACGCCGCAGGCAATCCTGGAATATACCCCGTCTGAAAACCTGCTTCTGTATGTCAGCGGCGCCAAGGGTTACAAGGGCGGCGGTTTCGAGGACACACCCGCGAACGCCGCCGCCGCGCAGATTTCTTATGACCCGGAAACGGTGACCAGCTTCGAAGCCGGCTTCAAGTGGGATTTCCTCGACGGTCGCGCCCGCCTGAACACCGCCGTCTTCTCGATGGATTACAAGAACCTGCAGGTTACGCAAACCGATGATGGCTGCCTGTGCAACATCACCGACAACGCCGCCGACGCCAGCATTCGGGGCCTGGAGACCGAGTTCCAGTTTGCCGCCACCGACTTCCTGTATTTCTGGGCCGCAGCCACGTTCCTCGACACCGAATACAAGGATTTTGTCGACAGCAACGGCCTCGACAATTCGGGCAAAAAGCTGCAGCGCACGCCCAGCCACCAGTTCAACATCGGCGGCGAAGCCACGTTCGACTTCATGGACATGCCGGATGCCCTGAGCATGCGGGTGAACTACAGCTACCAGGGCAAGCTGTACTGGCTGCCGGACAATTTCCAGTATGAGGATGGTTACGGGCTTCTGGATGCCCGCATCACCCTCGACCCGGCGGACAAGAACTGGTCCTTCTCGGTCTATGGCAAGAACCTGGCCAACACCCTGTACCGGACCAACATCGTGGCCTTCCTGGGCGACGAAGTCTCGACCCTCGGGACCCCGCGGACCTACGGCTTCGAAGTATCCCTGGACTTCTAGAAGCCCTGTGCACCGCCCGGACGCCGGTGTTTCCCCCGGCACCCGGGCGGTCTGCCTTCCGGCAGACGCTTTAGCCCCTGTTTGCGGCCCTTATCTGCCGCCTTTATTTGACGGAGCAACCTGATGATGAAAACCCTGAAAACCGCCGCCTTCGGTCTGCTGCTGGCCTCAAGCCCGCAAGTGGGCGCCGCGTCGGATGAAGAAGCCAACGCGCTTGATGTCGCCAACCAGATGGTTCAGGCCTGGAACGACCTGGATGTGGACCGCATCGCCGACCTGTTCGCCGAAGACGGCGTGCTGCACAGCGTGATGATCGACCCGATCCAGGGCCGCGACAACCTGCACGCCCACATCGGCGCGGTGCTGAAGGGCGCCAGCCGGCTGGAACTGAACCTCAAGAATGTCGCCGTCAACGGCAATGTCGTGTTCCTTGAGCGCGTGGACGATTTCAACATCGGCGACCTGCATGGTGCCGTGCCGGTGGTGGGTGTGCTCGTCATCAAGGACGGCCATGTGCAGGAATGGCGCGAATATTATGACCGCAGCCAGCTTCTGAGCCAGATGGGCGTCAAGGAAATCGACAGCCCGGCCCTGAAACACTGAGGTGATGCACTGAGTTGACATGCTGGGTTTTAGCACCGGGTTGAAACACCGGGTTTTCCCATGAGGCGCGGCGCCAGACGCGGCACCGCCCCGTCCCCAAGGCCTAGTGCCCGCCCCGCCGGTCCTCCCCGCGGGGCTTCTTTTTTTTGGGGGGGGCCTTGCACCGAACCCTGCATCCTGCCCTTCGACAGGCTCAGGGCGAGCGGTGGGGAGACAGTGCAATTGGCGGCCGCCGTTGCCTCCAGTGTCCCCCGCCCTCATACCGCCGTTCGGGCTGAGCCTGTCGAAGCCCAGGATCAAGGGACGATGCAATAACCGGATACGCGCCGCCCCTGCATCCTGCCCTTCGACAGGCTCAGGGCGAGCGGTGGGAGCTTCCACCGCAACCATATCGCACTTCCGCCGCCACCTTACCCGTGTCATTCCGGGGCTTGACCCCGGAATCCATAGGCTGTCGGAAAACGGGCAAGGTCCCGACCAGGCAGGCACCAACCGGGCCGCGTCGAAGACCGCATGGATGGCGGGATCAAGTCCCGCCATGACAAGGGAGAGGTGGCGTGCAGGGATATCAACCGTTTACCGCCATACCCTCGCCCCGTTCGGGCTGAGCCTGTCGAAGCCCAGGATCACGGGGCCCCGCGCCAACCGGATACAGCTCGCCCTGCGTCCTGCCCTTCGACAAGCTCAGGGCGAGCGGGGGTGGGGTTCAGGCGGTGACCAGCACATTTCCGGGCGGGGTTTCGGCATAGAGGCGGGCCACTTCGTCCGGGCGGTTGCGGATGGCGGCGGCCTGGTTGATGGTGCCCTTGTCCGACAGTTCGTGCCGGTCCGCGCTCAGTGGCTTTTCGACGAAGGCAAAACGCCCGATGCGGGTGGATTTGCCGGGGTTGGCGGCATTCCACTGGGCCAGCTTGTCGGCAACAGCGGCGCGAATGGTGGTGACCTGGAGCGGGTCGCCCGCCACCGCGCCACCGGCCATGCCGGACAGGCCCACCATGTTGGGCACGGCCAACAGCGCCAGTTCGTCCCGGCCTTCGCCGCACAGCACCAGATCCGCGACCAGCGGGCTCAAAGCCGCAACCAGCCCCGCGCGCACACGCCCGCCCGAGACCCAGGTGCCGGTGCCCAGCTTGAATTCCTCAGCCAAGCGGTCGGCGAAATACAGGCCCGCCGCCACATTGTCGGGATCATGGAAATTCAGCTTGTCGCCCAGCCGGTAAAAACCTTCCTCGTCGAACGCTTCCGCCGTCTTTTCGGGGTCGTGCAGATAACCGGATGTGATGACATCGCCCTTCATGCGCACTTCATAGGCATCGTCGGTGGGCACCAGCTTCACCGTCAGGCCCGGCAGCGGCAGGCCGACACCGACCTTGTCGGTATCGAAGAAAATGGCCATGCAGCCGGACGTGGTTTCGGTCGAACCATAACCCGTGGTGATGAAGATCTTGTGGCCGACTTCGGCAACCGCCATGGCCTGCAGCCGTTCATACACCGGCTGGGGCAGCCCGGCACCGCCATACAGCAAGAGATGCAGGTTCTTGTAGAAAGCCTGCCTGAGTTCCTTGTCGGCCTCCAAGGCATCCACCAGCATGGCATAGCCAAAGGGCACATTGGCGAAATAGGGCACCGACAGGTCTTTGAGGTTTCTGAGGGTTTTCTCGA
Source organism: Alphaproteobacteria bacterium (assembly GCA_006226495.1). Taxonomy (GTDB): domain Bacteria; phylum Pseudomonadota; class Alphaproteobacteria; order Sphingomonadales; family Kordiimonadaceae; genus Kordiimonas. Next base: position 61,097 of record SBGU01000013.1, read on the forward strand.
ACAGGCCGGGTGCCGGTTTGCCGTCGTCGACATAGAAACTGCCACCGAACACCGCCGCGCCCGACATGTTGCAGGCGCCCGAAACATGGCTCCAGGGCAGCCAGCACAGAAGCTTGTCGTCCCACTGGTGCGAGCCGCCCAGAATGGTGTGCGCCTGGAAAAGGTTGGTGAGCAGCATGCGCTGGCTTTGCACCACCGCCTTCGGGCGGCCGGTGGAGCCCGATGTCAGCATATAGGCGGCATGGCCATCGGGGTCGCGGCTCATGATATGGGCGGTCAGGCCCGGGTCGGTCTGGGTCGCGGCCAGGCTGTCGAACGACAGGGCCGGCACCGACAGGGTTTCCGGGCGGCGGCTGACCACGGTTTCAACCTTCAGGCCCAATGATTTGAGCGCGTCGTCATAGGGGGCGCCTTCTTCCGCGAACAGGATGCCGGGTTTGACGAGGGAAAACACATGCTTCAGCCGGTCATGGCTGCCGGCCATCAGCGAATAATTGGCGCTCACGGGGCACAGGGGCACACCGGCGGCCAGCGCGCCAAAGCGCATCAGCGCATGCGCGACACTGTTGCCGGACAGGATCATCAGCGGCCGGTTCGGCCCGCCGCCCAGATGCAACAGGCCTTGGGCGATCGACCGCACTTTCGCCAGCATCTGGATATAGGTCAGGCTTTGCCAGTCGCCGGTTTGGGCGTTGCGTTCCGCCAGCGCAATCTTGTTCGGCTGGCGCGCCGCCTGCCGTTCCAGATGGGCATAAAAGATCGGGTCGAAATCCGGCAGCGGCACCCGGTTTTCAAGGATGAGGGTGCCGTCCGGGCGGTGTGTCACCGCAATATCGACCGGCGGCAGGTCGATGTCCCGAAAGGCGCTGTCGCCGGTTTTTGATTGCATTAACATACCACATCCTCCCCGATGCCAAAATCTGCCGGCGCTGTCGCTGCCGTCCCGATGCCCCTTGGGTCTGTGTGCCGGATTCCGTTCCTTCCCGATTGACGGTGTTCCGGCGACCCTATAAGGTTCGTTTATGAAAGTAACAAATGCCGCCGGATGTGCCAATCGAAAAAGCGGGAAGGCACGGCAATAGGGTGCAAACGAGGGTGCAGCAAACTGTTGCATCAGCAACAAAACACCCGAAAAGCTGTTGCATCCCTGTTGCCGATGCAACAGCCCGGGGGCCAAACATGTCGCAACGCGACGGAAAGGTTGTCATGTCAGCTCATCGCCCGGTTCTGGACGCCATCATCAATGCCTGGAAAGCGGGCGATACCGACACGGTGCTCGGCCTGTTGCATGACGATGTGATCTATCATTTCCATGTCGGCACAGCGCCGCTCGTCGGCAAGGCGGCGGTCGAGACTTTCCTCGCCAAATTTGGGGCCGGCCAGACTGACATCAAATGGACCATTGTGCGCACCCTTGAAGCCGATGGCGCGCTGATGATCGAGGGTATCGACGATTATGTCGACGCCGACGGCATCCATGTGCGCATGCCCTATATGGGCGTGATGGAATTCGAGGACGGCAAGGTGAAATACTGGCGCGACTATTTCGACCGGGGTGTGCTGGTGGCCGCCAAGGAAAAACGCACCAACGCCGCCTGGGATGCGGTGATGGCCGACCTGACACGCTGAAGTCCCGGTTTCGGGAAGCCCCCTCACCCTGACCCTCTCCCCTGAGGGGAGAGGGAAACGAAGGCTTGGCGCGCATGGCGAGCCTAGCCGCAGTCGGGTGAGGGGTTTTTGGGGGCCTTTCCCGTTCAGAATCTTGAATAGCTCAGATCGCCCTCGCCCCGCGCACCCAGGATCATGCGCGGGTCTTCGGGTTTGAAGAGACCCAGGCACCAGCCTTCGGCGGCGGGCATGTCGCGGTTCCAGTCGAACGCCATCTTGCGGTAGGCGATTTTCCAGTCGCCACCGCGGCGTTCGAACCGGTCGACGATGCGACCGCCCGTCAGGGTATCCCAGGGTTCACCGTCCTTCTCGAAGCGGGCGAAGGTGAACAAGTAACTTTCCACATAGGCAATGTCGGCGACCAGGTCGAGATCGATATGGATGTTGCAGACATAATGCGCCATCGGGTGCTTGAGTTTTTTCACCCGCTCGGCCGCGCCGTCGGCATAGGGATGCGCGAGGCCGGTGTAGGTATTGCCATGTTCTTCCATGGCGTCTGCATGGTAGCAGGATTTGAGGAGCGGGCCGTCGCCCCGGTCGATCGCGCGGGCGTAATTATAGATCACGTCGCGGATATCCTGTTTGGCCAGCATGGTTTCGATCGTGTTTGCCATTCTTCGCCTCCTTCAGCGCACGGATGCGGCCATGGCGTCGGCCAGGCCCCTGGGGTCGCGGTGCAGGGCGGCCCGCACTTCCATGGCGTGCGGGTCGGTGTCCATTTCCTCGATCCCGGCGCGGGCGGCGGCGATGCCGGCACGGGCGATGGCCTCGGGCGAGGATTTTTCACGCTGGATATGGGCCGCCATGCGGGTGTCGACCGAACCCACAATCAGCGCCGACACGGTGGTGCCCTGCCCCGCGAGCTCGGCCCGGATGCAGGTGGATGCCGCGCGCGACGCGAACTTGGACGGGCTGTAACCGCCCATACCGGGCACCGCGACGATGCCGCCCGCCGACAGCACATTGACGATGGCGCCGCCGCCGTTTTTCTTCAGGACCGGCGCGAACGCCCGGCACATGGATACGACACCAAAATAGTTCACCTCCATTTCGGTGCGCATGGCATCCATGGTCGCCGCACCGATCAGGCGCTGGTTGACGAAGGCGCCGGCGTTATTGACCACCAGCGACACATCGGTGCATTTGGCGGCCGCGGCGGCCACCTGTTCGGGTTTGGTGACATCGAGTGCGATGGCGACCAGATGTTCGGGGTCCGTGGCCACGATGGCCTTGCCGTCCTCAAGCGAGCGGCAGCCGATATAGACCTTCTTCGCGCCCGCCTTCACCAGTTCGGTGACAAAGCCGAGGCCGATACCCCGGTTGCCGCCGGTGACAATTGCCACACAGTCCTTGATGTCCATCAGTCCCTCCCCAGGCTGTAGTTATAGAGGATATCGTTCGGCATCTTGCCGCCGCGGATCAGCACCGACGGGTCGGGCGCGATCATGCCCCGGCCCCAGGTTTCCCTGAGCGGCATTTCATGGTTCCATTCCCACGCCAGGCGGCGGTGGCTGATTTTCCACTGGCCGTCGCGTTTTTCGAACTTGTCAATGAGCCGCGCCATGGTGAGGCTGTCATACCCGTCCGCCGTGCCCTCGCCCCGGCGGGAGAAGGTCATGATGTAACATTCGCTGGTGGCGTGGCTGTCGTCCTCCAGCTCGATCAGCATGTTGGTGATGGCGTGGCTCATGCGCGGCGCGGTCGGCAGCACTTTCCGGAGCATGGCGATATAGTCGCTGGCTTTGCCGAGGAACGTGCCGCCATGGTCTTCGATGGCATCGGCGTGGTAGGCGCCGGCGATCAGGTCGGCATCACCCCGGTCGGCACCGCGGCAATAACGCACCAGCACCTCTTCGATGGCTTTTTTGTCCAAGAGTTCCTGGACGGCTTTTTCGTCAAGCGGCATCGCTCTGCCCTTTCTTCGGGAACCAGGGGATGAAGCTGCTGGTGCGCGCCAGATACGCCTCGTAACCCGGTTTCGAGCGGCTGAGCCGGCGTTCCAGAAGCGCGGCGCCCGACCATTTGACTAGGGTCCAGGTGAGCAGCAACGGACCGAAGACGGACCAGACACCGTTCGGTGCTTCAAGCGCCATCAGATACAGGCCCCAGAACACACAGGCATCGCCGAAATAGTTGGGATGGCGGGTATAGCGCCACAGGCCCCGGTCCATGACCTTGCCCTTGTTATCCGGGTTGCCGCGGAAGCGCGCCATCTGCCAGTCGCCGACACTTTCGAAGAAGAAACCGATGCCTGCCAGAACGGCGCCTGCGGTCGCGATATTGCCCACCGGCGTGCCCACGGGTGACGCCATCACGAACTGGACCGGCAGGGACACCACCCACAGCATGACACCCTGCAGCAGGAACACGTAGCGGAGGGTATAGAAAGGCACATTGCCCTTCACCTTCGAGATCATGGCGACATAGCGCCCGTCCGGCCCGTCATGGCGCCAGCGCAGGAACAGGTACAGGGCGAGGCGGGTGCCCCAAAGCGCGGTGGCGACAAGCGCAAGCCCACGCAATCCCGAGCCGCCGCCCGTGTACCAGTAGCCGAACACGGCCACCACCACGAAGCCCGCGGCCCAGAAACTGTCGATAAAGGACACGTCGCCCAGTTTGATCGAGATCAGCCAGAGCGCGACCATGCAGCCGATCAGCACGGCAAATTCCGTGGCAAGCAACTGGGCCAGACTTACGGTTTCAAGAAACATTCATTCCCTCCCCAGGGTTCTAAAATTTGCTCAGGCGCGGCCGCCCGGATGCGCGATATCGCTGTCGTTGGCCCAGCAGGCGTGCGTGCCGCTTGAAATGCGGTGCGGCAGGATGATGCGGCACACGGGGCCGGCTTCGATATGCCGGGCATCCACAAGCACGCATTCCGACCGGTTTTCTTCCATGTCGATGATGAAGCTTACGAGGTAACCGTCATCTTCGGATTTGGCATTCAGGCGCGGCACAAACGGCGCCTCGCTGCCGAAGCGGTTCTTGCCAAAATCCAGCGACCAGCTTTGCCCGGTTTCCAGGTCGTGTTTCACCACGCCGGTGAACAGGAACCAGCCGGGTTTGGTGGTGGTGCTGTAGAGATAGCGCCCGCGTTTGCCGGCAATCTGCTGGTTGAAGCTGCCGAATTCGAGAATGCGGTCATCCAGCCGTTCTTCCTTGGTCGAACCGTCCTTCAGGTTGAAGCGCCAGCGGTGCAGCTTCGGCTTGAAGGAATGTTCATCCAGGAACGCCATCATCAGCCCCGCGCCCGGCGGCAGGCCCTCCAAGGGTTTCGGATAGGGTTCGTCCTGGAAATAGCCGTCGAACACGATCTCGTCGCCGTCTTCGTAGGCGTTCATCCAGTGCAGCACATAGGTCGGGTCGGCTTCGAACCATTTGATGTCTTCGGGGTTGCCGTAGCGCGGCAGGACCGCAAAGCGCGACGGGATATCCCGGAAGAACCGGCTGGTATGAAAACCATGTTTCAGGCCCTCAGGGTCCCAGAACAGCGGAAAATCACCGAGGATCGAATAGTTTTCAGTGAAGCCCATATCGTGCGGCAGGCGCGGGCCCGGCAGTTCAATGGGCACATAATGCTTGAGAATATTATCCGGCCCCACCACGCCATAATGCATGAAGGGCGCCTTTTTCGAATAGTTGAAGAACAGCATCTCGCCCGTGGCTTCGTCCACCTTCGGGTGGGCGGAAATGCCTTCATCCGGCACCCAGGCTTCGGGGCCATATTGTTCGAGCGTATAGGGATCGAGCCGATAGCCTTCCCCGCACTGGTAGAAGGTGGACATGACCTTGCCGGCATGGATGACCACGTCGGTCGAAGACGAATCCTTGAGGGCCCCTTGCGCGCCCCAGCCGGGCCTGAGCGACTTGGCCGGGTTTTCGGCAATGCCGGCCCACAAGGGGCCACCGGCTTCGGCTTCGGCCAGGAACCCTTCGGTGCGCACAAAGCGATTGCGATACTGGGCCTTGCCGTCGGCAAAATGCATCATATGCAACATGCCGTCGCCATCGAACGGATGATATTTGCCGATGGCTTCATGCACCGGGTTTTCGCTGTTGCGCACATAAACACCGGCAATATCGGTCGGGATATCGCCGATCACCTGCGGGTCGCCGTTTTTGAAATCGGCGTCATATTCGGTGTAGATCGGCGTCCAGGCGCCATTCCGGTACGGATGGTCGTTTGGCCCGAGGGTGCTGCGCACCGTGTTGACGAGGGTGGCGGTCATTCATTCCTCCATCTGGCAGATCAGGACGCGGGCCGGAACACGGGCGATGACGGCATCAGCATCAGGCCCGGGGGCGCGGCAACAAGCGCGGGGATCGAGTTGAGCACGGAACCGGCAACACCATATTGCTCAGGCCCGGTTTTGAAGGGATCGTCCGCGCGGCGGCTGAGGTCGATGCGCAGGTCCATCGTCGGGTCGCCTTCGATGCGGACGGTCCAGATCGGATAATCGGGCGACGGCAGGTGCGCCGTCTCCATGATCCAGTCGATAGTCAGGGTGAAAAAGCGTTCGCCGGCGACGATGCCATGCCAGCACCAGGCCGTGTGGCTGATGGTGCCCTTGGCAATAGTGCCCGCCGCCATCGAAATGTCGGTGGTGGCCGGCAGCATGCTGTGGTCGGTCTCTACCCGGTCGAGGGTGAAACCAAGGCGCGCCAAGATGGAGGCCACAACCTCCGAATACAGGCCGTTCAGCAGTTCGGCGGGTGCCCAGTCGGGATCGTTGGGGTTGATGCGCCCGGGTTCGGCACCAAACCCCAGCATGTCGAACACATAAGGCGCGCTGCGCATTTCGGTGCAATCGACCACCTCGCGCACGCGGATGCCATCGAGCCGCGTGCAGATGCCGCTGGCTGCCGCCGCGATACGTTCGACAATGAAACCCGGGTTCAGGCCACCGCCCAGAAGAGTCGAGCCACCGGCCTTGCAGGCGTCCTCGAACTTGGCGGCATGGGCCGCGCCCCAATGGGTGGGGTAACTGTGGCCATTGATGCTGATGACATTCTTGCCGGACGCCAGCAGCGCACAGATGGTATCGTCATGGCTGGCATAGGGCGGTTGCAGCATGGCGGCAAAGATCACCACATCGGCTTCCAGCGCCAGAATTTCGTCCATGTCGCGGGTGGCCAGCACACCGGTTTTGCCCCGGTGCGCAATGTCGCCCGCATCCACCCCGGCCTTTTTGGGATTATAGACATAAAGGCCCACGAGGTCGAAATCAGGATGGTCGATCACCGCGCGCAGGCAGGTCTTGCCCATGGCACCCGTCGCCCACTGGATGACGCGGATTTTCCTCATGCCACCTGCCCCCGTGCGGCCTGAAGCCGGGTTACAAGGTCCATGAAGGCGGCTTCGGCGCCCGGAAAACCGGTGCCGTCCGCCATATCGCCCGCCGTGGCGGCGTTGGCGGCCAGCCAGGCCACCGGGTCCTGCCCGTCAGCCGGCAGCGCGGCGCCGATGCCTTCCTCCATGCGCGCCCGGCGCACATAGCCGCCACCCGCGACCCATATCTGGCCGGTGGCCGTGCAGTCAGACGACATCAGCCAGCTTGCGACCGGCGCGACAAAATCGGGGTTCATGTCCGGCCCGCTGTCGCCCAGGCCCGTGGTCATCTGGGTTTCGGCATAGGGCACCAGAATGTTCACACCGATGCCATCGCGTTTCAGTTCCGCCGCCAGGGTCAGCGCATAGGCGACCATGGCACCCTTCGAGGCCGCATAGGGCGCGCGCCCGCGCACACCATAAAGCCCGGCGGTGGACGCAACAAACAACAGCCGCCCGGCGGGCGAGGCCTTCAGGTACGGCAAGGCCCGCATGGCAATGGCTGCGGCAGAGAAAAAGTTCGTTTCAAAAACAGACCTAAGGTCGGTCATGACACTGTCCGCCACCTTGGCGGCGGGGCCGGTGATGCCGGCATTCAGGATCAGGCCATCGATGGCACCAAACGCCCTGTCCGCCGAGGCCACCAGGGTTTCCCCCACATCGGGCGAGAGCATATCGCTATGGTCCGCGACCGCCTCGCCACCGGCCGAAACGATCTCTGACACCACGGATTCTGCGGTACTGGGCACACCGGCATGGGTGCGGTTATTGACCGTGACACGGTTGCCGCGTGCCGCCAGGTCCAGCGCGAAGGCGCGGCCAAGGCCCTTCCCGGCCCCGGTGACAACAATGCTGCGGCGCATGTCGGACGCATTTTCAGACATACCAGGCTCCCCTTTCCAGAAAGGACCCTAGCATTGTTAGTATGTTTTTGAAAGTTACTTTTTACAGGCCGTCAAATCAGGCCGGTTCGGGCACCTGCTGGCGGGCTTCGACCAGGGTATAATCCACATCGTCCGGGCTGATGACACCGCCACAATGGGAACAATTGACCGTCGGGGTCAGTTCATGCCCGCACAGTTTATGATTCAAAAGCAAAGGCGGCCCTTCGGGCGAGGCATACCATTTGTCGCCCCATTGCAAGAGCATCAGGAGCACGGGATAATAGTCCCAACCCTTTTCGGTGAGGCGATATTCATACCGTTTTGGCGCGTCCTGATAGGCGTGGGTGAACAGGAAGCCGGTTTCCACCAACTGGTTCAGCCGGTCCGACAGGATGTTGGTGGCGATGCCGGTATCCTTGCGGATTTCATCAAACTTGCGCAGGCGCGTGAACACGGACCTGAGGATCAGGCCGGCCCAGCGGTCGCCGGTCACCAGCGCGATTTCATGGAACAGGCTGGTGCGTTCGCCTGCGGCCTGCCGGCCTTCGCCCTGGCGGCGCCGGCTGTAGCTGGGCGCCATCCAGCCCACCCCGGGGCCTTCCTGCCAGGTGACGTCCCGCGCGAAGATTTCCTTCTCGCAGTCACCACAGCTCGGGATCGGGTCGAACTCGTGCCCGCAGGTGCGGTGGGTCAGCTTGACGCTGGTTTTGGCCTGGTCCGCGCTCCATTTCTTTTCCCAGCGCAGCATCATCAGCGCGGTCCAGTAAAGCTCGCGGCACTTTTCGGTCATGCGATATTCATAGCGTTTCGGCGTATCGGTATAGGCCACCTTCACCAGAAGGCCGTTGGCGACAAGCTGTTTCAGCCGCCCGCTCAGAAGCGCCTTCAGCATATCTGTCCGGCCCTGGATTTCGCTGAAACGCCGGGCGCCCTGCCAGATCGATTCGAGGATCAGAAGGGTCGCAAAGTCGCCCACCACGCCCAAAGCGCGCCAGATCGAACATGTACGAATGAATTTCGTTTCCGCCACAAAGCACCCCGTTTTTATATATGTCCCGGCAAAACACCAGCCGTGTCCCCATTCCCCGATAATACCGATATTCACCGGATAGTCTAGGGCGGCGGCGGTTTTGCCGCACCCGGACGCGGTTTCAAGTGCCATATTGACATTTGGCCCCGCCTCATCAATGGTATCGTTATGCAAGTCATAAATCGCATGGGAGGGGAAGGATATGCGATCTACCGGCAGCGACAAGGTCGCCCGTTACACAGACCTGGGCTGGTGGGGCGATACCACCTTCGCTTCGCTTATCGAGGATGCCGTGAAGGCGGTGCCTGAGCGTGTGGCGCTCATCGACCCGCCCAACCGGCAGGATTTTGTATCCGGCAGCCCATGCCGGCTGACCTATGCCCAGGTATCGCGCCTTGCCGACCGGCTGGCGCATGCGCTGGCGGCACAGGATGTCGGCCAGGGTGATGTGGTGATCGTGCAATTGCCCAATATCGCCGAACTGGTGATCGCCTATATCGCCATCGACCGGCTGGGTGCCATCATCAGCCCCCTGCCCGTGCAATATGGCAAGTTCGAGCTGGGCCGCGCGGCGGAGGTGACGAACGCCCGCGCCTACCTGACCATCGCCGACTTCCGGGGCGCGGACTATCTGGCCGAACGGCTGCCGGCCCTGCCGCAGGGCATCCGGGTGCTGGCATTTGGCGGTGGCGGGCGCGGCGACTGTGTGCCCCTGCCCTTTTTCCCGGATGTGGACCTTTCGAAGGCCGTGCCGCCGGTGAAACGCCCGGATATTTCGGCGAACGAGGTATTCACCATCTGCTGGACATCGGGCACCACGGGTGTGCCGAAGGGCGTGCCCCGGCACCATAACCACTGGACATCCCAGGTGAACGCGGTCGCGGACGCCGCCCCCGTGAAGGAAGGCTCGGTGATGCTGAACCCCTTTCCGCTGACCAACATGGGGGCGATTTCGGGCTTCCTCTATTATTGGCCCATGGCCAAGGCGTGCCTTGTGATGCACCACCCGTTCGATTTGAAGATTTTCCTGCAGCAGATCGGTGCCGAGAAGGTGTCCTACACCATCGCGCCGCCTGCGGTTTTGACCATGATTTTGCAGCATCCGGAACTGCATAAGCTCGCGGACCTCAGCCATGTGGATTATATCGCGTCCGGCTCGGCGCCTTTGAACCCGACCACGGTGGCGGGTTTCCGGGACCTGTTCGGGGTCGAGATCGTCAATTTCTATGGCTCGAACGAAGGCGCGGGGCTGGTGGGCGGCCCGGCCGATGTGCCGGACCCCGAGGTGCGGTCAACCCTGTTCCCGCGCTTCGGCCGCGACGGCATTGAATGGGCCAACCGCTTCGCCAACCGCTGCCGCACCAAACTGGTCGACTGGCAAAATGGCGACCGGGAAATCACCGAAGCCGGAAAACCGGGTGAACTCCTGATCACCGGCCCCAATGTGTTCGACGGCTATCTGGGGGATACCGCAGGGAACCCGGCCGTGTTCGACAAGGACGGTTATTTCCGCACCGGCGACCTGTTCGAGATCGCGGGCGAGGCGGACCGGTTCTACCGTTTCGTGGGCCGGCGCAAGGAACTGATCATCCGGGGCGGCATGAATATCTCGCCCGAGGAACTGGACCATGTGATCACCGACCACCCGGCCATCGCCGAAGCCGCCGTCGTGGGTTATGCCGACGAGGTGATGGGCGAAAAGGTCGCGGCGGTGGCCGTGCCATTGCCGGGCGAAAGCCTCGATCTTGCGTCGCTCAGCGCCTATCTGGCCGACCGGGGTGTCGCCAAATTCAAATGGCCGGAAAAGCTGGTGATCGCCCAAAGCCTGCCGCGCAACAGCATGAACAAGGTCGTGCGCACCGAGCTTAAAGGGCTGCTTTAGGCAGCCCTTTTGTCGGCTTGCGCGCGGTAGCGTTTGTAATCCAGCAAGTTGCCGTCAAATTCCGTCACCGTGCCCTGGTCGATCAGCCAATAGCTGTCGACCACGGTTTCGATGAGCGCGGTATCGTGCGACACCAGGACCACGGCACCCGCAAATTCCTGCAGCGCGATGGTGAGCGCGGCACGGACCTCGAGGTCAAGGTGGTTGGTCGGCTCATCAAGGAGCAGAAGGTTCGGCCGGTCCCAGATGATCATCGCCAGCACGAGGCGCGATTTTTCGCCACCCGACATGGTGCCGGTTTCCTGGAACACGGTCTTGTCGGTGAAATCGAAGGTGCCCAGATAGGTCCTGAGTTCCTGCTCGCGCGTGCGCGGTGCCTTCTGTTTCATGTGCCACAAGGGCGACTGTTCCGGGTCCAGCGTCTCGAGCTGGTGCTGGGCAAAATAGCCGATATTCAGCTTGCGGTCGGGGATGATCTCGCCGCCTTCGCTTTTGATCTCACCCGCGATCAGCTTGATCAGGGTCGATTTGCCGGCGCCGTTCCGGCCCAGAAGCCCGACGCGCGTGCCCGCACCAATGTGGGTGGTGATGCCCGAAAGGATGGTCTTGCCGGGGTAACCCGCATCGGCGCCATTTGCTTCCCAGAGCGTCGTGGCCATGGCGTCGGGTTCGCGGAAACGGAAGGTGAAGGGCGTGTCCACATGGGCCGCGGCCACCCGTTCCAGCTTGGCCAGCGCCTTGATGCGGCTTTGTGCCTGCCGGGCCTTCGAGGCCTGCGCACGGAACCGGTCGATGAAGGACGAAATATGCGCAATCTGGCGCTGCTGGCGCTCGAACATCGCCTGCTGCTGCATCAGCCGCTCGGCGCGCATATTCTCATAATCCGAATAGCCGCCGGTATAAAGGGTCAGGGTGCCGCCCGCCAACTCAAGGATACGGTCGACCGTGGCATCGAGGAAGTTGCGGTCGTGGCTGATCATCAAAACCGTGCCGTCAAACGCCTTCAGCCAGTCCTGCAGCCAGACGATGGCCTCAAGGTCCAGGTGGTTGGTCGGCTCGTCCAGAAGCAAGAGGTCAGACCGGCACATCAGCGCGCGGGCGAGATTGAGGCGCATGCGCCAGCCCCCCGAAAAGCTGGAAACCGGGTTGCCGTGCACCGCATCGTCGAAACCGAGGCCGACCAGCAGTTCCGCCGCGCGCCGGTCCACCGAATAGGCGTCGATGCGCATGAATTCTTCATGGATGCGGGCGATCTCGAAGCCGTCCTCGGCTTCTTCGGCTTTGGCAAGCTCGGCCTCAAGCGCGCGCAATTCGATATCGCCGTCGATGGTGAATTCAAGCGCCGATTTGGGGCTGCCTTCGGTTTCCTGCGCCACATGGGCGATGCGCCAGCGCGACGGAAAATCCACCGTGCCCGATTCCGCAATCAGCTCGCCGCGCAAGAGCGCAAACAGCGAAGACTTGCCAGCGCCGTTGCCGCCCACGAGGCCCATTTTCTCGCCGGCATTCAAATTGAAGCTGCCGTTTTCAAACAGCAGTTTGGCCCCGCGCCGAAGCGCCACACCGGCGAAAGTAATCATCACAACAGTCCCGAGATAAGAATCAGAACCGCGCTTATACGGGCAAAACCGCCCGGAAGATACGGGAAATGTGGGCAAACACCTTAAGGAAACGCCCTTAGGAGTTTTCCTTTGCCGAGGCTTTTACAGTTCGCGCGGCACCAAACGCCCAAAACCACGGCCAGATTCCTGAGAGGTGTATGTCTTTGAGTTTTTGCCTATTCGAACCAATACCTGTTACGCGCGTTACAAGATTCTGCCGAGCAGGTCTCTCCCTTGCTTCAAAGTCTTGAAAAGAGAGCGGACTGAATTCCAAATTCATCCACGACGCTGCCTCTAGTTCAATTAGCGGGCCCGCCATATAGTTTTGGTTCAAGGCATCTCGACCACTAAAGGCAATTTGCCCATCAACGGCGCATTGCCGAAGAAGCTCAGCAACTTTCATGATCTCCGGACCGCGAGGGCCAGAACCGACAAAGCTGACCCCGCGTCGCTCCAATAGATAGAGCAGTTTAACGAGGGGATATCGTCGGCGGGTAATCGCTGTATAAACTTCACGCAACAAGACATTCATCACATATAGCACTGCACATATGATTATTATCCACCAACCCCAGCGATTAAAGAATTGAGGCGTTGTCATACCCGCAACTGTTACTGCAATGATTGCGGCACAAAGTTCACTAAGCCTGCTCGACACCCGCTGCCACATATGCTTCTCCCCCAGTCAGTTAAATATACTTTGACGGGAAAGTGCGCAGAATAAAAGAGGGAGGCCCGAAAGCCTCCCTCCCCCCAGTAATCGGCGGTGCGTTACCGCCCCACGATGAAGGACACCGTGGTGGTGGCGCTGCCGCCGATATTCAGGGTGGCGACGGTGCGGGCGCCTTCGACCTGATAGTCGCCCGCCGTGCCGGCCACCTGTTTGGATGCGTCCAGCAGCATGCGCACGCCGGTGGCGCCCACGGGGTGGCCAAGGCCGATGAGGCCGCCTGACGGGTTGATGGGCAACCGGCCGCCCATGGCGATGGTGCCGTCCTCGACCGCGCGCCAGCTTTCGCCGGGTTTGGTGATGCCAAAATGGTCGATGGCCATATATTCGGTGGTGGTGAAACAGTCGTGGGTCTCAATCGCGTCCAGCCCTTCGGGCCCCGCGATGCCGGCGCGGGCAAAGGCGCCTTCGATGGCGCGGCGCACATGCGGGAAAATATAGGGCGCGTTGGACTGCTGGCCTTCGCGCAACTTGGCATCAAACGAAATGGGCGCGACCGTATGGCCCCAGCCCCTGATGCGCGGCAGGCTGTCGAGCGAAAGCCCGCGTTTTTTGCAGTATGCTTCCGCGCCCTTTTTTGATGCCAGGAACACAACGGCGGCCCCGTCCGACACCTGCCCGCAATCCTGCCGGCGGATGCGGCCATCGATCACCGGGTTGGCGTCGTCGTCCGCCGTGAAGCTTTGATCGGTGAATTTCCAGGTGCGGGTCTGGGCGTTGGGGTTCCTGCGCGCATTGGCGAAATTGATCTCGGCAATGCCCATCAGATGTTCGTGCTTCAGGCCATAGCGGCGCTCGTACTCGTCGCCCAGGCGCGCAAACATGTGCGGCCAGGGATATTTGACATCCTGGCATTCATGGCCCGACCACATGGCCGGCCCACCGATATAAAGCGCCGCCTGGTCGCCCGGCACGTTGCGCATCATCTCGATGCCCAGAACGGCGACAATGTCATAACGCCCGGCCTCGATCTCCGCCGTCGCCGCCAGGGTGGCGATGCTGGAGGACGCGCAGGCGGCTTCATGGCGCCCGGCGGGGATGCCGCTCAACCCCGGTACGGCTTCAGCAAAAAAGCCGCCCAGATGGCCCTGGTTGCAGAACAGCTCGGCGGTGAAATTACCGACATGGGCGGCATCAATCTCGCTGGCGTCCAGCTTGGCGGCCTCCATGCCCTTCACCAAAGTTTCGCGGAACATGTCCATGATTTCATGCCCCTCGCGCGCCCAGTTGCGGGCAAAATCGGTCTGGTGACCGCCGAGGATGAAAATATCGTTCGCCATGATGGGTCTCCTTACCAGCCGCCGCGCGCGAGCCAGTCGCGGGCATCTTCCATTCGGTCGGCGCCCCAGAAAAGCTCGCCGTCCGTAACAAAACTGGGCGCACCGAACACGCCCGCGGCCATTGCCGCCGTGGTTTCTTCGCGCAACCACGCCTTCACGGCATCAAGCCCGCTGCGTTCGGTCGCCGCCGCCACATCGGCACCCACCGCCGCCAGCAATTCCGCCAGCACATCGGGGTTCGCGACATCGCGGCCTTCACCGAAGGCGGCATGGAACACGGCGCGCGCAAAGGCGACAGCCTGTTCGTCCTCAAGCGCATAAAACAAACGTGCGGCCAGCATGCCGTTGAACGGAAAGGTTTCCGGCCACCGAAGCGGCAGGCCTTCCTTGCGCACGCAGCGTTCGACATCGTGGAAGGTATAATCGCCCTTGGCCGTGCCAGGGGCCACGGGGGTCCAGCCGTTTTCGCGGAAGATGATGCCCAACAGGATGGGTCGCCACAGGATATCGACATCCAGCCCCGCGAACACCGCATCCATGCGCGCCTGCGCCACATAGGAATAGGCGGACGAAAAATCGAAATAGAATGTCAGCTTCTTGCGCATGATATCCTCCCCTTCCCGGCGCTGTCCGGCCCGGCCTTCCCCGCCCGGTCGATCCTGAAGATAGAACAATGGTATCTTTTTGCAAGTAACTTGTTCAAGCCTGTTGCCAAGGCGCGGGCAGCGGCGTATGTCTTGCACAGGTATTGTTATGAAAGCGATGATATGAGCCAGCAGCCCGACGCCCGTGCCCGCCTGAAAGACCTGACCGCCAGCATGCGCCTGCCCGTTGTGGCCGCGCCCATGTTCCTGGTTTCGGGCCCCGACTTGGTGCTGGCGGCCATGAAAGCCGGCATCATGGCCAGTTTTCCGTTCCCGAACGCACGCACGATTGAGGACCTGGACGACTGGCTGGCACGCATAAGCGAAGGCCGGGCCGCGATGCTGGCGGCGGACCCTGGGGCGAAGATCGGCCCGTTTGCCGCCAATATGGTGGCGCACCGGTCCTACGACCGGCTGGGCGCCGAATTGAAGCTTGTCGAAAAATACCAACCGCCTGTGGTGATCACCGCCCTTGGCAGCCCCGGCGCGGTGGTGGATGTGGTGCATGCCTACGAGGGGCTGGTGTTCGCGGACGTGAACAGCGTGCCCTATGCCAGGAAGGCCGTGGCGGCGGGGGCCGACGGGCTGGTGCTGGTGGCGGCGGGTGCCGGCGGGCACACGGGTGCGATGTCGGCCTTCGCGTTCGTGACCGCGGTGCGGGAATTCTTCGATGGCCCGGTCATACTGGGTGGCAGCATTTCGACCGGCGAAGCCGTGCGCGCCGCCGAGGTACTGGGCGCCGACCTCGCCTATGTCGGCACCGGGCTGATTGCGGCGGCAGAAAGCATCGCCAGCGAGGATTATAAATCCATGCTGCTGGCCGCCGAGTTCGAGGATCTGGTGCTGACGAACGCACTATCCGGCGCCAATGCCTATTATCTGAAGGAAAGCCTGATCCGCATGGGGCTGGACCCCGCGAACCCCGGCCACAAGGACGGGCCGGATTTCGCCAATTCACAAGGCAAGATCAAGGCCTGGCGCGATGTCTGGTCCGCCGGCCATGGTGTCGGCTCGGTGCGCGCGGTTGAAAGTACCGCGACAATTGTCGACCGCCTCGCCGAAGGTTATGCACGGGCCTGCGCAAAACCTGCATTCTGAACCGGCCTTGCAGGCCAGATCACAAGTCCTGGTGCGCACCAATAGACAATCGTTCGTCAAATCGTGGCCAAACCCGGATCGCGGCTTGTCTGCGCGGCGGTATGGTACTATTTCTTTTATTAGTTGTTCCGCAGTTTCGATTTTCAGCAAGCATTTTGGTGCATTGAATTTTCTATTATTGGCGGGGACCAACCCATGTCATCGGTCGGCACTGATATTCTCGATTTGGACAATCGGGAATTCCTGGGCAATCATTCGAACCTCGATACGCTGATCCATGAAGTACACAAGCTTCTGGAAAGCGACAGCCAGTCGCTGCCTGACAACAGGCTGCTGTTCCTGATCGGCGAAGGCGGCGCGGGCAAATCGCGGCTGCTGGCCGAGCTCCGCAAGGAGCTGGACCCCGCCGGCGGCAAGGACGGCAAGCGGCGGATCACGCTTGAGAAGACGACGCGCCTGTTTCGCCTGAGCTACGACATGGCCGATGACGCCGACCCCGTGGATGTGATCGCCAGCCTGATGCAGGCCAGCAATATGCCGATCGGCGAACGCTTTCCGATGACCCTGACCCTTTTGCGCTGTTACTGGGAAGGCGACGCCGGCACCGCCCAGAAATGGGAAAACATGCAAAAGAACCATCAGGTCTATACCACGGCGCTTGAAGGGGCGCTGGATATCGCGGGCAACCTGGCCTCCGCCGCGGCCCTGAGCACCGGCCTGTCCTTCCTGGGCACCCTGAGCCAGAAATTTGTGGAACAGGCAAAGGACCTGTCCCACAAGCGTGCCGTTCGTGAACAACGCTGGCTGCTGCCCGACGACAAGCGCGCGATCATGGATATCCTGCCGCGCATGTTCGCAGCCGAACTGACCATCGCCCTGGGCCAGAATGATATCGGCGACAGTTTCGGCCGTGCGCTGGTGATGATCGACACGCTGGAGAAAGGCGTTTTCGAAGAAACGCTCAGGCAGATTGCCATGCTGAGCCGCGGCATCCTTTTTGTTATCGGCTCGCGCGAGCTGCCGAACTGGGCCAAGGCGGTGCAATCCGGCCAGCGCGGCGCCCGCGACCTGCCGGTCAATTTCAGCGTTCAAAGCATTACCGTGCAGGGTTTTGGCCTGGCCGAAGCCCGGGACTATCTTGCCAGACGCGGCCTGCCTGAAATTTTCTGGGACTGCGTTATCGGCGAGACGGTCACCCTGCCGCTGATGCTGCGCCTCGCCGTGGAATATTACCGCGACGCCGAAGCCATGGGCGTGCGGGACGAGGCCCGTATCCGCGACGCGCTGATGATGCCGCCGGACACGTTTATCCGCAGACTGCTGGAAAACAAGAAACCGCCGGAAGAACGGCTGATTGCCGCGCTTGGCCTGTTCAAGGTCTTTGACAGGGACCTGGTTATCGCGCTCAATGAAGCTGTAAACGGCGACACATTGTCCGTTGCGGCAAAGGTCATGGCAAGCGGCACGATCATTCCGCGCGGCCAGGACAAGATGGCGATCCATGACACGGTCCGCCATTCAATGGCCCAATATTATGACGGCAATGACCTGGAAACACGCATCGGCGCCGGCTTCCGGTTCAACGACCTCAGGACACAGGTCGCGTTTTTCCATCTGGACTATCTGCTGACGCCGAGCCATCGCACGCACCTTGACCACCCGCTCCATGACGAACTGGCGCTCAGGCTTGGCCACCTGCTTGCGCTGGACCTGACGGCAGACCAGAAATCAGGACTGCAGCAGTTGCTCATTGGCTGGGCCCATGCCATCAGCGACATGCGGCGCATCGGCCAACTGGCCATCGCCCTCGCCACCAGCGAGGGCCTGTCGCACCTGCTGCTTGGTGCCGTGTCGGGCCTGTTATCCGGCGCCGGCGGCAACAGCCGGCTCTGGCTTCTGAAGGCAACCATATTGATGGTCGAACAATGGGTGCGGCTGGCCATGACCAGTGGCCGGGTCGGGCAGACCCGCGAAGCGGCAAGCACCCTGTTCGACCTGATCGACAATCTTTCGGCCACACGTCCTTCCGGCGGCTCGATCCTGTTTGGCGACCGCGGGCCCGATGCGACCTTCAACTATCTGCGCCACAGGCTGACCTGCATATTCATTGCCTATGTGCCCCAGGCCAGGGCGTTGTTCCGCAAACGCATGTCCGACCGGGCCCGGTTCGGGCATATCGCGCAGCTTCTGGACCCCGAACTGGCCGCCCTTGAACGTGCCGCGGCGGCGATCCCCGGCGAGGACCGCGACGAATATCACCATGCGACCCTGGCCGAACTGTATAAGGCCCTGACGGAAGCAAACCTGAACCGGCCCCATATCGCGGCAAACAAAGGCACCGGCACGGAATCTGAACCCGACAGCGGCGACAACAGCGGCGACAACAGCGCTGGTGACGCCGCCATGGTCCAGACCGAAAATCTGGGGCTGGCGGAAAAAATGACCATCCACGCCCGCGACGCATGGGAACTTTCGGGCCGGCAGCGCTATGACCGCCTGGTCTATGAAGCGGCGCTTTTGCGGCTGCGCGGCCTGGGACACAGCCCGGAAGGCGCCGAGGTGCGGACCGGCCTCCTGCATGAACTGGCAGCACAGCTTGGTCAGGACATGAACCGGCTCGACCTGCTGGCAATCTATGGCGAAGCGCTTGTCCATGTGCGCAGCCTGTTCCCGGAGGCCGCGCGCGACGCACTGGACCAGGCCATTCCGCTTTTGACCCGTATTTGCGACCAATATGACGGCGAAGAAGTGCTGCCCTTCCTGCTGCTGATCCGTTGCCTTGCCGATCGCCTGAAGGCGCCTGTCGCGCCGGGAACGCCTGACAATCTTGATCCGCTGCCGGTCGACGACATCAAGCCTTATATATTGGCAATCCGCGCGCGTGTGGGCGTTGCCGGCGACAATGGTGTCCAGCTTGCGTTTCACGAACTGGGCCGCATCGCCCAGGTTTCGAGCGAACTGGCATGGCAAATCTATCTGATGCTGTTGCCCGCACGGAACAAGTGGCAGGGCAAATCGGCCAGCAGGCAGGTCGGTTTCGAAGGTACTTTATGCCGCATTGCGACCCGCACGCTTTCGCCCGCCCCTGAAAATGGCAGCCTCAGCGCCCGGCTGGAGGCGGCGATCGCACAATGCGACCGGGTCTTTGCCCTGAGGGACGAACTGAACACGTCCGAATATATGAACAGCAACCCGGACCGGTCGTTCCTGATGCGCAACCAGCTCAAGCTCCGGCTGGCGATGAGCGAGCTGGAAGCCGAGCCAGACAGCGCCGAAAAACAGCGCGCCGTCGGCGACGCGATGGTGGTTCAGGTCAATCCTTTCGACAACGACATCGAAAGCAAGAACCAGCGCAACCAGATTATATTGTCGGCCGTTTTCCTGCTGCGCACCAAGGGCATGCTGCCCATATTGAAAAACCATGTCGCGGACCTGTCGATTGCGGTGCTGGCAAACGCGATCGACGATGTCACGCATTTCGACCACAACCGGCACAGTACGGAAAACAAGCCCGCGGCCCCCTTCAGCGCCCCCACCGACAATGGCCACAACCGCTATTGGCGGTTTCTGGCGCAGTTCGACGAGACCCCGGGCGCACTGTCGCCACAGGCTTCCACGGCATTCAGCCAGGACCGCGCCCTCTATCAAGCGCACGAAGCCGAAAACCCGATGCTGGCCTTCCGCTTCTGCGCGGCCTCCAGGCTGATTGCCGACGACCGGTTCGACTATTGGGCGCTTGGCGTCCGCATTGCCGCCGGCAGCCTCGCTTCGGCCGACATACTGCTGCCGGAAAACAGCGACCTGCGCCGGGCCTTCCATAAACTGTATGCAACCGAGATATGGAACCGGCTCCATGCGCTCAGGCACAATAACGAGGCGGAAAAGCCCTATGGCGCGCCGCCGCCCACCCCGCAGGCGCTGACCGAATTTGCCGCCAGGGCCTCGACCAGGGTGTTGCCCAGGCTGGCAAGGTTCCTCGCGACCCAGCCGCTTCTCGAATATATTCGCGAGCCCTATTTTCTCAGCAAGACCCGGCCTTATTTCCGCAAGACACCGCTTGTGCGCACACACAGCGTGTTCCTTGCCAGCAGCCTGTCGCTGTTCCTGCCCGGCCTGATGCGGGCATCGCACCCGCTGCACGAGATTGTCCTTGCGGGGGCCCACCAGAAATGGTCCCACCTCTATATCTTTGCCGACCCTGAGGAGGTCGACCGTCTGAATTTTGGCGCTTCCCGGCCCCGGAATGCCTTTATCACCAACCGGCTGACCTTCCTGTGGGACCTGGGGCATCTGTTGGGCCCGACGGTCGACGGGCTCGAAGCATTCCGGGCAACGGCGATCAGCACGATTGACCAGGCCAGGACCTGGATACGCCACATCTGCGGCCATACAAAAGTATTCCGGGAACTCGGGCTGCGCGTGGAGGATGTCACGCCGGAGAAGGCTGTGATCAGTTTTCCGGACAAGTCCTTCTTTCCGGAGAGCTGGCAATTTGCCGTGCTCAGCGATTTGCTTGGCTATCTGTTCCCGCTTATGGACCTGCAGATCATGCCGGCGTCCGAGGTTGAAAATGCCACCCTTGACGGCAAGGGCCTGAAGGACTGGCCTGCGCTTCTGGGCATCGACAATACATCGCTCGATCGTGCAGCCACCCTGAGCGAAGAGATGGATATGCAGGTCGTTTCTTCACCAACCATGCCCGACCAGCGCACCTGGTATGGCCATCTCGAGCTGAAAACCGAAGCCGGGACCATCCTGCGGTTCGATACGGCGCAGCTCAAGAAAATAGGCCGGCTTGACAAGCGGCTGAGCGCTTTTCGCCGGGGCACCCTGGTGCATGTGAAACTGGACCTTGGCGGCAGCATCCCGGAACTGGTTTCCCTTGAACTGATCGAAATGCCCGCCCAGCGGCTCTATCGTCTGACGGTCGACTATTTCAGCTTCAAAGGTGCCGGCGAGGCGCAGATCATATCCGGGCCGGACCCCGCGCTTGTCGGGCGTTTTGTGACATTGCACGGCGATCATTTCGAGGCACTGGGCTTGCTGGAGCCGATCATGGGGGACACCCTGCTGGCCGAGATTGACCGGACCTATGCGAGCAAGCTCTCGATCTGTTACATGCGCGAGGAACAGCCAACAGAGATCGTCGACACGGTCGTGCAGGACTTCGACCCGGAAGACCGGAGCGCAGTCCTTGTTGAACCGACTGGCGGCAATGCCCCGACGCGGCGGATTATGGCGCCAAGCGCGCTTCTGGCCGCAAACAGGATCTCGGTCCTGAAAGGGGGCGAGAAATTCCGGTGCCGCATCGGCCGGCGTAACGACATGTGGTATACGCAGGAGATTCTGGAAATTGGCGATGAGCTTCAGCACAATATCCAGGGCCGTATACAGTCCTATGATGCCAAAAGCGGCGTCGGTATCGTTGCCAGCGACAACCCGGCCCGCCATACCCATTTCAGCCGCGAAACCCTGCAGGACGCCGACCTGTCCGGCGTGCTGGTGGGCACCAGGGTAACGGTGACCGCCATGCAATCGGCGGACCGCTGGACCGCGCTCAGCATGCATTTTCCGGTCAGCAGGCCACGCCCCGTCCAACTGACATCACATGACCATGAACACCGCTGTTCAACAGTCTGCTTTCTGGATGATGACAGCACTGGGACCTATTTCTGGCCCGATGACAGCGATGCCCTCGTAACGGCGCTGCAGCCGGGGCTGATGCTGCTGGCGAGGTCCATCCCTGCCGGCGATGGCGCCTTTGTGGTCTTTGAACTGATCGAACCCAGCTTCAGCCGTCGGCAAACCTATGCAGGCAGGGTCTGCAATGTCGATCCGGATATGGCATTTGCCGAAATCGCCAGCCCCGAACTGCCGGGCCTTTGTTACCTGTCGCGGGAAAATGCCGGTGCGCTGCCCTGCAAGCTGATCGACGGCCTGGCGATCGAATTCACCATCGTGAATACAAATCGGGGCCTTTGTGCCCTTCGTATACGGCTGGACCCCGCCAAAAATATCATCAATGCGCCTGCGACCCTGCAGCAACTGAGCCCATACCGCGATACCCCGCAATATGAAGCGACAGTGAAATGCGATGACCAGACCATTATCACCCTGAAGCCGGAGCAGGTGGAAGCCTTCCAGCTACGGAGCGCGCCGCCCGGCCTGCGCCTTTTTGTGACCGCGACATACATCCTGGGCGTAGACAGGCCCATTGTCCGGATGGTTCGTGCCGCGCAGCAGGAAGACCTGGACTGGCAATATGGCTTCCTGATCAGGCAGCGAAGGAAGGATTTTTCCGTCTATGCCATCCGCCCCCTTGGGGCGCCGGTCGACGGCAGCGGCGATCTGCTGATCAGCCAGATTGCGGCTGCCACGCGCGAGCTGCACAACAGGCGCTCGGGGGAGCTGATCGGCTATTTCCGCAACCCCGACGACACCGCCATTGCAAACATCTGTCTGCTGGATGCCCAAAATACACCCTGGTTCGACGGGATCGTCCGGGTCAGCACCCGCCATGCCAAGGGCATGTTCCATCTGATTACATTGGCCGACGCACAGCAGGATATTGCGGTGCCCGCCACGGCCGTCATTGAGACACAGGAAAATCTCTATGCCGGCAAGCCGGTACGGCTGCAGGTCTCGCTCCTGCCCCTTTACCCGCACAAGAGCGGTAAACAGCCGCTTCCCCAGGCGTCGCAAATTGTCGACATGGATATACAGGAAGTGTGGTGGCGCCCCGCCACCGTGGACATGGTGGGAACGGAAAACGGCAGGACCTATGCCCTGGTCTCAAAGGGCATTCGCTTCGAACAGGCCTATCTGTCCCTTGGCTTTTACGAACAGTCTGCGACCGACCCGGCTGGCAAAAAAAGCCCGACCGACAGCCAGGTTCCACCGCTGCAGGTTGGCGATCGCATCATGTGCAAGATGGGTCCGGGCTTCAGAGGGCGGGACAATGTGTTTTCGTGGCACAAGATGCCGCCCGAAGACAGCAATGAAAAGCTCGTCGCCGTCAAATTCTACGATCCCCAGCGCGGAACCGGCAGCGCCAAGGACCCGGTTACCGACAAGTCCCTTTATTTCCGCTCCCGCTTTTTTGGCGACCTGGACGACACGGAGGTGGATAACAACACGCTGCTGCGTGTGGAGACCAGTACCGAGACCGGCCGGGTGGAGATTGTTGCGATCAAGGATATCTATTATTCCTGATGCGCCGCCGACATGGCCGCAGGCCGCCAGCCTTTCAGGGCTTCGGTAATCAGCTTCAGGGCGTCCGGATGGCGGTAACTGTCGTGGCCCGACTGCACCACCAGTTCCCGGCCTTCGGCCAGATGGGCGCTTGAATATTCCACCACACCGTCGGTGGCATTGCAGCCCGGTGTCTGTACACAGGCCGGGCCTTTCTTGACCCCGACCACCGATACGACGGTCACACCTTCGGCAATGGGCATGTCGGCCAGCGCGCGCAACAGCGGGTGTTCGGGCCTCAGCACCCGGACTGCATTCGGCCCCTTGCCAGTGATATAGGGGCGCATGGCGTCGGTCGTTTGCGCGCGATAAGCCGGATCGCTGCCGAACAGTTCTTGAAAGCTGGATGGCAGGTTCACCAGCGCCGATGCCACATGGCCGATAACGCCCCTGGCGGTGCGGCTGCCCCGGTGCGGTGTGTTGATGAAAGCGGCAAAACCGATCTGCGGCTCGTGGCGCAGGTTCAGGATGCTTTCCAGCTCCGCCCGTTTGTCGGCGGGGGCCGCGAGGTCTTCGGGCGGCACGGTGAAAGTGGTGTCCCACAAGACACCATGGTCGTCGGTCACCAGGCCGCGGGTGATGATACCGCCCATGCTGTGGCCAACCAGCGCCATGTGCCGACGTGCCATGTCGTCGCCTTCTGCATCCAGTTCATCCAGAAGCTGGTGCAGGGTCGCCCGCAGGCGCGCGGTGGTAAAAAAGGGCGGCACCCCGGTGGGATAAAAAGCGTGCCAGACCTGGAAACGCCTGTGCAGGTCGCGGTCCGACATCACGGCCACCGTCAGGTCGCGCCAGATCAGCGGGCTTGATTTCAGACCGTGGATCAACAGAAGCGGGATGCGCTCGCTGTCGTAGGGCTCCAGCATATAGATGCCGCTCGGGTGGCTGACCATGCGCGCGGCATTGACAAAACCCAGCCAACTGTCGTCCTTCAGCCTGGCTGTGGTCATCAGTTGCAGATAGGCCTGTGCCGGCGCCTCGGCCCAGCCGCCCGTGTGCAATGCCGCACCCGACACCGGCAGCAGATGGATTTCCAGCCCGTCGCCCACACGCACGGCCTCGGCGGTCAGGGTGACGGGTTCATAATAGCCTTCGGGCGGATAATGCAGGTCCAACCCTTCGTCCGTGGTTTCGCGCACATAGACCAAGGGCACGCCCGCGCCCGCAAAGGTGCCGGCAGCGCGTTGGGCGCCCAGGCGGTAGTCGGCCGCAAAACGGTAGCGGCCATCGCCTGCCAGCATCGGGACAACACGGATGTTGGGCGCCATGTCGACTGCGCGGAACTGTTCGGTTTTGGGGTCATAGGCCGCACGGGCAAGCCGTTCGAGCGCCACCTGCCCCGCATCCGCGCCCGTACCCATACACCAGAGAACGAGAGCCTCTCGCGCCGCGCCCTCCGCTGCGGCCAAACAGGCATCGACACCAGTGCTATTGTCGGGCACGGCGATACTGGTCCGGGCGGCAGCAAGGGACTGTGCGGGCAGCGGGTCGTGCCGTATCTGCTGTTGTCCGGCACAGGCGGCAAGAAACAGCAAAACCAGCGACAGGGCGGGCCGGAAGGTCGGGGCCACATGTGCGGTCCGGGGTTGCGCATGGATGGTGCTGGTCGGCGTCATGGTCCCCCCTTCGGACATGGGCGCGTTTGGCACATGCTGCCACAGCCGGGCGCGCGGTCAAGCCTGCACGCACCCGGCTGATGGACTTCTGCTTCAGAAGCGGCTGGTCATGTCGAACAGCAACACTTCGCTGTCGGTGCTGGCCACCAGTTCGATCAGGTCCTCGTCCTCGATCGCGGCACCGTCACCGGCTTTCAGGCGTTTGCCGTTCACCGACACACCGCCACGCACCACCTGGACCCACAGGTTGCGGTCGGGCCTGGTGTGGTGTTCGATGCTGTCGCCCGATTTCACCAGCGCCGCATACAGGTTCACATCCTGATGGATGGTCACCGAACCATCGCGGCCATCGGGGCTGCCGACCAGACGCCACTGGCCGGTCTTTTCTTCGGCCGTGAATCTTTTCTGTTCGTAGGACGGGCGAATGCCCTCTTTCGCCGGGATGATCCAGATTTGCAGGAAATGCACCGTATCGGCCGGCGAATGGTTATATTCGCTGTGGCGGATGCCTGACCCCGCACTCATGCGCTGCACGTCACCCGGCACGATCACCGAGCCGGTGCCCAGGGTGTCCTTGTGTTCAAGCGCGCCATCAATGACATAGGAGATGATCTCCATGTCCCGGTGGCCGTGGGTCGGGAAACCCTGGCCGCCCTGCACCCGGTCCTCGTTGATCACCCGAAGCGGGCCGAAACCCATATGGTTCGGGTCGAAATAGCTCGCGAACGAAAAGGTGTGCTGGCTCTGAAGCCAGCCATGGTTGGCGTGGCCCCGGTCTTCACTGCGGCGAACGGTAATCATGTCGTGTCTCCTGTTGCATTGTTGCCTTGCCACACAAGATAATCGCCTCGACAGAATAGACAATTGATGTAATCATCAACACATTGTCGCATAAATATCTACAATCAAAAGGGCGTCCCCGAGTGTCAAGACTGGCCAATATCAGCGCTTTTGTTGCCGTGATCGAACATGGCAGTTTCGCCGAAGCCGCACGCCAGATGGGCCTGTCGCGGTCGCAGGTCAACAAGTCGGTGATCGCGCTTGAAGAACGGCTGGGCACCCAGCTTCTGATGCGCACGACACGGAAGGTCAGCCCGTCCGCAAGCGGTGATGCCTTCTATGCCCGCGCCAAACAGATATTGGCCGACCTCGCCGACGCCGAACGCGCGGTGATGGAAGACCGGGACGAACCCCGCGGCACCCTTCGCCTCAATGCACCCATGTCGTTCGGTGCCCTGCACCTCGGGCCCGCCATTGCCGATTTCATGGCGCTGTACCCTGACCTTCGGGTTGAACTGTCGCTCAACGACCGCTTTGTGGATGTGATCGAAGAAGGCTTCGACGCCACCCTGCGCATCGGGGAACTGGATGAAAATTCGGCGCTTGTTGACCATCCCATCTGCATGGCGCGGCGCTTCTGTGTTGCCGCACCCGCGTTCCTCGACCGCCATGGCCCGCTGAACAACCCGGACCAGTTGAAGACCCTGCCGTGCCTGCATTATGGCACGTTCGGTCGCGGGCATTCCTGGCGGCTGGTGGGGCCTGACCGTACCCATACGGTAGCGGTCAATGCCGTGATGCAGGCCAACAATGGCGAGGTGCTGGCCGCCGCCTGCGAACGCGGGCTGGGCATCGCCATGCTGCCCACCTTCATCACCGGCCCGGCACTGCAGGACGGGCGGCTTGTGCGGGTCTTGCCTGATTATGCACCACCCGATATTCACCTGATGCTGGTCTATCCGCCCAACCGGCACCTGGCGCCCAAGATACGGCGCCTGATCGATTTCCTGTATGACCGGTTCGGCAGCCGCCCGCACTGGGACCTTCTGGAGTAAGCGCATGTTCGACGCCGTGCCCACCGATTTCTGGTTCTATGCCGCCGCCATTCCGGCGGTCTTGATCACCGGCATTTCCAAAGGCGGCTTTGGCGGCATCGCGCTTCTGGCCGTGCCGCTGTTGTCGCTCGTGGTACCGCCCACCATGGCGGCGGCGATCATGCTGCCGCTCCTGTTGCTGATGGATTTGCTGGGTGTGCTGGCCTGGCGCAAGGCGGTGGCCTGGCGCCATCTCGCCGTGCTGCTGCCGGGTGCTGCGGTTGGCATCATTACCGGCGCGCTGACCGCGCGTTTGATCGACGCCGATATGGTGCGGCTGATGGTGGGGCTGATCGCCATCATCTTCTGCCTCTATAGCTGGTGGCCCAGGAAGGCGGTGGCTGCCGCGCCCGGCGTGCATGCCAGCGGCACCTTCTGGGGCGCGGTCGCGGGCTATACCAGCTATATCGCGCATGCGGGTTCGCCGCCCTTTCATACCTATATCCTGCCGCGCAAATTGCCGCCGGATACCCTGGCCGCCACCGGGGTCTGGTTCTTCGCACTCGTCAACAGCGGCAAGCTGCCGGCCTATATCCTGACCGGGCAACTGGACCGGGACGCCTTCGTCGTCGCGCTGGTGCTGGCGCCCCTTGTGCCCATCGGTGTCTATCTGGGTATCTGGCTCAACAGGCGCATGCCACATGTGCTGTTCTACCGCATCATCTATGCGGCAGTATTTGTCTCAGGCCTGAAGCTGATCTACGACGCGCTTAGCTGACGCTGAGGGTGCGGCCCTGCCGGCTGCTTTCAAACGCCAGGTCGATCAGCCGCATCACCACAAGCGCCTGTTCCCCGGTCGCGGGCGGGCGCACGCCCATGCGCACCGCCGCCGCCAGCCCCTCGAAATAGCGGTAATAACAGCCGCGTTCGGTGCGCACCCGGTGGCTGCCATGGCCGTCATACAGCCAGCCATAATCGTCCGGCGCCTCGTCCGCCCAGGCGGGATGCGCAGGCGAAATGCCTTCCTTCAGGCGCGGCTCCTGCGGGTCGAGGCCATATTTCAGGAAGGTCGCCGTGTCGCCTTCAACCTTGAAACGCAGGTTGGGTGCGGCGGCATAGGGGCTGGAATGCAGGATCGCCAGCACACCCGGATAATGCAACTGGATATGGAACAGGTCGTCGGTCACCGCACCCGGGCGGCTCGCGCGCACCGTGGCGGTCACGGCGTCGGGCACGCCAAACAACTGAACCGCTTGGTCAATCAGGTGCGGCCCAAGGTCATAAAGAATGCCGCTGCCTTCCCCCGCGCTTTCGCGCCAGGTGTCGCGCACATTGGGGCGGAAACGGTCGAAATGGCTTTCAAACACCCGCACGGCGCCCAGCCGGCCTTCGGCGATCAGCCGGGCAACAGTCAGGAAATCACCGTCGAAACGGCGGTTGTGATAAACGGCGAGGGTCAGGTTCTTTTCTGCGGCCAGCGCCACCAGTTCTTCCCCCTCGTCGACCGTGGTGACAAAGGGTTTTTCCACCAGCACATGTTTGCCGGCCTCCAGCGCCCGGCACGCCAGGGCATAGTGCGCATGGTTGGGCGCGGTGATGACCACCAGTTCGGCGTCGCTTTCGTCGATCAGGCTTTCGCCGCCTGCATACAGCGGCACCCCCGGCCAGTCGTCCGCGGCTGCGGGCTGCGACGTGCTGATGCCGGCGATTTCAAATTCCGGCAGCATATCCAGGAACGGCAGGTGGAACACCCGGGCCGACAGGCCATATCCGATGACAGCAGCACGAATGGGTTCGGGTTCAGACATAGCAAGCGACCTTTCTTTCCATATCTTCCTTTTTGCCAGATCAAGGGCCGGATGCCAACCTTGCGCAAGATATCGGGCGCGACAGGGGAAGCCTGCCGGATGGATGGAACACCCTATGTGATTGCCCTGTTTTCAGTCCCGCCTGGGTTCCGGTATCGGGGCCATGACGGTGGAGATGACGAGCGGCTGTTCGTCCTGCCCGGCGGATTCCCAGAACAGGCGCGCCACTTCGGCCAGATGATGGTTGATCTCTGCCAGTTGTTCGGCGTTCGGTGAGCCCACAAGCCGGTAGATGCGCAGGTTCTTGGCCACGCCTTCGCCAACCGCATGGCTGCTGCCGATGCCGCGGGCAAAATCCTTCGCCGCCTGCCGGCACTGGATGTCGGCCAGGCCCTTGTAGATGTCGCGCGCCAAAGGATCGTCGAGCGCAAGGCCGTAACGCATCACCGCGCCCGGCGTCCTGTACAGCTTTTCGGTACGGCGGTTGACGATGCGGCTGCCCGCCTCCTCGATCAGGCCGACGGCCAGCAACTGTTCCACATGGTGATACAGCGCCGTGGTGCGCACCCCCAGCATATCGGCAATTTCCCGGATCGAGCTCGGCCCCGCGTTGGCCAGCGCATCGGCAATGTCCATACGGCGCGCCGACATGAGGCAGGCGAATTGTTTCGGGTCCGTAATGTAAAAAGCGCCATCGTCTGGGTTCAAGATATTGGCGTCCGGGGCGCTGGTGCGGGTCATGGCTTTACTCCTGCCTGAGGTGCCGGGGGCGAGGCTGCCCGCCCCCGGCGTGTCTCTGATAAATCGGCTTACTTGCCGGTCTTCGGTGCCTGGTCCGCGAACCAGAAGGGCGGCAGGTCGCGTTTCAGCGGCCATTCCTGGTTCATGGTATCACCGTCATACAGCCGGCCGTTCATCATGACCTTGTCGATGGCGAGGCTATTGTGGATATCCTCGCGCGGGTCCTTGTCCAGGATCACCAGGTCCGCGAACTTGCCCGGATCGATGGAACCAACCTCGGTTTCATGGCCGATGATATGGGCGCCGTCGATGGTCGCGGCTTTCAGCACTTCCATCGGTGTGGCCTTGCCGGACCCCAGCGCCCACATTTCCCAGTGGTAACCAAGGCCCTGGAACTGGCCGTGGCTGCCGACCCCGACCTTGCCGCCGGCGCGCTGGGCATCGATGGCGCTGTCGGCGACGCGGGTGAAGCTGTATTCTTCATCCCGGAACCAGGGCCGGCGCTTCGACCGCGCGTCCAGTTCATGGTGCGGCATGAAGCGGTTCACCTTCGGGTCGTCATGCGGGTTATTGTGGGCATAGAAATAATTCTCGCCCATCGGGCCGCCGTAGGTGACCAGAAGGGTCGGCGTATAGCTGGTGCCGGACTGGGCGATCAGCTCGACCATGTCCTTATAGAGCGGCACCACCGGCAGCGCATGTTCGTTGCCCGAAAAACCGTCAATCATGTGGGTGATGTCCAGCTTCACATCGAGGGCACCTTCGGTCGTGGGCATCATGCCCAATTCCTTCGAGGCTTCGACGATCATCTGGCGGGTTTTGCGGTTGCCCGAGACATAGGCCTTGATGTTTTTGGTGCGGTAATGGTCGCGGTAGCGGGTCAGCACCTCCTTGGCGTGATCGACCGAGGTGATGGCAGTGTCGGAGAAGACACCCGGCCCCGTGGACCATGCCCGGAAACCGACCATGCGACCGGCTTCCACCATGTCCTGATAGGCGAAGATGTCGGTGGTCGAGGTCTGCACATCAAGGCCGCTGGTCACGCCGTATGCCAGGTTGGCGACAAACGGCCAGAAGGTTTCTTCGATTACCTCGTTCCGGGACCAGTTTTCCCAGTGGCCGTGGGTGTCGACAAAACCGGGCGTGATATATTTGCCGGTCATGTCACGCACTTCCGCCCCTTTGGGAACCTCAAGGCTGCCTTTGGCACCCACGGCCTTGAACTTGCCGTCGACCACCAGGATGTCGGCATTCTCGATCACACCGGCTTCCCCCATGGTCAGCACCGTGGCGCCGGACAACAGGATGGTGCCCGCCGGATTGTCGCGCGGCACTTCCACCCGCACATCGCGGCTGGTATAGGCCTTGGGTTTTTCTTCGGCCTTCTCGTCGGCTTTTTCTGCGGCTTGTTCCGCAGCCGGCTCGTCGGCTTTGGCGTCGGCCGTACCCGCATCCGCCACGGCGGTTTCGCCTTCGGCCTTGTCCTCGGCTTTTTCGTCTTTCTTGGGGTCTACCCATTCGACATCCGCCAGCTTCTGTTCATAGAAGGTGCTGCCGACCGACCAGAAGATGGTCTTGCCGTCTTCGGACCAGCCGAAATAGTCGGCGCCAATGTCGAACAGGGTCTTGAAGGGCACCTGCGGGGAATGCTGGTTCACTTCCAGCAGCTTGCCGCCCTGCGGCGGCAGTACCAGCACATGCAGGCGTTCTTCGCTGCGGGCCAGGGCATAGTTGCCGTCCGGGCTCATGCGCATGTCACGTGCGGCCACGGGTTCATTGGCGAAATACAGGCCCTTGCCTTTGACGAGCACGTGGTCGCGCCGGTCGGTGCCATCCAGCCGGACCGAGAACAGGCCGCTTGAACCCGAAAACGGCCCCATGCCGCCATACAGATAGACCCGGTCTTTGGCATTGCCAAAATGCACGCCCGAAAAACCGGTGCCGACCAGGATGGTGCGTTCGGCGCCCGATTTGACATTCAGGGCCACCAGATCGCGCTGGCTGTAGGGATCGCCCATGTTGAACTGATAGTTGGAGCCGCGCACGGCCACGATCTCGTCGCCCGCCGGGGTATAGTGCGGTTCGCTATAGTAACCCGGCACCCTGGTCAGCCGTTCGGGTTTGCCACCCGACGATTTCAGGCGCCAGACATGGCCGCCCTCGGCGGTCCAACTGATATAGGTGATATATTTGCCATCATGCGACCAACTGGGCTGGAACACATGCTGGCCGGCGCGGTCCAGCTTCGCGGGTTTGCTGTCGGCCTTTGTGAGATCGAGGGTGTAAAGCTCGCCCAGCGCCGAGAACACCACGCTTTTGCCGTCCGGCGACAGGGCCGGTGTCTGCATCAGGCGCGCGACCACCGGGCCTTCGGGGTCCGGCGTCTGGTTCACAAGGTTCGGCCCGATATCGATGGATACCTTGGCGATGAAGGGGATCACGGTGCGGGCACCGTCCGCCAGCGCGATACGTTCGATCTTGCCGCCCGAATTGGCGATGACCGCCGCCCCGTCGGGCGTGAAGCCGTAGGACGGCATCAGGTCGCGTGTGGCGCGGCTTTCCTGGTCGTCGCGGGTGACCGGGTAGGCCAGCCAGCGGTCGGCCCCGGTTTCAAGGTTGCGCACGCGCAAGCCCGTGTCGGCCTCGTAGCGGGTGGCATAAACCATCAGCTTGCCGTCGGGCGACAGGATCGGGCGCATGGCGCTGCCATAGGCCGTGGCCACCGTGTCGGTGGTGCCTTCATCCAGGTTCCGGCGCACGATCGACCAGGGGAAGCTGTCCATATTATAGGCGAAGCCACCGGCTTTCTGGGCGTAATACAGGAACTTGCCATCAGGCGACGCCACGGGACCCTGTGCGTTCGACTGTTGCGCACGCGGGGTCGACGGGCCGCCGGGCATGGCCTTGGTTACCTGGATGCCACTGCCGCCCAGCTTGTGATACATCCAGATTTCATTGGCGCCCAGCCCCTTCGGCAGTTGCGAGACATAGACATAATTGCCGTCGGCGGACCAGGACGGGCTCATCATGCCGCCATCCGACAGGCTGGAAAGCTTCTTCGGCTCGCTGCCGTCGGCGTTGGCGATATAGATGTTTTCGCTGCCGTCCTCGTCGGACAGGTAGGCGATCATCTTGCCGTCGGGCGAAAAGGCGGGCTGGGACTGGAATTCCATGCCGGTCAGCAAGGGTTTGGCTTCGCCACCCGCGATCGGCAGGCTGTAGATATCGCCCAGCATCTCAAACAGGATGGTCTGCCCGTCGGGCGATACGGTCAGCGACAGCCAGGTGCCTTCGCTGGTCTCGAACTCGACCTTGCGTTCCGCCTTCAGCGGCAGGCCCTTCTTGTCGTCGGTCTTTTCACCGGGCGCGCCTTCGCCCAGATAGGTGGGTTCTTCCCATTTGCTGGCACCCGGCGCCGGATGAATGTCGGCCAGCGCGGCAGGTGCAAGCAGAAAACTGCTGGCCAGAAGCGCCGCCGCAAAAGGCCGCGCCTTCAGAAACTGTGACATGATATTCCCCTCATCTGTGTGACTTCCCCCGCCCCTCCACGGACGGCGTGGAAAAAGGCTAACCCTGAGCGGTCACTTGTTCAATTATTTTTTATTTTTTGAATAAAAAGGCCCGCACCGGGATGGGCGCAGGCCTTTGTGCTTCAGGATGCAGGATGTGTTCAGGCGCCCCAGATGTCCCTGTAATAACGCAGGAAATTGCCGCCGAGGACTTTGTCGATGCGGACGGAGGAATGCCCGCGCGCCGACAGCATATCGGCCAGCTTCTGGAACTGCCCCGGCCCCTGCAGGTCGGGGATGAAGGGCACCACGCCCATTTTTTCACCGCGCGCGGAGATTCCCGCCTTTTGCCGGCGCGTGATCTCGTCGTCGATGATCTTGTGGAAGCCCTTCATGTCGTCGACCGCTGTGGTGCCGCCGTCGGTGCCGATGCCAACATGGTCTTCGCCGCACACCTTGATGGCATGTTCGATATGGGCGACCACGTCATCGGCGGTCGGGAAACTGTCTTCCTTCAGGAACGGCATGAAATAGATGCCGGCGACCCCGCCCTTGTCGGCCATCAGACGCAGTTCTTCGTCGGTCTTGTTGCGCGGCAGGTCGGCCAGCGCGCGGCAGCCGGTGTGGGAAATGCAGATGGGCGCCTTCGAGGTGGCGATGGCATCAAGGCAGGTGCGTTCGCCCGAATGGCTGAGGTCGACCGCCACGCGGGCGTCGTTCAGGCGCAAGACCACATCCTTGCCAAACCCGGTCAGGCCCTTGTTTTCGGCCTCCATGCTGCCGTCGCCCAACTGGTTGCGCACATTGTAGGTGAGCTGGATGATCTTGACGCCAAGGCCGGCGAAGGTATCGACCCGCTCGAGCCTGTTGCCCATCATGGTGGCATTCTGGAACCCCATGATGATGCCGATCTTGCCTTCCTGTTTCGCGCGTTCGATGTCGGCGGCGGTCCAGACCTTCAGAAGCTGGTCGCCATGATGGTCGATGATACGGTTCCAGCGCGCGATTTCGCTGACCGTATATTCGAACGGCTCCTCCGGCCCCGCGACATAACCGAGGGTCAGGTTCACCGCCGTGGTGCCGGACTTGATGGCGTCGGCCATCGCGCGCGGGTCGAGGCTGGTGTCCTTCGAACCCGCAACCGGGTTGGCGTCCTTTTTCTTCGGCAGCATGCGCAGGTTCGGGTTGTCGATGCCGCCAAGATTGTTGATGACAATGGCCTTGGCGAGGCCGGTGTAGCCACTTTCGGCGAATGCCGCCGAGCCCATGTTCAGGAACGGCAGCACGGCTGCGGCCCCGGCGCCAAGGCGCAGGAAATCCCGCCGGGCCATCTGGCTGGATATATGTTTGTCGGTCACTCTGTCATTCCCCCAATCAGTCGCCTGCCAGCTCGTCTTTACTGAGCGGCACATAATCGGCACGGGCATATTCCCGGCCGGATTTCACGGTCAGCACCACGGAACGCAGGTTCGCGATGTCGGTGAGCGGATTCTGGTCCAGGAACAGGATGTCGGCCTTCTTGCCGGCCTCCAGGCTGCCGCGGTCGGCCTCCAGCCCCATGGTGCGCGCGCCCACCAAGGTCGCCGAGCGGATCACCTGCAGGGGCGGCATTTTGGCATCGGTGGCCAGCACCGTCATTTCATCGAACAGGGACGGATAGGCGGCTTCGGCCGGCAGGTTGCTGTCGGTCCCTGCCGAGATATTGACCCCCTGTTCATAGGCAAACTGCGTGAGCGCCCCCGCGAACGCGGGCGGGCAGATGGCCGGGCCGGCCTTGCGTTCCTTTTGCCCCTTCTGGCGTTCGGCAATATGAGTATAAAGCCACAGGGTGGCATCGAGGATGGTGCCCTGTGCTTTCATTTTGGCAAACAAGGCGGCAAGGCGCGGGTCGCGCGGGTCCAGGCTGTCATAGGGCGGCTGGATGGTATGGTGATACTGGGTCGGTTTTTCATCCGAAATTTCGAAGGCCAGGCGGCAAACGTGGGAGATCACGTCCACCCTGGCATCCACCACATCACCCGGCGTGGCCGGGAACACCATCGAATGCGCCCAAACCTTGATGCCCTGTTTGTGGGCTTCTGTCGAAATGCGGTGGACTTCCGCGGATGGCAGGTTCGCGTAAATCTTGATGCCGGTGGCCCAGGTGCCGCGCGCCATGGCCACGGCTTTCACCATGTCGGTGTCTGGCGTGATGGCCTGCATCCAGGGTACCTGCCCCGGCACCTCGCCTTCCGCTGCCGCACCGGGGCGCGGATCATGGAAGAAAGTGGGGCCGGCCATCAGCGCCGCATAATACAGATCAGGCGCCGGGATTTTACCCAGCCGGCTTTTGCGGGCAAGATCGGCCAGCGCCCGCATGTCGCCCGCCATGTCGCGCACGGTGGTAACACCGCTGTAGACATAGCGCCGCATCAGCGCCTCGGCCTTCACCTCGTTCGGTACGGTGGCCATATGCACATGGGTGTCGATCAAGCCCGGCAGCGCATACCAGCCGCTGCCGTCCACCAGTTTGGTGCCTTCGGGCAGGCTGGCCTGCAACTCGCCCGCAGGCGCAATCTTCAGGATGCGGTCGCCCGCGACCAGGATGGCCATGCCGTCCTGCATCTGGGCACCCGTGCCATCGATCAATTTCACGCCGGTATATAGGGTGGTCGGTTTAGCCGGGGTTTCGGCCGTTTTGTCGTCCGCCAGAACACCGGTCGCGCACAGGGCCGAGAGGGCCAGCGCGGCGGTGGCGAACAGGGTTTTTATGGTCATACAGGGCCCCTTGAAATCCGATATCGCTGCCTGGCCCACCTTCATATTCCCCCGGCGGACGACAGCCACCGCCAGTGTGGCCCAGCGGGCAAGCGAAATCCAGACCTGCAAGCGCCATCGGTGATCACAAAAGCGAAAGGTCCGGCGCCGCAGCACCGGACCCTGGTTTTCAACTGGTGGAACCTCAGTCGAAATAGTGGAAGCCGAGCAAGTTCCAGTACCATGTGAACCACAGCATCAGCAGGCCCACGAGGCTGACGACCGTATGGCGGATACGCTGCCATTTGCCGGCGAACAGCGGCACGGTCCAGACCCGGTAGGCCAGATACAGGTGCCAGACCAGGGCCAAAGCCGCCAGGATCGGGAATACGAACGAGAATTTCAGCATCGCCGGCAGGGCGTAGAACAGTGCGTCGACACCCCCGCTGATCGACATCCCGGCCAGGATGAAGAACATCAGGTAGAATCCGGCCACCAGAAGGGTTGCGGTCCAGGCCTGTTTTTCTTCGCCCTTGAGCGCGCGGAAAGCCGCAAACTGGTACGCCAGTCGCAGGAAGACGAACAGGAACACCGTCAGCGACAGGCCGACCACCAGGGTGGTGAAGCCGGTGGTTTCCTGGAAGCCGGCGCGGTAGAAGCGCATGACACCAAAACCGTCCAGCACATAACCGGTGATGTTGCCATCCGCGTCTTCCTGGAAGGCGATGCGGTCGGTACCGTCGATCAGTTGGAACAGGTTATGCTCGATCTCGACATACCGTTTGCCTTCGATCAGCAATGTGTTGTCCGGCATCGGGGTCACGGTCGCGGTGCCAAGCCCGCGCATGATGGCTTCCGCCTTGGTGTAGCTGTTGCGGCTGTTGTTGTATTTGCCGGCATATTTCTGGGCCCGGCTCGCGAAATCGGCCGGCGCGGTCAGCACGGGGGCCGGGTTCGGGAAGAATTCCTTGTAGAAGGCATCGACGAACGCAACATGGGTCGCGCGCGCACCGGGGCCGCTGAAGGAAGAAAACAGCATGAAGTCTTCTTTCTTCGACATGCCGAAGTGCGAGATGAACATGGTGGTGGCGCCATCATGGCCAAAATTGTCGAAACCGTCGGGGCCGAACGGCCGTTTCAGGAATCCGAGGCCGGTGCCCCGCACGCGCGGGTCGTGCGAGAAACCTTCATCCAGCATTTGTTCAAGGGTTTCGGCCTTCAGGATGCGCGCACCGTTGCAGGCCCCGTCAGCCAGCAGCGCACAGGCGAATTTGCCCATGTCAGAGGCGGTGACGGCAGAGGCGCCAGCCGGGCCGAAATTCGAGATGATCTCGTATTTCTTTTCGACATATTTGCCGGCTTCCCAACCGTAGGCCTTGGCCATATTGGCGTCCAGGTTTGCGGGCAGCGGCTCGCGGAAACTGGAACTGGCCATGCCCAGCACGTTGAAAATGTGGTTTTCCACATAATCGTTGAAGCTTTCACCCGACACGTTCGCGACAATCAGGCCGGCAAGCGCCGTGGCCCAGTTGGAATAGGCAACCATAGTGCCCGGCTCGTACACACGCTCGGGCTGGTGGGTCATCAGCGAGTCCGCCAGCGGTACGATGCGGCTGGGGTCGTCGGTAATCAGGTAACCGACACCACCATCCTCGAACCCCGCAGTGTGGGTCAGGATATGGCGCAGGGTCACGGGTTTGCCCGGCCAGCTATCCTTTACCTTGAACTGGGTCAAGTAGGTGTTCACATCGGTATCGAGGTCAAGTTTGCCCTGTTCGACCTGCTGCATCACCGAAACCCAGGTAAAGAGTTTCGAGATGGAACCAGGCCGGAACAGGCTGGTTTCGGCATCGACCGGGATGTGTTTTTCCACATCGATATAACCGTAACCCTTGGCAAAGATCATCTTGCCGTCCTTCATGACGGCAACCACGCCCGACGGGCTGTGGTTGATTTCCATCGGCGGCTTGACCGCACCATCGACGAAGGCTTCCACCACCGCCGGGTCGGTAACGTCCGGCACATCGGCTGCCGCCGCACCAAAGCCCATGCAGGCCGCAAGCCCCAGGCCCGCCGCCCATCTGGACAATCCCCACTGTCCCCTCATGTTCAACATGTTGTCCTCCTCGGTTTTTGCCGGCTGGTCCGGGCTTCAGTGCCCGAAGCCCTCTGTGTTCCGGCTTTTGAATGCGATGACTTCCGGGTCGCCCGCGCCCGCGTTATCCAGCATGGGTGCGGGTGCGGCCTGCAGGTGGCGGGCGAAAAACCCGGTGATATAACGGTTCATGATGCTGTTCATGCGCCCGACATCGACGGGGCCCTGCATGCCCATCCAGCGTGCCGCAGGGGTGACGAAACCGAGGTCGCTGTAATTCAGGTGCAGGGCATCTTCGACCACAAGGCTGTAGACCGGGCCCGTGGCACCTTCATAATAGAAATCGTTCATGTCATAGGCGAAGGGCGGCGTGTCGGCGTCCATGCCGAACAGCAGTTTGTGGTCCGAATTCATGACCATGAAGGGAGCGTCCACCTGAAGTGACAGCGCATCCCGCCCGAACTGCAGGCCGTCCATATTGATACCGGCCTTGCAGCGGCTGTCGGTCGCGCAGAAATAACCGGCGGCGGCCCCGCCATAGGACATGCCGAACACACCAAGGCGCGACAAATCCATTTGTCCCGCAAACCGCCCGAAGACGCCGTCCGCGCTGGCCGCAGAAAGCTGGTCAATGACAAAACCGGTGTCCTTGACCCAGACATCAAGCCCGGTGCTCATGCTGGGCTGGCTGTCCATGAAGGCGCCGATCCGCCGGCGGTGGTCATCCAGGGTCTTTGCGGCCAGAATTTCGCGCATGCGGGCAAGGATATCCTCGACCTCGTCAGGTGCCGGATTGCCGTTATCATAACCCTTCGGGTTGAAAAGCAGTTTGCGGCCGTCAGGCATACGCACATGCAGCGCCTGATAGGTGTGTTCGATGGAAAAGACGATAAAACCATGGCTGGCCAGCTCTTCCATCAACAGCGCGTCCTGTTCACCGAAGCTGCCGAAACCATGGCTGTAGACCAGAACCGGGAACGGCTGCCCGTCGGCCGCATTCGCAAGCGGCGTGTCCAGGTGGCCATGGCCCCGGACATCTTTCAGATAATCGAAAAAGGCGTCCGGCAGAGCACCCTGAAACAAGGTCGCGAACACCGACGGATCGCGGAACAAAGGCTCGGCCGGCATGCCCATCGGCACGTCGGACGGGTACCAGACCCTGACCATCAGTTCGCGCTTGTCGTCCGGGTCGTCGGTTGCGAGTTCGGGGCGGCTTTGGTCTTTCAGGTAGATGTCGCTGACGCCGATACCATAACTGCCGCCTGGTGCGGGCGGCACAAACACCGGGAAGGCATGGCCAAGCCCGATGGAAAGGATGGCGGCAGCCGACGCGAGGACAACATACCCCCCGAACACCGTGCGGCGCCGCCAGTTGGGCGCCCCCGACAGACTTAGGCGCCAGTAGGTAAAGAGCAACAGCAACAGAGAGAGCGTGAGCGCCGGTACAAGGGGCCAGCGCGCACCGCCGCCGAAGATCGCATCCGCAGCCAAGGCCGCGAACGCGAGGCCTGCCGCACGGAAGGCCCAAAGGCCGAACCGCGTGCGCGGCAGGAAACTGAGAACGAGGGCAGCCGCAAGGATCGCGAAAGCAACTGTTTCAAATGGTCCCTGCATCTGGCCTCCCCCGCCCTGTGTCTGTGCCCGGTCAGGCTTTCCAGATTTCGCCCAGGACGCGCTTGAAATTGCCGCCCAGCACCATGCGGATATGATCGTCGGTATAACCGCGGCGGATCAGGCCGTCGGTCAGGTCGAAAATCTTTTTCGGATGGTCGAACCCGTCGGTGTCGATCTTGCCGCGGAAGGCATATTTGGCATTATAGCCGGCCTTCAGCGCGCTGTAGGCGGGTTCCGGGATATCGTCATACCCGTCCAGGTCCATGTCCGAGCCCACGCCCACATGTTCGATGCCCGCCAGTTTGGCGACATAGTCGATATGGTCGATCATGTTGTCGATGGTCGTGGGTTCCTTGTCGGAGACAAAGTTGCGCACGCCGGTGATGCCCATCACGCTGCCGGCCTTGCCGACCGCCTTGATGGCCTCGTCCGACTTGCAGCGCACATGGCCCCCCGCCAGCGCCCGCACGTTGGAGTGGGTCACCAGCACCGGCTTTTTCGACACTTCGAAGGCATCGAGCGTGGTACGGTCGCCGCAGTGGGACACATCCACAGCCATGCCGACTTCGTTCATGCGGTCGACAATGGCGACACCAAAATCGCTGAGGCCGCCGTCAGACCGGTCGGTCGAGCCGGTACCGATCAGGTTGCGGCTGTTGTAGGTCAGTTGGCTGACCCGCTGGCCGACATTATAGAAGGCGTTCACATCGTCCACTTCGCGGAAATGGTCGGCATTCTGGATGCCGATGATGTATCCGACCCGCTCACCCTTTTTCAGGTGGTCAAGGTCGGCGATGCTGTCGATGCGGCGCAGTTTTTCCGGATGTTCGGCGGCATAGGCATTCATGCGCGCGATGAACCCTTCGGCTTCGTCTGCGCCCAGGCCCACGGCCGGGTGGAAGACATCGACGCCACAGGCAAGAATGTCGTCCAGTTGTTTTTCGCTGACCGCCATGCCGTCATCGCGTTTCGGATGCTCGCCAAAGGCGGCCAGCATCATCGGGCCAAGCGGTGCCAGGATCGACAGCATGTCAAACACCTGGGTGCTGTTCACCAAGTCGATGGCCCTTGAGGAATATTTGGTGTCGCTGGCGGCGAACACCCGGTGCGCGCTCATGTTCAGCATGGGGAAGGCGACCGCGGCCATACCGGCCGTGCGCAAAAGCGCACGGCGGCTGACGGGTTTGTTGATGCTCATACTTCTGTCCTTTGTTCGCAGTCGTGCCGGCTCAGTAATATTGCCAGCCCAGGATGTTCCAGTAGTAGAAGTAGAAGGACATGAAGGCGGCCGCGAAGGCGACGACGGAATAATGTACCCGCCGGCCCTTGCGCCAGAAACCTTCACGCCAGGCTTTGATCGCATACCAGATGACCGCGAGGGTGAGCAGAAGTGCAACCACGGTCAGCACCTGGTTCACGCCGAAGATGGTCGGCATATGCTCGTACATTTCCATGCCGTAGCTCGATACGATCAGGCCCAGGAAGATCAGGTACAGAAGGTAGGTGCCGGCCACGCCCATCGACAGGCGGATGGCCGTGCGTTCACCCGAAACCATGGTCTTGTATTCCTTGCGGCGATACAGCCAGCCGGTGAAGACCGACAGGAACACCAGAAGACACAGGCCGGGCATCAGCATCTTGAAGAAGCTGCTTTCAAACGCCGGGCTGCGGCTCAGCGCCATGAAGGGCAGGAAGTCGAAATACAGGTCCTGCACATTGCCGTTTGCATCGCGGCCAAACGCCAGGGTGGTCTTGCCGTCAACCTGCCGGAACAGGTCCTTGCCGATTTCCACATACTGGCGCGGTTCGGTGAGGCCGGCGATCATCAGGGTATTCTTGCCCGTGGGTGCGACAGTGATGCCGCCGCTCAGGATACCGCCCGCCCGTTCGATGGTGCTGAAATTCTGGCGCCAGAACTGGTACTGGCCGGCATATTCGCCTGCACGTTCGTTGAAGTCGGCCGGCGGCGTGATGGCTTCAACGGGTTCCGGGTAATAATGGTCATAGAAGGTCGGGATAAGCTCGTTCCGGCCCTTGCTGCCCGTCTGGGTGGCATAGGACGTGAAAATCCCCAGTTGTTCGTCCTTGTCGATCAGCATGTTGGTATGGAACTGGAACGTGTCGCCGCCATGGCCGATCAGCCGGTGGCCGTTCAGATATTCCTCGTAGAAACCATGCAGCATGCCGGGCAGGCGCTTGTCGGCCTGGAACAGCACCGAATGCATTTCTTTGGCGGTTTCTTCCTTCAGGATACGGGCGTCGCCCAGACGGCCGTTCTGCAGGTGTGCCATCATGAATTTGGCCATGTCGGTCGCGGTCGAAGACACGGCGCCGGCAGGCCCGAAGCTGGTGATCAGTTCGAACGGCTGGCCGACCTCTGCGCCCATTTCACGCTTGTAGCCAACCGTGCGGCCACCCTGCAGTTCTTCGGGCAGCGGCTCGTCGAACGTGGTGTGCTGCATGCCCAGGGGATCAAGGATATTCTGTTTCACATACTCGTTGAACGGCACACCCGATACGTTTTGCACAATCAGGCCGGCCAGCGCGGTGGCATAGTTCGAATAGGACGCATAGGCACCCGGCTTGTTCACCCGTTTCGGGATATAGGTGGCCATGGCTTCCTGCAGCGACATGATATGGGTGGGATCATAATTGATCAGGTACCCGAGCGCGCCATCCTCGAACCCGGCAGTGTGGGTCAGGATATGGCGCATGGTGATCGGCTCCTTGAAGGTCGCCGGGATCTGGAAGGTCTTCAGGTAGGTGTTCACGTCGGCATCAAGGTCGATGTTGCCGCGTTCCACCTGTTGCATGACCGACGTCCAGGTGAACAGCTTGGACGTGGACCCGATGCGGAAGGTGCTGGTGTCGGCGCTTGTCGGGATACCCTTGTCGATATCCTGCATGCCGTACCCCTTGGCGAAGATGACCTTGCCATCTTTCACCACGGACACGGTGATGGCCGAAATGTCCAACAGCTTGCGCTGGGTTTCGACCATGCTGTCCATGAAGGTATCCAGGTCCTTGTAACCACCGAAGGCCTGTTCCTGTTCCACCACCGCCGGCGTTTCGACCGCCGACATGTCTTCGTCCTGTGCATGCAGCACAGGCGCGGCAAACGCCATCAGCGCCGCCGCACAGATTGTTTTGAACTTATGTTTCATATCCTCACTCCCGTTTTGACCCCCCATGCGGGGTTTCCTCCACCAGCGCGTCCCGTTATCCCCACAGGGCCGGCGCCGGAATTTCCACGAGGCCGCCATCGGCATAGTCGAGGCCGCCTTCCACATCGCCCGCCAGCAGGAGCGGGCCATCGATATCGACAAATTTGCAATATTGGCCAATCACATACGCCGGTGCCATCGATAGCGAGGTCCCGGTCATGTTGCCGACCATCAGGGCCTTCCGGTCGCGCATCGCCATGTGCGCCAGCTTCAGGCCTGCGGTCAGCCCGCCGCATTTGTCGAGCTTGATGTTGATGACATCATAGCGCCTTGCGGCCTGTTCGTATTCACTGGCATCAAGGCAGCTTTCGTCCGCACCCAAAGGCACGGGCGATGTGAAGCCCTCGAGTTCCTCGTCGCCGCCGCGCTTCAGCGGCTGTTCGATCATGGCGATGCCCAGCTTTGCGGCGGCGGGCGTATATTCCTTCAGTTCGTCGAAGGTCCAGCCCTGGTTGACATCGATCACCAGCCGGGCATCGGGGCGCGCGGCCCGGATGGCTTCCAAGCGGCCGATCGGGTCGTCACCACTCAGCTTGATCTTCAGGTTCGGGTAACGCGCGAAGGATTTGGCCTTTTCCGCCATCTCCTCCGGGCTGCCGATACCAACGGTGCAGACCGTCTGCAGCACCTTGGGTTCTATGCCAAGGCGCTGCCATACGGACTTGCCGCTCATCTTGGCTTCAAGGTCCCAATAGGCGCAGTCCAGCGCGTTGCGGGCACCGCCGATGGGCAACAGGTCCTGCACATCCTCGCGGCTCGCGCCTGCTTCGACGTCCTTCACCACCGCTTCAAGCTGGGCCAGGATGGTGTCGGCGGTTTCGCCGCTATAATAGACGCCCACGCCTTCGCCCCGGCCCTTGTGGCCGTCCTTCTCGAGCGTCACCCACACGGCATCCGTGGTGTTGAAGGTATAGCCCGTGATGACAAAGGGCGACTTCAGCGGGAACGGCCGTTTTTCAAGCGTGATTTTCATGCCAGGAACCGTTTCGCTTTGGCACTGCGGTCATCCATGGCCGCGTTCAGCCGTTCGATGATCGGCTTGGTACCGCCCTTGAGCGGATCGACACACGGCAGGTTCAGCCGCGCCGACAGCTCGGCCAGATAGGGCGCGCGATCTTCCGGTTTCAGGCGCGAGGTGTTGACACTGACACCGACACACGAAATGGCCGGGTTCGTGAGCACACCGATGGCGATGGTGCGGTAGATCACATCTTCGATGGTCGGCAGCGGAAAGTCCGGCCAGCCCGAAATATGGGTACGGCCCGCTTCATGGCACACCACGAACGCATCCGGCTGCGACCCCACCAGCAGGCCCATGGTGACCGCGCTGAAACCCGGGTGGAAAATGCCGCC
The DNA here is from genome assembly GCA_006226495.1 of Alphaproteobacteria bacterium. Classification (GTDB taxonomy): domain Bacteria; phylum Pseudomonadota; class Alphaproteobacteria; order Sphingomonadales; family Kordiimonadaceae; genus Kordiimonas. Next base: position 105,004 of record SBGU01000013.1, read on the forward strand.
CTGGCCTTCGACCAGGTCCCAGTGATCGGCGGTGTTGTCGGGCGACAGAAGTTCAGCCGCGCCCGAGACAAAGTCCGACACCACGGAATCGATCGGGATACCTTGACCCGCGATCATGATGCCGGTCTGGCCGCTGGCGCGGAAGTCGGCGTTCATGCCCATTTCGCGCATGTCGCGCTCGAGCGCCAGTGCGGTGTATTTTTTGCCAACCGCACAGTCTGTGCCCACGGTCAGCAGGCGCTTGCCCGTGCGTTTTTTACCGTTGCCGACCGGCAGCCGTGCCGGCGGTACGCGCACATCCACCAGGCGCGCACCCGATTTGGCAGCGGCTTCGGCAAGGCGCGGGATGTCGCACAGTTTGGTGTGCACACCGGCCACGATATCAAGGCCGGCTTCCACGGCTTCCACCAGCACATCCAGCCATTCGTCCGGGATGTTGCCACCCACGACTGCAGTCCCGATGACCAGCGAACCGATGCCGCCTGCCGCCGCTTCGGCGACCGACATGGCCGGCAGCCCGAGGTCGACCGTGCCGCCTTCAAGTGCCAGTTGGCCCTTGCACAATTCCCGTCGCCATTCCACGAGCCCGGCGCCGGTCTTGGCGTAGGTCAGTTCCGTCTCGCTGCCCAGGAAGATGAGGTAGGGCGACCTTAACTCGATGGTTTTCATATACTTTAATCCTTACCAGAATGACGTTGGGTAAACCCGGGACCCCGCAACACCCTGCCTGGGGTTGCACCCGTGTGCTGGCGGTCGTCGAGCACGATGGCTCCGTTCACCAGCACATAATCGATGCCCGTCGGACGGGCGGTGGGGTCTTCCCACGACGCCACATCGTCGACTTGGTCGAGATCGAAAATCACGATATCCGCGGCCAGACCGGCCTTCAGCACACCCCGGTCGGCAAGCCCCATGCGCGCCGCCGGCCAGGACGTCATCTTGCGGATGGCGTCGGGCAAACTCAGCACATGTTCGTCCCGCACATAGGTTTCCAGTATCTTGGGGAAGGTGCCGTAACTGCGCGGGTGCGGCAGGCCAAGCGCGTCCAGCTTGCCGGGCGCAAGCGCCGAGGCCGCATCGGTGCCGACACTCATCCAGGGCGCCTGAAGCGCGGTGCGCACATCGGCTTCATCCATCATGAAATACAGCGCGAATGGCCGTTCGGGATAGGCTTCGAGCATGATATCCCAGGCAATATCCGCGGGGTCGCGCGCCAGGGCCTTGCCGATGGCTTCCATGCTCTGGCCATGGAATTTCTGGTAATTCGGCAGGTAGGCATTGGCGAGCACCACATTCTTCCAGCCGCCCGAGGTATAGACAAGGTTGGTCCAGCCCGGCAGCGGGCCTGACGCCAGTTCCTTCTTCAGCCGCACGCGGATTTCAGGATCGCGCAGCCGCTCGATGGCTTTATCGATGCCGTCCGCGAACACCCAGTTTGGCACCGTGACATCAAGCCCGGTGCCGCCCGCCAGATAGGGATACAGGTCCGCTGCCACATTGACACCGCGGTCGCGGGCAGCATCGATCAGGCCGATGGCCGCCTGCATATCCTTGCCCCAGTTGGGGTAATAGGCGGCCTTCATATGGAAAATCTCGACCCCGGCACCGCTTTCTTCACCGATGCGGATCGCTTCCTTGACCGCCGTCAGGAAATGGGCGCTTTCGTCGCGGATATGGCTGGCGTACAGGCCGTGATATCTGGCCACCACCTTAGAAAGCTCGACCAGGTTTTCGGTCTTGTGATAGGCCGACGGCGGGTAGATAAGCGCGGTGGTGATGCCCATGGCACCCTGTTCCATCGCCGTCGCCACCAAGCCTTTCATGACCGCAAGCTGTTCCAGGGTCGGGTCGGCATCGGTTTCACCGACCACGGCAACCCGCGCCTGCGTTGCGCTATAGTAGGTGCCGAAATTGACCGAAATGCCGGTCGCTTCGATGTCGGCAAAATACTGGCCGATGTCGGCGGCGGGCACCGGGGTGCCGCCCTCGCCCGCAATGACGGTCGTGACCCCCATGTCGATCTTGTTGGGCGCCAGGCCCACCTTCAGGAAGGCTTCGCCGGACTGGTCCATCATGTCGATGAAACCGGGCGCGACATATTTGCCGGCGGCGTCGATTTCGCGTGTGCCCGTGCCGTCAACGCGGCCCACCAGCACAAGCTTGCCGTCCTTGACCGCGATGTCGGCGGGCAGCCAGGGGCTGCCGGTGCCGTCCAGCACCCGGCCGTGGCGGATGACAATGTCATACTCGGGTGTGCCGTCCGCGGCCTGGGCAGAAAGCGCAAACCCCAGTGCCAGAAGCGAGACGCCGATGCTTTTACGGAACGTGCTGCGCATCACGCCCTCCCCGCCTTCAGGCTGGTCCAGACACCGATGGTCAGGACCGGCAGTACGAGGACGAAGATGAACACCAGGGTCAGCATGCCATAGCCGCTGGCGATCAGGTCGATGATGCCGAATTTGGCACCGGCGAAGATGGCGACAGCCAGGAACACCAGGGCGACCAGCGGGCGCATATATTGCGGCAGCTCGCGCCCCGCTTCCTGCGCGCTGTTTTCCAGCCGTTCATTGACGGCATGAAGAAGCGCCGTGCCGGTTTCGACGAAGGTGCCGAACACCACGATCTGGAAGATGAAATTAAGAACCGGTACACCCAGGGCGCCCATCAGGTCGTGCGCCGGCACGGGGGCCTGGCCGATGGCGGGGTAAAGCCCCATCATTGCCACATAGAACAGCATGGCCGGGATCACGGCGACAGCGCCGGCAATCAGCCCCGAACCCACCGCTTCGCGCCGGCTGGCTTGCCCGCGGATCGAGAACAGCACCGCCGGCAGCACGGCAAGGTTATAGCCGGAATAGAGCACACCACTTTTCAGCCAGCCGCCTGCTTCGGGCGCGGATCTGAACGCGGCGGCAATATCGGACCCGAACATGGCGAACGCCAGCACAAACAGGGCCGCATATACCGCATACAGAAGCACCGACCAGCCGGCCAGAACCTTCTTGATGGTGTCCGAGCCCTTGAAGGTCAGGACCGCAATCAGGGCCATCAGGCCAAGGGTGCCGACAAGGGGCGGCACACCGAAGTTGGCGGCAGCCAATTCCCCGGCGGCCGAGCCGATGACCGCAAGGATCAGCAGCATCAGGATCAGGAATGCGACCTCGAAGATCACCCAGCCCCGGCCCAGCAGCGCCTTGCAGAAGTGGCGGTAGTCATAGGCGCCGGTCACGCGGGCGAATTCGAAGCCCGCCGCCAGCACCAGCCCGAACACCAGGCCCGAGACCAGGAGGCCGAGAAGGCCGCCGATGGGACCGCTGGCGAAGAAAAACTCGATCAGCTCGCGGCCCGTGGCGTACCCGCCGCCAATGACGACGGACTGGAAGATGAAGCCGGGCAGGATGTATTTCCGATACCAGTTCATGTTCATTGTCTTTCCGCCACGGGCCACCTGGGGGTTAATTCTTCACCGGGTTGCGTACCGCTTTGCCGGGCAGCACCGAGGTATCGAGCACACCGCCATCCACCAGCACGACACCACCGACGATGACTTCACTGAAGCCGGACGAGGCCTGCGCGGGTTTTTCGTATGTGGCATTGTCGGTCACCGTATCGGGGTTGAAGATCACGATATCGGCGTCGGCGCCCGGCTGCAGGCGGCCCTTTTTCTTCATCTGCGGCACGGCATATTCAAGGATATGCGCGGGGCCGTAGCTGACACGCCGGATGGCTTCGACCATATCAACCGCCTTTTTCTCGCGCAGATAGATGCGCAGGAAGCGGGAGAAGGTACCTGCCGAACGCGGGTGGCTCCAGGCGGCTTCGGGCACCGGCCAGGTCTGCTGGTCGACAATCTTGCCGTCCACCAGCCAGTCGCCGCCGTCGGACGCGATCACACCACCCGGGAACAGCACCGATTTGTCGAGCACGGCCTGGTCGGCGGGATTGTCGAGGTCAAGGAAGTGGATCACGGTTTCCGTGCCCGGCTTTTCCTTCTGGTAATAGGCCAGTTCTTCTTCAGTCAGGCGTTTGCCGCCGACATCAAAATTGTGCGCGGTTACGCCGCCCACACGTTCACGCCAGCGGTCGCCCCGGAACAGGGCCGCGCCGATACCGGTCGACCCCGCGCCATACGGATAGGCTTCGGTCGTGACCGTCAGGCCCTGCGCCTGCGCGCCTGCGATCATGCTGCCGATCACGTCGACATCACGCAGGCTGATGGAATTCATATGCACGATATGGGTATGGGCGCCGGTGCCGGCTGCGGAATAGACCACCTCGGCCATGCCTTCAAACGAGCTTTTGGGCTCCAGCATCGAAAGATAGCGCGTATGGGTGAAGGTGGGCACACCGCGTTTGGCCGCCAGGTCGGTGACCGCATAATATTCCTTGTGCCCGGTGCCGGGCGCATAACCGATCAGCATGCCGACCCCAAGGCCGCCCTCATTGATGCCTTCGTCCACATAGGCTTCGATCGCCTTCAGTTGTTCGGGCGTCGCGACCTCGGTCTGCCATTCGGTATGTTTGAAATTGTCGAAGAACCACTGCACGTCATCAACCGGCTTTTCATTCATGATGACGGCGATACGCGCACCGACCCAGTTGACTGCGGCACCATAATTGATGGGCCGGCCTTCTTTTTCCAGGCGACCGTAAAAATCCTGCACCGGGATCACACCCGCTTCCAGCTCCAGCGCGGTGGTCACACCGTCCAGCGCCTGCATGCGGTTCGCCAGGATCGACTGGCCGTGCGCGTGCATGTCGATGAAACCCGGGCTGACCACCTGGCCGGTGGCATCGATCACCTTGGCGCCCTTGATGGCCTCTGCCGTCACCACCGCGATCTGGCCGCCTTTCACGCCAACATTGCGCACACCGTCGAGCCCGGTTTCGGGGTCGATGACACGGCCGCCGATGATGGCGATATCGTAGCTGGTGTCGTCCGCCTGCACAGTACCTGTCTGGAGGCCGGTGGCGATGGTCAGGACGGCAAAAATGGCGGCAAAGGATTTCATGGCTTCATTCCCCCTGTTGTGCTCGGTCTGTCGGGTACGGACTGCCCGCTTCATTATCGCTGAAAAGGTCCGGGGTGCCCATGCCTGACACCCCGGACAAGGCCCGCTAGCGCGCCTAGAAGTCGACCTTCAGGTTGGCACCGATGGTGCGCGGCCGTTCAAAGATGCCCGTGCTGTCGCTGGAGCCGCCACCCAGGATGGTGTCGGACCGGCCCTGCAGGGCACGCTTGTTGAAGAGGTTGGTGGCATAAAGCCCAAGCGTCACGTCGCCGTTGGTGAACGAGAGGTTGACATCCACCAGGGTACGGGCTTCCACTTCAACCGGATAGGTGGAGGTGGAGGCGCCATAGCTGGACATGAACTTGCCGGTATAACGCACGCCAAAGCCTGCGTTGGCGGTCCAGGTGTCGGTCACGTCAAACATATAGTCACCGAGAAGCGAGAGCTTCCACTTGGGCAGATCGGGGATCTGCTCACCCTCGACACCACCGAAGCCCGGCTCGTCCGAGTTCAGCTTGGAACGCGAATAGGCGATGTTGGTGGTAAAGGACAGGCCGGATGCCGGACGCAGCAGGAACGAGCTTTCGAAACCATGCGCTTTCAGGCCGTCGGAGGCGTTGCCGCCCGTGTTCACGCCGCTGAAGGAGGTGAAGGACTGGAAGTTGGCCCAGTCGATCAGCCACACAGCAACGTCATAGCCGAACGTGCCATCGCTTGACGAACCCTTCATGCCCACTTCGTAGCTCCAGGCATTGTCCGGATCGATCATCGGCGGGGCGAGGTTGTCGCCGGTTGCCGGGTCGAGGATCGGCAGGTTGGCCGACGCCGGGCGATACCCGCTGGCGACACGGGTATAGAGCGACAGATTGTCTGTCGGACGATAGCGCGCCGAGAAGAGATAGGTATCTACCGTATCCTTGATCGGGTCGCTTTCGAAGTCGGCAGTGCCCAACAACAGGCCGGTCGACACATAGGACAGAGTCGTCTTGCTTTTGCTCAGGCGCATGCCGGCGGTCACATCGAACTTCTCGTTGACATAGTAGGTTACGTCGCCAAAGGCCGCGTATTCCTTATATTCAGACGGGAAGGAGATGGTCAGCAGGTCAAAGGCCGGTACCGAAATGACATCCTGGTTGTTCTGCGAGGTTTCGTCGGAATAATAAAGACCGGCGATCCATTCGAAATTGCCCATGCGTTCGGAGGTCAGGCGCACTTCCTGCACGAACTTCTTGGAGCCTGCGAGCAGGTCAAGAAGCACGCTGGTGGTGGTGCCGGGGGCACGACCGTCGAAAAAGTCGATCGCCGGGCCGTAGGCTGCCGTCAGGTCGCTGATGCCACCGAACTTGTATTCCACATGGCTGGATGTCGCGGTCAGGGTGACCTTGTCGAAGTCATAGTTGATGCTGCCGGACATGATCTCGTAATCGAGATAGTTCTCGCCCGGCGCGCTGATGGTGGTGAAACCGCCCAGCAGCGCCTCGTCGGTGGTGTAGGACGCCAGTTGCACAGAACTGTCGATACCGTAATCGGTTTCCTGCTTCATGTATTTCAGACGAACGCTGAGCGCTTCCGACGGCTTGAACAAGAGGTCGGCGGCATAACCCAGGTTCTCGGAACCATCGACATCCTCTTCAACCAGGTTGCCGGTTGCCGGGTCCATCTGGTCGACATAGCCGCCCGCATCCTGCCAGAAGCCGGACACGGTGATGCCAAGCTTGTCTTTGACCAGCGGCACGCTGACACGGCCATTATAGACCTGGCTGATTTCGCCACCCTTGGTGCTGGCGATGTCGGCACCTGCGGATACCCGCAGTTCCTCGAGCGCCGGATCGCGCGAGATATAGCGCATCATGCCGCCCACGGATGTGGCGCCATACAGGGTGCCCTGCGGGCCCTTGATCACCTCGACACGTTCGACATCCATCAGCATGGCGTCAAACAGGACCGTGCTGCCACCGGCAAAGGTGGTGTTGGTCGAGATCGGCGTATCGTCAAGATAAACACCGAACACCGGAATGGCCGACGACTGCGGCACGCCGCGCGCCGAGATATTGCCAAAGCCTTTGGTGCCGATGTCGGTGAAGGTTACACCCGGCGTATAGTTCAGGATTTCACCAACCTGCTTCAGACCCTTGGCGGTAAAGTCGCCTGGATCGATGGCGGAAACGGCCGCCGGCACATCCTGCAGGCTTTGCTCGCGCCGACCGGCGGTTACGATGATCTCTTCAAGAACCAACTCACTCGTGTCTGCGGCATCTGCCGCCATTTCGGCGATTGCGTTCTGTGTCAGCCCCACCGCCGATACAGCACCCAAAAGCGCCCACTTCTGAACAATGCTTTTGTGCATTTGTTTCCTCCCTGCAAGCCTATGTTCCGGTCCCCGTGCCTCATACTGGTCTTCTTTGATGAGTCGACTATAACCGCCTTATTTTGATGATCAAGCATATTTTGGCAGCCTTAATGTCATTTTTCGCTGCTTTAATGATTGACTGTCCGGGAATAAGCGCGTTGAAAAACCGGCCCCGGCGGTATATGTATGCCAAAAAGGCAGAATTAATTGGGGGACCCGGCCATGCGCATTGACGATATGAAGAACGGTGACGACCGTAAGGCCTCGGAAGTGGTGATGGATGCCATCGTCACCCAGAAGCTGGCGCCCAGCCAGAAAGTGTCGGAAAATATCTTCAGCGACATGTTCGGTATCAGCCGCTCCATCTCGCGCAACCTGATCGAACGGCTGATCGCCAAACAGTTCCTGGTATCGGTGTCGCCCCGGGTTACGGTGGTGGCGCCGCTGACGCTTCTGGACATCAAACAGAATTTCACGCTCCGGAAAATCCTGCTGCCGTCGATTTTTTCGCTGACCGCCGCCAATGTCGATTTCGACAAGCTGCGCGCGCTCAACAAGGAAATCCAGGACATGCAGCCGATCACGGACGACGACAGCGCCTTGCTTCTGTTGAAGAAAAACAAGGAACTGAACCTGTTGATGTGTGAAGACGCGGGCTATCCGCTGATGGTGGACTGGGCGCGCCAGCTTGAAGACACCGCCATGCGCATCTATTGGCTGTTCCTCAAAACCCAGCGGCGCTTCCCCTATTCCGCCGACCAGCAGGGCATGACCCTCGATGTCATGAAGACGGACGAGCCGGTGCGCATCCGCACGGTGATCCATGACATCCTGTCACAAACCGAGGAACGTATCCTGAATGCGATCTTCTCGAACGACCAGTTCTATACCCAGGACCTGAAGGTCTGAGCCTGCATCCCGCCAGTGCAAAAAGGGCGGGTCCCGTTCGGGCCCGCCCTTCTGTATCCGGCTGACCGTATCCGGCCAGGCGCTATTTTTCGGCCCGAATCTGGGAGACGAAGGTGCCGACGCTGCCCTGCATCTTGCCGACATTGTCGTCGAGCAGAGACATGGCGCCCGACATCTCGCGCGCAGCCTGTCCATTCGCCGCGGCAATTTCGGTCATACGCACAGAGCCCGCTGCGGCTTCGCCCATTTCGGCGGCCGCAAGGCTGACACTGCGGGAAATTTCCTGTGTTGCCGCACCCTGTTCTTCCACCGCTGACGAAATAGCGGTCGAAACCTCATCAATCTGGCGGATCACGCGCGCCACATTGTCGATCATCTGCACGACTTCGCCCGTTGCCGCCTGCATGGTGGAAATCTGACCCGCAATCTCGTCCGTTGCCTTGCTTGTCTGGTTCGCCAGGCTCTTGACCTCGCTGGCCACAACGGCAAAGCCCTTGCCGGCCTCGCCCGCACGCGCAGCCTCGATCGTGGCATTGAGCGCCAGCAGGTTGGTCTGGTCCGCGATATCATTGATGATCGTGACCACGGCACCGATCTTGCGGGCAATCTCGTCAAGTGATGCCACGCTGTCGGACGACTGGCGTGCCACGCCAACCGCGTTGCTGCTCAGCTCGGCTGCGCTGACCACCTGGCGCGAGATTTCCTGAATCGATGCAGCCATTTCCTCGGCGGCGGCCATCACGCTATTCATGCTGCCCGTCACGCTACCCACGACTGTGTGCAGGTTGGTGCTGGTCAGGTCGTTTTCCTCGGCACGTTTGCCGACCTCGTCAACCAGTTGCATCACCGATGCAACGGTCATCTGCAACTCCTCGAGGGTCTGGTTAACCGATTTGTCGAAATCAGCCGCCAGGGCATCCATAAGCCGGCCGCGTTCGGCCCGCGCCTGTTCTTCCGCTTCGGCGGCGCGCCGCTGTTCAAGGCGTTCGCGCTCGCGCTCCTGTTCAAGCCGCGCCAGACGCTCCTGTTCAGCCTGCTCACGCGCGGCCTTCTGCTCCTCTTCGAGCTTGCGGCCCTGCAGCAGTTCGGCGCGGAACAGTTTCAGCGAGGCAACGATCTTGCCGAGCTCGTCCTTGCGTTCAAGCGCATCAAGGTCGACACCATAGTCCCCGGACGCCAGCGCGCCGGTAGCGTTCGCAAGCTTCGACGAAGACCGGACAAACCCGATGATGATAAGCACGGAGAAGGCAACGACCAGGATTGTCGACGTAGCGGCCACGCTGACGAAGCGGAACTCGGCAGCTTCGGCTGCTGCCTGGCTTTCGACAAGGCTTTCCTGCGACAGTTCCTGTACCCGGCCAATCGCCGCTTTTGTCTGGCGGATCAGGTCGTCATAGTTGGCACGGAACGGATCAATGACCGAGATGGCGCTGCGAAAATCCACGTCCGCGAGTTCGGCCACCACATCGATGGTGCCTTTGTAGGTCTCCAGTTGCGCCGGCAACGCCGCCAGCTCGGAGCCTGCGGCAGTATCCAGCCGCGTTACATCATCCACGAGGCCGATGATTTTCTCGTTCAACCGGTCGACACGCGACTTGATGGCGCCAAAGCCGGCCGCAGCATCATATTCGCCGCCCGCGGCGGCAATCGAGGTCGCGACATTGTAGAACTGACCATCGATACCGATCAGTTCCGCCTCCACCTCTTTCAGGGCGGCCACCACGCCGACGTTTTCGTTCATGACGCGCCCAAAATTGCCGACCTGCAGCGCAAGTGCATTCACCCCCATGATGGCGATAAAGACCAGCGCTGCGAGCGACAGGACGGGCGGCAAGCCGATCTTGACGGCCAGCGGCCAGTTATCGCTGGAGAATTTCTTAAAAATATCCATGACCTTGTCCTTGTCTGGCTATGTCCTTGTCTGGAACATGCCCTTCGACCGACGCTCAGAAAATTTCATCTGGATAGTGGTCCGGCGGAAAGCCGCCGGACCACCGGTTTGAGCGTCATTAGAAGTGGAAGCCCACACCCAGCATGAAGCGGCTGTCCGCCTTGAAAGGCGACAGGCCGGCTGCATCGTTCGATGTCAGGTTCTCGCCTTTCGCCCACAGCGACAGGCCGCTGTCGAACGCATAGGCCAGACGGGCATCCACCGTCACGTTGCCGCCAAGGTCCGCATAAGCGGTGCCACCCGGAATGCGCTGTTGGGTCGAAGACCGGTAACGACCTACAAGATACGCGTTCCACGGGCCGTCCACATAGTCGAACTTGACATTCACCTTGTGCGCCGGCGTACCGTCGTCGAGCGTCAGGTTGACGGCAGCCGAAGCGGTCAGGAAATCTTCCTTGACGTCGGTCCAGGTATAGTTGACCTGCCAGCCCAGCTTGTCATCAAGCGCACGGCCGTTCAGGGTCGCCTCGATGGCATAGGTCTTGAAGTCGCCGATAACACCTTCGGTAATCAGCACAAACGGATAGTCCGCCGTCGGCAGATGCACGATCACGTTCTGGCCCGCCGCCAGGAAGTCAGAGACCTTGGTCAGCGATCCGGTCAGGTTGAAACCGCCGTTGAGCGCCGGAACCGTGCGGTCAAAGGCAATTTCGTAAGACTGGTTGATGGACGCCCCCAGGAACGGGCTGCCGGCATAATAGCTGCCGGTACCGACATCGACCGATGCGCCGAAGCCGACAAGGGCCGGCGACTGCACGCCACGGGCCATGCCGACTCGCACACGCGTCTGATCATCAATCACATAACCGAGCGACGAATTGTAGCTGAGTTCGGTCGCCGACCGATCATAATCGTCCACCGTATAGGGGAACCGGCTGTCGCCGATCGGGCCATGGCCCAGGTTCAGACGGTCGACACGCAGGGCGTTGGTCAGGGTCAATTGTTGCGACATCTGCCATTCCCACATACCGCTTGCGGAATAGACGTCATAATAGGTCTGGCCGCCGGCACCTTCCGACTGATATTCGTCGCGACGATATTCGAGGCCCAGCCGTATGCTGTGGGCGGCGCCAACCTTGAACAGGTCCTCAAGCTTGGCCACCACCACATCGCTCGAGCTGGACGACAGGCCAAGAGTGGTCTGTTCCATGCTGTTCTTGTAAACCATGGCCTTGATCAGGCCCGCCTTGGTGTCGGCCGCAAGCGTGCCACTGAGGCCTTCGAGCGTGGTTTCGAAATTATAGAGGCTATAGCCATATGCCTGGTTGTTGAGCTCGCTCTTGGCATAGGTGTAGCTTGCGCCGGCCCGGATATTGTCGGCCACCTGCGCTGTCAGTTCCGCAGAGAAATTCTCGCGCAACGGCTTGTGGACCGAACTGGGTTCGATTTCTTCCCAGTCATCTTCACTGGCGGTACCACCGGACACTTTGACGGCAGCCTTTTCACCCAGCTTCACGGTTCCCATCAGCGACAGCGCATAGCTGTCCCCGGTGCCGCCTTCGGCACTGCCACTGAAACTGTTGCCCTTGTTCAGCGGATCGACCGTGATGATATTGACCACGCCGGCCACGGCGTTGAAGCCAAAAAGCGCGCTGTTCGGGCCCTTCACGACCTCGATCTGCTGGATTTCGCCGACTTCCACGCTCAAGAGGTTCCAGTCGGTATAGCCATAGTGGTCGAGATAGGCCTGCCGGCCGTTCACCAGCACCAGAAGGCGCGGGTTCAGGGGCATGTTGGCACCGCGGATACCCACATCGCGCTGGCCGGTAGCATAGCGGTTGACATCGATACCCGCATAATTCTGCAAAATATCGGGAATGGTGCGTGCACCCGAACGACGCAGTTCATCACCAGTGATGATGACCATGGAGGCCGGGGCTTCGGATTGGCGCTGCGGCTTGCCGGTCGCGCTCGTCGTCACGGGCTCGCCAAACAGCTCCTGCAGGTCGCCGTAATTCACGGCCTGGGCGAAGGCCGTGCCAGTCAGGCCAAGGGGCAACAGCACAGAAGCTGTCATTACAAATTTATTCATCGGGGTAACTCCTGGAAATACGCTTCAGCGGACGCGCGCGGCGGCTCAGCGTTCTTTGACCATCATCAGAAAGGCTGCGCCGAATTGCAGGCCGGCGGCCGCGGTTGCGGACTTGCTCACCACAATCGAAACCTTGGGTTTCGATTCGACCCCCACCGAACACTGATCGGTGTTCACGCAGTTCATATCGTTGGAAATGGTCAGAATCCCGCGGCTCGCAGCCGCGCCGGCAACAGCAGACATGCCACCGCCCACGCCGTGTGCAAGGAACACGACCCGAACATCGGAAAGCTTGTCCAGCTCACCAACGGGCACCAGCTTGGGCTTCAGCGTACCGCTCTTGATCTTGAGCCCGTTCCCAAGGGCTGCAAAGATATTGTCGGCGTCGGCTTTGGATGCCGGATTGGCCGGGTCGAATACAATCGCTGTCAGGATATCACCTTCCAGCGCAGGCTGTACAAATGCAGCCGCCTTTGCACCGACCTGAACGTCCAGAACCGTTGTTTCTGCATATGCAGATGCCTGTATCCCAGTTACAAGCCCTGCGAGTCCCGCCAAATAAAAAGCAAGACTTCTTACCTCTTTTTTCATTGGATACACCTATCATGTGAAATAACGTGTACCCCTCAAGCAACTCAACAATTAGTTTTAAAAACATAATATAGGGTTAACAGGAAAAAATGTTTAAGGTTAATTTTGTTTAACCTTAAAAACAGACAGAACTTCTGGAAAAATAGAAATTCTTGCCCAGACTTTTATTGCCCGCCAAGCGGTCGCCAATCAAAACCCTGACGCGAAAACGCTATCAATGGATTCGACACTTGGGGCACGACGGGGCGGGCAAGGCAGGGGCCGAACCTGTCGACACCCGCCTATTTTTTTGTCATCCCCCTATTCGGGTGGACCAAACGGTGTGCCCTAGAAGACAAAGTCGCTGGTATCGATATCGCCGGCATTCTGGCCGACCAGAAGGATGGTATTGCCGCTGCCATCATCCACCAGCACGTCCG